>NZ_JBIWDP010000018.1:0-1090 GCF_044762075.1 Lysinibacillus sp. NPDC097195 | reverse complement strand
TCTCCATAAAAGAAATTTGATTAGCTCAAATTGTTTTGCTGGCATCAATTTTGATGTCCAAAATTTTTGTTTCGTTCACTAACCGAAGTTAGCTCGGAAACTATATTGATTACGTTTTGCTTGTTCAGTTTTCAAGGTTCATTTATTGAAATTGGTGGAGCCTAGCGGGATCGAACCGCTGACCTCCTGCGTGCAAGGCAGGCGCTCTCCCAGCTGAGCTAAGGCCCCATAAATTGATTTTTAGGAAATGGTCGGGAAGACAGGATTCGAACCTGCGACCCCTTGGTCCCAAACCAAGTGCTCTACCAAGCTGAGCTACTTCCCGTTCATTTATTGGCGCGCCCGGCAGGAGTCGAACCCACAACCTTCTGATCCGTAGTCAGACGCTCTATCCAATTGAGCTACGGGCGCTTGTTTTTAAAAAAATGGTGCCGAGGGCCGGAATCGAACCGGCACGGTAGTCACCTACCGCAGGATTTTAAGTCCTGTGCGTCTGCCAGTTCCGCCACCCCGGCACATTTGGAGCGGAAGACGAGGTTCGAACTCGCGACCCCCACCTTGGCAAGGTGGTGTTCTACCACTGAACTACTTCCGCATGTGCATAAGATTATTTATCCTGGCAATTATGAATTTGAAATATAAATGGTGCGGGTGAAGGGAGTCGAACCCCCACGCCTCGCGGCGCTAGATCCTAAGTCTAGTGCGTCTGCCAATTCCGCCACACCCGCATATTATTGTTGGTAATTAAATGGTGAGCCATGAAGGACTCGAACCTTCGACCCTCTGATTAAAAGTCAGATGCTCTACCAACTGAGCTAATGGCTCAAAAAATGGTGCCGGCTATAGGAATCGAACCCACGACCTACTGATTACAAGTCAGTTGCTCTACCTGCTGAGCTAAACCGGCATATGGTGGAGGATGACGGGCTCGAACCGCCGACCCTCTGCTTGTAAGGCAGATGCTCTCCCAGCTGAGCTAATCCTCCTGGGTATTATGCCTAGCGACGTCCTACTCTCACAGGGGGAAGCCCCCAACTACCATCGGCGCTAAAGAGCTTAACTTCCGTGTTCGGTATGGGAACGGGTGTGA
>NZ_JBIWDP010000016.1:0-1743 GCF_044762075.1 Lysinibacillus sp. NPDC097195 | reverse complement strand
TTTGATGTCCAAAATTTTTGTTTCGTTCGCTAACCGAAGTTAGCTCAGAAACTATATTGATTACGTTTTGCTTGTTCAGTTTTCAAGGTTCATTTTGTTAACTGTTTTGTAAGAGTTAACTTTTATATAATAACATGTTTCTGAAATAATGTCAAACGTTTATTTCGTTTTTATTTTTTCATAGTTGCTAGTTGTAACAGTAACTTTTATATAATAACACCTATTATATAAGTGGTCAATAGTTTTTTATCATTTTTTTAAGTTCTATATTCTAAACCTTGGCCAAGTTTTTAAGAATTGAATTGTACGATTTCTCCCTATCTCTAATAATGTTTCCTTAGTTTCTTCATTTAAATCAAATTGAGTAGCGCTATAATCATCTACTGGAATAAAGACAATATCTTTTTCGTGTCTTCTTGAAATATATCTTTCATCATGTGCTCCTTTCATAGTTGCAAACAGCGCTTCAAATAAATTCAATCCATTCTTTATTTCTTGTGGACATTGTTCCTCACTACTTCTACTTAATTTAAGACCTAGGACTGGTCGTTTTTTTCTTCCTTCTTTATCATCAAATATCCATAAGGGAAAATTACTTAAAACCCCTCCATCAACAACGACAGATTCACCCTTGCCAGTTTTTAAAGTTACTGGTTCAAAGAAAAATGGAATGCCACAACTCATACGCAATGCACAAGCAACAGAAAACTTATTGGCATCAATCTGATATTTGTGAAGATCATCAGGCAAAACTATAATTCTACCATTCGATAAATCGGAAGCTACCAATTTTAATGAACCTTTAGGTAGATCTGCAAAAGTATAAACCCCTTTATCTGCTAATTTTTGAGAAAACCATTTTTCTAATGCTTTTCCTTTATACAAACCTAAATGGTTATAAACATTAATCCATTTCATAAACGGCATTGGTAAAAATGTTTTTCTAGGGTCTAATAGTGAAGGTACATCTAACTCTTCAAGCATACATTCAATTTCTTTCCCACTATAACCTGCAGCAATAAAGGCAGCTAAAATAGCGCCAGCACTTGTTCCTGCAACTCGTTTAAAATGGAAATTTTCTGCTTCCAGTACTTGATACGCGCCAACTAATGCAAACCCCTTTAATCCTCCACCAGAGAAAACGCCATCAATCCACAAAATTCCCTCTCCTTTTTAAAGTAATCGTTACATTATAGGATACTAGTAAAGAGATTAGAACTTAAAAAATTAACTTTGTCGAATTCTACCTCACTTGTGCTCTACAAATGATTGCGCTAGGGAAAAATAAATATTTTACTGTATTAAAATTATTTTCGTTTATCCCATTCATCAATTGCATCTCTCCTTTCTAAAATAGCATCTTCCTCCTTAGCACTACTTTCACTAAGTGTAGTCTGCTATACATTAATAAAATCAGCAATATATGTATGATGTTGTCCCTCATATATTAACTAATTGTAAAAAGCAATATTGTTATAAAAAAACCGTTTGTTTAACACTTCTCACCTTCAATAACAAGGTCCCTTATAATAGGTTAGTATTTCAATTTTTAACTGGTAAAGAGATGAAGAATGGAACCCAGTCGCAATTGATAAAATTTCTTATATTGAAAGCCTTCAAAAAAGAACATGGTTTTATGTAGAGACAGATCAATTTAAAACAAGTATTACACTTAAAGAATTACAAATGCGATTACCTCCATTCTTCATTCGCATTCATAGATCCTATATAGTTAATATTTAT
>NZ_JBIWDP010000015.1:0-2931 GCF_044762075.1 Lysinibacillus sp. NPDC097195 | reverse complement strand
TTTTTGGTTAAGTCCTCGATCGATTAGTATTCGTCAGCTCCATGTGTCACCACACTTCCACCTCGAACCTATCTACCTCATCGTCTTTGAGGGATCTTACTTACTTGCGTAATGGGAAATCTCATCTTGAGGGGGGCTTCATGCTTAGATGCTTTCAGCACTTATCCCGTCCACACATAGCTACCCAGCGATGCCTTTGGCAAGACAACTGGTACACCAGCGGTGTGTCCATCCCGGTCCTCTCGTACTAAGGACAGCTCCTCTCAAATTTCCTACGCCCACGACGGATAGGGACCGAACTGTCTCACGACGTTCTGAACCCAGCTCGCGTACCGCTTTAATGGGCGAACAGCCCAACCCTTGGGACCGACTACAGCCCCAGGATGCGATGAGCCGACATCGAGGTGCCAAACCTCCCCGTCGATGTGGACTCTTGGGGGAGATAAGCCTGTTATCCCCGGGGTAGCTTTTATCCGTTGAGCGATGGCCCTTCCATGCGGAACCACCGGATCACTAAGCCCGTCTTTCGACCCTGCTCGACTTGTAGGTCTCGCAGTCAAGCTCCCTTGTGCCTTTACACTCTACGAATGATTTCCAACCATTCTGAGGGAACCTTTGGGCGCCTCCGTTACCTTTTAGGAGGCGACCGCCCCAGTCAAACTGTCCGCCTGACACTGTCTCCTGCCCCGCTAAGGGGCATGGGTTAGAATTTCAATACAACCAGGGTAGTATCCCACCGACGCCTCCTTCGAAGCTGGCGCTCCGAGATCTCTGGCTCCTACCTATCCTGTACAAGTTGTACCAAAATTCAATATCAGGCTACAGTAAAGCTCCACGGGGTCTTTCCGTCCTGTCGCGGGTAACCTGCATCTTCACAGGTACTATAATTTCACCGAGTCTCTCGTTGAGACAGTGCCCAGATCGTTACGCCTTTCGTGCGGGTCGGAACTTACCCGACAAGGAATTTCGCTACCTTAGGACCGTTATAGTTACGGCCGCCGTTTACTGGGGCTTCAATTCGCAGCTTCGCTTGCGCTAACCACTCCTCTTAACCTTCCAGCACCGGGCAGGCGTCAGCCCCTATACGTCACCTTACGGTTTTGCAGAGACCTGTGTTTTTGCTAAACAGTCGCCTGGGCCTATTCACTGCGGCTCTCATGCGCTTGCACGCTCAAGAGCACCCCTTCTCCCGAAGTTACGGGGTCATTTTGCCGAGTTCCTTAACGAGAGTTCTCTCGCACACCTTAGGATTCTCTCCTCGACTACCTGTGTCGGTTTGCGGTACGGGCACCTCTCACCTCGATAGAGGCTTTTCTTGGCAGTGTGAAATCAGGAACTTCGTCCATACGGACTCGCCATCACAGCTCAACGTTACAGTGTGCGGATTTGCCTACACACACGCCTTACTGCTTGGACGCGCACAACCAACGGCGCGCTTACCCTATCCTACTGCGTCCCCCCATTTCTCAAACGGTGAGGAGGTGGTACAGGAATATCAACCTGTTGTCCATCGCCTACGCCTATCGGCCTCGGCTTAGGTCCCGACTAACCCTGAGCGGACGAGCCTTCCTCAGGAAACCTTAGTCATACGGTGGACGGGATTCTCACCCGTCTTTCGCTACTCATACCGGCATTCTCACTTCTAAGCGCTCCACCAGTCCTTCCGGTCTGACTTCAACGCACTTAGAACGCTCTCCTACCACTGACATCGTAGATGTCAATCCACAGCTTCGGTGAATCGTTTAGCCCCGATACATTTTCGGCGCAGCGTCACTCGACCAGTGAGCTATTACGCACTCTTTAAATGATGGCTGCTTCTAAGCCAACATCCTGGTTGTCTGTGCAACGCCACATCCTTTTCCACTTAACGATTACTTTGGGACCTTAGCTGGTGGTCTGGGCTGTTTCCCTTTTGACTACGGATCTTATCACTCGCAGTCTGACTCCCGTGTATAAATATCTGGCATTCGGAGTTTGTCTGAATTCGGTAAACCGGGATGGCCCCCTAGTCCAAACAGTGCTCTACCTCCAGTATTCTCATCACGAGGCTAGCCCTAAAGCTATTTCGGAGAGAACCAGCTATCTCCAAGTTCGATTGGAATTTCTCCGCTACCCACACCTCATCCCCGCACTTTTCAACGTGCGTGGGTTCGGGCCTCCAGTAAGTGTTACCTCACCTTCACCCTGGACATGGGTAGATCACCTGGTTTCGGGTCTACGACCACGTACTAATTCGCCCTATTCAGACTCGCTTTCGCTGCGGCTCCGCCTTCTAAAGCTTAACCTCGCACGTAATCGTAACTCGCCGGTTCATTCTACAAAAGGCACGCTATCACCCATTAACGGGCTCTAACTACTTGTAGGCACACGGTTTCAGGATCTCTTTCACTCCCCTTCCGGGGTGCTTTTCACCTTTCCCTCACGGTACTGGTTCACTATCGGTCACTAGGTAGTATTTAGCCTTGGGAGATGGTCCTCCCGGATTCCGACGGAATTTCACGTGTTCCGCCGTACTCAGGATCCACTCTGGAGGGAATAAACTTTCGACTACAGGGCTTTTACCTGCTCTGGCGGACCTTTCCAAGTCGCTTCATCTAACTCATTCCTTTGTAACTCCGTATAGAGTGTCCTACAACCCCAAGAGGCAAGCCTCTTGGTTTGGGCTCTTCCCGTTTCGCTCGCCGCTACTCAGGGAATCGATTTTTCTTTCTCTTCCTCCAGGTACTTAGATGTTTCAGTTCCCTGGGTCTGCCTTCAAGACGCTATGTATTCACGTCAAGATACTACGCGATTAAACGTAGTGGGTTCCCCCATTCGGAAATCTCCGGATCAAAGCTCACTTACAGCTCCCCGAAGCATATCGGTGTTAGTGCCGTCCTTCTTCGGCTCCTAGTGCCAAGGCATTCGCCGTGCGCCCTTAATAACTTAACC
>NZ_JBIWDP010000014.1:0-5632 GCF_044762075.1 Lysinibacillus sp. NPDC097195 | reverse complement strand
AATCCCTCCTTCTCCGCCATTGGCCCCTTGGTCAAGCGGTTAAGACACCGCCCTTTCACGGCGGTAACACGGGTTCGAATCCCGTAGGGGTCATATTAAAACACAACTGATGTGGATTCACATTAGTTGTGTTTTTTTTAGGAAAAATATAATTTAGCAAATATAAAGTGAAAAGTGTTAGATTGATTGAAGTCAATCTAACACTTTTTTGCTTTATCTCTATATACAAGAGTATCTTTATTGTCTGAGCTCTTGCTTGCTTAACTAAGTAATAACATTCTTTCAAGGGAACTAAGAGCTTCTTTAGCCGTTGATACATCTACTTGAATTCGATTATGAGGTTTTCCTTGCTCAATGCTTTCAAGTGACCATAGTAAATGTGGAAGGTCAATACGATTCATTGTCAGACAAGGGCAAAAGTTTTTGTTTAAAGAGATAATATGTTTATCTGGATGCTGTTTGATAATGCGGTTTACTAAATTCATTTCTGTTCCAATTGCCCATGATGATCCGCTTGGAGCATTATTAATCGTATCAATAATATATTTTGTTGAGCCTGCATCATCTGCAGCAGCTACCACTTCACGGCTACATTCTGGATGCACGATAATGCGCATAGTCGGGTGTGCTTGGCGAACCATTGCTGTATGTTGCACTGTAAAACCTTCATGAACTGAACAATGCCCTTTCCATAATATTACTTGAATATTTTCTGGCGATTGATCTGTTTCAAGCCTATTCGTATGTGGATTCCAAACGGCCATATGCTCAAGCGGTACATCTAAGTCGAACGCTGTATTTCTTCCTAAATGTTGATCTGGCAGAAATAAAATACGTTGCTTTTGTGAAAATGCCCATTGTACCATCTTTTTTGCATTGGAGGATGTTACACAAGCACCACCATGACGTCCAGTAAATGCTTTAATTGCAGCAGTTGAATTGACATATGTTAGCGGCAAAATGGTATCTCCGAAAAGTTGTTGTAAAATGGTCCATGCTTGTTCGGTTTGATAAATATTTGCCATATCAGCCATTGAACAACCTGCACGCATATCTGGTAAGTAGACATGTTGTTGGTCGGTAGTTAGCATATCGGCTGTTTCTGCCATAAAATGTACACCACAAAAAACGATATGCTCGGCTTCTTTATTGGCTGCAGATATTTGAGCTAGCTGTAAAGAATCTCCTGTAGCATCAGCAAACTGAATCACTTCATCTTTTTGATAGTGATGCCCAGGTATAAAAAGCTTATTACCTAATTTCTTTTTAATAGCTAGAATTCGAGACTCCATCTCGGCTATTGGTAATGTTCGGTACTGTTCAGGCAGTAGTGAAGTTTGTTGCAGTAAATTAGTGATGGACAAGTGTTTGTTCTCCTTTCAGTTGGGCAAGTGCGCTAATATCAAAAGCTTTTACAGAATGAGTTAGGGCACCTAGTGAAATCCATTGAATACCTGATTTTGCATAAGCATGGAGATTATCTATTGTAATACCTCCAGAAGCTTCGGTCACGATATGGGTGGGCACAGATGGAAGCCAAGCACGAATTTCTTCAGGTGTACGATTATCGAACATAATAATGTCTGCTCCTGCTAAAACGGCTTCTTCTAATTGAGCCTTTGTTTCTATTTCTACTTCAATTTTTACCGTATGCCCAATTTTTTTACGAATGGTTTGTACGGCTTCTGTAATGCTGCCTGCAAAAGCAATATGATTATCTTTAAGCATAATCGCATCGTATAAGCCACTTCGATGATTATAAGCACCACCAATTCGAACAGCATATTTGTCGAGCATACGTAAACCTGGAACCGTTTTGCGCGTATCACAAATTTTTGCTGATGTTCCTATTGTTTCACGTACAGCAATATTGGCAGCAGTTGCAATTGCAGACATGCGTTGAATGAGATTTAAAATTACTCGCTCACCGATTAATAATTTTTGAAGAGGGCCATTTATAACTGCGAGAAGATCGCCGTAATTGACGTTATCACCATCATTTTTATGCATGGTTATATGCATGGAAGGATCGAGTAATCGAAAACCATGTTCGATAATAGGGGTTCCGCAAAAAATACCATTATCTTTTGCATAAAAGGAAAAGGCTCCTTTTTGCTCAACTGAAAAGATAAATTCGCTCGATAAATCCCCATCTCCTAAGTCCTCATTAAAAAATTGTTTGAGCATTTCCTCGAGTTTGATGATATTCATATAATGAATTCCTCACTTTCATTTGTCCTTGTTGAAAAATAATCCAGCTTTGTGTCCAAGCGGCTTCATTGTTAGGCATATCAGAACGAATATGTGCTCCACGTGTTTCAGTTCGTGTCAGCGCAGCGTGTACCATTAACGATGCAACAATATGCATCATATAAAGTTCTAGTTGCTGTTGCGGTAAGTCCATAATATTTACTTGAAGTAAATTTTGTAATGTAGGCAGTTGTGCTATTAAGCGCTGCATATCGTCAGGATTTCGTACGATGCCCAATGAATGCATCATTGCTTGTTGTAACTGATCTTTTGCTAGGAGCGTTGGCATTGCATGTTGACGATTTGCTACAGCAAGCATGAAATTTGTTTGGTTACAACCTGTTTCTATAATAAATTGCGCCATTTTTTGACCAAATGTAAGGCCTTCGAGTAATGAATTGCTAGCTAAACGGTTCGCACCATGAACGCCTGTACATGCCACTTCGCCAACAGCATAGAGGTTTGGAATGGAAGTTCTCCCTCTATCATCGGCAATTACACCGCCCATTAAAAAATGACTGCCTGGGGCTACAGGAATTAAACCATTTTGTAAATCAATATCATTTTCGATGCAAAGTTTTGCAATAGTAGGGAATTTATCTTCGAAATGCGCAATATTTGTAATATCAATAAAGGTTTCATGCCCCGCAGCGCGTTGACGATACAATGTATGAGCCGTTACATGGCGTGGAGCTAAATCAAGCAATGGATGTACACCTGCCATAATCGGTTGTCGCCTAGCATTAACAAAAATGCCACCAGCCCCCCTCACAGCCTCCGAAACTAATCCTTTAGCCTTGCCATTACACCATAATAAACTTGGATGAAATTGCATAAATTCCATATCACTAATGGCAGCACCAGCGCGATAGGCTAAGGCAATACCGTCTCCAGTGTTTGTAGGGTAGTTAGAGGTGCTTGGATAAAGAGCACCGGCACCACCTGTTGCAAGAATGATATGATGGGCAAAATAACGTTTAATTCCTTTTTCGCTTTTTGTTACTACACCAATGCATGCACCATTCGTATTCACTAACAATTCAAAAGCCATTTCATTGCAATTTATTTGAATAGTAGAAGGAAGATGCAGAAGTAAGTAATCAATCATTAGTTGACCAGTACGATCGCCCCCCGCATGTAAAATTCGATGATGGCTATGTGCTCCTTCTAAGCCGAGGGCAGGTTCTCCGTTCTCTTGCCGGTCGATTGGTAATCCTTCGGCTAAAAATTGCTGCATTATTACTTTTCCTTCTTTTACAAGTGATTCAACATATCGATGTTCATGATGATATTCACCTGCCGCCAATGTATCTGCAATATGCAAATTTGTATGATCATCAGGACTAGTAACGACTGCTATGCCTCCTTGTGCACGATAAGAGCTACTCATTTGGACAGAGGATTTAGTAACAATTTGTACTTGAAAATGCTGTCCAAGTAGTCGTGCAGCTTGAAGTGACGCAATGCCACTACCAATAATAAGTACGTCTGTCTTTACATCCATAGGTATACCTTCTTTACAGTTGTCTTGACACATATCTTTACATAAAATAAAAAGGAAAACAAGACTTGATGACGAGAAAGGGAGAATTTGATGATTTACATGGATTTTGCAGCTACATCGCCTATGTCGCCGAGAGCGCTTCAGGCTTATTGTGATATAGCACAACGTTATTATGGAAATAGTGCGAGCTTACATGATTTAGGAGGTCAAGCACATTATTTTGTTGAGCAAGCGAGGGAGATTGTTGCAAAGACTCTCGGAGTTGACAAGAATGGAATTATTTTTACTGGAAGCGGAACAGAGGGCAATCTACTATCAATTTTGTCCCTGGCACTGGCTTCAAAAAAAGGGCAGCATATTATATCATCGCAAGCAGAACATACATCTGTTCATGCAGCACTAAATACTCTGGAAAAAATGGGGTTTACCGTTACGAAATTACCTTTACAGCTAGATGGATGTATTCATGTAGAGCAAGTGCGAGAGGCGATAAGAGAAGATACAGCACTCATAACCATTCAACATGTGAACTCTGAAATAGGTTCTATCCAACCTGTGAAAGAAATTGCAAGAATAGCCCATTGTGAAAATATATTTTTTCATGTTGATTGTGTGCAGTCCTATTGTAAGTTATCAATAGATTCCTTTAGTGCATACGTAGATGCGCTGACACTATCTGCTCATAAAATAGGAGGACCAAAGGGCTGTGGTGCTGTTTATATAAATCCAAAGATTCGTGTTCCAGCATTAACACCTGGTGTTACACATGAACGCGGCTTACGGGGGGGCACTATAGATACACCTGCCATTGTGGCATTTGCGACAGCCATCGAGAACTATCACTATGAGCGTCAACATTATGAAGCGCTACGTCAATATTTCAAGGGGAAATTGCCTCCTGCTTGTCGACTAACTGAAAGCAAGGAGCAACTGCCTACTATATGCGGGTTAATGATGGACAATGTGGAAGGGCAATATGTGCTATTAAAGTTAAATGAAAAGGGCATTTGTATTTCAACTGGTAGTGCCTGTGATATACACAGTGAATCGGGAACGAAAGCAATTTTATCAATGGGTTATACGATGGAGGAGGCACGTCGATTTTTTAGAATATCCTTCGGCCCAACTACAACATTCCAAGAAATCGACCAAGTACTCGCCGCTCTTACTAATATTTTAGTAAAATACTAAATTAGTATTAGCAAATAGATTTTAAATGCCTCCAGCTTTATTTTGCCTATCGTATCCGACAATTTCAGCTAAGCTATAAGGTTGTTTCAATACTAAGTAACAAGCAATATGTGCTTAGCATATTAGTAGAACATGCTTGTTGTACTTAAGAAAACTGCTTTTAGGCGAAAGAGCTCTACTTCCTCAATCGCCAAAAGGGCAGTTGTATTAGATGAGAGGGAAAATATCGAATAGGAATGGTTAATATGCAAAACAATTTATCTTTGATAGAAATAAATTGTTTTCTTTTGAAAAAACAATTGCTATAATAAATAGCAGAGCAATTATTTCTCTTACACAACAAAAATATCTTCAAAAAGTAATAATTTCTTTTTTTTATAAAAAACTGTTGCATTATGTTGATAAACGTTATACAATAATTCTTGTCTTGAAGGACAGGTAAACAACTTCAAAACAAAATACATAAAGGTTTTAAAATACAATGTATATTGAAACCAATGAGAACTTTAACACACCAGTAGAACAAAGAAGCAATCTAGTGATTGGACGAGAGCAGCTGATGCAGTAATACGCAGTGTATTGAAGGTCCAACATAGTCTAGTGATGATGGCAAAGAGGTCACACCCGTTCCCATACCGAACACGGAAGTTAAGCTCTTTAGCGCCGATGGTAGTTGGGGGCTTCCCC
>NZ_JBIWDP010000013.1:0-8748 GCF_044762075.1 Lysinibacillus sp. NPDC097195 | reverse complement strand
AACAAAAATCGAAATGACAACAGCTTCAGTACAAGGAGTCATCGGTAATGAAGTAACTTTAAGAGCACAAGTAACAGTGCCAGAAGGGCAAGATAAATCTGGTATTCCGGTAACGTTCAATATCGTCAACAATAAAACAACGAATGAAAAAATTGAAACAGTAGCTTATACAAACGCTGATGGCGTTGCATCATATTCATACACTCGTTACTACGATTCAGAAGACACAGTTGCGGCGTATTCAATCAACCGAGCTTCTGTCGTATCTAGCGGTAAAGTTTACTGGGCAGATAAAATTCAATTAGCAGTTTCAGAAATCACAACTGGTAATGAATTAGCAAACAACGCAAAAAAATCATACAAAGTAACTGGTGCGAAAAATACAACTTACTATATTGCAATTAAAGAAAACATCAAAGTTGCGCCAGATAAAATTACGAATGTATTTGTGCAAAACCACAACTCAAGCTCATTTGTAACACCTTACGAATTAACTACAGGTCGCGATGTTTTTGCCACAGTGCAAACAAATGCAAATGGTGAAGCAACATTTACAATTTACGGTTCTAACTTATCTGCAACACCAATCGTCTATTTACCATCATCCGTCAATGCACCTACAACACCTGTTAATAACTCGTATTCTAAACTAGCATTGCAAGCCGAAGCACCAACTGTTAAATTTACTCGACTTGATAGATTAGCAATTTCTGTAGTAGCAGAAGGTGTAGCTGATTCGGCTGAGTCATTCTTAGGTCTTGCAACTGTAGGGAAAGCATATAATGAGAATTCTATTGGTGGCCGTACGTATACAGTGACTGTAACGGACAAAGATGGGAAATTAGCGCCAGAAGGAACAACTGCTTATGTAGCATTTGAAGATGGTAATATTAACGGCGACGTTTACTTCACTACTGCTAGAGAGGCCTTTTCAAAAGTGACGAAAGGTACTGTTAAAGCAATCAAAGTTGGCAAAGAAGGTAAAGCGACATTCCGTGTAGCTGGTCATGGAGCAACAACTTTTGTCAAACCAACTGTGTTCTTAAATACAGCTGGTAAAACATCACCGGTTGAGCTTGATAAAGCGGACATACAGGTAGTAGCAGATGTCACATACTTCAAGCCAGCTACAGTTTCCAATGCTAAATTAGAAGTAACAGATAAAGATGGAAGAGAAATTAAGTCTGCCACTGTTGGTACAGATGCATATATTACTTACCAAGCAGTAGATCAAAACGGCTTCCCTTACCGTCCAAATTTAAATGCTGCGAACAACACGTTTACGTATGAATTAGCATTTGATGTATCTTCAACGTTTGGTAATGCTACTGTAAAAGATATCAATGGCACTGTATTAAATGCCTTCCAAAACCTAGGCAGCACTAAAACATATAAAGTCACATCTGATAGTAATGGTAAAGCAGTTGTACGAGTAACGACAGATAGCCCAGATACAGTGACTGTCAATGTTACAGGCGCAAGTGGATTCATTCCTACTCAAGCTGCAACAGTGACATTTACTAGATCTTCAACGGCTGCAATCGCTACTGGTAATATCATATCTATCAACAAGGCTACAAAAACGTTTGTAATTCAAAATGCAATTACAAATGCCGCTTTCACATATTCTTACGATTCAGCTGATGTAGCACAATACCAAATTGCTGGTACACAAGTAGATTACAATACATTTGAGGCTGCCTTATCTAATGGTGACGAAGTAACAGCTACATTAACTTCTGATGGTAAATATATTTTAAATAATAGAAATAATGGTACTGGTACGGAAACTAATCCAACTCCTATTAAATCGCAAGCTTCATTCAACCAAGCACTTGCGAATGGAGAAACGAATTTTAAATTAGATATTACTACTGGCGGTTTAACAATTAACACAGATAAAGCAATCACAATCAATTTATCAGGTACGATAGCAGGTGGATTAACTGTCAATGCTCCAAATGCCCATATTAATAACACAGCTACAATTACCGGTGGTGTCAACATTATCGATGTAGCAGGTTCTTCATTTATTAATGCTGGTACAATTACTGGTGATATTACAATTACGGATAGCAATGCTAGATTCGTCAATACAAACGGCACATTAAACGGTAACATCATCATCTCTGGTAATGGGGTACAAAGAATAGCACTTGAAGGTACTTCGAATAATGCAGTGATTGTTGGGGCTAATGTAACACAATTAACATTAGCGGCTGGTTCAACTTATAAATCCATTACAGCAAATAACCCAAGTACTACAGTTACAGTAGGCGGTTCTGCTGTAACGCCAGGTATTTCAGCTAACAAAGGTTTAGAAAATGCGACAATTACATCATCTTCTACTGACTACCAATTAACGATTGAAATTAGTGATGCTGATTTAAATAAATCTGCAACAACAGCCGAATCATTTACGGTCGCTGCTAAATATGCAGATCAAGATATTACATTAACATTCACTGAAACAGGTGTGAATACAGGTAAATTCCAATCGATAGTGAATATCACGCAAAATGGAGACGTGACATTCACTTACGTTGATACAACAACTACAGATGGAATTCAAAGATCACAAGAATTCAAAAAATCTGTATTAATAAAAGCGGATGCTGATTTAGCAGCGGCTAAAGAAGCAATAAGAGTTTTAATTGATAAAGTTAATCTAACTATTGCAGATAAAGATGGCAATTTAGCTGTTGGCGATATTGTTAAAGTTGGTGACATTAATCCAAAAGTATATGCCGATAGTACAAAAAAATCTGATGTTACCGATGAGGAACTATTTGTTCAGCTAAAAGATGCTAAAGAATTTGTTGAAGCATATAAAATAGCTAAAGCTGAGCTAGAAAAGTCTGATGCAACAACGACTACTTTATATAGGGCAGAAGCAGTTTTCAATCAAGCAATAGAAACATTTATTTCAAAAGTAGAATATGGTATGAAATCTGCTAGTAAATAGTTACTATTGCAAACTGATTAATCTAGTAAATGAGTGAAAATGAAAACCCATGTCTTGTTTACAGCAATACATGGGGTTTTCTTTTTCACCTACAATATAAATAAAGTATATAAATCCTGTTATTGAAATTATCCAATATAGTGCATCATTAAATAACACATAAATCCCTCGCAATGTATTGCATAGTTTCAACATTAATA
The DNA here is from genome assembly GCF_044762075.1 of Lysinibacillus sp. NPDC097195. Lineage (NCBI taxonomy): Bacteria > Bacillati > Bacillota > Bacilli > Caryophanales > Bacillaceae > Lysinibacillus > Lysinibacillus sp. NPDC097195. Next base: position 5,583 of record NZ_JBIWDP010000013.1, on the reverse strand, counting down.
TAGAGGGGAGTGAAAATGGTGAACAAACAAGGTCAAGCCATCGCTCTAGGAAATCGCTTAAAACGACTCCGCCATAAGCATCATTTAACGATTGCAGGGTTAGCTGATTTATTAGGCATTTCGCATAGTTATGTAGGTTTTATTGAAAAAGGCTCAAGAAATGCCTCTGAAAAAGTATTGAAAAAGTATGCGGAATTTTTTGAAGTGCCCTATGCAGAATTAGCTGAACTACAATTACAAATAGAAAACCCTAGCCAAATAGTAGAGCCTCCCCTACTAACAGATGAGATGATGGAATTAAATAGTTTATTGATGAAATTAAATGAGGATTTTCGTTCTTCCATTATTGAGGACTTTAAGGAGCAAACTCAACAGGCACTTTACAATTTACTAACGCCATACGATATTGCGGATATAAAAAAATACATCTCGAAAATAAAAAATGATTGGTTTTCAGAAAGTGAAGAACCGCAGACAAATATAAAAAACTACTTGGGCTATATTAACTTACACAATGAGCAATTATATTTTCAATTAGTTGTAGAGCATAATGTATTGCAACTTCAGCTATTATATAGCGATCGAAAACAGCGAACGCTTTTTGAAAGCTGGTTAGGTGATTGCTCGATTTTCTATCAGACAGAAGAAAACTTACAGCACATTAGTGAACCTCAGAAAATAGTAAATATACTATGGCTAAGTCCTAATATGTCCTATCGGCAACAACATCAATATTTAGTAACGAAAGAGTTACTTTCTTTGGAGTTAAACTACTGTGATACAAAACTAAATTGGTTTGTTCATAATTACGATCAGCATAATGCACTACAAGACATACAAGAAAACATTAGCTAAGGAGCTGATATCTCTTTGATTATCCATTCAGACTTTGATTTACCTAAGTACTCAAAAAAATTTCTGCAACATTTAAAAAGAAAGTATTATTCAGAAGAAACCATTATCGGCTATGACAATGATATAAAAAAATTCTCATCATTTATTTACCAATTATATGATGGTCACATCTTAACAGAAGAAATATCGAAAGATGATATCTTAGAATATCTAGATTTTCTAGGTAACCAAGATTATAAACCTAACTCTATTAATCGGTATTTTTACGGTTTAAAAGCATTTTTCAAATATCTTGTTATCGAGTTAGACTTTAAAGTCGACCCAACAACCGGCATATCGACTCGAAATGTTTACATCCCTTTACCCGAAATATTAGATATGGATGAAATGGCATTAGTATTGTCTACAGCCAAAGAATACTCTGAGTTTTACTATGTATTAATCAGCTTATTATATTATACAGGTTCCAGAATAACAGCTGCTCGAACATTACTAAAGGAAAACGTAGATATAAAAAACAATAAAATATACTTCCCACGGATTAAAGGCGGACGAGATCTTCATTTACCTTTACATCCGAAATTATGCCAAATATTGAAGGATTATTTACACAAAACAAAAGATAACGGCTCAGACTATTTATTCCCTTCTCCCGTAAGTCGGAACATGCCCGTTAGCGGTGTCGAAATCCGTATTAAACTGAAAAAAATCGGTGCACAATGCAATATTACAAAACGTTTAACTCCCCATGTTATCCGTCATTGTACCGCAACACATTTAACACTACTTGGCGTAGACCAACATTATATCGCTACTTTATTAGGCCATACTGACTCTCGTTCCACTGCTCGCTATCAACATTTGAAAGTAGATGATTTGAGAACAGCTATGACAAAGTTGAAATGACATTGAACAGCGAATATTTATTCAAATATAATTGTAAATATAACGATTCAACAGCATAAAAACCCACCAGTAAAACTGGTGGGTTTCTCGGCGCGTGAAACGCTAGCTTACTACCTCATGTCTCCCGACATGGTGTTAGGTCTGCCAACCATCATTCTCTTTTTAACAAGCCGCTAGAGCGACTGAGTTTTAATTACTCAAATAAAGGGTCAATAATTTCATTTATTGACATTTGATCATAACGAATATCTTCTTGTAATTGTCTTTTAATATACATTTGAATGACTTTCCGATTTCGAATGACTGTATCCACTAAGTATCCTCGACACCAAAATTGTCGATTACCAAATTGGTATTTTAAATGAGCATGCCGGTCAAAAATCATAACGCTACTTTTCCCTTTTAAGTAACCCATGAAAGTTGAAACACTTAGTTTCGGAGGAATTTTCACAAACATGTAGATATGATCTGGACAAGCTGCGGCTTCAACAATTTCTACACCTTTTCTTTCACACAGCTGCCGCAGTATTCTTCCGATTTCAGCTTTGATTTGACGATAAATTTCTTGCCTTCTATATTTCGGTACGAAGACAATATGATACTTACAATTCCATGTTGTATGTGCTAAACTCTTACTATTCATTTAAACTCCTTTCGTACAAAATCGGTTGACTAGACCTGATATTATTGTACGATTGGAGTTTTTTTGTTGTCCACATTTAAATACTCTCCGGAACCACCTTAATAGCATTATTACAAATGATTAACACCATGTTATTCATCACTGTACAGCAACCCATTTAACACTCCTTGATGGTAACAAATATCATACATCATCATGAGTCTAAAGGATATAGAAACATAGCTATTACCAAGTTTAACTTAATTATAAAAAAGTTCTATAGAATAAAGGAGCTGCCCCCAATAATTCAAGTATAAAAAAGTGTGTATTTGTCCATTTAAAATTAAATAGTTTGAATACCCCAATATTATTGGACTAAAAAGAAAAGCCCCATGTGAGATTACTCTCACAAAGGACTCTCTTTATCTAACATCACTCAATTTATTTTCATAAAAAGGAGAGAATTGTTAGAAATATTTGTGCAAATTGCTATTCACACTAGTTATTAGTTAATTATTACTGCAGATGCGCTAATGTCATTAAAGTCAATAGTTGTAATACCCTTAACTTTTTCAATTTTAGTAGTACCTGGTGTAATTGTAGGGGCTACAGTAAATTCAACTGTAACTACACTTCCTACTACAGACTTAACGCTACCACTAATTGTAGCCTTTGTACCAGATGTATCAACGATGAATGATACATTATCTCCTACTGTTACTGCTGGAGCTGATGTATACGTTAAAGCAACCGTAGCATTAGATGCAGCAACTTTATCAACACCATTATCAAGAGTTAATGTAGCAGCAGCTTCTGTTTGAGCTAATTTTGTTAAATCATTATCAGTTGCAGAAACATTTAAATTAACATCTTTTAATCCTTCGATAGCTGCTTTTACATTTGCTAATGTAGAAGTTATAGCATAAACACCATCAGTTGTAACACCTGCTAATTCAACAGTAACTGTTTTAGATGTTGCATCATAAGAAGCAGTTGTAGTTGTAGTAGTTTGATCAGCATCAACTAACTCAACTTTCAAACCATTATAGTTTGTAGCAGCTAAATTTGAATTTGAATCAATTTTTAAAGTACCGTTTGTAGTACCTGTAATAGTAGCTTGAGTCACTGGAGTTCCAGCTGAAGCTACTGTATATGCAGCAGTAAAGGTTGGAGCAACGAAAGCAGCATCAGTTACTAATGCATTATAGTTTGCAAACGTAGTACCAACACTTACTTTTGCCCAAATTGCTTTTGCTGTCAGATCTTTACCTGCAGAAGTTAATGCTTGATACTGTTCTACAGTACTTAAAGCTGCTTTAACTTGATCTAAAGAAGTGGCATTGTTTACAGCAGCTAATACTCCCGCAGGATTATTTGAACCAGCAACAGCAGTAACGTTAAACGTTAATTTACCTTCTGAATCTTTAGAAACAGTTACAGTAGCACCATCTTTTAAGTAGTCAGCTTTGAAAGCAGCTAATGTAGGAACTACAGCACCATTGTTTAGGTAAGATGCGTCAAGTAAGCTATATGGAATACCGTCAATGTATACAACTTCCTTGTCAACCTTAGTAACAATACCAGTTTTTACAACATTAGATGTAGCTGCAAAAACAACTGTTTTCATATCAGTAGATGGAAGTACTCCTGCACCTACACGTGAAGCTGTTGCATATGCAGTTACTGAACCAGCTTGATTAGAAGTTACTTTAATAGATTTAGATAATTCACCAGCAGCAATTGTAGTTGTTACTGTACGTGGATTACCTGGAGTAACTGTTACAGTGCCTTCATTAGCGCCAGTTACTTTTAATTCACTTGTACCAGATGTTACATTAAATGATACGTTAGTAGCAGATGTAAATGCACGTGGTTTACCATTTTGGTCAAGTAAGTTGTATTTATATTCTACAAACTCAGAACCACCAGCTAATACTGATTTAGTTTCATCACCTTTAGAATCAAGTGCTTCTAATTCAGCTTGGTATTGAATTTCTTTAGTGAAGTAAGTAGCTGCACCTTTAGCTTGTAAATCCGATGCATCTAAGAATGTTTTATTAGCATCTGGACCAGTACCATTGTTAATAAATACTGATGGTTCTGCCCATGCTTGTTCATCAGCTGAAGTAACAGTAAATTCAACTTTACCTTCTTTACCTTTAACTGCTAATTGATAGTAAGTGTATCCTTCTTTTTGGCTATGAGGAGTTAATTGATTACCATCTGCATCAACTAAATAAGTAACGTGTTTTGCATCATATGGAAGCGCAACATATACAACATCGCCAGCTTTAGCTGGTTTTCCATCTTTGTCTACATAAGTAGCTACGTAATCACGACCACCTGTTTGTTTTGTTCCAGGAATAGCAACTGCAGCGTTCGCTACACCTTTAGCTTCAATAGTTAAGCCTAAAGTATGTTTGATTTCAAATGAAACTTCTGCAGCTTTTGCTTGTAATGCTGTTGGGCTGTATAGAATGTTTGCGAAATCAGTAATTTTAGAACCTGGGTTATTGTTGTTGTAGAAATTATAGTTAGTTTTTAATTCACCAGCATAAACTACAGGTTTAACTTTACCGTTTGTACCGCTTAATACTAAGTTTGCTTTACCTTTTGAATCAAGTAAAACAGGAACTACACGGTTAGCACCGTTTGTAATTTCATATGGGTATTGATCAGTTGTTGCAGGAGTTTCTGTGATATTATTTGTTGAATTTTGTGTCCATAAACCAGTACCTTCAACAAATACTGAACGAGTTAATTTGTCAGTTGTTACACCAAGGTTATTTTCGAATGCAACAAATACATATTGACCAGCTTTTTGAGGTGCATTGATTTCATAAACTTTTTTAGCACCGTTTGATAATACAGTGTCAGCAGTTTTTTCTGTGATAGCTAATTGAATTTCGTTAGCCCAGTAAACTTTTGCACTTGAGAATACAGTAGATTTATCTGTTGCGTAAGCAGTTACAGAATCAACTGATGCATAATAACGAGTGTAAGAATAAGTAGCAACGCCTTCAGCATTTGTGTAAGCTACTTTTTCAATTTTTTCGTTAGTATTTTTATCGTTAACGATGTTGAAAGTCACAGGAACATTTTCTTTAGATTGGCCTTCTGGAACTGTTACTGTAGCTTTAAGAGTTACTTCTTTACCGATTACACCTTGTTCAGATGCAGTTGTAAGTTTAACAGCTGTA
>NZ_JBIWDP010000012.1:0-29048 GCF_044762075.1 Lysinibacillus sp. NPDC097195 | reverse complement strand
ACACCCGTTCCCATACCGAACACGGAAGTTAAGCTCTTTAGCGCCGATGGTAGTTGGGGGCTTCCCCCTGTGAGAGTAGGACGTCGCTAGGCACACAAAGCAGTCAGCAGAAGCTGGCTGTTTTTTTTTTGCGTATTTTAGAATGTTGTAAAAGATTGTAGTAAATTTGTAATCGCTTTAATAGAACTTTTAGTGCATTTTTTTGTGTAAAATTGTTCAGAATAAATAAGTACTGTATTTATTTAAATAGTCTTTCATTGTGTGTTTATTGCTCGAAGAAAAAAATTTTAAAAACAAATATTTGTACATTAATTATAGAAATTTCCTCTTAAAAGTGGAGAATTCCGTATAAATTTTACTAGATTTAAAAGTCTGAATTGTCTTTCTTTTATAAGTTTCTTGACAGTAGCATGACTCGTTGTTAATCTTACAATTAATATTCTTTTAACTATAGGAGGAAGTTACAAAATGTGGGAATCTAAATTTGCCAAAGAAGGTTTAACTTTTGATGATGTATTATTAGTACCAGCTCATTCAGAAGTCTTGCCGAAAGATGTTGATTTATCAGTTCAACTAACACCAAAGATTAAATTAAATATCCCTATGGTCAGCGCGGGTATGGATACAGTTACAGAATCTAAAATGGCAATTGCTATGGCGCGCCAAGGTGGTATCGGTATTATCCATAAAAATATGGGAATCGATGAGCAAGCGGAACAAGTTGAAAAAGTAAAACGTTCTGAAAATGGTGTTATTACAAACCCATTCTTCTTAACTCCTACTCACCAAGTTTTCGATGCTGAACACTTAATGGGTAAATACCGAATTTCAGGTGTACCGATTGTGGATAGTATGGAAAACCAAAAGCTAGTAGGTATTATTACAAACCGCGACTTACGCTTTATTTCTGACTACTCTTTAAAAATTGAAGATGTCATGACAAAAGAAGATTTAATTACAGCTCCTGTTGGAACGACTTTAGAGGATGCTGAAAAAATTCTTCAACAATATAAAATTGAAAAACTTCCTATTGTAGATGAAGATGGTAAATTGACTGGTCTTATTACAATTAAGGATATTGAAAAAGTAATTGAATTCCCGAATGCTGCAAAAGATGTACATGGTCGTTTATTAGTTGGTGCAGCAGTAGGTGTTTCTAAAGATACAATGATTCGCATTGAGAAGCTTGTAGAAGCGCAAGTGGATATCGTAGTAATTGATACAGCACATGGTCACTCAGAGGGCGTACTGCAAACAATTCGTTCTATTCATGAAACATACCCTGAACTAGAAATCATTGCTGGTAACGTGGCAACAGGAGATGGTGCTCGTGCACTATTTGAGGCTGGTGCAGATGTAGTGAAAGTTGGTATTGGACCAGGATCTATTTGTACAACTCGAGTTGTTGCGGGTGTAGGTGTACCTCAAATTACAGCAATTTATGATTGTGCTACAGTAGCACGTGAGCTTGGTAAAACAATTATTGCTGATGGTGGTATTAAATACTCTGGAGATATCGTAAAAGCTCTTGCAGCAGGTGGTAACATCGTAATGCTTGGTTCACTTCTTGCAGGTACTTCTGAATCTCCTGGAGAAACTGAAATCTTCCAAGGTCGTCGCTTCAAAGTGTATCGTGGTATGGGTTCAATTGGTGCAATGGAAAAAGGTTCAAAAGATCGTTATTTCCAAGAAGATGCGAAAAAATTAGTGCCAGAAGGTATCGAAGGTCGACTACCTTATAAAGGACCTCTAGCAGATACAGTTTATCAATTAATCGGTGGTATTCGAGCAGGTATGGGTTATTGTGGCGCTCCTAACCTTGAATATTTACGTGACAAAGCTCAATTTGTTCGTATGACAGGTGCAGGTCTTCGTGAATCACATCCACATGATGTTCAAATTACAAAAGAATCACCAAATTATTCAATGTAATAACTTTCAAGCAACTTTTAAGCGCTCGTATCGTCTACAAAGATGACACGAGCGCATTTTTTTATGCGATAGATTGCGCACGTACGATGCTATCTATGATAAAATGGCGAGGACAAGATTATTTTTTGGAGGGCAATAAAGGTGAAAAAAACAATGAACACCGTATTACGTTTGCTCCTAATTCCTGTTCTATTATTTAGTATGTTTGCAGGGATTCCTGCGAAAGCAAATGCTGAAACAGATTTAGGGCTTAATGCTGATGCTGCGATTTTAATTGACGCAGATTCAGGGAAAATTTTATATGAACAAAATGCAGATGCTTCACTGGGTATCGCTAGTATGACGAAAATGATGACAGAGTACCTACTACTGGACGCAATTGATGCAGGTACGGTGAAATGGGACCAGGAGTATCATGTTACGGACTATACGTATCGTATGTCTCAAAATCGTGCATTAAGTAATGTGCCATTACGAAGAGACGGATCATATACAATTCGTGAACTATATGAAGCTATGGCAATCTATTCTGCCAATGCAGCAACAGTAGCGATTGCAGAAACAATTGCTGGAACTGAAACAGAGTTTTTAAAACTTATGAACAAAAAGGCAGAAGAGCTTGGACTTGAAGGCTATAAGTTTGTAAACTCAACTGGTCTTAACAATGCAGATCTATTTGGTATGCAACCGGCAGGTACTGGACCAGAAGATGAGAACGTGATGCCAGCTAAATCTGTAGCGAAATTAGCATATCATTTATTAAAAGATCATCCAAAGGTTTTAGAAACATCTAGCATTCCAAAAAAGTGGTTCCGTGAAGGTACAGATGATGCGATTGAAATGGCGAACTGGAACTTTATGTTACCAGGTCTAGTTTACCAATATGAAGGCGTTGACGGTTTAAAAACAGGTACAACTGATTTTGCAGGGCACTGCTTCACAGCTACTGCAGAACGCAATGGAACACGTTTAATTTCTGTTGTTATGAAGGCTGTAGATTCAAAGGGACAAGGCTCAAAAAAGGCTCGCTTCGACGAAACAGCAAAATTATTAAACTACGGTTTCTCTCAATTTACAAAACATGAAATTATCCCAGCGAACTACAAGTTTAAAGACCAAAAAACAGTAAAAGTTACAAAAGGGAAAGAAGATAGTGTAGCAATTGCTGTGAAAGAACCAATTTCATTTATGGTGAAATCTTCTGAAAAAGATTTATATCAACCTAAATTAGTATTAGATAAAAAAAGTCTTGAAGCTAAAGTTAAGAAGGGTACAGTAGTGGGGAAAGTCGTTATTGAGCGCACAGAAGGCACAGATTACGGCTTTATTGATGGCAAAGAGTTTGCATCTGATGTTGTAACAACAGCGTCTGTAGAACGCGCAAGTGGCTTTGCTCTATTCTTCCAAGGTATCGGTAGCTTCTTCGGCAACTTATGGGGCGGAATTACGGACTTTGTTGGTGGATTATTTTAATAACTAACTAAAAAGAACACGCTTAATGTTTGAAAAAACATGGTGTGTTCTTTTTTCACGTTTTCAAGGCTACGTGCATACGCTAATAGGCGAAAGGATGTGGCTAAATGTGTGGAATTACCGGGTGGGCTAGCTTTAAAAATGATTTACGAACAAGTGATACTATTATGAAGACCATGGCACAAGCATTAAGTAAACGAGGACCTGATGATGAAAATACTTGGTGTAATGAACATATCGCATTTGGCCATCGGCGGTTAGCGGTCATCGACTTAATAGGCGGTAAGCAACCGATGATGAAAAAACATGATGGCGTAAACTATGTCATTACATATAATGGCGAACTCTATAATACGGAGGAAATACGGAAAGAGCTTCAAACAAGAGGGCATGTATTTACAACACACTCTGATACGGAAGTATTATTAACTGCCTATATTGAATGGAAAGAACAATGTGTTAACTTCTTAAATGGCATCTTTGCCTTTGGTGTATGGGATGAACATAGCGAATCCCTGTTCCTTTGTCGTGACCGTCTTGGTGTCAAGCCGCTGTATTATACGGAACAGCAAGGAGGGTTGCTTTTTGCATCTGAGGTCAAAGCGTTATTTGCACATCCAGCTATCCAGCCAATTGTTAATACAGAAGGTCTAGCAGCTATTATGGCTGTAGGACCGTCTAAAACGCCTGGGAAGTCGCTGTTCGATAATATTAATGAACTACGACCAGGATACGCAATGCGGTATTCTAGAGAGGGCGTACGCATATGGCAATATTGGCAGCTCCAAAGTAAAAAACATGAAGAATCATTAGAAGAGACAATTGACCATGTACGGTATTTACTAACCGATGCTATCGAACGGCAGTTAGTATCAGATGTACCGATTTGTACCTTTCTTTCGGGAGGTTTAGATTCCAGCATAATCACAGGTATTGCGGCAAACAGCTTTCAACAACAAAATAAAGGAAAGCTGCATACGTATTCGATCGATTATGAAGATAATGAGCGTTTCTTTCATCCACATGCTTTTCAAAACTCAACGGATACCTATTGGATTCAAAAAATGACCGATTCGTTTGCCACGACACATCATGCTGAGCAAATTACACAGCAGCAATTAATCGATTTGTTAATCGAAGCAGTTATTGTAAGAGATGCCCCAGGTATGGCGGATGTGGACTCTTCATTACTGTGGTTTTGCCGGGAAATTAAAAAAGATTTTACGGTAGCTTTATCAGGCGAATGTGCAGATGAAATATTTGGAGGGTACCCGTGGTTTAAAGAAAAATCAACAGGCTTTCCTTGGATCCGTTCATTACCTGAACGCACAGCATTGTTACGACCAGAATGGCGCAATAAATTAGCCGTAGAAAACTATGCGCAGCATCTTTATGACCAAACGATTGGTGAAGTACCTTATTTAGATGGAGAAAGTTCCGAGGCCGCACAGCATCGTGAAATGCTTTATTTAAATATGGTATGGTTTATGCAAACATTGCTAGAACGAAAAGATCGTATGAGCATGGGGGCTAGTTTAGAGGTGCGTGTACCATTCGCAGACCATCGCCTTGTAGAATATGCGTGGAATATTCCTTGGGAAATGAAAAATGTAGATGGTATGGAGAAAGGCTTACTGCGAAAAGCAATGTCGCATTTATTGCCTCAAGAAGTACTTTATCGAAAAAAGAACCCTTATCCGAAAACCTATCATCCTGTTTATACAGCGGGTGTTCAAAAATGGTTAACCGAAATTTTAAAAGATAAAAATTCCATTCTCCACGAATTATTCGAACGCCAAAAACTAGTAGAGTTAATTGAATCAGGGGGAAGCTCATTTAAAGTCCCTTGGTACGGACAATTAATGGCAGGGCCGCAACTGTTAGCCTATTTAGGACAGATTGACACATGGTTTAAGCATTATCATATTCAACTGAAAGAACATTAATAAAAGCACAACCATCTCATCACAATAATCGTGATGTAGATGGTTGTTTAGCTTGTATTCCCCAGCAATGCATTAATTTTTCAACGGACGTTTCAATTTCAGGCACTGGAATACCGCCAAAGCCGAGTAAAAATTGTGCCTTTGAAGTTGTATTTCCGTCAAGACGATAAGCTGATAATGGATAAATGCCTATGCCCGCTTCATTGGCAATTTGCTGTAATTGTTGCTCAGATAATTCATGCTGAACATTAAGCAAGATGTGCATACCTGCTTGCTCTCCAGTAATTTTAATTTTTGTAGAATAATTTTCTAATATCGTCGTTAATTTCTCATGTTTTTTTCGATATACTTTTCTCATACGATTTAAATGTTTTGAAAAGTGACCATCTCGCATAAAGTTGGCTACAATGTGCTGATCGAACCTCGGTACTGTCGAAGAATAATAATTAAAGACATCATTGTAAGTAGCAAGTAGCTTAGGTGGTAGTACAAAATAGGCCACACGCAAGGAAGGCATTAATGATTTTGTAAAGGTACTCATGTAGATGACTTTGTCATTTCGATCTAATGCTTGAAGCGCCGGAATTGGTTTTCCAGTATAACGAAATTCAGAATCATAATCGTCCTCAATAATATATCTTGAAGGACTTTGAGCGGCCCAATTTAATGCTTGTGCGCGTCGTGTAGCAGATAATACAGCACCAGTAGGGAATTGATGTGATGGCGTTATATAAACAACGTCAGCAGCTGTTTTTTCTAGTTCTTGAATAAGTATGCCTTCTTCGTCTACTGCAATAGGACAAACACTTCGTTTATGTTGTAAAAACATCCGATGTACGGTCGGATAACCAGGATTTTCGAGCGCAAAGCAAGTATCTTCGCTGAAAAGACGTAATATCATCGGCAGTAGTTGTTCGGTACCTGATCCGATTACAATTTGCTCAGGACTACAAATAACGCCTCGTGATTGATATAAATAATTAGCAATTTCTGTACGTAGCGCTAATTCACCTTGGGGTTCACCTGTAAGTAATAATTCCTTAGACGCATCATCAAAAAGCTCTTTTGCGTATTTACGCCACGTTTGAAATGGGAATGCATCAATATCAATGGAACCAGGATTAAAATCAATAGAATATGTTTTTTTCCGGGGCTGTTCAGTTAGGATAGTAGATTTGTCTTGCTGAATATATGGTAGCTCATCGATATCCTCGACAAAATAACCGACCCGAGATTTTGACATAATATAACCTTCTGCCAGTAACTGAGCATAAGCAATTTCAATCGTCGTTTGAGAAATATTTAAAAAATCCGCTAATTTCCTCTTGGAAGGTAGTTTTTCTCCCACTGTAATTTTCTTCGTACTAATAGCTTCCTTTATGCCGCTATAAAGCTGATCATACAACGGTTTTCCCCCATCTTTTTCAAGTTGAAATAAAAGCATATCCATGTTTGATAATTCTCCTGACCTTATAAATTTTTTATAAACTGAATATTTCGATATGGTCAATTTCTATTATACTAAATTTCATCACAAAGGTGGAGGTAGAAAAAATGAAGCAAACAGGAACTGACTTAGTAAAACGTGGGATGGCGGAAATGCAAAAGGGTGGCGTTATTATGGATGTCATTAATGCAGAGCAGGCGAAAATTGCTGAAGCGGCAGGTGCCGTCGCTGTTATGGCATTAGAGCGAGTACCATCTGATATAAGGAAAGCGGGTGGCGTTGCACGGATGGCAGATCCTCGCATTGTCGAGGAGGTTATGGCAGCCGTTACGATTCCGGTAATGGCGAAGGCGCGTATTGGCCATATTGTTGAAGCGCGGGTGCTAGAAGCAATGGGTGTGGATTATATTGATGAAAGTGAAGTATTAACACCGGCAGATGAGGAATTTCATTTGTTAAAGAGTGATTATACAGTACCTTTTGTATGTGGTTGTCGTGATTTAGGGGAAGCGGCTCGGCGCATAGGTGAAGGGGCATCTATGCTACGGACAAAAGGTGAACCCGGTACAGGGAATATTGTAGAGGCTGTGCGTCATATTCGTAAGGTAAATGCGCAAGTGCGAAAAGTTGTTGGTATGACGGAAGCTGAGTTAATGACAGAAGCGAAATTGCTCGGTGCTCCTTTTGAATTATTACGAGAAATTAAAAAGCTTGGTCGACTACCGGTTGTAAACTTTGCCGCAGGTGGTGTTGCGACGCCAGCTGATGCCGCATTAATGATGGAGCTAGGGGCCGATGGGGTATTTGTAGGTTCTGGGATTTTTAAATCAGAAAATCCTGAGAAATTTGCACGGGCAATTGTGGAAGCAACGACCCATTATCAGGATTATCAATTGATTGCAGAAATTTCTAAAGAGCTAGGCGTGCCTATGAAAGGTATTGATATTGCGCAACTTAGCCAAAGTGAACGTATGCAAGAACGAGGTTGGTAAGATGAAAAAAATCGGTGTATTAGCATTGCAGGGTGCTGTTCGAGAGCATGTGAAAATGTTAGAGGCACTTGGTTGTCAAACCGTTTTAGTTAAGCATAAGGAGCATTTAGAAGGGCTTGATGGTGTCGTATTGCCAGGTGGGGAAAGTACAACGATGCGCAAGTTATTAAATCGTTATCAACTAATAGCACCACTACGGACACTTGCCCAACAAGGACTACCCATGTTCGGCACTTGTGCGGGGCTGATTTTACTGGCAAAAGAAGTAGTCGACCATGACTCACATTTAGCTGTTATGGATGTTGTCGTTGCACGAAATTCCTATGGACGCCAAGTCGATAGCTTTGAAGTATCATTAAATATTGAGACAATTGGCGATGCGATACCAGCTGTTTTTATCCGCGCCCCACATATTGTGTCAGTTGGCGAAGGTGTGGAAGTGCTAGCAGAGCATGATGGCAAAATCGTGCTAGCGCGCGACGGCCATTTACTGGGTTGTTCATTTCATCCTGAGTTAACGACAGATTTGCGCATTGTCGAATATTTTGTGTCGACTATGGTGTGACTTGCAAAATGTTGTTTCATATAGTACAGTATGGATAAAATTTAAATAATTGAACACGATGATGGGAAGTAGTAGCAAGCACGTTTTTTTTAGAGAGTCAGCGGGTGGTGGAAGCTGATAAAAGCACTTGTGAATCCGTCCTGGAGTTGCGCAGTCGAAGTGAATGAAGTAGGCTGTCGCCGGCTGAAATGCCGTTATGAGATAAGTGGACTAGACGCAAGTCTGGTCAATTAGGGTGGCAACGCGGGTAGCTCTCGTCCCTTTCATGGGATGAGGGCTTTTTTGTGTTCCATTAAATAAAAACTTCCCATCATTATGCATTCTACTACTACTGGAGGTATGGACATATGTTAGATATTAAACGCGTCCGTGAAAACTTCGCGGAAATTAAAGAAATGTTATTAACGCGTAACGAGGATTTAGGAAACTTAGACGATTTTGAAGCTTTAGATACAAAGCGTCGCGAGTTAATTGCGAAAGCAGAAGAGCTAAAAGCGGAACGAAATAAAGTGTCTGAGCAAATTTCTGTGATGAAACGTAATAAAGAAAACGCGGATGAAGTAATCGCTCGTATGCGTCAGGTTGGCGATGAAATTAAAGAACTAGACACACAGTTAAATGAGGTAGAAGACCGCTTTAAAGATATGATGATGCGTTTACCAAACGTACCGCATGAATCTGTGCCAGTAGGTACTACTGAAGACGACAATGTCGTGGAATATACATGGGGTGAAGTGCCAGCCTTTGATTTTGACATTAAAGCACACTGGGATATCGCAACGGATTTACAAATTGTCGATTTTGAACGCGGTGCAAAAGTAACGGGTAGCCGTTTCTTATTCTATCGTGGCTTAGGTGCACGTCTAGAACGTGCATTAATGAGCTTTATGATGGATTTACATGCAGAAGAGCATGGCTATGAAGAAATGTTACCACCTGTAATTGTCAATCGTGACAGCTTAACGGGTACAGGTCAGCTTCCTAAATTTGAGGAAGATGTATTTAAAGTAGATGATACTGACTACTTCATGATTCCAACAGCTGAAGTACCAGTAACGAACTTCTACCGTGATGAAATTTTACCAAATGAAGCTTTACCACAAGGCTTTGCAGCATATAGCGCATGCTTCCGTTCAGAAGCGGGTTCTGCAGGTCGCGATACACGTGGCTTAATTCGTCAGCACCAATTCAATAAAGTAGAATTAGTTCGCTTTGTAAAACCTGAAGAATCTTACGAACAGCTAGAATTATTAACGGGTCACGCTGAAAAAGTATTGCAATTATTAGGTTTACCTTACCGTAAATTAAAAATGTGTACAGCAGATTTAGGATTCACTGCTGCTAAAAAATATGATTTAGAAGTTTGGATTCCGGCACAAAATATGTACCGTGAAATTTCTTCTTGCTCAAACTTTGAAGATTTCCAAGCGCGTCGTGCAAATATTCGTTTCCGTCGTGAGCCAAATGCAAAACCAGAATACGTACACACGTTAAACGGTTCAGGTCTTGCGATTGGTCGAACAGTCGCTGCCATCCTTGAAAACTATCAACAAGCTGACGGAAGCGTAGTGATTCCAGAAGTATTAGTTCCTTATATGGGCGGAAAAACAGTGATTGCACCAAAATAATTAGTCTGTTGCAAGAGACAGAGATGTCCGCGAGCTATTTTAGATTACCCAAGTAAGGGTTTTCTAAAATAGCTTTTTTTTGCTTTTTTAGCTTTGAAAACGCTCATTATTTTAGAAAATTCGTTATAATGAATATAATTCATGGGGATAAGGGGGGAATGATTCATGGCTCTACAACAATTTGCACAAGCATTGAGTGAGTTTGATAACGTTTTAATTACCGATGAAAAAGGCTGCGCAATTTTTTATGATTTAGCAGATTTAAATATATTGTTAGAAATCGGCTTAACACCAGATGAATTTTTCCAAAAAACCGTGACGGATAATTATCAAAATTTATCTACTGATACAAGTACCATTTTTAAAGTATTGCGTACAGGTGAACCAATCATATATTTTGAACAGGTTTTGACCACGTTAAATGGTTTTAGCTATAAATCGCTTAGCTCAACCTATCCGATTATCGAAAAGGGAGAAGTTATTGGGGCTATTGAGTTTTCAAAGCATTTTTATGAAAGTATTCAGATAAAATATTTGGATCATTTTCATGGTCATAAATTATACCGAGATAACTACACGAACTATCGTTTAGAAGACTTAATTGCGGTTAATGCGGAAATGAAAGCTCAAATCGACAAGGCTCGTCGAGGAGCGAAGAAAAATTCATCGATTTTGATTACGGGGGAAACAGGAACAGGGAAAGAGATTATAGCTCAAGGTATTCATAATGAAAGTGAGCGTTTTACGAAGCCATATATTGTCCTAAACTGTGCCACATTAACAGAAGATAATATTTTTTCACAGCTTTACGGTTTTGAAGCTGAAGGTAAGATAGGGAAATTGCAAGAAGCAAATGGCGGCACATTACTTATTGATCAACTAAATACGCTCGATCTTGCATTACAGGCTAAATTATTACATGCAGTAGATTTGAAAATGTTTAATGGAGAGCCATTAGATGTTCGCTATATTACGACGGTCAATGAAGATGTCGATCAGTTGTTAATGGAAAAGAGATTACGTGAAGATTTGTTTTATCGTTTAAATGTTATGCAAATCGATTTACCACCGCTTCAAATGCGGAAAGAAGATATACCTGCTATTCTTGATTTTTATATTGAATTTTATAATGAACATACAATCCAAAAAGATGTTTATTATAGTGATGAGGTACTTCAATTATTTTATGAATATCATTGGCCAGGAAATGTGCGCGAACTAAAAAATGCATTAGAAACAGCCTATAACAACTTAACAGGACAAGAAATTTTAGTGGAGCATATTCCAGAACGCATTGTAAGAACGGTGCAACAAAAAGCGCAACCTGCAATGCCTAATATTCATTCAGGTCATTTACGAGATTTAACAGAAGCCTATGAGCGCTTAATTATTGCTGAAAAATTGCGTGAAACCGAAGGGCGCTTAGCAGAAACAGCCCGTCGTTTAGGCATCTCACGTCAGCTACTGAAATACAAATGTTTAAAATATGAGTTGTTGTAAAATTTTTTTTACAAAAAGGAGATAAAAATTTATCTCCTTTTTTCATGCGCTTAAATTTCTTATGATGTAGCTAAATCTTGTTATGAAGATGATGTCGCTGCTACGACACATTTCATATATATCGCCATCCCCATAATCATAGAAAGAAAAGGTACCTTAGGCGTTTTGAGGTACCTTTTCTTATATAGTGCACATTACAAACAACCTTAATCTGTTATTTTGCGTGCTTTTTTTCTGCCTTTTTGCGCTCGCGTAATGCTCTGAAAAAATCCGTTAAAATTTGACCACATTGTTCGGCCATCATTCCTTCGGTAACATCACATTCATGGTTAAAACGGGCATCATTTAATAAATGATACAGTGAATCAACACATCCTGCTTTGATATCCCTCGCACCGTAAACGACACGAGGCACGCGTGATTGCAAAATTGCCCCCGCACACATAGGACATGGTTCCAGCGTGACATAGAGGGTAGTTTCTTCGAGACGCCAACTACCTAGTTGTTTACATGCTTCTTGAATGACCATTAATTCCGCATGGGTTGTTGCATTTTGGGTTGTTTCTCGTAGATTATGCGCCCGCGCAATAACCTCTCCTTTATAGACAAGAACGGCTCCTATTGGCACCTCACCAAGCAAGGCAGCCTTTTTTGCTTCTTCAAGGGCTTGGCCCATAAATTTTCGATCGGTTTCAAAAATATCCACTAGTATCTCTCCTTATATGTAGTGTATCACGGGTATGAAGTTTTGTGCTTTGCTATAGATTGACATTCCTAAAATAACCATATATATTTATATATGAACACATGCTCATATATAAATATATTGTAGGAGGAACAAAAATGGATGAACAAGTTAAACCTGTAGAACTGGAGAATGCAAAGGGACAGCATCTAGATGAAGAAACACTATTTGTTGTATCTCAAACATTTAAAGCATTGAGTGATCCAACGAGAATACGCATATTAAATTTATTATGTTCAGATGAGCACTCGGTTAACGATATTGCGGAAATATTAGACTTAAGTCAATCAACTGTTTCTCATCAATTACGGTTTTTAAAAAATTTGCGACTAGTAAAATTCAGAAGAGAAGGCACAACCTTATATTATTCAAAAGATGATGATCACATTATGAATTTATTGAAGCAAGCAATTGAACATGCTACACATAACTAAACTTTAGTTTAATTAATTTTGGAGGGGAAAACGATGGGACACAATCACGAGCATGGCCATGATCATACACATGGCGCTAATAAAAAGGTACTTTTACTATCTTTTATCATTATTACGAGTTATATGGTGGTAGAAGCAATTGGTGGTTATGTAACGAATAGTTTGGCACTGCTATCAGACGCTGGGCATATGTTAAGCGATTCAATTTCATTAGCAATAGCACTCCTTGCATTTAAGTTTGGAGAAAAGGCAGCAAGCTATAGTAAAACCTATGGCTATAAACGGTTCGAAATTTTAGCTGCAGTGTTAAATGGTGTGACATTAATTTTAATAGCATTATTTATTTTCTATGAAGCCATAGAGCGTTTTGTAAATCCTCCTGAAGTAGCAACGACAGGTATGCTTATTATTAGCGTTATTGGGCTGTTAATCAATGTTTTAGTCGCATGGATTATGATGCGTGGCGGCGATACACAAGACAATTTAAATATGCGCGGTGCATTTTTACATGTTCTTAGTGATATGCTTGGCTCTGTCGGTGCCATCATTGCCGCATTAGTTATTATGTTTTTCGGCTGGGGCTGGGCAGATCCGCTTGCGAGCGTTATTGTAGCATTATTAGTTTTACGTAGTGGCTATTTTGTTACAAAGGCTGCTGTCCATGTTCTTATGGAAGGAACACCATCAAATGTCGACGCTGAGGAAATTATTCAAATAATCGAGCAGACAGCAGGTGTGCAAAGTATCCATGATCTTCATATTTGGACGATTACGAGTGGCACAAATGCACTTTCCTGTCATGCAGTTGTCGATAGTCAACTAAACATTGGCGAGAGCGAGCATATATTACGCGAAATTGAACATAATCTTCAACATAAGGGTATAAAGCATGTAACGATTCAATTAGAAACTGTAGCAAATCGTCATGATGAATCGATTTTATGTAATATAAAAAGTGAGCAAGCACATCACGATCATGATTAAAAAATAAAATGCCTATTTACATACCCTTCGTGGGTATAGTATGATGAGAGGGAAATAGGAGGTGAACCAATGGAGGACACAGTGAAAGATGATGCTTGTCATACAGAAGAAAATGCGTCGTGTCGAAAAAGTCATCACCCTGAACGTGTGAAAAAAGATTTAACAACTCGTCTAAACCGCGTAGAAGGTCAAATTCGAGGCATTAAGGGAATGATTGAAAAAGACGTTTACTGTGATGATATAATAACGCAACTGTCTGCTACACAATCAGCTTTAAATAGCGTAGCAAAAATTTTATTAGAAGGTCATTTAAAAGGCTGTGTCGTTGATCGCCTATCTGAAGGTGATGAAGCGGTCCTAGATGAGTTAGTCGTGACCATTCAAAAATTGATGAAAAAATAATTTTACGGGTAGTTACTCTATATATAGTATTTTAATTTAACTTAAAGGAGAGATAGTTATGCAAAATGTAACGTTAAACGTACAAGGAATGTCATGTGGACATTGTGTAAATTCAGTAGAAAAAAGTGTAGGTGCACTAGCGGGCGTAGAACAAGTAAAAGTAAATTTGGCTGATGGCTTGGTAGATGTAGCGTTTGATGATGCACAAGTATTACTTGCGCAAATTAAAGAAACGATTGACGATCAAGGCTATGAGGTAGAATAAGATAAGTAGGGTGCTTACAAAGCACTCTCTTATTTTCTAATTTATATACCCCTATAAGGTATAGAAAGAGGTGGAAAGGTAATGAGTACTGAATTCAAGGAAACTAACCTACAAATTACAGGTATGACTTGTGCAGCGTGCGCTACTCGAATAGAAAAAGGTTTAAATAAAATGGAGGGCGTCGAGCAAGCAACTGTAAACTTAGCGCTTGAAAAGTCCTCTATAAAATATGATCCAGCCAAATTGAGTGAAGCAGATTTTGAAAAAAAGATTGAAGCACTAGGTTATGGTGTGGTGAAGCAAAAAACAGAACTTGAACTTACAGGTATGACGTGCGCGGCATGTGCTACACGAATAGAAAAAGGGTTAAATAAACTACCAGGCGTATCAACGGCTTCTGTTAATTTAGCCCTTGAAAAAGCAACAATCGAATTTAATCCAACAGAAGTGTCTGTCTCTGATATTATCGGGAAGGTTGAGAAATTAGGATATGGAGCGCACCAGAAAGCGGATGAACAAGCAACAGTAGATCATCGAGAACAGGCTATAAAACAACAGCAACAAAAACTTATTTTCGCTGCCATTCTTTCACTGCCTTTACTGTGGACGATGGTTGGTCATTTTTCTTTTACATCCTTTTTATACGTCCCTGATTTTTTAATGAATCCTTGGGTGCAATTAGTGTTAGCTACGCCGGTTCAATTTATTATCGGTAAACAATTTTACGTAGGAGCATATAAAGCCTTACGTAATGGCAGTGCTAATATGGATGTTCTTGTTGTCATGGGGACGTCTGCAGCATATTTCTACAGCGTTTACCAAGCGATTGTTACAATCAATTCACACCACGGACCACATCTATATTTTGAAACGAGTGCCGTTTTAATTACGTTAATATTATTAGGTAAATTATTCGAAGCTAAAGCAAAAGGTCGTTCATCGGAAGCTATTAAAAAGCTTATGGGCCTTCAAGCAAAATCAGCTATCGTTATACGAGATGGCGTAGAAAGAGAAGTACCATTAGAGGAAGTTGGTATAGGTGACATATTATTAGTGAAACCTGGTGAGAAAATTCCAGTGGATGGTGCCGTATTAGAAGGCACAACGGCTGTTGATGAATCAATGCTAACTGGGGAAAGTCTTCCGGTAGATAAAAAGCAAGGTGATGTATTATACGGTTCCACTATTAATAAAAATGGTTTTGTGAAAATGTCGGCTACGAAGGTTGGGCGTGATACAGCATTAGCTCAAATTATTAAAGTTGTCGAAGATGCTCAAGGTTCAAAAGCACCTATTCAACGCTTAGCTGACCAAATTTCAGGCATTTTCGTACCAATAGTTGTTGGGATTGCTATTGTGACGTTCCTTGTATGGATTTTATGGGTAAAACCTGGGGAATTTACACCAGCTCTTGAAGTATTAATTGCGGTTCTTGTAATTGCATGTCCTTGTGCGCTAGGCTTAGCGACACCAACCTCTATTATGGCAGGCTCTGGTCGAGCAGCAGAGTTTGGAATTTTATTTAAAGGTGGCGAGCATTTAGAGCAGACTCAACGCATTGATACTGTCGTTGTCGATAAAACAGGTACAGTGACACATGGGAAACCTGTTTTAACGGACGTGATTCTAGCGGCCAATCAAGAGGAAGCGCATGTTCTTGCCTTAATTGGCGCGGCAGAAAAACAATCGGAGCATCCGTTAGCGCAAGCAATTGTGCAAGGAATTGAGGATCGAGGTATCGAGCTTGGCAATGTTCAATTTTTTGAGGCAATTCCGGGTTACGGTGTGCAAGCAACTGTCTCAGGTCAAGGTGTTGTCATTGGAACGCGTAAATTAATGCAACAATACGATATAGACATAAAGGCAATAATGCCGACAATGGAACAGTTAGAAGAGAGCGGTAAGACTGCTATGTTAGCTGCTATTAATGGTCAATATGCTGGTCTTGTTGCGGTAGCGGATACGGTTAAAGATACTTCTAAAGCAGCCATTCATCGTTTACAGGAAATGGGTATAACGGTCATTATGATGACGGGTGATAACAAACGAACTGCACAAGCAATCGGTGAAGAAGTTGGTGTCAATGATGTTATCGCGGAAGTCCTGCCAGAGGGCAAAGCGGATGAAGTGAAAAAACTTCAAGCTGCTGGTAATCATGTCGCGATGGTCGGTGATGGTATCAATGATGCACCTGCATTAGCAACAGCCGATATAGGAATGGCCATTGGAACAGGTACAGACGTGGCAATGGAGGCAGCAGATATAACGCTAATTCGCGGCGATTTAAATAGCATTGCGGATGCTATTATTATGAGTCGTAAAACAATGCGCAATATTAAACAAAACCTATTTTGGGCATTCGCTTATAATACATTAGGTATTCCCATTGCCGCGATGGGCCTACTTGCACCATGGGTAGCAGGAGCAGCAATGGCATTCAGCTCAGTATCTGTTGTGTTAAATGCCTTGCGCTTACAAAGAGTAAAATTATAAATATGATTAGAGCTTGGGCTAAAAAGTAAAAAGTGTTAGATTGACTTGCAGTCAATCTAACACTTTTTTGCTCTGTCGTGCTACGTCAAGTGCTTTCAACGGGCACTCCGTAAGCTGTATCCGAGAGCGCGCGAAGTGCCTGCGGCTTTATTGTATGCAATTTTGAGCAGACGTCACCGGCTTCGCTAGCATCAACTAGTTTTCTTTCTAATATTTATAGTTAGCTTGCGCTATATTTGATTGGATATTCTATCAATTGTGCATATAAAATGATGGTATAAATTGAGAGGCAGGTTGATTCTGTTTTTCATTTTCGCACTATGATACAATGAAAAGCACTGATTAATTTTAATTTTATACGAGCGCGCCTTAAAATAATGGCATAATTGACTCATAGAATCCTAAACATAAAGGAGGAACTTCTGGTGACGGTTCCATTTGTTGCGATAGAAGGTCCGATTGGTGTAGGCAAAACTTCTTTGGCAAAAGAGGTAGCAGCGACATTTAATTACCATCTATTAAAAGAAATAGTAGACGAAAATCCGTTTTTAAATAAGTTTTATGAAGATATCGAGGAATGGAGTTTCCAAACGGAAATGTTCTTCTTATGTAATCGCTATAAGCAATTAACAGATATAAAAAAATTACGTTTAGCACAAAAAACAGCTGTCGTATCGGACTATCATATTTTTAAAAATTTAATTTTTGCTAAGCGTACGTTAGCACCTACCGAGTATGATAAGTATGAGGAAATCTATCAAATTTTAACGAAAGATATGCCTGTGCCAAATGTAGTCGTCTATTTACATGCGAGTGTCGATACGTTAATGCAACGTATCGCGAAACGAGGACGTGAATTTGAAAAAATGATATCACGTGAATATATGGAACAACTGGTAGCCGACTATCATACTTTTACTGAGCATTTTGAAAAGTTGCATCCTGAAATTCCTGTTATTCGATTCAATGGAGATCAGCTTGATTTTGTAAAAAACCCACAAGATTTACAGTATGTTTTAAAAACAATTGAAGAAACGATTCAACAAAGGAGCATGCAACAATGAATTTGAGAGAAAAATATGATATTCCATCACAAACTGTGATTACCATTGCCGGGACTGTTGGTGTAGGAAAATCAACGATGACAAAGGCGCTAGCAGAAGCACTTAATTTCCGTACATCCTTTGAAAAAGTAGACACAAATCCGTATTTAGATAAATTTTACGATGACTTTGAAAAATGGAGCTTCCACTTACAAGTGTATTTCCTAGCTGAACGTTTTAAAGAGCAAAAACGTATTTTCGAATACGGCGGTGGTTTTGTACAAGATCGCTCTATTTATGAAGATACAGGGATTTTTGCGAAAATGCATTATGATAAAGGGACAATGAGCCCAATAGATTACGAGACATATCGTAATTTATTTGATGCTATGGTGATGACACCTTATTTCCCACACCCAGACTTAGTCGTGTATTTAGAGGGACCGATTGATGATGTAATTGGTCGTATTCAAGAGCGTGGCCGTGAGATGGAACAACAAACACCAAATGATTACTGGATTGAAATGCATGAGCGCTATGAAAATTGGATTAATAATTTTAATTCATGCCCTGTATTACGTTTAGATATTAATGATTATGATTTATTAAAAAATCCGGAGGCAATTGAATCAATTGTGAGCCGCATCAGTCATATGCTAAAACAAACAAGCCATTTACGAAAATAGGAGAAGTACTAGAAAAATGCCTATGCTTTAAAACGTGTTGTGGTCGAAAATAAAACGGCAGGTATAAACAAGCCATTTATGAAAATCAGAGTGAACACATAAAGTTAGACTTAAAGTAATGTTGTAAGGCTAAATAAAAAAGACCAAAAGACGTGAGACAATACGAAGCCTATTGTTATCACGTCTTTTGTAATAGGAGGAATATTGATGAGAATAGCGGTATATTGTGGTTCAGGATTAGGCAATAACCCAATCTATGCGGAACAGGCGACGGAGTTAGGAACAGTATTAGCACAAAATGGCCATGGTGTTGTCTATGGTGGCTCTAAAATGGGGTTAATGGGGAAAGTAGCAGATGCAACATTAGCAGCAGGTGGTGATGTCATCGGTGTCATGCCGACGCATTTGCAGAAACAAGAAAGTGTCCATGCTTCATTGACAGAAATCCATTTTGTAGAATCTATGCATGTACGCAAAGCAAAAATGGTGGAACTAGCAGATGCATTCATTGCGTTACCAGGTGGTGGCGGTACAATGGACGAATACTTTGAAGTATTTACATGGGCTCAAATAGGCTTGCATGCAAAACCTGTTATTTTATTTAATATTAATGGTTTTTACGATACACTTTTACAGCATTTTACCCGCATGTTGGAAGAGGGTTTTATCCGTGCAGACCAAAAATCATTGATTCGTGTAGCTACAACAGCAGATGACGTTTTATCCATAATAAATGAAGAAAAACATAATTGAGCATAAATACACTAAAAATACAAATTTATAGTATTTTTAAGATGCCATTAGATATATTATAATATATGACAATATAATTTATTGTAATATAAAATAAAATAAGAATTGAACTAGTAAAAAAGAATGATGGAGGTGGATATTATGCAGAAAAATGATACACAAGTCACAGATGATTTAGTCGTTCAGGCAATTGAACGTAATATAGCGATTATCCGCTTTGATATGAACCGAAAAGTAGCTTATGTAAATGAGCTTTTTGCAAATACGATGGGTTATACAGTAGAAACAATGATGGGGAAAGATCATAGGGAATTTTGTTTCCCGCATTTTGCAAAAAGTCTTGATTATGACCGATTTTGGCGCAACCTAGCAGCAGGTAAAAGTTATCAAGATAAAATAGAGCGAATGGATGCACAAGGAAATAGTATATGGCTTGAGGCGACTTATATGCCGGTATTTGATAATAACTCTAGAAGAGTCATTGGCGTTTCCAAAATCGCAACGAATATTACTGATCGTCAAAACACTATTGTGACTGTCGCAGATCAGTTGAAGCAAATGTCCACCGAACTGTATAGTCGTTCTGAGGCGGGCATAAAAAATAGTGAGGATCTACTTGAAAAGATTCAACGAGTGTCAAAGGAATCTTCGGACAATGTCAAAAACCTTGCTCAATTGCAAAACCAAGCCGAATCTATAAAAGGTATTGTTAAAACGATTCAAGGAATTGCGTCTCAAACAAACTTGCTTGCATTAAATGCAGCCATCGAAGCGGCAAGAGCAGGTGAGTATGGAAGAGGTTTTGATGTGGTCGCAAAAGAAGTACGAAAGCTTTCAGTAAGAGTTGAGCAATCCATTGCAGAAGTGAAAGACAATGTGGAAGGGATAGTACGCGAAATCGAGCAAGTAACAGATAGCATTACGCGAATTTCTGAGGAAGTTGAAAAGACTAATGGGCAAATTAATGTTACGACAAGCGACTTTATCGAAATTGCTTCTGCTGCAGAGGCATTAGATGCGCGTTCCAAACAATTTATTGAAATTATATAAAAGACACCTGAGGCACATGGTAATAACATTAACAATGCCTTAGGTTTTTTTTCGCACACTTTTACTTAACTAAATTTTCTGAATTATATTGAAATAGTAGAGGGCTTTTATTTACAATGATTGATGGAAGGCTAAAATATGAAGGGGTGTTATATATGACAAAGGTGGAAGTAAGTTTTAAACATTTACCAACGACGGCCATTTCAGATGCTACTGGTGGACATACAAATTTACGCAGTGACATTAAACCGTTAGCCGATCATTTTAAAATAGCTGGTCGAGCGGTTACTGTCCGTTTACCAGATGGAGAGAATGGAGCAGTACTGGAAGCAATTCGAGCAGCTAGTGAGGGCGATATATTAGTCATTGATGCAAAGAGCAACACTAATCGTGCTGTTGCAGGTGATTTTGTCATTTCACTAGCAAAGGGGATGGGTGTACAGGGCTTTGTTGTTGACGGCGTTATTCGGGATATTGAGGCTATCCGAGAGCTAGATTTCCCTGTATTTGCACTTGGAACAACGGTAGCAGCTGGCAATAAACATGGTGGTGGTAAAGTAAATGGTCCCATTGCTATTGGCGGTGTGACTGTACAACCAGGTGATTATATTATCGGAGATATTGATGGTGTTATTGTGGTACCACAGGGAGATGCAGAGCAAATTGTCGCCGCTGCTGAAGCAAAAGTTAAAAAAGATGAAGTGCGCGCACAAGAAGCGCATGCACATGGTAAAGAATCCATTATCGCTTATTTAGATAAAGTATTAGCAAAATAAAAAAATCCTCACGATGCATTATTCCATCGTGAGGATTTTTTTAGACTTATGCTAAATTTTTATTGTCTTTAAAGTAGTTTTTCATTTTTTCTTTATCGAAGCGGCCTTCCCATTTCGCCATTACTAATGACGCTAGAGAGTTACCGATTACGTTCACTACTGTTCGTCCCATATCAAGAATACGGTCGATACCAGCAATGAATGCTAAGCCTTCAATTGGAATACCAACAGTACCTAAAGTTGCAAGTAATACTACGAATGATACGCCTGGTACACCCGCAATCCCTTTAGATGTAACCATTAGTACAAGCATTAACGTAATTTGTTCCCCGATGCTTAAGTGGATACCATACATTTGGGCAATGAACAAAGCGGCGATTGCTTGATACAATGTTGATCCATCAAGGTTGAAAGAATAACCAGTAGGAATAACAAAGGAAACAATATCCTTCGGTGCCCCTAGCTTCTCCATTTTCATCATTACACGTGGTAATACAGCTTCCGAACTAGCAGTAGAAAAGGCTAAAATTAATTCGTCTTTTAACACTTTAATTAAGTAGAAAATATTGACGCCTGCAAATTTTGCTACAAGTCCAAGAACGATGAAGATGAAGAAAATCATCGTTGCATAAACAAGAATTGCTAGCTTGCCAAGTGGTATAAGGGAAGCAAACCCATATTTGGAAACGGTTACACCAATTAAACCAAAAACCCCAATCGGAGCAAATTTCATTACAAGGTTTGTTACCCAGAACATTGCGTCCGCTACACCTTGGAAGAAGTCTAATA
This sequence comes from Lysinibacillus sp. NPDC097195, assembly GCF_044762075.1. Lineage (NCBI taxonomy): Bacteria > Bacillati > Bacillota > Bacilli > Caryophanales > Bacillaceae > Lysinibacillus > Lysinibacillus sp. NPDC097195. The sequence goes on along the minus strand of NZ_JBIWDP010000012.1, from coordinate 7,145 downwards.
CTGGCTTACCTCGTTCTCCAATTGCAGCTACCCCTAAACCAAAGATTACAGAGAAGAAGATGATAGCAAGCATATTGCCTTCAGCCATTGATTGAATAATGTTTGTCGGTACGATACCTACAATAATATCAAATGGACCTTCGTGCTGAACTTCTTCAGTTGTTGAAACGTATTTTGAAATATCCCCTTGTGAAAGTTCGTTCATATTTATGCCAGCACCCGGATGGAACAGGTTTGCTGATAATAATCCAACAACAATTGCTACTGTTGTGATAATTTCAAAGTAAATAAGCGTTTTTCCGCCTAATCTTCCGAGCTGTTTAATGTCTCCAGTTCCAGCAACACCAACAATTAAAGTCGAAATGATAATAGGAACTACAATCATCTTAATCAGATGTAGAAAAATATCTCCTAGTGGTTGTAAATATGTCTCAATTTTGGGGTTACCATAAAAGATACCACCAACAATTATCCCTAAAATCAAACCGATTAAAATTTGAGCGGCTAAACTGATTTTAAATTTCTTTTTCAAAATCTTAATTCCTCCCCTATATTAAAATTTTTAGGACATCCCTTACTTTAATAATACGGAGGACTTATAAAATCCGACAAAATCCGAGAAAATTAATTTACTTTTGTTAAAATGTCTGAATATAACACCTGAATAAACTTCTTAATATTGACTTTAGCTTTACGATTGCCATGGTCTTCGATTTGCGTCATAAGCTGGCGAATCTCTTTAAAATCAAAGTATCGAGGTGCATAATATTCAAATTCTGAATTCGTATAATCAACTACCCCTAAATTGGCGAGATTAATCATTGCTGCTAAAATTGTTCGACGCACACGCTGTTCAATAGCTTTACTCTCTTTTAAAATTTCGTCTGGAGTGGCCTTGGTAACAGCTGCGATCTCCTCATACAGTTCTTTTAATGGAGGAAGTGGCGCAATTTTATGTTGATGAGCTAGCAATGTTTCAATTATTGCAATAATATCCTCGCTACCAATTTCACCGACAATACCCATATCGTTTAAGATAGATTGAATATGATCTCTCGATGTGGCTTTATTGTTTATTTGTTCGCTAAGGTCAATGTTCGTTAACGATTGCCGAATCACTAATAGAGAATTTTTTAGACGGAATTGTTCCGTCGTTTTACGTAAAACATTCTCCACCTCAATTCTGTTAATTGGCTTATGAATAAAAAAGTCTATACCTTGTTCATATGCCTCGCCCACCATTTCCTTATTAACAACTTGTGAAATCATGATAAACTGTCCTTCAAATCGATTTTGAAGAAGATGCTCTACTGTAGCTATGCCATCCAGCTTGGGCATGAGTAAATCGATTAGCACAAACTCTGGCTGTGTCATTAATATTTGAGGAATGGCGTCCACTCCATTGCGTGCTTCGCCGATGACTGTGCCTAAACCACTATCTTCAATAATTTGTTTCAGCATCACGCGACTTGCACGATCATCATCTACAATAAAATACCTCATTTAAGTCTCTCCCGTTTGAATAGTTTGCGTAGGAATTATAATTTTAAACACTGTTTTGTAGTTATTTGATTCAACTGAGATGGAGCCATCTAATTTTGAAATTAATTCAGCGACATGCGAAAGTCCAATTCCCGTAGCCGCTACACCTTCTACATTATATTTGGTTGTGTAGCCAGGCTCAAAAATAATAGAAAGGTCACTTTCGGAGATTCCTTTTCCATCATCACTTACCGTTATTACAGTATCAACCTCTTGTTGCTGAATATCAACAGATATGACACCTTGTTCTTCTATTGCCTCTACGGCATTTGCAGTTAAATTGTTTAAAAGTGCTAGTAAGGCAATATGCTCATGCGTTAAAAAATCTGTATCTAGACTTACATGAAATTGCACCTCTTTACCGAGTAGCTCACTGTATTTACGATTACCATCTTCTATATAATGTAATAATTCTGATAATCTTAGATAGCCAAAGCTTTTATCGCCGACAATTTTAGATATCCCAGCGTAAATACGCTGTGAATCTTTTTTAACCTCATGAATTTCCTGGGCAATATGAAGTGCCTGTAAACTTTCTGAGCGATTTCCTTGGGCTTTTAATTGTCGATATAAATCAAATCCATTGGCGGTAATTGCTTCAATATGATTCATTGATTTTTTTAAATAAAGTGTCTCTACGTACAAGTCTGAACCAATCGTCAGCATTTCCTGCACACGCTTTTTTTGCTCGGCAATCACAATAGAGCTGTAAATACCGACAACAAAAAAACTACGTAACAAGGCAACAGCTAATAGAATGAGCAAGTCATGAATAAATAAAATTGTATAAGATTGTACGAAAAATCGTAATAATTGTTCTGCTAAATTGCTAATGACCTCACTGAAGGCAACGAGTAATCCTAGTTTTAGCGGTTTTTCACGAAATTGATGAATATTTAAAAGCTGTAGGCATAGGGCAAATAACAAATAAAATGTACCAGCAGGTAAATGATGATATATAGCCTCAATGAAAGATAGATGATCCGTATAGTAACTAATAGCGATTCGTAAAGTGGTCGTTACAATACTTGTTGCAATACCCGCTAAAATAATAGGCGTTGGTTTAAGTAAGGTACATAAAAAGAAAATAATTGTGCCTAATCCGAAACGAAAAGAAGTATTCGCGAATGGGATAATCTTAATTTCACTGCCGATAGCTGTTAATAAAGCAATCATGAGAATCCATGTGAGAGAAGTGCGAGATATAACAAACTTTGAATACATAAAAAATATCCTCTCTAAATTGTTAGTAGAGCAAAATAGCTAATAAAAAAATACCACAACCTAAAAGGAAGTGGTATTGAATAAGTAAGACATACAATTTTGAGTAAAAAAAAACGGCTACATTGCGTAGTCGGATTAAAAAAATGGAGGAGGTAGAGGGATTCGAACCCCCGCGCGGTGTTACCCGCCTGTCGGTTTTCAAGACCGATCCCTTCAGCCAGACTTGGGTATACCTCCATGTAATATTACGTTGTTGTCTTATCGACAAGAATTAATTTACCACGTTTTTATTTTTACGTCAACAACTTTTCAAAAAAACTTTTAGTTTTTATACTGCAAAAATGAAGTTACTTAAAGTGGACTTAAATAATTTGTGCAATTCGTTGCATTTTATGAAAACTGAAAGTATACTAGTTATTGCCGTGCTAGGTGGGAAGGTAGCGGTGTCCTGTAACTCGCAATCCGCTCTAGCGAGACTGAATTCCTTTTTCGAGGCTGTCCGTATTGTTTGGTCTGCCTTTTGCACGTAGTGTTGACGATTGGGTCCTGCGCAATGGATACCCATGAACCATGTCAGGTCCGGAAGGAAGCAGCATTAAGTGGTCTTATTCATGTGCCGCGGGGTTGCCTAATCTGAGCTAACGACAAGAGTAACGCTTATGTGCGGCTGTCGAAGAAAGGTGCACGGCATTAAATTGCCAATTCAAACGCATTTGCCTATTGTAGGCAAATGCGTTTTTTTTATACCCAAAAAGGACAAGGTTTTATAAACAAGGCAGCCGATGCTATAATAGTTTTATTACTATTTAAAAAGAAGGGGAGAGGAAATCTTTGACGTATCAAGCATTTTATCGTGTGTATAGACCGCAATCGTTCAGAGAAATGTCAGGTCAAGCACATGTCAAAAGAACGCTGCAAAATGCTCTCCTAGCGAATAAAACAACGCATGCCTATTTGTTTTCTGGACCACGTGGAACCGGGAAAACAAGTACAGCGAAAATTTTTGCCAAAGCTTTAAATTGCGAGCATGCTCCAGCGAGCGAACCGTGTAATGAGTGCGCAACATGTTTAAGCATTACAGATGGTTCGCATCCAGATGTTATTGAATTTGATGCGGCATCGAATTCACGTGTTGAAGAAATACGTGACATTATTGAAAAGGTTCGTTTTGCCCCTGCGAGCAGTAGGTTTAAAGTGTATATTATTGACGAAGTGCATATGCTGTCTACAAGTGCCTTCAATGCGCTTTTAAAAACGTTAGAAGAACCGCCTTCACATGCTGTATTTATTTTAGCCACAACAGAACCTCATAAATTACCAGCGACAATTATTTCACGGTGTCAACGATTTGATTTTAAACGACTTTCAACGAACGATATTATTGAGCGTATGAAGGTTGTATTAGAAGATATTGAGTTGCCATTTGATGAACAGGGGCTAAAAGTTATTGCGCAATCAGCTGCAGGTGGTATGCGTGATGCTTTGAGTTTGTTAGATCAGGTTGTTTCCTTCAGTGGTGAGATGCTGAAACTAGAAGACGCCCTACTTGTTACTGGCTCAATTAGTCAGGACGTATTCTATGATTTAGCGGAAGCATTAAAAGTAAAAGATGTGGCACAAATGCTTGCCCTTTTAGAACAGCTAATTGCAGATGGTAAAGATCCATTGCGCTTGTCTGAGGATTTAATTACATTTTTCCGTGATTTACTTCTTCTACAAACGAGTGAAAATTTAGCTGAATTGTTAGAGTTAGTATCACCTGAGGAGCGTGTTTTTGCACTAGCGCATGATTTTGCGCCGGATATGCTTTATGGCTACATTGATATTTTAGCGAAAACGCAACAAGAAATGCGCTTTTCCCATCATACGAAAATCTATTTGGAAACAGCGCTACTTAAAATGACGCAGTTTTCGGGTGGTGTAGTACAGCAAGCAGGCGCGTCTAGCGAAGTGGCTATGAGTCCAGAGCTAGCTCAAAAGATAGTGGCTTTGGAACAAATAGTGCAACAGTTGTCAGCACAATTACAAAACGGTGTACCGGCCCAAGCTGTTCAGGCTACAAAAGAACAACGGCCGCGCGCAAAAAGTCCAAATGGCTACAAGGCTCCTACTGGACGTATTCAAGAAGTGCTAAAAGATGCGACAAAGCAAGATGTCCAGCGCTTAAAAGCTGTTTGGGCGCAGGCGTTAGATCAAATGCAAAAGTCACAATCAGCTCTTTTAGCAGAAGCTGAACCTGTGGCGGCATCTTCGAGTGCTTTTGTGTTAAAATTCAAGTATGATATTCATTGTCAAATGGTTGCTGATAATCAAATGCTAAAAGCACAATTTACACAACTGCTTGCAGGTCAAACGGGCACAATGTACGAAATGCTTTGTACACCTGAAGAAACCTGGTTAAAGTTGCGTGAAGATTTCATTCGTGATCATGGCTTACAACAAAAGAAAGCACAGTTAGAGCATGATGATCCGAATGTTGAATTATTAGAACCACCACCGGCAGAGATGCCAGAAGAACCATTTATCGATGATGCGCAACCACTTGCATCACAGGATCCACTTGTGATGGAAGCGGAAAAGCTGTTTGGTAAAGATTTTATTGAAATTATTGAAGAATGATTACTTAGGAGGAATAGGTTATGCGTGGAATGGGAAATATGCAAGGCATGATGAAGAAAATGCAAAAAATGCAAAAAGAAATGATGGAAGCTCAAGAGGCTTTAAATGCTGAACAATTTGAAGGTGTTGCTGGCGGCGGTATGGTGAAGGTAACAGTTACTGGTCAACGTGAAGTTGTAGAAGTGAATCTTGATTCATCAGTAGTAGACCCAGACGATATCGAAATGCTACAAGATTTAATTGTTGTTGCAACAAATGATGCACTTAAAAAAGTGGATGACAAAACAAATGCAACAATGGGTAAATTCACACAAGGCATGAACCTTCCATTCTAGGAGGTAACAATATGTATTACCCAGAACCAATATCAAAATTAATCGATAGTTTTATGAAATTGCCAGGTATCGGGCCGAAAACCGCGGCTCGACTGGCGTTTTTTGTGTTAACAATGAAAGAAGATGACGTTCTTTCCTTTTCAAAAGCGTTAATTGATGCAAAACGTAATTTAAGTTATTGTTCTGTTTGCGGCAATATTACCGATGTAGATCCATGTCACATTTGTACGGATAAACAACGTGATGGTTCCGTGATTTGTGTTGTGCAAGATACAAAGGACGTTATTGCAATGGAAAAAATGCGTGATTATCATGGGAAGTATCATGTGTTGCAAGGGGCTATTTCTCCGATGGATGGTATCGGTCCAGAGGATATCAATGTAGCTTCCCTTTTAGTACGCCTACAAGATGAAACTGTACAGGAGCTAATTTTAGCAACTAATTCTACTATTGAAGGTGAAGCAACAGCTATGTACATCTCTCGTCTTGTTAAGCCATCTGGTATTCGTACAACACGTATTGCACATGGATTACCAGTTGGTGGAGATTTAGAATATGCTGATGAAGTAACGTTATCGAAGGCAATGGAAGGCCGTCGAGAGTTATGAGTGAGGGATTGAGATGTTCTTCCGCAATAAAGGAAAGCTAAAAAAAGAATTTGACGAAAAGCTTGTTAGCCTTATTAAAGAAACAAAAGAAGATTTACAGCAAGCGAAAGTAATTGAAGAATTATTAAATGATTATGATTTAGAAGTTATTGCTCAACGGAAAGCTGCTGAAAGTATTCATTTTTATTTATTTAAAGAAGCAAGAATTCGGCGGGTATTAATTAAATAATAGTCGAGAGTTATAGAAGCGACATGGGAATCATAAACTTACATCATTATTATCGAAGGAGGCAATCGTATGCCGTGGATTGTAATTGTAAGTATATGTGTACCTGTAGCGCTTCTTTTTCTTTATATAGTAGGAAGACATGTTAAATTAGGAAAACTATTAGAAGGACTATCTGTATTTTGGTTCCGATTTGCATTTGCCTTTTTATTATTATTTATAATCCATTTATGTGTAGGCTATAGCGGTTATAATGTGCCTATCAACCTGTTTTCAGTGTTCACTATTGCAATATTAGGCATTCCAGGAGTGCTAGGAATCACTTTTTTAATATTTTTTTTATAAAAGACTTGCAAACTATAAATATTGTGATATAGTAATAAGAGTCGTTAAGACAACAACAAAATAACTTATATAAAACAAAAAACAATTAAAATAAATTGTTGACATCGTTTTGAAAAGATGGTATTATATAAGAGTTGCTGAAACAAAAGGTAACGAAATGAACCTTGAAAACTGAACAAGCAAAACGTAATCAATATAGTTTCTGAGCTAACTTCGGTTAGCGAACGAAACAAAAATTTTGGACAT
>NZ_JBIWDP010000011.1:0-35250 GCF_044762075.1 Lysinibacillus sp. NPDC097195 | reverse complement strand
AACTGAATTAATATCAGGTACTTCCCCATCATATACGTAGCCTTGACCAACTGAATTAATATCAGGTACTTCTTCATCATTTACGTAATCTTGGCTAGTAGTCATAATCCCAAATAATAGACAAAATAAGATAATAGACTTTTTCATATTTTTCCGCCTTTCAATTTATATTTTAGATTTAGTGCTTTTTTAAAATACATTGAAGACAACTTATATTTCCGATCTGCATAATATGCTTCTCCAATTATTGTATTTAAATATTGCGCTTCATGAAAAAAGTTATTACTCTCAAAAAAATCAGATGATTTTAATGATTTATTTAAAAAAGCATCGACATTTCCTCGAGATAAGGCAATAGAAGCTTGATAAGATTCTATTATGTTTAATTCATAAGGATTTTTTATATTTTTAAGGGTTTTATATATTAAATCCTCAGCTAGATCATATTGTTGCCTTTTTATATAAAAACGTATTAAACAACTATATGTTATAAAGGTAGACATTTTAGTTTGCGTTTTAAATTGAATAGCATTTTGATAATTTAACAAAGCAGCATCAAAATTATTTAGATCTTCATATATTAAACCAAGGTTGTGATATGTTGTTCCCGTTAATGTGGGTAATTTCATGTTTTTGGCAATATTTAAAGCCTTATTTAATTGTTCTAATGCTTCATCAAAAAGGTGCTGTTCCCTATAAATTACTGATATAAAATTATAAATTTCACCAACTTTTAACCAATTGAGTGTGTTTAAGTAATTTTCTAAAGTTTTTTTTGCATAGGAGAGAGCCTGATAATAATTGGTCATTTTAAAATGTATTAATGCTAAGTTGTATTGAAGAGCAGGCTTTAATTCCTTATCAAAATTAATCTCCATAAGCTTTGAGAAATATATACTACTTAATGAAAATTTATTTTCTCTAAATAATTTAAGGCCCAAATAATAGTATAAATATTCTTTTAATGGGGACTCAAAACTCTCTTCATGATTCATTAAATACTTAAGAGGAACCTTCAAATACTTGTTATCAATGTGACGAGCATTAGTTAAATCACTATTTTTATAATAAAATGAAGCCACAAGTAGATAATAACTAATTTCTAATTTTAAATTATTGATAGGAGTTGGTATAGATTTTAATTCTTCTTCTACGGCTTCATTCTTCAGCACTATTTTCTTAAAAATTCTTTTTAGTATTGCTTCTAATTCAAAATTAGGCTCACTATATGAAAGTAAATAATTAGGCGAGACATTCAATCTCTCAGCAATCAATTCAATAGTTTCCTTCCCAGCCATATATCTACATGATTCTAAATTGCTTAGATGGCTAACTGATGTAATTCCATGACATAATTCTTTTTGGGATAGTTGTTTACTCTTTCTTAACGAAGCTATTCTTAATCCTATCAAATAATCACCTCAAAATTATAGAAATATTTCCCTATCATAAGATAATAATAAACATTAACTAATTAATTTACAAATTTTTATACATCAAACAAAATTTACATAAAATATGTGATAAAAACATGGATATTTTTAAAAATTTTGTATTATAGGTAATTTATTTACAAATATTATTGCTTAACTTATGATTATTTACAGTAGGAGGTGATACATATGAAACGTAACGCAGAGATTTTAAATCCGACAGTTTCCAAAGCGGATAATGCAGAAATCCTAAATCCGACAGTTTCCAAAGCGGATAACGCAGAAATCAATTAAGGTTAATAGAAAGCATTTAATATGTGTGGAAAGTTATTTAACTTTTCACACATATTACATTTCAGGAGGTATTTCTATGGAGCAATTAAATATACTTACTTCTAATGCAGGGGCTCTTTGCTCATATGGCTTTATTAGAAGCTTAGAGAAAATCTCTTCAAAAATAGTCCTATTTTACCAACAAGAAAAACCAACTATACTAGCATATTCTAAGTTCATTAACAAGTCTTACCATGTTAAGATTCCAAATGAGGGTTGGGAAAAAGGAGAATTCATAAAAGAAAATAGCCCTGAAGAAGAAATATTCATACAGAAGATATTGGATATTTGCTATTCAGAAAATATAAATATAGTAATACCATCTACGGATAAAGAAATGTTCATACTTTCGAAAAACAAAGAGAGGTTTACCAAAAAAGATATTATTATCTTGGTATCTGATTTTGTATCTATAGAAAAAGCGACAGATAAATATAATTTGATCTTAGCAGCAAAAGCAACAGGATTTCCATACCCAGAGTCCTACCTGCCTAATAGTATGGCTGATGCAATAGAAAAGGCAGAAATCATAGGATATCCTTTAATTATTAAACCTACTACTGGTGAAGGTGCAAGAGGAGTTCAAATTATAAATAACCATGATGAATTAAAAGCGAAAGTACAGGAATTGAATGAAAAGTATGGGTGGCCTATTATTCAAGAATATATTGCTGGGGATATAGAACCTTCTATAAATTTGATTATTGACAATAACGGTAATCCAGTTTTTCATTATTCATTAAAAAAATTGCGCTATGTAGCTGCCTCAAGATCGACCTGTATAGAAATTATGGATCCATTACCAGAAACTCAAAGGGCCATTAAGTTAGTACAACATCTTGGATTAAAAGGCTTTATTGGCATACAAACAAAATATGATATTAAAACACAACAACATAAGATAATTGAAATTAATGCTCGTTGGGGTGCAAATACTGCAATTTTATTGAGAGTTGCAGAAAAATTAGATGTTAATCCTATTTTGTTAAATATAAAAGCTTTTCAAGAAACTGAAAGTACATTACCTCTTCAAACTCTTAAACCTGGATTTATTGGTATTTCATTAATAGAAGACTTACTAGCCATTAGAAAATATTTTAGTATGAAGTCTAATATAGCTCAACAAAGATTAGATAATCCTCTACCTAATTTTTCAGAATTATTAAACTCTTATAGATATAGTTATTTTCGAAAAGATAAAACATTTGATTATTTCACAAGAGCTATTTTAGATGATACTAAAATGGCGTTTAGTGCTTATAAAAGATTAATAAAAATGGCTGTTAAAGATCAAGGAATGTTTGTTCCATGGGGAGGGATAGAAAGAAGGGTTAATAACAATGGATAGCAATATACTGAAATACAGAGTTATTTGGATAGGTGTTTTAATCTCTAACCTTTGTTTTACATTAATACTCCCATTTATCCCGTTGTATTTAATTAACCTAGGGATTAAGGAAAATATTGAAGTTTGGTCAAGTTTCATAGTAATAGCAAGTTATATAGGTGCTACAATATCTTCACCAATTTGGGGAGCGCTATCAGATAAATTTGGTCATAAAACGATGATTGTACGTGCAGGCTTAGCAAATGGAATTATATACATATTATGTGCGTTTGTTCAAGGACCTGTGCAATTAATTATTTTGAGGGTACTTTATGGTTTAAATAGTGGTTTCATGCCCGCAGCAAATGCTATTGTTACTGAAATGTCAAGTAAAGAAGACGTAGGGAAACGTATAAGTTCATTACAAAATGCGGTTCTTGGTGGTCAACTATTAGGTCCCTTAGCAGGCGGTATTTTAAGTAGTTTAACTACTATTTCAATGTCTTTTTTTATTGCAGGATTAGCGATGGTATTAAATACAATAATGATAATTATTCTAATAGAAAATTCTAAAAAAAATTACAATAAAAACACCAGTAAGAAATCAATCAAAAAATACATTACAGGATCTTTTGAATATCCAGAATTAAAAAATTTTTTATTTATAGTTTTTTTATTTCAAGTCACTGCAGGAATGATTTTCCCCATACTCTCAACCTATATTATGGATATCAAAATAGAACATATATTTAGAATACTGACTACATATCTCTTTAAGGATGATATGTATTCATTCTTAACAGGATTAATATTTAGTATTCCTGGGATACTGGCATTCTTTGCAATAAAAAGATGGAGTAATAGGGGGGAGAAAAAGGGGTATTATTCCAATCTAAAAGTAGGACTATTAATGACCTCCATTTGTTTCTTCTTTACTCCTATACTTCCTAGCTTTCTTTTTCTAATAGTCTTGAGAGGCGTACAGGGGATTTTTTCTGCGAGTATCATACCAGCACTTAGTACATTAATGGCACAAAATGTAGGTGAAGAAAACCGAGGGACTGCCTTCTCTTTGTTCAATAGCATTCGTTCATTAGGTTCAATAGTTGGACCTCTTTTAGGTGGGGGAATTGCTTTTTTAGTAGGAAATTACGGAGTCTTTATAGGTGGGGGAATTATCCTATTCATAGCGTTTATGTTTACTCTTATAACACAAAAAAAGAAAATTGACGAGTTAGCTTCTGAGTAACAGAAAGGCACTATTTCTATTGTAGCATTTCAACACTACCGAAAATTTTTATAAAAGGTGCTACTATAATTCCAGATAAAATGCTAATTGTAGTCTATCGATAATATAATTTTGTTGGAAAGTAGGAACAAGATGTATAAAGGATATTTAATTGATTTAGATGGTACAACTTATCGTGGAACAGAAGTCATTCAGGCAACGTTAGAGTTTATAAATAAACTCCATCACAAAAAAATTCCTTATTTGTTTTTAACAAACAATTCGACAAAAACACCACAAATGGTTGCTCAAGTATTAAAAGCATTTGGATACCCAGTTACTGAAGAACAGATTTATACATCTTCACTTGCGACTGCTCAGTATGTTTATGAACAAAATCCTAATGCAAAAATTTATATGATTGGTGAAATTGGTCTTCGTCAAGCATTAACTGAGCAGGGGCTAACTCTTGTTGAACATGGTGAGAAAGCCGATTATGTTGTATTTGGACTTGATCGCGAAATTAATTATGAAAAATATGTCCAAGCTTGCTTAGCAATCTATAATGGAGCAACTTTTATTGTAACGAATGGGGACAGAGCTCTTCCCACTGAGCAAGGGTTGCTTCCAGGAAATGGGGCCACAGCATCCGTTATTAGCGTTTCGACAGGTGTAGAACCCATTTTTATCGGGAAACCGCATAGTACCATTATGGAAAAGGCTTTGGATTTAATAGATATTCCCCAAAATGATGTTGCTATAATTGGTGATAATTATTTTACTGATATCTTAGCAGGGATTCATGCCAAGATTCCAACCATTTACATTGAAGGTGGTTTCTCGAAACGAGAGGATGTTTTGACTTATGAAACACAACCAACTCATGTATTGAAAGATTTATCGGAATTGAAAATTTAAAAACTTCAAATGTTAGAAAAACTATAATTATGATAATAGAGAAACATGTAGTTGAACGCAGAAACCTTCTAATTTGTAAAAAGACGTAATAATGAAAAAATAAATTAGAAACAAGGGGGAAGGTTTCACCTTCCCCCTTGCCTTAGCTTAGAAGCTCAATTTAAAAGCTTCAAGATTCGAGCATAAAAAAGACACCTTCAATGTCTGATATAAATTTTAAATTATAGATAAACTATTTCCTCAAGCAATTGCAGCAATATTTTCTCTCCTTTGGACTTAGGACCAGATTTCCGTTGGCACATGGCTTGTTTTACTTGTTATTTCTCTAGTGACTACACAAGACATTTGATACTTATACAATATAACCTGGTCATTTACGACATTGATGTCTATGGGGTCTTAATCCTCTATTCTCAGTTCTCTTAGAAGCTCCATTGGAATAGCGATTCATCCAAGATTCGAAAGAGACAATATTAATGAAAAAGTACTTATTGATGAGGATTGATAAGTTGTTTAAATTAAATTAGGGGACTAGTCTTCAAGATACGGTGTCAGGGACAGTTAAAGACTGAATTACCCACTTCAATATTTTATAGTAATTTTTCTTTTTGCACGTATTAACGTACTTTTAGAGATCCCAGTCATGTTCTCAACTTCTTTGTATGAGTGGCTTTCTAGTAACTCTAAAGCATGTTCTATTTGTTTTTGGCTATACTTATTCGGTCTACCTTCTCTAAAATCGTCACGTTGCCTTGCGATGGCTTTTCCTTCTTGTGTACGTTCTACAATCATATCTCTTTCAAACTCTGCAAAAGCAAAAAAGATATTCTTAATAAGCTTAGACGCTGGGGTGTTATCCATGTAACCCATATTTAAGATGTGAACAGCTATCCCACTATCAATTAGCTGTTTTACTAATTCACTTCCTTGTGAGGCTGAACGTGCGATACGGTCTAGTTTTGTTACAACCAATGTGTCACCTTCTTTTAATACCTGTAGTAACTCATTGAATTGAGGTCTATCTGTCTTAGTACCTGTAAATTTTTCTTGATAAATCTTGTCACAACTAGCACCTTCTAATGCTTGTAATTGTACTTCTAAATCTTGTGAAGCTGTTGACACCCTTGCATAGCCGTATTTCATTATGTATTAGCCCCTTTTTAGCGTCTTACTTATGACAGTAAGTTTTGACACCTGCCTATACATTGATAATACAGGACATGGTTATCGGTATCAATTCTTTTAAGTTTTGACACAAAAATGAAATACAAAAAAAACTTAAAACATTGCCATGACAATGTTTTAAGTTTTTTATAGTGTCACTAAACTTTTATTTGGAATATTTGCGCTATATTTTGCATCATATCTTTTTGGCGAGATATCTTATCTCTAAAATATTATTTAGGTGTATTTTTGAAACAAATCTAAATTTATCACGTATATACATATTAAGTAAGGTTAATTCACCTAGAAAAGGAGGGGAATAGTATGCAAATGCTCTATTCACAGTTTAATAAACACAGAAATCGTATTACAGTTTTAACTGAAGCACTATTTACAATATCTATGACAGTACTAATTTTTATAAGTCACAGTAGTAGTCAGGATTTTGTGGGAACACATCTGTTTAAGCTTTTCGCCTCGCTTTTTATGGTATTTGGTTTATTATCGTATTCATTAAAGAATCAATCGGGAATTCAATTATGGGAAGATATAGTTGTCAGACTGTTTACTATTTTAATACCAGTGATTATTATTGGGAAATTTACAAATGTAGTCGATGTTAGTGGAGTATATCCCGTAATTTATTTGGTAGTAATTATTACTCTACACCTTTTTATTAATAGGAAAAGTAATTGGAATATACATGGTGAAATTAAAAAATGCTCATCAAGAGAGTACCTTTTAGAGAAATACGGTAGGACTGTTTCTATAGTACCGAATACACTTATGTTTATAGCTCTACTTGTCCCAGGTGTATTCAATTTCCCTGTATGGGGATTTGTAACTTCGCTTGTTGTTGCATTCGCAATTGAACATATCCTAGTATTTATATTGGAAGTAAAATACGCCACGTCAAATCATGCCAATCAAGAATCCTAATCGCTAACCAGAAAAGGGTAGCTTTTTGAGCTACCCTTTTCTGGTGCATTAAATTAACAAGGTTCAGTTGTTCCCCTGGTTATAATTTATTTATATATCAAAAATGCTTTTTTGATTTGAATTTTCAAATGAAGCTATTTCTTCAAGTTCTCTAGTTTGCTCTAATGTTAAATTATTATTATAAGGATTTTCTTGCTGCCACTCATCATGCTTTCTTTCTTCATAATGTTTATCTAAAAAATTATCGATCCCACCTTCTCTTGACACCTCCCTCGCAGCTAAAAAAGGATCACTGAGTTTTATAGGTGTACCGTCTTTTTTAAAAGCCTTTTCACTATAACGGTTAATTCCATAATCACACTTTTGAAACATTCTAACCCCTCCAATTTGGACATATTTTATCAACTTGCTTTTATAAAAACAATTATTTCCTATTGCGCATAATTCAAATATTAGAAAATACCTACATTTTCTTTTCGTTTTTTTCAATCGTATTCCTAAAAAAGGTATGGCTATAGCCATACCTTTTTAAATCAATTTAATTATATCTTTTAATTTCTAAACTTATCTCTAGAATCATATCTACATTTTCTATAATTATCTCTATAATTTCTTAAATCATATCTACAATTTTTATAATTATTTTCGTTCATCTCAGCACACCTCTACTACTTTTTATTTTTCCCATTACTTAAAGTTCCTTCTTTTGCTATTTCCTACTCTTATTATCTCTATAAATTTCTCAAATTATATTTACACATGATCTTTTTTCCGTTATTTTTCATTAATCTTAAAACTTATACTTATAATTAATCTTAAACTTATACTTATAATTAACCTTAAACTTATACTTTTATTATTTTCCGTGACTTAGAGTTTCTTGCGAATGATAATTTCTAAACCTAAGCCGTTAAGGATGCGTAAAAGTGTATCAATATTGTAATTTTCAGCACTTGTTACACGAATAATTTGCGGATGTTTCATATCAATTTTTTTTGCTAGCTTTCTAATAGATATGTCCTGTTCTTCTACGGCATCAATGATTTTTTCACTGATGTACTGCTTAGGTTTAGCGAGCACGTTAAAATCTGAATCGACAGGAAGTTCTTTAAGAAAATTGCGAGTTTTACCCGTAATTTCTGTTTTATTAGTAATCCCGTTTTCTTCGATCATAATTGTTTGCCGCCTTCCCAGTGTTTTTTTATGAATCCTAAGATCCCCCTAAAAAATTAACTTTTTTATCGTTAGAGTTTTACATTCAATCAAGACGTCTATAAATCGTTTAGTGAAGGCCGAGTTAAACTCGGATTCCTTCACTTATAGCGATTTGATATGCCTTTTCTTTATCTTGTTGGCGAATTTTTTTTGTTGTTTTAAAAAAGATGTGAAGCAAAGCATAAGTGGCTGGTCGTTTCCCCTCCGAAATTTTAACCGCCAAAATTCTCCACTCTCTTCTAGAAGTAGTTTTTCCTTTAATCTCGATAATATTTTCGTACTTTTTCCCTTCCAAGTAATCCACTTTAAAATACGGAGTATGTACACCGTGCTCATCGAATGGTAGAAGTTTACTAATTATTTTATCCAAAGTAACTAAATCTGATGCAAGAAACTTTTCCAAGGTTTCATTTGCTTCTTCGCTTACAACAAGATTAGAAAAGCCGTCTAATTGAAGTAACCCCATTTAGACACTCCCTTTCTAACTTTATACTAACTTAATAGAATGGTAACATAAAAGTTACCACCCTGCAAGTTAGACAGCTATTTATTTGTAAAGGTCGTAAGAATCAAAATGTTCCACTCGCACGTTCACAGCTTCTTTGACCCGTAAACCTAGTCCGCGCATCAAATCAACAGCTTTTTTGACCTCTAGGGAGCAATTTCCACGAATTAATTAGCGCAAATGAATTTGCTAGCAAATCCGAATGTACAGCAAATCGCTGCAAGCATCTTTCGATTGTTACTCTGGCCATCATGTTGTGATCGCTATTTTTTTAATTAATCATCTTCCTGATTATTCTCTTTCTCCTCCTTTTTTGGACGCAAAAAAAAGCACGCCCTTTTAACCCTCGTTGTGGTTAATGACCTACTTATCCTCTGAAATATTCACTTTTGTTTTGTATCAGCCAATTGCTAAAGGGGTGTACTCTCCCAAAACACAAAATAATCCTCAATAATCTTTTTTATTATCCAATACAGGGCATACTTCACCCTACCCATAGTCTGCAACAATTCAATGATTACTGATTCAGTAAGCCCAAAGGCTTGTCGTTGTTCATTCACCGTTCTCACCGTTTGGTTGGAACAAAAAAATAAAAATAATAGTTATAGTATTAGTATACTAGATTAATAAGAAGAATTGAAGAGATTATCAAGAGTTTTAGGAAATGTAATGCTTCTGAGACGCTTCGAAATTTAATTAAACGTATAATCCTCTTACTCGATTGCTCTCATGAAGTTCAAAACAAAAAGAAAAATCCAAATTTTAACATGTAGCTCTCTAAACCGTTTTATTTTGTTACAAATTGCTCTATGTATAGCTCTGCAATTTCATCTAGTATATTCGGTCGAATCCATTTCACATTTTTTTCATTTTGCACGATGTTCTGAAGTACACCATTTTTTACAACTATATGCATTTTTTCAGAAAAGTAACGCTCTGTATTCTTTTGAGGAGAATATCTATAAGCTGCTACACTTAAATGACGAACAATTTTTGCGCGTACTTCGTCATTACTCAATCCTTCATCATTTTTAAAAGCCTTATAATATTTTGGATACACTCTTTTTGGAATTATTACCCTTTCAAACAATTCTACTCGTTGTTTCATCACACTCTTAAGTATATTTTTATGTACCTTTTTCAGTACTTTCCGTTGGTGTCCAGGCAACCTATCTTCAGCAACATATTTAGAAAAAACAGCTATTGTTGTTTCTCCTTCATTTCTACCCTCTACTTCAACTACATCCCCTCGTACTAACCCTTTAATATCCGTTTTAAATAAATACTTCTTTTTATCATACGCCCCGCCAATAAAAGCAAAAGAAACTAATGCGTAAGCCATCCCTATTCCACCCCTTTTTTATACATATATTTATTTCCTCTATTATAACCTGCGACTATATAAAAAAAAGCAGCTCTAGTGTTTGAGCTACTTCTTTTTAGTGATATTTTTTACTTTATGGGAAATATTCCTAATTACCTTGTCGTTTTCGATTTGAGCAATCATTTTAATTAGTTCTGTTTTCATCGCGAAAATCTCTTTTTGCAGCATCCATAGATACACTGACCATTTGATCTAATTCGCAAAGTTTATCAGATATTACTTTAAGATTATCTTCGACGATTTGAGAAAATACATCGTTACGATTATATTCCCAAATTACAATCAGTTGGGTATCTTTATCATTGCGAATGTTAATTTTTCCAAAATAATCATGAACTACTTCTTGTTGAATGTAACGAGCCTTCTCAAGTGCAATTTCAATTTCTACTAAAGTACTTGAAATATCCCAAAGCTGTGAGTAGTGATCCGAATATTGTTGTTGTCCCAAATTTTTATGTATTATAAGTACATAAAAATTTACATACTAGTCAACAACAAAGTATACATTTTGTTTATAAAAGTGTATAGAAAATATATATAAATGTAATTTAGGGGGAATTATTATGTCATTTAGCTATAAACCACTATTCAAAACAATGATTGATAAAAATGTAACTAGGGAACAAATGAAAATTGAATTGAAGCTTTCGCCTACGACTATGGCCAAACTTTCAAAAGGCGAAAATATTTCTTTAACTGTACTAGATAAAATGTGTTCTTATTTAAATTGATTGCGAAATTGAAGATATAATTTCTCACAATAAATCAAAATAAATTGACTTAATTCTTAAGTTAAAATAAGCCAACATTACGTTAACTTAAACCCAATTGATAAGAAAAGTGAAGATGCACAATGTGCATCTTCACTTTTCTTTCTTTTCAACTTTAGCTTTTTGCTTTACTGGAAAACCATATTTCTTTGAATGTTCACGTACTCCTGCAGCATGTTCTTCCTTTGATTTTTTTTTATTTTTAGTCTCCATTTCAACCAATCACCTCACATTAAAGCATGACCAAAATATATAAATATTAAACGCATTTCTTCTCCCCTATCTTCATAGCTTGGTAGTATCCCATGTACAGTTCCCCAGTGTACATAAGGTTACATCCGAAATGGAGGTAATATGATGGTTACAAAAGGGCAAAGAAAAGTTCGTAGCGACGCAAAGAAGGATGTTAAGCCTATACTCCCTATCCATTTAAAAGATGCCATTTACAGGCTATCCTACATTACAAACACACCTATCATGCACGTGTCTGAACAACTATTTTTACATAGTATTAGTGATATCAAAATCAATGAAGCCGTCTCAGTATATTTTCAGCGTGAAGTAAGAATAAATAATACCCTTCACCGAGGATCTTTATCGAACAGGACTGTTACAAAACGAACAAAGCAAGGTCAATCTGAACGTATTCATTTTCGAGTGACAAAAGAAACTTACGAAATACTAGCAGTCTTTGCATATGCTTTAAGTTGCAGCCATGCAAGAGCATGCGCCATGCTACTCGAGGAATGCTTTCGCGATGCAGATTTTATAAGTAACTACGTAGAAAAGCATTTGGAGAATAATTTAAACAATAGTCGTATGAAAGAATTACGGGAGTTTATGCGGTATGTAAATAATGGCGAAGATGTACATTCGTGGGCTTCTTTATTGTCCTATATTACAGACGAGGTAAAAAAACCATTTAACGCAACTAAGGATTTGGTAAATGAATTCATCATCCATCATTGGAAAAATGACTAAAATCGTTCTTTCTCTATAGTTAACCTATTTAGAATAAGTACACATGGTTGCACGCTTATAGTAGTATTTAACATGAGAAAACAAAAAAACAAGGGTATTTTGAAAATTAAGTACTCATATAGAACACATTGTACAATGATAAAAAAGAAGAACCCATATAATTATCGAGTCCGTCTTTCTATAACATCGGTTAATCTTTAAAGTATAAATTAAGTAGCTGATTAATTAATTCTGATTTCTGGCCCTTCTCTTTTAAAACATTAAAACGTTTATAATTTTTAGGAGTTAGATACACAGTTACTTGTTTGTTAGTTTCTTTCTTCTTACTAAATTGCATCTTAGCTTTTAAATCTGCCATAGAATCAATATTAGTTTCATAATCAAATTCATTATTAACCACATCTTTATCGTTGAAGTCAATGTTGAAGTTAATGTTATCATTAACTTCAACATTGACATTACCATTAGGATTTAATAGATCTGTAATACTTTTACTCGTTGGTAAAGCTGTATTTTTAGGCTCTCTAGGTGTCATTTAATTTCCTCCCATAAATCAAAGTATTCTTTTACTTGATCTGTTCCAAACGCTGTGGTGCTTGACCATCTATAAAACGACCGCCTTTTGTAATACCAGTCCCTTTATAGATGGTCAAACACACAAAATGTTCTACTCGTACATTCACAGCTTATTTGACTCGCAAACCCAGTTCCTGCATTAAATCAACAGCCTTTTGAACCTCATTCGAGGAATTTACAAGAATTAATTCCACCTCATTCTCCATATAAGAACGATTTTTGACGTCTGACTCTATTAATAAAGTTTCTAAGCGTTTTTCTAAACAAAACCTCCCAAACGTAGCTAAATCATCTCCAAATCTCTTAAAACGCTCTACAAACCCCTTTTCTAGCAACCGAAGGTAAGTTTCGACGATTTTATGACCTTGAGAAACTCCCTTCTCGCTCAAATAATCAAGGTAAGACTCGTAGTACCTTTCGATCAACTCGTTAAAAGATTTCACACCATAATCGCTGAATGAACACAACTTATTCCAACCTTCCTTGCATCGCAGTTCAATTAACCTATTCTTACACACTTCACGCCCCCAAAAAAATAATTAACAAGACGTACTCACAAGGAAATAAGAAATATGTAATGGCAGAGTGGAGTATTTAATTAGCCGGTGTACATCATCGTTTCGGTCATGGTTAATTGTTCAGTGGTTGACTGTATTTGCCTCATTTTTTGTACATATTTTACGAGTTTTGTGTAGCCTGCGATTGGTGCTAGTAATGCCAGGTGTTCTTCTACCATTGTTCTGTTTATGTCAGCAAAGCGTGCGCCTACATCCTTTTTAAGCCAGATGATGTAGGCAATATATTGTTCGACTGTTGTCCAGCCTGTTTTGGCATTGCGTCCTCTGCCTGCTGTTGTTTTTAATATTTTTTTAGATTGCTTTAGGAGTTTATTTAGGGAGCTGCTTGCGATGCCGATTTCATGACACAGCTCTTTTTGTGTACGCCAAATAAACGGTTCAGAAACTTGTTTTTCTGCCGCAATCCATTTGCTAATATCTTCTTCCCATTCGTCAAAATGGCTACGCTCGCGGTCTTCACGTGCTTTTTTATGCTTGTACCAAACAGATCGACCAAATGAGATAGGCATGTCCATTTTAGTAGATGCATATAATGCTAGTAGCTGCTCTACGTATTCTTTTTTTGGTCCGTGGTAGCGCCCTGAGTATGCTGATTCCAGTATTTTATAGATGTCCTGGGGCTTCAATGGTGCGCGTAATTTTGAGTTGTATTCATCGAGTAGGTCATAGGTATAGGCTTGATCACGTCCATCTTGATAGCACACTAAAGCAAGCGTAAATAACAAGTTATTTCGCCCGATTTGTCCTTTTTCACCCTGTACGTCCGTCGTTTGAATTAGCTGATAAAACCAGTCTGCATTTAATAGTGAAGGGCTAACTGTTTTTTGTGGCACCACAAATAACCCGCGTCCGCGGTCTGCATCTAGGCGTTGTGACCAAGCGATTAATGTTGCTGGGTCGTATGTAGCGAGCTCGTTAAACCATTGTACATTTTGATGGTTTGGCATGCGGAAAAAGCCAAAGTCATTGCAGTACATGTCTGCTTCGATACTTGCTAGGCTGCGTTTTAAGTTTTCCGAGATGCGTTTGGCCACTTTCAAACTAAGAAACTTGCTTTTGTTTGAGATAAACATTGGCTCTGTTAAGACAAAGTACACCTGATAACCTCTGTCTGTTTCTAAGATAAGTGTTGGCTCACCGATGCTTTCATCAATGCATGCGAGCAGAATCTCATTTACGCTGTAGTTTTTTGTATCGATGTCAATAATAAATGTGTTGATTTGTTGTAGGTTTTCTTCTTCGAAACCTTTAATCATTTTACGTTTATCGTCCGTGTAGCTGTAGCGACGAAATATGTTAGGTGTGAAGTGTGAGATGCAATCAGCTTGCTCGATTAGCGTTTCTTTTGAGGTAATGATGTAACCTTTTACACCACCCTCAAAGTGACTTTTATCGCGCACAGCAAAGATAGCCCCTTTTTTGTGGAGCTTGTCTTTCTCTTTTGCTTGTCGTTGTTCTTGTAAGTGTGTTCTTGATGATTTTGGGTTGTATGTAAGTAAACCTTCATGCAAAACTATATCTAAAATACGTGTAAGCTTGTCTCTTTTGTGCTCCGAAAACGCAAAAATAGCCATCAGCAATTCCTCCATTTTATATGAGTGAACGTTGACAGCTAAAAAAGAGTCACTAAAAAACATGCTAAAATGAATTTTCAACGGTTTTTATATTGAAAATACGATTTTACATTGATATAATCAGTACATCTTATATTTAAGAAATACATAACTAATGTGTTGGAGCACAAAGTTATGTTTAACTAGCTGGCGTTCACTTGTAATTTTTGTCAGTTAGGTTTAAAAAGTTGAAGTCATTCCAGTCCTGCCAAAGACTTTAGGAATGGCTTCTTTTATTTTGCCTTAATACTTAATTACATAGAATTATAGAGCTTAGAAAACGCTGATGCAATAGCTTTTTCAGCGTTTTTTTATACGCATATATACATATACTTATATATAAATATATAAGTATATGTATATATGCGTATATTTATATATAAGTATACCTGTATATTCATATACACTATGTAATCCCCTTTATAAAGCACTTTTTGAAATACAAATATATACATATATCAATATATAAACATACTGATATATGTATATATTTATATATGTATATATGTATATATTTTTTAGGTTTATTTTTTTTTTTTTTACGTAGTAGAGTACGTGGATAACATGAGAAAAAGCAGCGAATATTCCCGAATAGATCGCTGCTTTTTTTAAGTTTGAAGAATTAGTCATGTATAGGTTGTGATCCTGTTTTCATGTAGTGACTAGCGATCTCGTTTTTGTATGATGTCGAAAATGAGATTGAAGGTTTTCTTTTCGTCTTTTACTAGATTGGCTTCGATGTACTCTTCAAGGAGAATATCGATTAGGGTGTCGACGTTAACGGCTTCGCCCAGCTGAATGAGGGCATTTAGTTTGTTACGTGTACATTTCGCTACGCGTATGCTTGTAATGTTGGTTGCCTGATAAACTTTAGTTTCTACTAGGTGAATGCTCTTTCTCTTCATTGATTATTGCCCACTTTCTTTTTAAACAAAAAACCCCACTCTAAATATGACAAATAAAGCCAATAAGGCCTATCATACTTAAAGTGGGGTTTTCCCTCTTTATTTCTTATTAATATGGATTCTATTCTATATTAAATTAATAGAACTTTTCAATACTTAATTAAATTTATACTAATAACACATTATTCATTCACTTTTGAGAAGTGGTAGTTTAAAACTTTCTATAATAAATAAGGTCATACGAGACGTTTACTATAAATCTCCTTAACCCTCAGAACTCAGTACCAATTTTGACCCCTTAGGTATTAAAAATAAGAACCTTGTAAATAATTGATATACAGTGAGGTGAGGTGAGGTAATGTGATAATAACAACACATATAAAAGCTAAGTGGGTTCAAAATAAAACTAAAACATACTATGAAAAAAAAGGTTACGAGTTTACCTTCTTTGGAGATGAATTTATAGTTCCTATTGAGGATCTCCCAAAATCGTCAAATGTGCTTGTTACGGTATTATGCGATTATTGCGGCAGAAAGTTAAATAAAGAATATTCCAACTATAAATCTTCTAGAGATAATAGCCCTGTAAAAAAAGATGCGTGTAATAAATGTCATCCCTTAAAATCAAAAGAAGGTAACAAGTTATTATACGGTGTTGAACACTATACACAAAAACCTGAAGAAGCAGAAAAAATTGGGGCTAGAAATAGATTGAGTTGCGAATTTATAAAAGAAGAATTTAAAAAGCGAAATTTAATACTTTTAACGAAGACATATAAGAATGTTCAACAACAACTTGAATTTACATGTACTAAGCATCCAGAGAAAGGGGTTATGAAAGGATCTTGGACAAATATAGTAAACCAAGTAGGTTGCCGTTATTGCGGTTTCGAAGAAAGTAGTAAAAAGCAGAGAAAAGATTATGAAGAAATCTTAGAATTGTTTAATTCAAAAGGCTTTATTCTTTTAACGTCCGAAGACGAATATGTAAATACAAAGACCAGTGTGAAATTTTATTGTGAAAATCAACCAGAAGAAACGCTAGAAAATACAGCAGATGGAATTCGGTACATACAAGGATGCCGAAAGTGCTTTGCTGACCGAAACAGAGGTGAAAACTCTTCCCATTGGAAAGGTGGTATAAACACTCTTAAATCTTTCTTACGTAGTCAAATAAATAATTGGAAAAAAGATAGTATGAAGGCTTGGAATTATAAGTGTGTTATTACAGGCAAGAGTGCAGAAGTGATTCATCATCTTCATAGTTTCAGTTTTTTGATGAACATTGTTTTTGAAAGACTACAATTAGATGTTCGTCCAAAAATAGGAGATTATAAAGATAATGAAAAAATGCTGCTCGTAGAAATGATTGAGAAGGTCCATTTTGAATATGGCTACGGCATTGCACTTACAAAAGATATGCATTTGTTATTCCACAGAAAATACGGTCAAAATACTACCCCTGACCAGTTTGATGAATTCAAACAAGAAATGACTCAATTTTAACTACTTATTAAAAGCTCCTAGAAGTAAACTGTTTGTCCATTTAGGTGCAATTGTGCCAAAGTTATACTTTCTAATATAATTGCATCTGTAAAGTACTCTGGATTGAACAAACTAGTTACCACTGTAATACCTTATCTACACGAAAAGATACGCACAATAAAAGTGATGCAGACAGTCATTGTAGTCAATGTGAAGGCCTTTGGTTTGAATGGAAAAATCTCGCTAACTAATTTTATATATTTCCCCCATAGTTCTAATAGTTTCTATCTAATAACTAGATCCACCATTAGAAAATAAAAAGAGTAGCAACTCTTCATAATATTACTACTCTTTTGAACCTCAACTTAACTATCAATCATCACTCTTAATAAATTTCACCTTTGAAACAACAAAATCCAAAGATACTTTTAAATCGTATTTAAAATTAGCTCCATTCCAATCGATTGACCAGTGCTTAATATCCTTAGTTAACAAGATATAAACTAAATCAGGATTATCATTATAGCTTAATTTCTTGAAATTTAATCTACCATCTTGATGAAACTCCAACAAATCTTTATAAAAATTACTATTGTAATAATTACTTTCTGTAAATAAAATCAATTGTTGTTTATTATCAGTTAGAAAATAATGCGTATGCTTACTTTTCGGAAGATAACTTTCCAAATTATTGGATAAAAGATTGCTGTTATTTAAAATCGGGACATATTTTTGTTTAACTAAATCTCCTATATCACCTAGCGATTTATCCCTTTCATTTTCCACAACGTTTGCCAAATCGCCCACTGTTGTTAGGATTAACTGGATATTAGGCCACGTTTCATAAGATTCTTTGACGTCCATTCCTTCCATAAATGCTTTCATTATAGTTACCCATCTTCGAGAAATACCATACATACGTTCTTTATCTTCAACAACGAATATAATTTTCGTTACAGGGAATTTATATTGCTGTTCTAAAGCATATTCCGTATAGCGTTTATAATGTATAAATTTTTGAACAAGCTGTGTATACGATTCCGTCGAACGATCAATTTCAAAAGTATAAATCTCATTATTAATATTAATTTCTGCATCAGGTTTCAACTGATATTTTCTCCATCCGAGCCTATTATCATGATACTCATACTCTTTCACGGCATCTAATGTCAACCTGTACGGGTAGGTATTAATATTGAGACCACTGCTATACAAGCTCACTATAGCTTTTAAGATTAAATGATGGTGCTTGTACTGTCTAACAGGTGGTTTATACGTCTCGTATGAGTAATCTCGCATTTGATCCTTAGACCGCTGATTAAAGGGATATTTATAGCGTAACCACATTGAACCTTTTTGTAGTGGCTTAATATTTAGTAATCGTTTTGCAACTTCAAAACCTAATGGGGATAAATAATACATAGACCCTGCATATTTCCCCTCTAATTTCTTAGATGTAACCAATCCTGATTCTTTTAGTCTCTGAAGAAGATTAATAATTTGCTTCTCTTCTTTCGCTTCACAAACTAATTTCCCCTTCATGAATTGAGTAAGTACCCGGGCATTTGCTCCGCGTATTGTATACAGTGTTTCAAGTACTTGTATACGTGCTGGCGATAAATTGTAGTCATGTGTATTCATATGAATCATGTCCTTTCAGAAATGCCATTTAAGGCTATATAGTAGGGAGTTGCTAAAAACACTTAAGAACGCCGTTATATCAATGGTTCTAACCTGAGAAAATATAAGAGACTTACACTCATCTACTTTCTCTTCGTTACCTCAATTATTTTTAGCCACTTTTTTAGAAATTCAAGAACAACACTTTTGGATGAACGACTACTTTCTCCAGGCTTTACTCAACTAAGTTATTATCTAAACTCTCAGTTACTTTCTCACTACTTTACTCAAGCTTTTTCTCATAAAAATACATACAAAAAAGCACGTCGCTAACTGCCCCCTCATTAAGGCAACAGTCGACCTGCTTTGAATATGCAGATGTTCATTTTTTAAGTACTAACAATATACAGACTAATAGCGTCCTTCGTAAGTTGGCCCAAAGACCATGGTTTTAAAAAGTCGTGCAATCTATCTGCTATGAGATAATCCACATTAAAAAGTAAAGTAAATAGGCTATGAGCCTATGGTTATTATAAACTTTCCCAATACTTTTGTAAATCCTCCCCTATTATAATAATTGCATTTCCTAGCAACGAACAAAGTCATTTTTTAATAAAACCTGAAAATAACCAATATTTACAAAGCTCATCCACAGCACTATTATTCCGTTCTAAATAGTGCTGTGTGATAAAATTTATGTGACTTCTTGTAAATCGTTACTAAATTGGATTTTTTACGGTGCATGTGTCCTGTCTAGCCACCCTTTAAATTAAATCCATACCAGTCGCACTCCCAAAAACAGTTTATGATTTTGAATACATAACAACTAGCGATCTCGTTTTTGTATGATGTCTAAAATGAGATTGAAGGTTTTCTTTTCGTCTTTTAAAAGATTGGTTTCGATGTACTCGTCAAGTAGAATATCGATTAGGGTGTCAACATTATCGGCTTTGCCCAGTTGAATGAGGGCATTTAGTTTGTTACGAGTTGTTTTTGTGACACGTACGCTTGTAATAGTTGCTGCCTCACGCTTTTTTGGTGCCTTAGTAGGAGCTTCGGGCTCAGATTTTGATGGCGTAGTTGATAGTTGTTCTTGAGCAGGAGCTTCAGCTGTTGTTTCGACTGTAGACTCTAGTTTGAACTCTAGTGCTGGGACAATTTTAGGACCACGTTGTAATAGCTTTTTTTTAGGTTTTTCATTATTTAATAGATTACTCATTCATTACACCTCCATTAACTCTGCTTGAACACGAGTGATGAATTCCTCAGCAATCGTATCGTAGCTTTTGTGGACTTTGCGATCGTGCATATCATCATTCGTAATCCCCGTTATATCGAAACGTTTTAGACGCTCCATATTGTTTACGACATTTGCAAATAGATTTTCTTTACCAAAAATTTCTCGTGCGCTCTCAAGTGTTGCTAAGTCAACTGCAGCACCGTTTTTCAAAAGTACTGGTAAAATTCCGACGATATCTAAATCTGCACCGTAGTCGTCAATTAGTGATTGTAGGTAACCTGTGAATACTTCGGCCCCTTGTAGACTGCGCTCTTGCGTTTGTAGTACGACTACAACAAAATTAGAAGCATATAACGCTGCATCTGTGATGATTGAGATTGTTGGAGGTACATCGATAAAGATGAAGTCGTAATCCTTTTTTAATGGTTCGATTAACGAAGAGAAGTATTGAACGCGTGCTGTCGAATCATTTGGAAATTTCTTCTCTAGGAAACGAGGGTATAGTGCAAAATCACTGAAACTTGGTAGTAGATACAGATTTTCCTTTACCTCTGTCACGATTTGTGCAAGATCCTCTTCTTGGATAGCAGCCATTAGCGTTTTATTGAATGCAACAATTTCATCAGATTCTAATGCTTTTGTTTTTAGATACAGTGATGTTGCGTTTGCTTGTGGATCCTGGTCACATAAAAGCACTTTGTAGCCTTTCATTGATAAAGCATGCGCGATCATAGTACTATTCGTCGTCTTACCTGTGCCACCTTTAAAATTACCAAACGTTACGATGATTGCTTCTTTGTTTTCTGACATATTCTTCTCCTCCAATCGTTGGAATTATATGTTTCCTTCTATGGTATATGTATATATTAGCTGAGCATTTTTGGTATTGCAAGTGGTAGACATAGATAAAGATAGATGTAAGGTAATTTTAAAAACAGCTTAATAGCGTGGATTTACTCGATATCCAACTTCGATATATGAATATATACATATATTAAAATATTCATATATAAGTATACTCATATATGCTTGTAAGGGTATATGTTCTTTAGAATCTTTGATTTAATAATGATGTATCAAAAAAAACGTCTGAATGACTGTTTGGTTTTCATCAAGAGCTTTAATTTAATTTTCATTGCTATTTTAAGTAGGTTCTACGTTTAACGTATTTCCAAAATCATACGGCTAGTAATACACTACAGCCACTCAGCTCCCAACTGCAATTAAGTATCTAAACATACCACTCGTTATTTCAACAAAAACATCAAAAACTGGATTGTATGACCTTTTTTATTTTATGTAATTTGCTGAACTAAATCTTTTTGAATCTTTGATACTAACATTACAATTTTAGAGTGCTATACAAGATTAGGATTTGATGATAATATTCACCAAAATATCCTAATTATATCTAAGATTTCTCCATAAAAACATTTAGCCACCGTTTTATAGACAAATTTAAAGACCTGCTCTAATTAATGTAGCAGGTCTCTTTTCGTTGTTTCTGTCTAATTAATTGTCTATAATAGCAGTTTTATAAAATCGTTATGTTTAACCTACAAAAGATATGCTATTACACTTCCTAAAAATTGTATTTACTTGAAATATATTTTTATATATCGTATACTAACATTTCACAATATATAGTGCTTTACTAAAAAATCAACACAATATGTTGTATTTAATTAAACAACTAAGATTAGGTACATTCTAAGCGGTATACTCAAAATAAGAGAGGTATTTAAATGCGGAAAAGGACGTATTTAGACAAAAAGAGTTGCAACATTATATTAGCAAGTGAATTTTGTAAATCTGAAAATTATCTTCTACTTTATAATCACCTAAAAAAATATAACAGATTTTCAAGTGAAGACGTCTTAACATATCCAGAATTAAAAAAATATGTATCTACCTATGAAATTATTTTAAGAGAATCTAGACTAGAATGGATTATTGATCAAAATCCATCTTCGATAATGCAATTAGATAATCCTCCTGATTGTAATATTTGCCCAGCCAAGAAACTGCTTAATTTCTGCCGATTACGAAATCAAAAAAACAACGATATTATTTATGTTGGTACAGAGTGTGCTAAAAATTTTGAAGATGATCAAATTGAACAGATTGGTAATGCTATTCGTAATGGTTATCAAATTAAACGTATTCACATACTCGAAGAACACATTCCAGATATTAAAGCAACCATAGAACAATTTAAAAATCAGTATGATGAATATTTATTACCTACTAAAATCTATATAAATTTAACGAAAAACTATGTTAATTTAATGGAAACATACAATGGGTTTATAAAAAAGAAAGGTAATGCTACTGTTAAAGAAACCCAAACATGTATAGACAGCCTTAACCAATTGCTCCTCGAAAGAAAAAATATAAGCCTTAAAATTTCACAATATATACATTCGTATCAACGAAATTGGAACTTCCCTACACCTTCAATCATCACTTGGATAAAAAAAGCATCGTCTAGGAATCATACCTTTGATTTAAAAAATACAATCCGTGAAACTCATGGATTAGTTACAGAATTAACAGTTCACAGGATATTTGAACCAAAATTTATGAAGACTGTACTAAGTAAAATCTCCAAAAACCTACATCACATTGATTTTATCGAAAAAATATCTAATGCAAACTCTAAAGAAATAAAAGCACAATTATATTTTAACAAACAACGCCTAACTGTTAGATATGATTATTCCAATTTCATACTGAACCTAGGTGTAGACATTTTGTATAAACACGATATTCATACTAATTTCAAAGATTTTATCAAAGAGGCAAGTTATGATTTAGAATCATATAAAAGGATACTAGATTATTATATTTATAAATCGAGAAAAAACTTCTATGAAATTCACAATCCTCGCATAACCGACCAATTAATTTATAGTTTTGAAAGTAAATACTATTACTTCGATACTCAACATTTTAATGCTAATTTACTGGAAGGTTACTTCGAAGATAAAATTACTAAAGAAGATGCCTTTAAGTTACTCATAGAGAACAGTCGTAGAATTATTGACAAAGCCCAATACAACATAGAAGAAGAACTACATCGTGAAATTACTAGAAAAATGTCTTAAGCTTAAATCGTATTTGAAGCTTCCCATTTGATAGGTGCTTCAAATATGATTTTCTATATAACTACTACTATTAAATTAACATGGCACAACTTCTAGATGGTATCATCAATAATAATTTTTCAATTCATACTCCCGCAGCACCTTATAAAAACTATTCTTTTTCAATCCCAACATCACCGCAAACTTAACCCCTGTCAGTTCCTTACTCTTCCAAGCCTCATAATTTGCTACCAACACTTCTCGCTGCTCTTTGGACAACGTCGACAAATCCAACTTCGGTCTACCCAAATGCTTCCCGGCCTTCCGTGCTTCAGCAATTCCCTCAGCCTGACGCTTCAGCAGCTTTTGTCGCTCCTGATCGGCCACATACGACAACAGCGACAAAAACTGGTCCTCCATCAACGATCCCAGCTTACTCCCCTCCGTATCCATCGCCTTAAACTTACGACTATCAAACAGCGTCTCATTCTCCAGCACCACAATATCTGCACCGACAGCACGCGTAATGTCCTTCCACTCCCGAATAATTTCATCATAATTACGCCCCAAGCGATCAAGCGCATCAATATAAATCAAATCCCCACTACGAATCACACTTTTCAAAGCATGATACTGTAGACGATTAAAATCGTTCCCACTCGCTCTATCCACAAAAATATCCCGTTCTTCAATCCTAAGGTTTTGCATCTTTGTCAGCTGCCGCTCAATATTTTGATCCGTAGTCGAAACACGTACATAACCAAATGTTTTTGTTCCCATACTTGCCACCCTTCACACTTAAATTTTATAAAGGTATACAAATAATTATAAACGTTTATATATGATTTTTATATGGTTTACAAACATAAAAAAGGTATACTTCTTTGGCGTTCTAAAAGTATACCTTTATAAACATAACGACTACGATTTATAAGATTTTAAAGAAAAATGAATTTTTAAATCTTACATGTTATGGAGAACGCACAATGTATTTGTGATTTTTTTTATTAATTCTTTAGCCTTTGGCTTTAAGAGCAATCCTTCTCGAATTGTACCAAAACTCCTTTTTCTTCACTTTTTCAAAAAAACAGGCATAAAACCTCGCACAATAGAATAGAGAAAAATAGAGAAGTAAAATAGTACGCACAATAGCGTAGAAAAGAATTGAAAGTTTTTGCGAAGAACAGGAGAGAGTAGCGTATGGAACAAACAATTTCAATAGAAAATCGTATACAAGAGGTACTCGCGAATGATCCATTATTTAATGTAATTCAAGAAACCCCAGCAGAGCATCACTTTTTATCAGAACCATATCTAAATGAATTGATTGAGAAAAAGTACTACTCAACACCAGAAGTAGCAAGCTGGTTTGACGTTACCGATGCCCAGTTACGCTACTACATCAAACCATTTGAAGAATATTTATTCGATCGGCAAGCATCAAATCCAACAACCGCAACCGTCATTCGCTTAGACTTTAAAGCCATTTTAAAGCTGCGTATGATTCTTCTATTAAAAGATGAATACCGCGTGAAGGGATTAAAACAGCTTTTACGCATCAATGAAGATGGCCATATCGTCAAACAAGTACCTACTCAAGAAACCTTACCCGACGTAACTTACGACAAACGTATAGATAACCTAACCCAAGCGCTCGCACAAATCATGCACACCCGATTATTTCTAATGGAACAAAATGAAGAAACTGAGGAAATAAAGCTTACTTTAAACGAGGACTTTCTCCAACAAAAAATCAAAGCGCTTCCTTCCGAATCTTCGCAAGAAATTAAAAAGCTTCAATCGAAAACTGAACAACTAGAGCAAAAAAATCAGGAACTAGCCGAAAAAGTAGAGGGGTTTCTCACATCAAACAAAGAAGACATCGCCATCAGAATCCGTGAAAAACACATTGAACAAAGCGTCTTAAATCGCCTTGAAAACGAAGCTCTCACGCAATACGCTGCAACAAAAAGATGGCAGCTCTTCAGAAAATTTTTCAATTCTACGCAAATCGAAATTGAAAAGAAGCAGTATATCGCAGCCTATATCAACGAACATTTCCCCGAGCAAATGACGCAGGCGCTACATGAATATCACGAGCATCTAGTTGAATAGAAAAGGAGCAAATTCCGATTGGAACTCAATCCTAATTTATTCTTATTTTTCTTTTTAGCTTTATTAATATTAGTTAATGGAAATTAATTAGCGAGAACTTATGTTCTGCAATGGATATAACTATATAGAAGTTGGTGATGAACGTGAGAGAAACTGATATTCTTAAAACCTTTCAATTTTTCTTTATACTCAGCCGAAATTGAATTCACTAAGCCCCCTTAAACTAAGCCAAAAAGATTGAACCCTTTATATTTTAGAGTTCAATCTTTATTAAGTAAATCTAATTTTTTTATTCAAAATCGATATTAGGCAATTACTTTCCAACCTCTAAGTTTTCAAAGGGTGGTTCTCCTATATAAATAGATTGTGGTCTGAAGATACGATTATCTTTTGATTGTTCAAGTACGTGTGCAGTCCAACCTACTATTCTGCTTGCAGTAAACGTTGGAGTAAATAGTTCCATTGGTAGTGAAATTCCTTTTAATACTGCTGCTGCAAAAAATTCCACATTTGTATATAAACGTCTCCCTGGTTTATATTCCTCTAATAAATCTATGGCTATTTTCTCCATTTCAACTGCAAGATCGAACCAATTACTTTCTCCAGTTAATTCTTGTGAAACAATTTTTAAAGCTTCTGCTCTTGGATCTTGTGTTTTATAAATACGATGGCCAAATCCCATAAGCTTACCGCCCGATTCAATTTTATTCCTAATCCAAGGCTCAATATTATCAATTGTTCCAACTTCATCTAACATTTTTATAACTTCAGATGGAGCCCCACCATGAAGAGGACCCTTCATAGCTCCTATTGCTGCACAAACACTGGAAATAATTTCAGATTCAGTAGATGCAACAACTCTAGATGAAAAAGTAGAAGCGTTCATACCATGTTCAATAGTTAGAACAAAGTATGCATTTAAGGCTTTCGCAAAAGCAGGTGAAGGCTCTTTACCATCTAGCATATACATAAAATTTGCAACATGATCTAAATTTAAGTTGGGTTCAATAAATTTTTCGCCTTGATCCAATCTATATTTGTATGCAATAACACTAGGTAATATAGAAGTTAATTGCATTGCTTGTTCGATAGTAGGTGGCCAAGAAAATTTACTATCCCCTAAAGATGAAACTGCTGTTCTAAGAACACTCATAACATCCATATCTTTTGGTAAAAGTTCTAAAATTTCTTTTAAAAATGTAGGGATTTGTCTAAACTCTTTCATTTTTAGCTTGAAGTTTATTAACTCGATTTCATTGGGTAACTTACCATTCCAAATAAGGTAAGCAACCTCCTCAAATGAATTATTAATTGCCAAATCTTTTGCCCAATGACCACGGTATACTAAATGGCCATTTTCTCCATCGACTAAACCAATTGCTGTTTCTGCTGCTACTATTCCCTCTAAACCTTTGCTGTATTCCATAAATTTCATCCCCTTTTTAACACGAAATTATTATGTAAAATAATTATTATCCAACATAATAATTCCATCTTATGTTATCTTTATATAAAATTCAAACTTTTTACAAATAATTAGTTTTCTCTATTTTTATTATTTAGACTCCCCATTCTACTAATAGCACATTTTAAAAATACCTAATATATGGTTTATTCGTTTAAAGAGTGTAAAGTAAAAGGTCTAAACTTTAATATAATTTATCTAATATTTTATTACCGAGATATACTTCGCTACCTGAAATTCCGACAGAATAAAATAGTGATATATCATTTTCTTTTCTCTTATTTTTTTTCAAATTTTCTTTAACTACATTTTTCAAATCTATAACTGAGTTATATAAATGGCATAAAGATAATAATGTTTTTGTAGGGTAATCGTGCACTTGAATTAGTGAATCAGTAACTATAAAATCACAATAATTAAGTACATCTAGTCCAATTTCATGTTCAGTTATACCCTTCGGTCCAATTGCATTGATATGGACTCCCGGTTTCAACCATTCTTTGGGAAATAGGGGCCTTTTTGAATTTGTAGCACAAATCAACACATCTGCTATAGTTACTACCTCTTTACAGTAATTAGCACCTATAAATTCAGTGCTTTTTGGAGTAGCTTTACTAATATCATTAATGAAATCTAAAACGCTTTTTGGATTACGAGAATATACTATTACTTTTTTAAAATCACGTGTACATAGAGCTGATAGTACTTGTGTTTTTGCTTGTAGACCAGTACCAAGCACACCTAAAATTTTAGAATCTTTATTAGAAAGATGATCAATAGCAACGCCCCCAATTGCACCAGTTCTAATCAAACCAAGATTATTCCCGGTTATAATACCTTTAATATTATTTTTTTTATTATCTACTATTACCGTAATATGGTCGGTAAATTTCCTTTTGTTATCATATTGCCAATACGCCCTAAATCCACTAATTGCTCCATTTTTAACATTGCCACAAGTAAAAACAATTTTTTCATTTTTTAAATCGATATATTTCCTTGATGGTGTAATAAATTCATCGCTTGCAAAAAATTCTTCTAGAAAGTTTATTGCCTCTGCTATTGATAATAATCCCACTACTTCCTCATTGTCTATTAACATAAACGCCACACCTTTTATATTTTTTACAAACATTTATTATTTTTAATTAATACATTAACATATAAAAACTTTACATAAATATAATTTTGAAAATTCAATAAACCGGAGGAAATAATGTGAAATTTTATTAAAATTTTATATATTATTGAATTTTAATATAAAACACAATTATTTGTAATTTCATGGTAGTTTATATTATATAAAAAATTTATCATATTTTTGGAGGTAAAAAAATGAATACTATTCAAACTAAGAAACATGATATGCAAGGGTTAGTGGTAAGAGAAATAGATCGACCTAACAAAGAAATTATCAATAGGTTAAAAAATTTTTATACAGGTATAATTCTTGATCACTTAGGGAAATACGGTGCAATGCTAACTGAACTTAAACCTCTATCCAGTGGAATGAAAATTTGTGGACCAGCTATAACATCATATGGTCCAGATTTGTCAGTAAGAAGAATGGCTATAAATTTAGCAAATCCTGGGGACGTACTTGTTGTCGCAGCCCATGGAATTGAAGACTATGCTTGTTTTGGAGATGGAACCGCAAAAAGGATGCAAGTCAAAGGGATGGAAGGTGCGGTAATTGATGGATCTACAAGAGATTCTGCGGGAATTAAAGAGTTGAGATTTCCTACATTCGTAAGAAATTGCACTCCGAAAAATTACCATTATCCAGTGTCAGCGGAATATGGTTCTGTAAATATACCTATTGTATGTGGTGGTGTTATTGTTAACCCAGGTGACATTATTTTCGGGGATGATGATGGAGTTCTTGTTATACCTAAAGATATAAGCATTGACGTAATTAATTCAATAGAGAAGTCTCTAGAAGAAGAAATCAAAACAAGAGATTCTTGGGACTCTTATGAACCGTTCGATGTGGAAAATGAATTAAAACAAAGAGGTTATGTATTTGTTTAACTTTAATTTAGAAGGAAAAGTAGTTTTAATAACAGGGGCAAGTGGTGGTGGAGTAGGGACTTATACAGGTAAGTTATTTTTGTCATTAGGAGCAATCGTTTACTTTAACGGTAAAGAACAACATAAAATTCAATCAATAATTTCATCATTACCAGAAAATCTAAAAGTAAATGCTAGAGGTATAATTGCTGATGTTTCAAAAGATTCAGAAGTAAAACAGATGATAGATGAGATTCAAAAAAAAGAAAAAAGAATTGATATCTTAATTAATAATGCTGCTAACGGTGGCCCAGCTAAAAAAATTGGGGAGATTACTCATTCTGAATGGGAAAAGGAAATTTCTACAACTTTAAACGGAAGTTTCCTTTGTTCAAGATATGTTGTTCCTCATATGATGAAGCAAAAATATGGAAAAGTGATATTCATTTCTTCAAATGCTGCATTTAAAGGTACTTGGGGGAGAAATGTCGGTTATGCTTCTGCTAAGGCGGGAATTTTAGGGTTATGCAAGCAAATGGCTCTGGAACTAGCATCTTATAATATTAATGTTAATAGTGTTGTCCCAAGCCAAATAAATTCACCAAGAATTAAAAGAAATGGTAGAAAAGATGAGAAAACACTAGAATTGCATGCAAAAAATATACCATTGGGAAGAATCGGTGAGCCAGAAGATGTAGCGAATATGTTAGTTTTTCTCGCGTCAGATGTATCTTCTTATATAACTGGACAAGAAATTTTTATAGATGGCGGTGGAACATTAGCACCTTCTACAACAAGCTTAAGGAGTTAAAATTAATGACTAATTTATTTAAAGAATGGAGATCTTCGAAGCTAGGTTTAGGAACATATAATTTATCTCCTGATAAAGGTACTAGCTATCAATATGCACAAAGTATATTAAAAAAAGCTGAGCTATTAGGAATAAATATTTTAGATACAGCTCCGTTATACGGAGGGGGATATGTTGAACAATTGATTGGTAATTCAATTGATGAGAATTCTCTTAAAATCGTTAACAAAGTAGGGAGATTTGAATCTCTAGCATATAGAAAATTAGGTGCTAAAGCTTATACGGATGAATTTATGATTAGAAGCCAATTCGATTTCAGCCTACGATTATTAAATCGTAATAAAATTGATTTGCTATTAATTCATGAAGCAGATTGGAAGGAATGGTGGGAACAGGGGTTCAATAATGCTTCTGTTATAAAGGTTTTAACGGCCTTAAAAGAAGAAGGGCTCGTTGATAAGATTGGTATTTCTCTTAGGGATCCCTTTTTAGCAAATGAACTTTGTAATACAGGTGTGTTTGATGCAATTCTATTTGTTCATTATTATAATATCTTGTGGCAAGATTCTAGAGATATTTTCTTTGACGCTGCTAAAAAGAATAATATGGGTATCTCCATCGGTACACCTTTTAAACAAGGGCTACTAACTAGCAATACCCATTATTTCTTTGAAAAGATTTTAAATGATATACCAAAAGATTTAACACCAAATCTATTAGAACGCTTAAAAAAACTACATCAAATATCTATAAATAACAATATATCTATGCCTGAACTTTCATTAAGATATTTGATTAGCGATCCGGATGTAGACGTTGTATTTGCAGGACCAAGAAATATTGAAGAACTTGAGACCAATGTTAAATGGACTAATAAGGGAAGTCTATCAGATAAATTATTAATTGAATTAGAAGAACTAAAAAATATTCCTTTTGAAGTAGGTTATAACTATGAAAAAATTTAAAGTCGGAATTATAGGCCATACTGGAAGGGGTAATTATGGCCATAGCTTAGATCAATCCTTCATTGATAATGAATACGCAGATATAGTGGCATTAACAGATTTTAATGAAATTGAGGGCATTAAGAAAGCTATGGACTTAAATGCTACTTACTACTCTCAGCAAACTATGATGTTCAAGTCGGAAGATTTAGATATAGTTGTTATAGCTCCAAGGTATACAGATTGTCACTATAGTTTAGTTAAAGAAGCTTTATTAAATAATTGCCACGTCCTCTGTGAAAAACCGTTTGTTCAAGATTTAAAGCAAGTAGATGAGCTGATATCTTTAGCTAAAGAAAAAAATTTAAAGATTGCGGTATCTTTACCTTTTTCTTATGAAGATAGATTTAATCAATTAAGAAGTATGATAAAAAGAAATATAATAGGTGAAATTTACAAAATGGAGGGGATTTGCAAACACGATCATAGGGGCGGAGGCGAAGATTTTGCAATCTTAGGTCCTCACTTTGCAGATATGATGCTTAGAATTGTGGGCGATCCTAAAATTGGCTATGGTTTTATTAGTAAAAAAGGTGTGAGTATTAATCAGAATGACTTCATTGATGGAAATGAAGGATTAGGTAAAATAGCAGGCGATAATATATTTGCATCATACCAATTTAAAAATGGCATTATTGGAATAATTCAGTCAAAGAAACTAGATATTTTAGAACGAAGTGAACAACCATATTCTTTATTCATATATGGAGAAAGTGGCATTTTAGTGGTTCGTGCACCTTATGCTGATCATTCTATATGGCATTATCCTGCTCCTTTTATAAATAATAGTTCAAACATCCAATGGTCTAAAATAAAAACATCCCATGTTGATACATATGGGGATTACCAAAAAATGGTTGCATCAGATCTAATTTTATCAATTCAACAAAATAAAGAGCCTAAAAGTAACGCTAAAACATTTAGAAAAGTTTTAGAAATGCTTCTTATGCCATATTATTCTCAAATAGGCAATAAATTAATTAGTTTCCCAATTAGCGAGAGGGAACACCCTTATTACTTAAATGAGGATTCTTCACATGAGTTTAAGTGAAAGTAAGATTACTGAGCATTTGCAACTTGTTATTGAGAGTATTAACCATCTGGATGTTAATTCGCTTATTCATAAAGCATTAAAAAAGGCCTCGATTTATGAAAAACTAATAGATAAAGAGAGAGTTTTTCTAGTAGGAGTAGGCAAAGTATCAATTCCTATGA
Source organism: Lysinibacillus sp. NPDC097195 (assembly GCF_044762075.1). Lineage (NCBI taxonomy): Bacteria > Bacillati > Bacillota > Bacilli > Caryophanales > Bacillaceae > Lysinibacillus > Lysinibacillus sp. NPDC097195. The sequence goes on along the minus strand of NZ_JBIWDP010000011.1, from coordinate 3,330 downwards.
GTGACGCGTTAGTAAAATTACTGCCTCAACAGATTACCAGTACCATTATTATTTCACTAGAAAATCATCAAACAAATCGTACTAGTGATTTTTATATAAAAAGCTCACACCCTAACCCCTCTCAACATAGTAAAAATTCTGCAACCAAATTGATTGAATTTTTATATTCACAAAAGTTGAACGAAAATGATGCTGTAATCTTTGCAATCTCAGGAGGAACTTCGGCGATGTTAATGTCGCCAACTAATTTGTTTAATCTTACAGAGTTAAAACAAATAAACAAAATTCTTTTAGAATCTGGAGAAGATGTATCAACTATTAACAAAATTAGAAAAGCCATTTCCAAATTACATGGGGGCGGGTTACTTAAATACACTGGTCAGGCAGACGTATATAGTTTAATTTTATGTGACAATGCACAAAGTGATATAAAATCCGTAGGTTCAGGATTAACATTTGATTACGATGTAGATGATACTGATATTAATCATATCCTAGAAAGATTAGAATTATCAAATATTTTAAAGAAAAAAATAAGAGTATCTCATACTAGAAAAAAAACAGAAAAAATTTCCGATAAATTCACTAATATTCCTGTAGCAGATACAAATTCAGTAGCTGAATCCATGGCTAAAGTAGCTAGAGAAAGAGGATACGAGGTTTTCATCGTATCTGCCACCCTTCAAGGTGAAGTTAGAGAGGTAGCAAAGTTCTTAGGAAATCTATATAAAAATATGGTGATCTCAAATAAAACAGGAGCTAAGTTATGCATTATCTCTTCAGGAGAACTAACTGTAAAAGTTAATGGAAAAGGTCAAGGTGGACGTTGTCAAGAACTAGCTTGGTGCATGGCTAAGGAATTAAATCAATTGAAAAAAGAAGTTTCATTTATCTCATTTGCAACTGACGGTAACGATTTTATTCCAGGCATAGCAGGGGCTTGGGCTACTAATAATACCTATAAAAAGATTATAAATAAAGGTATGAATTGGAGGCAAATACTAAATGATAATAACTCAAATTATGGACTTCAAACAATTTCTCAATTAATTAAAGATATTAAAACATCTATAAATTTATGTGATTTATACGTTCTATTTTCTGATTAAAGTTAGGAGGATTCCGATGATAAGCATATTGACACATTCGAAAATTAATGGTGTATATATTAATGGTTCATGGATAGAAACTAAAACCTATTTTAAAAATTACAATCCTGCCACTTTAGAAGTCATTAACCATGTAAGTAATGCAACTATAGAACACGTAGACCAAGCGATTAAGTCTGCTCAAGATGCACTAAATTACTGGAAAAATCTAACATCAAAGCAGAGGAATCAGTATATATTAGAATTCTCAAAGAAAATGGAAAATGACAAGTTTAATTTAGCTAAAATCGTCTCTACAGAACAAGGTAAACCTTTAAAAGAAGCAATAAGTGAAATAGACAAATGTTTTGACTTTATAAATTTTTTTACAGAAGAAAATTTAAGAATAAGTAATTATAATTTAGCTTCTTATAAAAAGGATACTGATATTACTATTAAATATGAAGCTATAGGAGTTGTAGCAGCTATAACTCCATGGAATTTACCTATAGGTATGATTATAAGGAAAATTATTCCTGCATTGTGTGCAGGATGTACAGTCATTTTAAAGCCATCATCTGAAACACCTTGGTCTGCAATAAAGATTGCTGAATACTTCTCTTCAATATTGCCTAATGGTGTTTTAAATCTAATTACAACTGACAATGATGATGAAATTGGAAGGAAACTATCAACAAGCAATAAAATTGATTTATTAACATTTACCGGTTCATCTTTTACTGGCAAAAAGATTATTAGTGAAAGTTCATTAACCATAAAAAAATTACTTTTAGAATTAGGTGGAAATGCTCCTTTTATTGTATTTAAAGATGCAGATATTAATAAGGCCGCAGATGATTTAATCGAAGCTAAATTTAGGAATGCTGGACAAACATGCACTAGTGTAAATAGGCTTTATATTGAGGAAACTATATCAACCAAATTTATTCAATTATTAATACAAAAAATAGATAAACTTAAGCTAAAGAATAAAACATCAAATGATTATGATATTGGTCCATTAATAAACAATGCTGCTATTGAGAAAGTCGAGTATCATATAAAAGATGCACTTTTAAATGGGGCATTTTTAATTTATGGGGGAAAAAGAATTGAAGGAGATGGGTATTTCTTTGAACCAACTTTAATCAGTAATGTAAATTCAGATATGGAAGTGGTATCGAGTGAGACTTTCGGTCCGGTGTTACCGATATTAACCTTTAATGAATTTGATAATAACATTGTTGAAAAAGCTAATGATTGTCCATATGGGTTATGTGCATATGTTTATACCAACGATTTAATTAAAGGTAGCAATATAGCAAACAAATTAGAATATGGAATGATTGGAATTAATAATAATAGACCTACTCAAGTGAATACACCTTTTGGTGGCTTCAAAGAAAGTGGTTATGGAAAAGAATGTGGAAGGGATGGTTTATTAGAATTTATGAGAGTCAAGTCAGTATATTCAACTCAAGTTTATGAACCAAGGTATACAAGCGCAATTCAAGTTAGGAAAAATATAAACAATTAGCAAATATCGTCATAAACATTTAAAATCGCTACACTATGACGTTATCAATAAGTGTATACCAATATTCTCAAAGACCACTGGATTCCGTTGTCTTGTTTTTTCTTTATGTTAACCCACACACTAATTCTCTTTTGTTCTATAAAACTTTACAATAGATAAACCTATTTTATAATACAATTTTAAGATCTAAAGGTTGGAATCTTTCTGATTCATTAATATTTTTTACCTTTTATCACACAACAGTTTGAGCTTTATATTCCAAGTTTATATATAAGGGTATCAAAACCTTCACCTCTAATGAAAATAAAAACACCTGTATGAGAATTTTTCTAATTATCAAAAAAATTCAGACATTCAGGTGTTTATTGTCCCATCCTTTGCTAACCAATCACTCTATAAAAGGTAAATATGTTGAACTTAGTATACAAATGTAATAGTTAAATTATATAGTGTACATTTACTGTTCTAACTGAATTAATATTAGGTACTCCTCTAGTATATACAATTCCTTACAAAATTAGTTAATATCAGGTATATCCCCATCGTAGAGGTAGTATTGACTAACTGAATTAATATCAGGTACTTCCCCATCATATACGTAGCCTTGACCAACTGAATTAATATCAGGTACTTCCCCATCATATACGTAGCCTTGACCAACTGAATTAATATCAGGTACTTCTTCATCATTTACGTAATCTTGGC
>NZ_JBIWDP010000010.1:0-54269 GCF_044762075.1 Lysinibacillus sp. NPDC097195 | reverse complement strand
AGGATCAAACTCTCCATAAAAGAAATTTGATTAGCTCAAATTGTTTTGCTGGCATCAATTTTGATGTCCAAAATTTTTGTTTCGTTCACTAACCGGAGTTAGCTCAGAAACTATATTGATTACGTTTTGCTTGTTCAGTTTTCAAGGTTCATTATGTTTCAAGTTATTTTCAGTAACTTTTATATAATAACATTTTCGATTTTCTTTGTCAACAACTTTTTTGAAATATTTTTTCTTTAAGAAGTGACAACTTTTATATCTTATCACTTTGAAATGTTGATGTCAACATTTTTTGTGATGTTATTACTAGTTTGTGATACTTATGTTGTGTCATCTTAGCGACAAGTAATAATTTATCACGATTCTACAATCTACGCAAGTGTTTTTTCTATAAAAATATTATTTTATAAAAAAAACGTCATTAGTAAGCTATATATAGCTTATTCAAGTTTCAACGCTATTGTATTTGTTGTTGCAATAAACATTGTTATTACTATACCGCTGTTTTTGTCTTTTCACAATAAAATAAAGAGACTCTTCTATATAGAGTCTCTTTATTAAATATTATTTTGAAGTGTGGCGCATTGTAGGGAATAATAATACGTCACGAATTGATGGAGCGTTTGTAAGAAGCATGATTAATCGGTCAATCCCTATACCTAAACCACCAGTTGGCGGCATACCGTACTCTAAAGCTTCAATAAAGTCATTATCCATTTCGTGGGCCTCATCATTGCCAGCTTCTTTTTCAGCTAATTGCGCTTCAAAGCGTTCGCGTTGGTCGATTGGGTCGTTTAGTTCCGTAAAGGCATTGGCATGTTCACGACGTACAATAAACAGCTCAAAACGATCTGTGAAACGCTCGTCCTCCGGATTTTTCTTCGCTAAAGGAGAGATTTCAACCGGATGTCCGTATACAAATGTTGGTTGCACAAGAGTTTCTTCAATCTTTTGTTCGAAGAATTCATTGATAATATGACCGACTTCATGTGTCGGCTTCACTTCAACACCGTGCTCTTTAGCAAGTGCTTGCGCTTGTTCTTTTGTCATTGGCTGCCAGAAATCGACGCCTGTAGCTTCTTTAACTGCATCTACCATATGAACACGTCTCCAACCTACAGCAAGGTTGATTTCATCTTCACCGTATTGCACTGTTGTTGTGCCAAGTACTTCTTGTGCTACATGAGCGATTAAATTCTCTGTTAACGACATTATATCTTGGTAATCTGCATACGCTTCATACAACTCAATCATTGTGAACTCCGGATTGTGACGAGTTGAAATACCTTCGTTACGGAATACACGGCCAATCTCATAAACTTTTTCTAGTCCACCCACGATTAAACGTTTTAAGTGCAACTCAATCGCGATACGCATATATAGTTCCATATCAAGCGCATTATGGTGCGTAATGAACGGACGAGCCGCTGCACCACCAGCAATCGTATGCAACATTGGTGTTTCCACTTCTAAATAACCTGCGTTATCTAAATAGTTGCGAATAGCACGAATAATTTTAGAACGTGTAATAAATGTTTTTTTGCTATCTTCATTCGTCATTAAATCTAAATAACGTTGACGGTAACGTTGCTCGACATCTTGTAAGCCGTGGAATTTCTCAGGCATAGGACGTAGTGCTTTTGTTAGGAATGTAAATTCTTCAGCCTTCACTGAAAGCTCTCCCACTTGCGTACGGAATACGTTACCACGTATACCTACGATATCACCAAGGTCAGCTTGTTTAAATAACTCATAGGCTTCTTCACCAACATGGTCCTGACGAACGTAGATTTGAATTTGTCCACCTAAATCTTGAATATGTGCAAAGCCAGCTTTCCCTTTACCGCGCTTTGTCATAATACGACCTGCGATAATAACCTCTTGTAGGTTTTCTTCTAGCTGTTCTTTCGTTTGATCTGCAAATTGTTCACGCACTTCTGTAGATAAATGCGTACGCTCAAATCGACTACCGAATGGATCTTGACCGTTCTCTTGAATCGCAGTCATTTTTTGACGTCTCACCAAAAGCTGATCATTTAACTCTTCTATGTTTGACACTTGTTTCACTCCTTATTAAATTGTCCGCGTTTACGTCCATAATATTTCTATTGTACACAATTTTAATGCTGTATTCATCTGTTTCGGTTTAATTTCCAAAAGACTTAAAATGATTAATAATTCCAAAAATTAAAGTTGGCTGTAGTAGATTTATACTTATATTCACTCTATCGCTCCATTTTCACCTTTCTATATCACCATATAAAAAAAGAGACGCTCTATTTTAATCGAGACGTCTCTTTTCACATTATATAATGAGTTGCTTCTGTTCCGGAACAATAATTCCTGACGCAATTTCTTCATAGTCTTCTACAATACCATTTAGTATAGCGCGTAGCTCTACAGCAGTTTCTGTTTGGTTAATAGCACTACGAGCTTTACCGTTACCACGAATTCCTTTTAAATACCAAGAAGCGTGTTTACGCATTTCACGCACTGCTACACTCTCACCTTTTAGTTGTAAGAGGCGTTCAAAATGTAATAAGCAGACATCCATTTTTTCGCGAACGCCAGGCTCATCTTTTAATTCACCCGTTTCCAAGTACTGAACTGTACGATAAATCATCCACGGATTACCTAGTGCTGCTCGTCCTATCATAACAGCATCTACACCTGTTGTATCAAGCATACGTTTTGCATCTTGCGGTGTTTCAACATCCCCATTGCCGAGCACCGGAATATTAACATTTTCCTTTACTTGACGGATAATATCCCAATTTGCTTTTCCTTCGTACATTTGCACACGAGTACGACCATGGACTGCCACCGCAGAAGCGCCTGCTCGTTCAACAGCCTGCGCATTTTCTATAGCAAAGATATGTTCATCGTCCCAGCCAATACGCATTTTTACACTGACAGGCTTTTTTACAGCATCTACTACTGCTGCTACCATCTCATATACTTTACTTGGATCTAATAATAAACGAGCGCCGGCTTCACATTTAATAATTTTATTAACTGGACAGCCCATATTGATATCAATAATATCAGCTGTTGTATTTTCATCTACATACTTCGCCGCTTCTACTAATGTTGTTTTATCTCCGCCAAAAATTTGTAATGAAAGAGGGTTTTCACGCTCATCGATGTAAAGCATACCTAATGTTTTTTCATTTTTATTAACGATCCCTTTATCACTAATCATTTCGGCGTATACAAGCCCTGCTCCGAATTCTTTTACGGTTAAGCGAAATGCAGAGTTACAGATGCCAGCCATCGGTGCTAAGACGACACGGTTGTCCATAACAATATCGCCAATTTGAAACGGCTTTTCAGTTGTCTGACTCAACGTCAATTTCCTCCTTCTATGGGCTTCCACCCGTCATTGCTAAAAATCTATTATCACTGCTTTGGCAGTTATTATTACGCTCACCACAAAGACCAACTCAAAGCATTACTTAAGAGACGGCATAAATTTCGTATCCACTGATTCCTTCCAGAGGGTTATGCCCTCTTCTTGGCAATTCATCTGTTGCAGTGTCTCATGTGCAAGTTGTAATTGCTCACTGTTAGGTACAGGGGTAATTTCGATTAGTGGTACTAATACGAAAGCCCGTTCATACATTCTTGGATGTGGCACAAGCAAACTCTCTGTTTCAATATTTTCGTGATTGTAGAGTAGAATGTCAAGGTCAATGATTCGAGGACCCCATCGAAATTCCCGAATACGTCCTAGCTCATTCTCTACCGACTGACAAATCTTGAGCATTTCAGAAGATGAACTACTTGTTCTAACATGAACCGCAATATTTAAAAAATCTGCTTGGTCAGTGTAGCCTACAGCCGCTGTTTCATAGATAGAAGAAATCCGAATAACTTCTAGCCCTTCTTTTTCCATCAAAAGCTCAAGAGCACGCTGGAGATTTTCGTAGCGTTCCCCAATATTTGTGCCAATAGAAAGATATACATCATTCATTAGAAATCACCTCTAGTGACTTCAACTGAAACCTCTTTATAATAACCATGGATTGGAGGATCTGGTTTGATTAGCTCGACACGTACACCTTTCACTTTATCAGGATATGCAAGGAGTATGCTGTTAGCAATTTTTGAAACAAGTGCTTCGATTAGCTTAAACGGCTCACCCTCTACAATATCACGACATAGCTCATACACTTCCGCATAATTTACTGTGTACGTTAAATCATCTGTTTCCCCCGCCTCGGTCATATCAACCGCAAGTGAGACATTGGCACGGAAGCGTTGACCAAGTGTTGTTTCTGCTGCCAAAACACCGTGATAACCATAAAACTGCATGTCCTTTAAATGAATATAGTCCATCATGCTTCCTCCTTGTAAATACGTTTCCCTACTAATACATCTGCCATATGCGAAGCACGTGCCATTTCTTTCACATCATGTACACGAATCATATGACACCCTTTTTCAATGCCATAAACAACTGTTGCACTTGTACCTTCTATCCGTTCTTCCACAGGTAGTTGCAAGACATTGCCAATCATCGATTTGCGTGATGTAGCTAAAAGCACTGGGTAACCCATATCTACTAAATCAGCAAGGTGCTGCATCATTGCAATGTTTTGTGCCGTCGTTTTGGCAAAACCAATACCTGGATCCAATATAATATGTGCATCTGGCACACCCGCCTTTTTAGCAATCGCAATACTTACTTCTAAATCTGCTTTTGCCGATGCCCAAAAATCAATTCCATAATCCATGTTTTCACGATTATGCATTAAAATAATAGGCACATTTAGTTCCGCAGCGACTTCTGCAATTGCAGGTTCTGATTTCGCACCCCAAATATCATTAATGATATGGGCTCCCGCTTCAATCGCCGCACGTGCCACTTTCGCTTTATACGTATCAACCGAAATAATAGCCGGCACTTCTGCTACTAATGCCTGAATAACCGGTACAATGCGCGCAATTTCATCTTCATCTGAAATACGCTCATAACCAGGGCGTGTGGATTCGCCACCTACATCAATAATCTTCGCACCATCAGCTACCATCTTTTTCGCTTGTTCGACCGCAGCCTTGACGTTATTGTATTTTCCCCCGTCTGAAAAAGAATCTGGCGTGACATTTAAAATACCCATCACGAATGTTTCGCTTGTATAATCTAATGTTATCCCGTTAATCGTTAACGGTGTTGTATATTTTTCTAGCATTTTGACGCTCCTTCTATTCTTGTTCCACTTCTTTGATAAACGCTTCCTGTAAACGCAAATAAATAGGTCCTTTATTGCCTAAAAACCACCTATCTTCTAATCTACAAATTGGAACAAGCTCTTGCACAGAGTTTGTAATAAAACATTCGCATCCTTGCTCTATATCTATTTTAGTAAAGAGACCTTCTTGCACTTCAATTCCTAGTGTTTGGGCATGTTCAATTACCCATGCACGCATTATTCCAGGTAAAATACCCGTTGCTAAAGAAGGCGTATATAGTATATCATTTTTCACCCAGAAAATATTTGATGTCACACCTTCAGCCACATAACCGCACTCTGTTAAAAAGAAACCTTCCTGCACAGCTAATGACGGCATTTCAAATCGGCCTAGCACGTTATTGCCATAGTGATGCGATTTTACTCGAAAAGCGCCTTCAGGAGTATTGCGCTTTGTCTCTAACCATTGTGCTGTTTTTTCTTGTCCACGAGATATATCTGGTAGCTCTTTGCGAAAGACAATAACATTAGGTTGTCTATACTCCATCGGTTGCAAACCGATACCATGCTCACCCGCAGATACATTGACACGAAAATAACCATCTTTTCCACCCGCAGCTACATCTAATTGTTCAATTACTGCAAGCAGGTCTTGTCTAGTATACGGCATATATATATGGTATTGAGAAAGTGCAGATTGTAACCTTTCCATATGCGCATCCCAAAACAGTACTTTGCCGTTGTAAGTGCGAAACGTTTCAAAAAAACCTAATCCATATAAAAAGCCATGGTCAAAAGGTGAAATTCGCAAATCCTCTGCTGCTACGTAGTTGCCGTTAATCCAACACTGCATGCTTCTTCGCTCCTTCTACGTACAATTCGATAAAATGACGCAGAAGCTTTTTCCCTTGTTCCGTCATAATAGACTCTGGATGGTATTGCACACCTTCAATTGGATAGTCTTTATGACGGATGCCCATTATTTCACCTTCTGCTGTCCACGCTGTAACCTCAAAGCATGCCGGTAAGGATTCTTTCTCCACAATAAGCGAATGATAGCGCGTAGCTTGAAACGGATTGGGCATTCCTGCATGTAACCCTATTTCTGCATGCAACACAGGCGACGTTTTACCATGCATTAATCGCTCAGCCCGAATTACATGACCACCAAATACTTGGGCAATTGCTTGATGTCCAAGACACACTCCTAAAATTGGAATATTTCCCGCGAAATATCGAATAATATTTAAACTTTCTCCGGCTTCGTTCGGACTACAAGGGCCTGGAGAAATAACAATCATATCCGGTGCAAGTTTTTCAATATCTGCAATCGTTAACGAATCATTTCTTTTCACCATTAATTCATGTCCAAACTCCCCAAAATACTGCACAAGATTATATGTAAAAGAATCATAGTTATCAATCATTAATATCATTTTGCTCGCTCCTCCGCCATAGCTTTTGCTTGCCACATTGCTTTTGCTTTATTTAGAGACTCTTGGTATTCTCTTTCTGGAACAGAATCTATCACAATCCCTGCACCAGCTTGTATATGAGCCATGCCATCTTTAACAAATGCCGTTCGAATCACAATATTGAATTCCATATCCCCTGTAAAGCCAAGCCAACCAATAGAACCCGTATACAATCCTCGACGCACTGGTTCCAACTCTTCAATAATTTCCATCGTACGAATTTTCGGTGCGCCAGTAATCGTACCGCCTGGGAACATCGCACGCACAACATCTGCATTCGTCTTCCCATCAGCTATCTCCCCGCGCACATTGGACACAATATGCATGACATGCGAATAACGCTCGATGACCATAAACTCATCCACTTCAACCGTACCGTATGCTGAAGCTCTGCCTAAATCATTACGCTCTAAATCTACTAGCATTACATGTTCAGCGCGCTCTTTCTCGTTATCAATTAACTCCTGCGCCAAAGCCATATCTTCCTCTTCAGACTTTCCTCTAGGACGTGTACCTGCTATCGGGCGTGTTGATAACTCTTTTCCATGACGCTTGACCAACAATTCAGGAGATCCAGACACAACAGCAAATTCAGGTGCTTCAATATACGCCATATACGGAGAAGGATTAAAGGCACGTAAAGCCTCATACACATCCATTGCCGTAGCCGTTAATTTCTTCGATTGACGCACGGATAAATTGACTTGAAAAACATCACCTTGCGCAATATATGTTTGAATTTTACTGACCGCGGCTTCAAAGTCTGTTCCAGCGAATGACACTAGTAATTCACTTTCATCATTTACCACTTCAACAGCACTTGTCTTTTCAAATTTCCGTAACTGTAAACCTTCTTGAGCCGCTTCTTGCCAAGCTTGTGCACGCTCTTCTAAATTGACATTACAGTCCGCTAACTTCATAAGTGTCACTTCATTTGTCGTGACATCATGCACGGCCCAGCAATCAAATAAATAAAAATATATATCCGGCACTTTTAAATCATCTGTTGCCACTATAGGCAGTTTTTCAATCTTTCGAGCATAATCGTACGACACAAAGCCGATTGCCCCTCCTTGGAAAACGGGTAGCTTAGAGTCATAAACCAATTGATAAGTCGCGATTAATTGTTCTAATAAATCAAGTGGCTCACCGTATAACTCTTCGCTATGCCCATCTCTCCAATTAATAAGCAAACCACCCTCAATTGATTGTGCAGTCGCTAATGGGTGCCAAGCAGCAATTGAAAAATGCCCACCCCGTCCACTTTCTAAAAACACATGGGCTTGTTCATGTTGTGTTTGCTTTTTATAACTATAATAAAACGCATCTGCGTCCATCTTCACGGTTGTAGTCGATAATGTATTCACGTTGCACTTCCCCTTTGAATCATATGATGTGATTCCATCTTAACTAGAAAAATGAAAAGATGCGAATGTTTTTGCTAATAAAAAATAACATCCCACTTACTACATCCGTTTGCATGCAGGCGCATATATAGTTCATGTGCTACTGCATCTTCTTACTCTCAAAAATCGCCAAAATAAAAAGGCTCCCACAATAGAGGGAGCCTGTCATGTTATGTTTAATTAGTCTTCAAATTGATATAAAGGTGTAGATAGGTAACGTTCACCATTTGAAGGTACGATTGCAAGAACATTAGAACCTTTGCCCAAACGTTTAGCTGTTTCAATAGCTGCATAAATTGCCGCACCTGAAGAAATACCGCATAGGATACCCTCTTCACGCGCTACTTTACGCGCTACATCAAAGGCAACTTCATTTTCTACAGGAAATACTGATGAATAAACATCTGTATCTAATACAGCAGGTACAAAGCCAGCACCAATACCTTGAATTTTATGTGGGCCTGGCTGACCACCTGAAAGTACTGGAGAATCTTTTGGCTCAACAGCAATAATTTCGATTTCTGGGTACTTCTCTTTTAATACGGCACCCGCACCTGTGATTGTACCACCTGTACCAACACCTGCTACAAATGCATCTAATGTTAAGCCATCAAATGCTTCCACGATTTCCGGACCCGTTGTTAGACGATGCACAACTGCATTTGCTGGGTTTGTGAATTGTTGTGGTAAAAAGTAGCCGTGCTCTGCAGATAATTCTTCTGCCTTGGCAATTGCACCTTTCATTCCTGCTGGTCCTGGTGTTAACACTAAATCAGCACCGTATGCACGCAATAGGTTACGACGCTCTATACTCATTGTTTCTGGCATTACTAAGATTGCTTTATAACCTTTAGCAGCTGCGATCATTGCTAATCCAATCCCCGTATTACCAGAAGTAGGTTCAATAATAGTGCCGCCTGGTTTTAATGTACCGTCTTTTTCCGCTGCTTCAATCATCGCTAATGCCAAACGGTCTTTAACAGAACTGCCTGGGTTAAAATACTCTAATTTAACATACACAGTACCTTCGTTCTCACCTGTTGCATGATTTAATTTAACAATTGGTGTTTTACCAACTAATTCAGCTACCGAGTTCGCTAATCTACTCATCTACTCATCCACTCCTAATCCCTACTATTTTTATAGGTTTTACTTATTTTGTATTTTACCAATTTTTTAGTTGAATTGTCAATCAATAAACTTATATTTTCAGAATATTTATTAGAAGCCAGAAAGTATGCTACTTTCTGGCTTCCATTTATCATTTCTTTTCTTCACCATAATACCAAGTTGCCTTAAACTCCGACCAAAATGCTTCCGGTGTTATCGATTGTTGCAATTGCTCCAGCGCAAGCTCTCGTTCAATATGTTCTTTCACATCGTCATATGTAAAGGATTGACCTTCTATTACCTCTTGAACTTGCACAATTCCGTAATGTCCGTTATCCAACTTAAATACTTTACTCACTTCATTTGCCGACAAAGCCTTAGCTGCCTTCACAATAGCTGGATCTATATTGCTCTGCTTTTCAGTTAAGAAACCAATATCCCCACCTAGACTAGCTGATGCACTATCAATTGAAATTTCGCGTGCCAACACAGAAAAATCAGAACCATTTTTCAGTTCACTTAATGCTTCATCAGCAGCCTTCTTAGAATCCACTTCGATGAAATTCGTACGATAGCTCGTTTCAGTATTGTATAACGCTTTATTTTCTTCATAGTATTTTTGAATACTATCTTCTTTGATGACTACATCTTTTGTCAGTACTTTATCTAAAATAAGGTCTGAGCGGATTTTCTGCTTCAACTGATCGGCAGAAAGATTTTGCAATGCTGTATCAAATTTATCTTGAGCCGAGCGCATTAACGCAAGCTCTAGATTAATTTCTTTATCCGTCACTTTTAATTTATATTTTTTAGCTGCCTTTTCCATTACAGCTTCATTCACTAAATTTTGAAGTGTTTCTTTACCATAGCGTTCTTCCATAGCAATCATCCACTCCTGGCGTGTGATAACATCATCACCAACGGCAGCGACTTGTTCGTCGCTACCGATTTCCTGACCGTTATTTGGTAATAACCAGGCAATGAACCACAAAAGATTCCCTAGTAATAATACAGAGAAAACAATTAAAGCCGGCTTCGTTTTTAATCGGCGTTGCAATAAGGGCGTTTGGTTGGGTGTTGCAGATGGCTGCGGTCTTCGATTACGCGTTGAGCTCATCAATGAATCCTTCTAATTCTTCTTTTGAAAAATGGTATGTTTCTAAGCAGAAGTGACATTGCGCTTCAGCCTCACCATCTTCATCAATCATTTCTTGTATTTCTTGTGAACCCAAACCTAAAATTGCTGCACCAAATCGCTCTTTTGAACATTGACATTTAAATTCAACCGGCATTGAATCTAAAATTTGGACTTTTCCTTCACCTAATACAGCTTCTAAAATTTGCTCTGGTGTAAAGCCTTTTTCAATCATTTTCGAAACGGGCTCGATTGTTGCCAAATGCTGTTCAATTGCGTCAATCGTTTCATCTTCACAACCTGGCATAAGCTGAAGAATAAAGCCACCCGCTGCAAGTATTGTATTATCCGGATTTACTAATACGCCAAGCCCAACAGATGAAGGCACCTGTTCAGATGTAGCAAAATAGTAAGTAAAGTCTTCTGCAATTTCACCTGACACAATCGGCGTTTGTCCAGAGAACATATCTCGTAAGCCAAGGTCTTTAACAATCGTTAATGCGCCTTCTGTACCAACACCAGCTCGCACATCTAGTTTACCTTGTTCATTTAAATCAAAATGCACATGAGGGTTTGTTACAAAACCACGTACTTCACCACGAGCATTACTATCAATTACCATAGGACCGATCGGACCATTGCCCTCTACTTTAATCGTAATTTTTTCTTCACCTTTAAGCATAGCGCCCATCATTACACCAGCCGTCATTGAACGACCAAGTGCAGCTGATACAACCGGCCATGTATTATGACGACGTTGCGCTTCTCCGACTGTCGCTGTTGTGCAAGCTGCAAAAACACGCACCTGCCCATTAAATCCTAAACCTCGAACTAAATAATCTTTCATAAATGAAAAGTCCCTCTTTTCCTATTGGTTACGTTTATATAATTTATATAAACCTTTTAATGTTAAAAATGGATCGACCACATCAATCGCTTGTGTCTCCCCAGCAATTAAATTTGCTAATCCACCAGTTGCAATCACTAGCGGCTCTTCTTTACTTTGTGCTTTCATGCGATTAACAATGCCCTCAACTTGTCCAACAAAACCATAAAAAATGCCCGCCTGCATGGCAGAAACGGTTGTTTTCCCGACAATATGTGTCGATCGCAATATTTCAATACGTGGTAAACGAGCTGCTTGTGTATACAGCGCCTCTGTTGAAATCGAAATGCCTGGAGCAATAGCACCACCCATGTAATCGCCTTTTTCATTTAAATAACAATATGTTGTCGCCGTGCCGAAGTCCACAATAATTAACGGTGCTTTATAAGCATCCAAAGCTGCTATTGCGTTGACGATACGATCCGAACCAACCTCGCGTGGATTCTCATATTTAATATTTAAACCGGTTTTCACACCTGGCCCAACAACCAGTGGTTTTTTGCGAAAATACTTTTGACACATCGATTCTAATGAAAACATAATTGGCGGTACAACCGAGGATATAATAATGCCCGTAATTTGTTCAAATGAAATGCCTGCATGATTAAAAAAAGCTAATACTTGCATTGCATACTCATCTTCTGTTTTATGAAGATCTGTTACCATTCGCCAGTGGAAGGCTAGCTGGTCATTGCTATCATAAACTCCTAATACGATATTTGAATTTCCTGCATCTAATACTAATATCATGGTTGATGCCTCCATATCAAATTCGCCCCTATTCCTGCAGTAGAGGCACTACCTTTATTTTAAGAAGGCGCTGCGATGAACACCAATTAAAGTTTGAACACTTTAGAAAATGATACCACACTTTTAAGGCAATGAAATAGCATTCCTACTCACAACAGAAGGAGCTACCTACATTTGAGAAGGTAGCTCCTAAAACATTATTTAAAATTGAATTTTTCTGGATCTGGTCCACATCGCAGACCGTCGTTCATCGCGTCTAACTGTGCCATTTCTTCATCCGTTAAAGTAAAATCAAAAACCTGTAAGTTCTCTGCCATACGTGCTGGTGTCATTGTTTTCGGAATCGTTACAACACCATGTTGCACATCATAACGTAAAACAATTTGTGCAGGTGTTTTACTGTATTTAGTTGCTAATTGTTGAATCAACTCTTCCTCTAACAGTGAACCATTCATTAAAGGTGACCACGCTTCCACTTGAATACCGTGTTCCTTACAGTATGCACGCACTTCTTCTTGCGTCAAATGGGGGTGAAATTCAATTTGGTTAATAACCGGGATAAGCGTCGTTTCTTTTAGCAAATGTTCTAAGTGGTGTACATGGAAATTGCTCACACCTATTGAACGAACACGCCCGTCCTGATAAATTTTTTCAAGCGCTTTATAGGCCTCGATATAGTTTGTATCTAAACCTGGCCAATGAATTAAATACAGATCTAAATAATCTAAACCTAATTTCTCTAAACTGCTATCGTATGCAGCAAGTGTCTCTTCATAAGAAAGTCCGTCATTCCACACTTTAGAAGTGACAAAAAGTTCATCACGCGAAACTAACCCTTCCGCAATTGCTGCGCGAATTCCTCGTCCAACACTTTCTTCGTTACGATATACTTGTGCAGTATCTATGCTACGATAGCCTTTGGCAATCGCCGTTTTAACAGCTTCTGCTAAATCATCTCCATCTGGCACTCGGAATACACCATAGCCGACTAAAGGCATCTCTAAACCATTGTTCAATGTTACTTTTCCCATGTTCAACACTCCTATCCATTATGCACATACATAATATTCTATTTATATCCTAATGCTTCACACTAAATAAAGGCAAAGAAAAAGACTGCTTATGAAAATCCATAAGCAGTCTTTCAAGTAATTACTGACGTTTTTCGTCAATACCTTTAGGCGCATCATTTTGCTCTAAACCTTCTTTTGGTAACTCCGCTGTTGTCGGATTCGGCTCATCGCTTAGCAATTCTTTTTCAAGAACAGGTTTACCAACCTTTTCTAATGATGGTTGTGCTTCAGCTTTTGGCGCATCCTCATCAACGTTTTCTACCGCCTCAGGTTCTGGTAAAACACCATGATCACGTAAATGTTCGATTTCTTGCGCATTTAATGTTTCTTTTTCCATTAAAGTATTCGCAATTAAATCAAGTAAATGACGTTTTTCTGTCAGAATACGTTTAGTACGTTCATATTGCGTATCGATAATTTTTTGCATTTCTTTATCGATTTCGTAAGCAATTGAATCTGAGTAGTTTTGATCTGAATTAAAGTCACGACCAAGGAATACATTCCCACCTTGACTTGACCCAAACTGCATCGCACCAAGATTTTCACTCATACCATATTCTGTAACCATTGCACGTGCAATGCTCGTTACTTTTTGGAAGTCATTGTGAGCCCCAGTAGATACTTCGCCTAGCACAATCTCTTCTGCCACACGTCCACCAAGAAGTCCCGCAATACGGTCTAAAAGCTCTTGTTTCGTAGTGAAGAAACGTTCTTCCTTCGGTAACATAATTGCATAACCACCCGCTTGACCACGAGGTACAATCGTTACTTTATGAACAGTATCCGCTTCATCAAGTTCTAGACCAACAACAACGTGACCAGCTTCATGGAAGGATACAAGCTTTTTCTCTTTTGCTGAGTAAACACGGCTAGCTTTCGCTGGACCTGCAATAACACGGTCAGATGCCTCATCGATATCTGCCATATTAATTGACCGTTTACTTTTACGAGCAGCTACAAGAGCAGCTTCGTTTAATAAGTTTTCTAAATCGGCACCCGAGAAGCCCGGTGTACGTTGTGCTACAGCTGCTAAATCGACTGAATCCGAAAGAGGCTTATTGCGTGCATGCACTTTTAAAATTGCTTCACGACCTTTTACATCAGGATGTCCTACTGTAATTTGACGGTCAAAACGACCTGGACGTAATAACGCTTTATCTAAAATATCTGGACGGTTTGTTGCAGCGATAATAATAATCCCTTCGTTTGCACCGAAGCCATCCATTTCAACTAGTAATTGGTTCAATGTTTGCTCACGTTCGTCATGACCGCCGCCAAGACCAGCGCCACGTTGACGACCAACTGCATCGATTTCATCAATGAAAATGATACACGGAGCATTTTTCTTCGCATTTTCGAATAAGTCACGCACACGTGAAGCACCTACACCGACAAACATTTCTACGAAGTCAGAACCTGAAATCGAGAAGAATGGTACGCCAGCTTCACCTGCTACCGCACGAGCAAGTAATGTTTTACCTGTACCTGGAGGACCTACAAGTAAGATACCTTTTGGAATACGAGCACCAATTTCAGTGAATTTACGGTGATCTTTTAAGAAATCAACGACTTCTACAAGTTCCGCTTTCTCTTCATCTGCACCCGCTACATCAGTAAAACGAACTTTTTTCTTTTGGTCATCGTAGAGCTTAGCTTTACTTTTACCAAAGCTCATTACTTTATTGCCGCCACCTTGAGATTGACTCATTAGGAAGAAGAATAAGAAGATGATAATGATGAATGGAATAATACCTGTAAAGAACTGTACCCATCCACTCGTTTCTGGTGCTTTCAAGAATTCTATATTGCTATTCTTATCCTTAGCAGCTTCATCGATTCGGTCCATTAATAATTGGTTTTCACGCGGAAGATTTACTGTGAAACTTTCGCCTTTTTCATAACCTTTCATCTTACCTTCAGCGATGTATACTGATTTATCAGGTTGAATTTTTGCTTCTGTAATTTCATTCTTATCTAGAGCTTCTAAAAACTCTGAGTAAGTAATTTCTTTCGTCGGTGACTTACCACCATTGAAAGTACCAAATATACCAATGATCACTAGGAAAATCAGTAAATAGAATATGGTATATCGAAATATTCGATTCATCTCCAGCCTCCTCATTACAAACAGAAAAATTATAAGTAAAATCTTAACATATCATGATTTCATCATACAACGAAAAGCCTTACTTAAAAAAAGTTTCGTTTGAATTTTGTCGAAATCTAAACATATTTATTCCTACTAATTACATTCCCAGCGTATTTGCACTCGGTGATTATTTTTAGGCACAGCTAATAATGCTGTCATGGCCTATATCACCCGCTGGAGGCTTTACCTGATAACCAGTCATTTATTTAACTGGTTATTTTAGCATTAAAACGAATAAACTTCTGGTTTTAAAATACCGATATATGGTAAGTTACGGTATTTCTCAGCATAGTCTAAACCATAACCAACAACAAAGCCATCTGGCACTTTGAAGCCAACATAATCAGCTGCAAGGTTTACTTTGCGGCCTGAAGGTTTGTCTAAAAGCGTAACAATTTTGATTGATTTTGCTTTACGGTATTTAAATAGGTCTACTAGGTAGCTAAGCGTTAATCCACTATCGATAATATCCTCGATAATTAAAACGTCACGCCCTTCCACACTTGTATTTAAATCCTTTAAAATCTTTACTTCACCAGATGAAACAGTGGCATTACCATAGCTAGATACATCCATAAAGTCTAGCTCAATAAAAGAATCGAAACGTTTCATCAAGTCTGTCATGAAAGGCATCGCACCTTTCAGTACACCGACAGCTAACGGGAATGAATCTTGATATTCCGCTGTTAATTGGGCACCTAATTCAGCGATTCTTTCTTGCAGTTGTTCTTCTGTAATCATAATTTTTTCGATGTCATTTTGTAACATATCGATTCCTCCTCGTGTTGTTTCAAAAATTTTCAACCTGTATGTAGGTGAAATATTTTACAAAGACCATTAGTCTACGATGAGCACTGTATCATCGCCTGGTTGCGGTGTAGTGGAAAAGTAAATCCCCATACGCACACCAATTACCGCTACGACCTCGTCAGATTGAGAAATCAGTAACGGCCAGCTATTTCGCTCATTCAAAGGAATCTTTTCATCTATAAAAAGGCGCGATAAACGCTTTGGCTTATCCATTCCTTTTAACAGCATTCGGTCTCCTTCCTTACGTGCCCTAATAGAGAGTGGAAGTGTAAGTTTATTAGCGTTAAAGTAAAAAAGATGTGCAGTATCCGTAAGCAATTCTGTTGCTAATTCAGATAGCTTAACGACAGCTAGACTTATACCATTTGTCAATATTGTCTTCCCATTAGCAGCTAAAACAAATCCATTTTCCGGATATATTTCACTTTCTAATGTGTCGCTTTTCTGAATCGTTAATTTGCCGTAACGGCGAACTGCTATAAAACCTTCTGGCAAGTGAATTTCAGCATACCCAGATGTTGTTTCACAAAGCTTTAAAAGCGAGGTTAAGATTGCATAACTTTGTAGCGTATTTGAATCTTTGTAAAGATAGTTTAATAGTATTAAAATGAGCCTCCTTTGTAAAGCAGGTGCTACCATTTCCAATGCTTCTATCTCCATACTATACATATTTTCATTGCATTTTTTGACTGTTTTTGAAAATATGTCTTGCGCAAGCGTCATTAAGAAAGCATCATCCTCTTGCAAATGCTTTGTAAAACGACTCGTCTGCTCTGCTACACGTGGGTTTTCTGCCTCTAGCAGTGGTACTACGTGGTGTCTAAAACGATTTCTTGCGTAGGAATCTTTCGTATTACTCGCATCTTCACGATAATTCAAGCCCTGCTCCTGTAAATATTCCCTTATTTCGGACTTTGTAACCGTTAAAAACGGACGAATTAATGATTTTCCTTCAAAAAAACGCTGCGGGCGAATGCCTTGCATGCTATTCATCGTGGCATTTTTCGTCAGGGCCATTAATACTGACTCCAGTTGGTCATCCGCATGATGTGCAGTTACAAGCTTGGTGGCCATCGTTTTATGTATGACTTCTCCAAAATAACGATAGCGCTCTCTGCGGCAAATCAACTGCGAGTTACCATTTTCCTGCGCTATAATTTCAGGAATTGGAATCGCCGTTGCATGCAAAATAATGCCGTATTGATCACAATACCTTTGCACAAAAGCTCTATCTTCGGCTGATGCCTCTCCTCTTAACATATGATCGACATGTACTGCCTCGATTTTAATGCCCCACTGTTCTTTGGTTGTCACAAAGTAATGCAGGAGTGCCATTGAATCTACACCACCCGAAACGGCGATGAGAAGATGATCGTCTTGCTGTAATAATTGCTCTTCATCAATAAATTGTTTAACCTTTAATTCAAATGACAAACGCTTCTCCTCCCCTTTTCGTTTTCTGTTAAGAAGATTTACTCATGGAATATTGAACCGGTTTAAAAACGGCCCAAGTTGGTACGACGTGGGTAACCTCTAACATCAATACAGTACAGTCATCCTCTATTTCGTAATATGTTTGGAAGGACTGCATAATGGTTGTTAATTTATCTTGTATTGTTTGATTAGTGCTGGCCACCTGCTGCGCAAAAGTTAAAAATGCTTCCTCCTGCTCATCCCAATCTGCGACACTTGAAAACAGACCATCTGAATGCATGAGAATCACATCGCCCGCTTTTAATTTTCTTTTTTCAGCCTCAACCGCCGATATCGACAAAAAGCCAACTGGCGCTGCGTTACTTTCAACTTTCAACACTTCTTTACCTCGTAAAATATAGGTGGACATACCTCCCGCTTTCCACGACCATAAATCACCATGTTGTAAATCGACAAGTGCAAAATCAAGTGTTGCATACATATCGTCCTGTTGCTTCAGTGACATCACATAATGCAAAGTATGCATCGCTGTCTCGGGATTCATATTAAAATTCAAGCATTCGCGCATTAAATGAATTAATTTTCTACTCTCATGCTGTGCTTCTTTACTCTGTCCCATACCATCGGACAATAAAACCGCAAACAAACCAGGATGCAATTGGAATAACGCATGAGAATCCCCAGAATATAATGTTGCATCTTTTGACATGCTATATATATCATACTCTACTTCAAAGCTAATAGCTGATCTAAAGCTTACTTGAATGTGACGAAATGGTACATCACACGCCACGACCTTTTCAATCTCAAATGGTTCATCGAAAGTATCATATAAAATCGGTAAAATCATACGTTCCGCTACTGTCGTATCCTCTTCCCAATCGACACGAGCAGGTGCGAGCGCACATACAATTTTTCTTGCGCCTGCCTTATTGCTTAGCACATCAAGTTGAAAACATTCTATATGCGCGTCCTTCAAGCGTTGAATAATATCCTTCTCCACACTGACGAAAGAAATTGTTTCTTCTTTCATTTCCGCAATTAACTGATTCAGGTGATTACTCATATCGCGTAGCTGGAGTGCAATCATCTTTTTGCCGTGGAAATACTGCCCATTAATTTTCTCTCGATAAAGTTCAGTATCCAATTCCTCGAATATTTTCGTTGATTTCACACATTTATAGCGTATTTGTTCTTCCACCCGGTGGATAGCCGATTCCTTCCCTACACCTTTCATATGGAACCAATCTGTCATAAGCTTGTCCATACCATTATTTTGCGCGCCCCAGCACCGATCATGGCGAAAACAACTTAAACATGTATTCATAGGCGATACTTCTTCTTTCGACGCTACAGGAGCCGTCATAAAACGTTCGAATACAAGTTCTTTCATGAAATGAACAAAGTGCTGAAAATGCTCTAGCTTAAATGTCACATGATCTGTTAACCAATGTTGCCTTGCTAATAGCACTTCTTCCCGTTGTGGAAAAAGCTTATTTCGCACTTTCTCGGAATAACTCTTCGGTATCACTAAGAAAAGAATACTGCCTATGGCAATGGAAGTGAAGTACACGCTATCTAGCGGTAAGGTCGCATCGTAAAATAAAAAAAACACACTAGGCAAAATACTACCTATTGCCACACCTATTCTCCCTGCACGCGCCCCCATACCTGCACACAGCCCTGTTAAGGTGGCCACCGATAGCATTCCAGTAAACGATAACTTGGCTACCCCAATAAGAGCGCCAAGTACTGCTCCGATTACGGTCGCTAGTGGTACACTTCCTACTAATGCGCCAAAACAAATGAATAACTGCAATAAGAATATTGGCAGCGAAAAATAGCTGATAACTACCGCTTGCATCCCTGTTAGCATGGCTGCAAATACTACTAATGCGGAGCCAAGTCTTTCATATGTCCAATGGCTTGTAAACCACTCATACGAGTTGACGAAAAGCCCTTGCATAAATAACGTCATAATGAGTGCTAATGCTACCTCGCAACCTACATAAAATTGCACAAGTACCGGTGGAAGCCCTTGATACATAATGCCCTGCCATAAAAATTGGACACTTAAAACAGCAAGAGAAACGGCAATGCTTTGGGGTAGCCGCCAATATCGAAAACGCATAATACATTCATACATGCCTATTTGTAATGCTAATATGAGGACTTGTCCAAAACCTAGGAAATAGCACCCTATTAGGCTTCCTAATAATACGAATTTCGCATATTCTTTATATTTACTGCGAATAATTGCCCAAAAAGGGACAGAGAAAGGTACAGCTGCTTCAAACACAACAGATTGAGCTAAAAAAAAGGCTGTGAAAAAAAATAGGGAACCTATAAGCAATTGCCTTTTTCTCGCCCCCGATTTTTGGTCGTCTACATTTGCTGCTTCATACCATTCAACACTAGTCATTCCATAATCCCCTTTCTACACTTTTTCGTTATTATAAGAAATTATGTGTGGAAAGATTGTCTGACGATGGCAAAAAAAAATATAAACATTTCGACGAATACATATGCATAAATACGATAAATGTCAGTAACTACTAAAAAAAGTGGGCTCCGGTGCAAATGACCATGATTAGTTTTCGCAATATTCCACTATTAACAGTATTTTATGGAGTTTACGTCTATTTACATGTTCATTTGAATACGAAGCATGTCCTTTTATATAACGCCAAAAAAGGTTTTTTCATTTTTATAAGATTTTTATTAAACTTTTTTCATAAAGGTGTTGACACTATACGCAATGGATTGTATTATTTAACTTGTCCTTAAAAAAAGACATGCGGAAGTAGTTCAGTGGTAGAACACCACCTTGCCAAGGTGGGGGTCGCGAGTTCGAACCTCGTCTTCCGCTCCAATCATATTTTGGCGGCCTAGCTCAGCTGGCTAGAGCGTACGGTTCATACCCGTAAGGTCGGGGGTTCGATCCCCTCGGCCGCCACCATATCGGCCCCTTGGTCAAGCGGTTAAGACACCGCCCTTTCACGGCGGTAACACGGGTTCGAATCCCGTAGGGGTCATACTTGCAAAAACGTCTCAGAAACATTTCTGAGACGTTTTTTTGTTGTTTGATGGTGCAATATAGAAGTGGTGGTCCTTTTAATATGACCATGCCCTAAAATTGTGGCATACTTATTGTAAAATGCACATGTTATTAGGAGGTTTACTTCTTTGGGTTCATTAACTAAAGCGGCTTTAACATGTGGGAGTGGCTCAATGATCATTCTCATATCGATACTTATTAACTTACCATTAGCAATACAATTTATTTTACTACTAATTGGTTTAATACTAAGCGTATACGGTGTGTACTTACTTGTAAAAATGGTGACTAATCCTGTGGAGAAGATACCCGAAGCACCACCAGAGCAACCCGTATCTGCTCCTAAGAAGAAAAAGGGACCTTCCTCCACATTATAGGTACACCCCCTATTGTCGAGTGAAAATAAATCGGTAATTTCCATTCTAGCCACTCCCTTTGTAGCCGGAACGACTCCGATGAACTTCTGCAATGAGTGACATCAGGCATCTCAAGCGGGAGAGGTCACCGTTCGTTTTTTAATTAAATTCTGCTCGACCAGCTTGCGTAATTTCAAATACATGAAATTACGTTTTTTTACGCCTGGTCTTTCACAACTAGCAATAATTGTGCAAATAAAAACAAAAAGATTAGCCTTTGTTATAAACAAAAGCTAATCTCCACTCTATTTAATACACTTTTTCTACGATTAAAACAGTCAGCAAACTACCCTCTTCTAGCCCCGCGACCACCACGTTTTGACTCAGTAGCACGTTTTAATGTTGCTAGACGTTCATCACTATCTTTTAAGAAACGTGCCATTTTTTGCTCAAAGTTTTCCTTCGGCTGATGGCGTTCGTTACGATCATTAGAACGATTGTCACGACGCGGACGTTGAGGACGCTCTGGTCTCTCAACTTGAGGCTTTGCTTTACGGATTGAAAGACCAATCTTTCCATCCGCTTCAACATTCATCACTTTTACTTCAACTTCATCTCCAACTTTTAGATGCTCATTGATATCTTTTACATAATTGTCAGCAACTTCACTGATGTGTACTAAGCCTGTTTTGCCGTCTGGCAGCTCAACGAATGCTCCAAAATTTGTGATTCCTGTTACTTTCCCTTGTACCTTGCTGCCTACTTCAATTGACATAAAAAAAATGCTCCTCCTTAAAAATTAAGCGACTCTTTCGAGCCATGTAATCAATTTAATCAAACTTTTTACTGCAATAAGTTTCTCTTTTCATTATATATAACTAAAAAAGTGTGTCAACAATACATAGCTTATCAGTTGTCTTTTTTATCTTCCTTGTCAGGAATGATGAAAATAATCTCACCTTCTTCAGATAAAAAGTACTCTTTACGTAATAGTTTGGCAATATACTCATCATCTTCTAATTGTTTAATTTTAAGATTGAGTGAGTCCTGCTCTTCTTTTACCTTCGCCAAATGCTGAGTTGCTTCTTGTTTTTGCTTTTCTTTTACTGCTAGCGTCTCAGACTGATGGACAAGGATATTTATGAGAAAGGCGATAATGACTACTGGCACAATCGCAAAAAAGACAATACGGCGCATCTTTCGTTTACGCGATTGCACTTTACGATTTATAGCTTTATCCGTGCTACGGACATAGTCATTATCAAGCTTGGTGTAGTTTTGCTGTTCATCATTTGATGAATGACGTCTAGTCATGCCCGCACCTCCGAAGTTATTGTTGTCTTTTATTATACTTGATATATCGAATTTTTTTTAATAAAGTGTAGGACAAATACGAATAAATTTTGACAAAAGGTCTTAAGACGAATGCCCCAATATTCATAAATAGTTGTAATATTTGTCGAATTATGGCGATTATTAATCGGACAATAAACCAAAACGGTCTCCATGTTATATTCACTATTACGCGTGCAACGAAACGTAAAAAGGATTGAAAAAAGGTTTGATATAAAAAAATACCGGCAATCTGCGCTAGCGGGTCATAAGCCCGCCATGCGCCATCTTTTAGCCAAAATAATAAATAATACGTTAACCCACCAAGTAGAATCCATGTTAAAAGTTCTAACATCATCATCCACTTGCGGAGGCTTGACCTTTTTGGAGTTGAAAAAACAATGAGCCTTACACTATCAATAATAAATCCAACTGCTATACCGCTCACAACCATGACTAATAGCTGAATGAATTGCTGGCTAACAATCATCCAAACAATTTATGAAGGAAACCTTTCGAGAAGCCACTTTCCTCCTCGTCGTACTGTAAAGTTTTTACAGTTCCTTCAAGCGTCAATAACCCTTTGTCAACATCTAAGTGAACGATATGCAGTTCCTCTCCACGAATCAATAAATGCCCTTGGGACGTCTTAATAAAAAACTCTTCCTGATCAAAGCGTTCAATTGATTTTACAGAAGTCATGTCCATTCTTTTACGATTACGAATCGTTAAAATATGCTCTCCAGATGGAATTGTGTAACGATTACTTTCTTGATGTAGCGTCATTTTTTTCCTCCTTTAGTCGTCCTAGCTTCTGTTCACTTTATGCGGACAACCTTCAAAGCATGACAAACTTTATGAAAGTTCTCATACTTTTATTAAGAAAAAAATGCACATCGTTATTTAAAGAGCCATAAAATCAATCTTCGTCATCGATAAATTCAGGCTCAACCTTTTCAAGTCGCTCTTCTTTTAATATTGTAAACATCTTCGCTGCATCTTCTTTTTTCACTGTATCGCGTAATTCTTCCACACGCGCTGTGACAATTTTCTGTCCAAAACGAATAGCTAGTACGTCACCAGCCTTCACACTACTACTAGCCTTTGCTACTTTATCATTAATGGTAATTCGACCTTGATCAGCTACTTCTTTTGCTAATGTACGTCGTTTAATTAAACGTGAAACTTTTAAATATTTATCTAATCGCATTTTATTACTCCTTTTCTAGCTGTTTAGCTTCATCCCAAAAAGCATCTAATTGTTCTAGTTTATAATTCGAAAATGACTTACCGCTAGCCTTCACCTTCGCTTCAACATAGCCAAAACGTCTTGCAAATTTTTCATTTGCATGTACCATTGCTTCTTCAGGTGATATCTTGTAAAAGCGCGCTAAATTAATGAGCGTAAATAATACATCGCCAAATTCATCGAGTTGGGTCTTGTTAGAACCTTTCGCCACTTCATGACGGAATTCCTGCCACTCCTCTGCAAACTTATCCCACGCGCCTTCTACATCAGGCCATTCAAAGCCAACTTTTGCAGCCCTGTTTTGATAGTTGAACGCCGTTTGTAGCGCAGAGGACGCACGATACTCCGCTTCTAATAAGGGCTTATCACTATTACCTTTCTCCTCAGCCTTAATCGCTTCCCAATTAGCTATCACACCGTCTGCATCTTCCACTGAAACATCGCCAAACACATGCGGATGACGGCGAATCATTTTTTCACTAACAGAAGCCAAAACATCCTCTAACGTAAAGTAGCCTTGATCTTCTCCGATTTGCGCATTTAAAAATACTTGTAATAACACATCCCCAAGCTCTTCAATCATCGCAAAATCATCTTCTGCATCGACAGCAGCCAAATATTCGTGTGCTTCTTCTAACAAATATTTCTTTAATGATTCATGCGTTTGTTTTTGATCCCATGGGCAACCATCTGGCCCTCGTAGCGTAGCTATGATTTGGCGGAAAGTTGTCCAATCACGTAACGCTTCCTCTTGCGATTTTACCGGAGGCACGTAAACGGTTGTTAAATTATTTACTTCAACGCTCTGATCGAGTTCATACAAAGGTACGGTTACAAGCTTCTCTTGTGAAGAACCTGCCGCTGTAACAACTGTTACTGGATATTCATCATCATATTTCTCCATTAACGTCAGCTTCACTTCCGATGCACTAAATGTATCATATACTTGTGCGATTAAAATGTGCTGTCGCATATTAATATCGTGCATCGAAAAGCTTGTACCATCTAGTAATTGAAAACCTTCAATTGGGTCGATTTTTAACGCCCCAAAAATAGGATCTAAAAAGCTTTGTCCACCTTCGATTACTAAATTGACCTTATTTTCTTCCGCCGCTTGAATGAGTAGTTGCACCGTTTGCTCTGCAACGAGCGGATGACCAGGTACTGCATACATCACATCCTCCGAATCAGTTGCTTCGATTAAGCGTTGTGCAATTTCTTCATACACTGGCTGGAATGTACCATGTTTTTCATATACAGCATCAAAGCTTTCATACTGTAAACCTTCGTTAGCTAGCTCTTCTAATACCGGATGATCAATCGTCCGAACAAATAGTTTTTTTGCTGCTTTTAATTTTTTATAAACGCCCATTTGTAACTGATCAAAATCACCAGCGCCAAGGCCAATTATTGTTAATGTATTCAAAAACTCCACCTACTTCTTTCTATTTAACCATAGTTGATAAACCGCCATTCTACGCCCAAAAGGCAGTAGATACCATTCTTTTTCTGCCAGTACGCGTAGCTTTGCAATGCTCGTAATCATCACAATTGCACCAACACAAACCGCACTAAAGCCTGCGACCACCGCAACCAACCGTTCCGATAATAAGCCATTTAATAAAGATGGGGTAAATTGTAGCCATAGCATGACGACCACAGCCATACATACTGATGAAATGCCTAGTTTTCGATAAAAGCTAGCAGGCGCCAACTGGATGCCCGTTATTTTTTTCAAATATAAAACGAGTGCTATAGCTGTGCATAGAAGCCCCACATTATTAGCAATGGCAGCACCTAACACCCCTAACGGTCCAATTGACCACACATTTAATACTACTTTTAGTAAAAAACCTATAGCTAAAAATAGCGCTGGCATTTTTAATTTCCCATAACCTTGCAAAATGGCTGTAAAAGTCAAAATAATAGATAACGGTACAATTTGTAAAACATATAACATCAGCACTTCGGATAGTGCATCTGTTTTAAATAACATAGCATTTATATAAGGCATGACGAGGATTAATCCGAGTGAAGCTGCCCAGCCAAATAATACAGAAGCTCTATATGTAAGCTGTATAAACGGCATTGCACTGCGTCCATTTGGCTTATTAGACATATGTGCAACAAGAGGCACTATGGCAAGGGATAAGGAGGATGCAATGACCACCCCTAGCTGTACTAATGGTTGTCCTCGATCATAAATACCCTTTGTTTCCTTAGCTAAAGTCTGATCTATTCCGCTATCAATAAGGATCGAATAGATGGTAAAAGAATCGACAAGCTGATAGCCAAGCAATAGCAAACTGCTCATGCTAACACTTAAACTGAGCAACGTCACCTCTTTTAACACAGGGAAACTCGCTATTCGTTGTTGTTGTTTACCGATAAATGAACCGAAACGTTTTCTAAAGAGATACGCTATTAATAACAAACCCGTAATTTCTCCAATAACCGTCCCGATAATCGCCATCTGACCGGCCCCGTATAGAGATTTTGTGGTGGCCATAATAATAAAAGTACCAGCCAAAATAACAGACACTCTTACTGTTTGCTCAAGCACCTGGGCATAAGCAATAGGCTCCATAATACCTCTCGATTGAAAGCCACCTTTAAAAATAGCAAGCGCTGGCATTACCAATACAATAAAAGATCCTGTACGTAGTAAAGGAGCAAGATTCGCATCACCCATCATTTTTGCCAGACTATCTGCTCCGGCAAATAGTACAACAAAAAATACGAACGACAGCATCGTTAAGTAGCGGAAAATAATGCGCATAATACTTCGTCGTTTCTGCGTACGTTCTCCCTCATCGACTACACAATCATTATCTGCCAGCATTTTTGAAATAGCTACCGCAAAACCACTTGATGTCCACACAACAAAAATGGATATTACCGGATATACTTGCTGGTAAATATAAAAACCTTCATCACCAACAAGATTTTGAAAAGGCACACGATAAATTGCGCTTAAAATCTTCACAATAAGAGCTGCAATAGTAAGTAATGCCGCACCCTTCATGTAACTTTTCATACCAAATCGTTCCGACATACATTGTCCTCTTTCCTTCATTTAACAATGCCAATAGTATAGCATACCTGAAAAGTGTGACGCTCACGTTAACACCGTCTTTGCTATATGTACAGCATTATGTAAACAAAAAAAGTTATTGTTTACCCTAAAAAGAGTCATGACAATAACTTTCGATGTGCATTAATTATTCATTTGTTTTGATAAGAAATTAGCAGCTGTTTCCACTACTTTTACTTCTACTTCACCAACAAAATGTACTTTTGATAGAACAATGATACAACCAATCGGATCACCATTCACCATGATTGGTGTTGCACAATACGATTTCACTTGCTCATATTGTCCAGGTACAATTTCAATTGTTGTTTCCATTTTCTCGATTTTTGTTGAACGCTCGTCCATAAAACCTTCCGCAAAAGATGTAATGCGGCGATTAATGTACTCTTTTTTGCCAATTCCTGCAACAGCGATTACTTCGTCTCGGTCTGTCACAAACGCTGGAGTGCCAAGCGTTTCATACAATGTTTCCACGTATTCACGTGCAAATTCTCCTAAATCATTGATTGGAGAATACTTTTTCAAAATGATTTCACCTTCACGGTCCGTATAAATTTCTAACGGGTCACCTTCGCGAATACGTAGCGTTCTACGAATTTCCTTCGGTATTACCACACGTCCTAAATCATCTATACGACGAACAATTCCTGTTGCTTTCATGCTAAACTGCCTCGCTTTCGTATTCATTAAAATTTTTCTACAACCACAGTATGGTTTTTCTTGAGACAATCTATGCAAAAAATGAACGAAAAGGATTATGAATCCAACATTAATTTTTTTGATAAAAATTTGTCTTTTCATACAATAAGGCTGAACTTGGTAATTTGTCAACAAGTTCAGCCTTTTTTCACATATTTTTTTTCGAATTTGCAATAATCTGCATTATTTCTTCTAAAATATCAAAATGATGGTATTTATTGCATTTTCGCTCATCAATTGTTAATATCAATTGTTTATTATCCATACCGAAGCCAACCGCTCGCTCAAATTTCATCGTCTCCGATACAATTTTACTGCCATCTACTTTTGCCGTCCCTTCTTCCGATAGCAAAATAGAAATAACCTTTTGCTTTTCTTTAATAGAAGTAACGCCCATTTCCAAGCCCCATACCTTCATCCGCGCAATGCGCAGTAAACGTTCTGTTTCAATCGGTAAATCGCCAAAACGGTCTTGTAGTTCTTCCATAATTTCTTCGTATTCATCGACTTGGTCCATCGCTTTTATGCGCTTATACATTTGAATTTTTTGGTATCCGTCTGGAATATACGCATCAGGAATATAGGCATCGACATTCAATAAAATTTCGATTTCTGGTTTTTCTTCTTTTTTCACGCCTGTTTGTCGCTCCGCAATGGCCTCTTCCAGCATTTGCGAGTATAAATCAAAGCCGACTGAATCGATAAAGCCATGTTGCTGTGCGCCTAATAAATTCCCGGCTCCACGAATTGATAAATCACGCATTGCAATTTTAAAACCAGATCCAAGCTCTGTGAATTCTTTAATAGCTTGTAGTCGTTGCTCTGCTACATCTGTAAGCACTTTATCCCGCTGATACATAAAGTAGGCGTAGGCAACTCGATTTGATCGACCAACACGACCTCGTAATTGATACAGCTGCGCTAAACCCATTCGATCTGCATCATGAACAATTAGCGTATTCACATTAGGAATATCTACACCTGTCTCGATAATTGTAGTCGTTACAAGGACGTCGTAATCCCCATCTATAAAAGCTAAAATAACCGATTCTAATTGTGATTCCGTCATTTTCCCGTGTGCATGTCCAATACGCGCTTCAGGAACAAGCATTTGAATCTCTTCCACTTTACGCGCCATGTCCTCTACTCGATTATATAAGTAGAATACTTGGCCACCACGCGCCATTTCGCGCTCAATTGCTTCGCGTACTAGTGCGCCACTATGTTCCATAACATACGTTTGTACTGGGAAACGGTTGGCAGGTGGCGTTTCAATAACCGATAAATCACGCACACCTACCATAGACATATGCAATGTTCTTGGAATCGGCGTAGCGGTTAACGTTAACACGTCCACATTCGTTTTCAGTTGCTTAATTTTTTCCTTATGTGTTACACCAAAACGCTGTTCTTCATCGACAATGAGTAGGCCAAGATCTTGGAACGTTAAATCTTTAGATAAAATTCGATGTGTCCCTATAACAATATCAACTTGCCCCTCTTTTAAGCCTTTTAATGTGGCAGTCTGTTCTTTTTTCGTACGGAAACGAGATAGTAAGCCGACATTAATAGCGTAGTCTTGGAAGCGCTCTTGAATGGTTTCGTAGTGTTGTTGGGCTAAAATAGTCGTCGGTACTAAAAAGGCAACTTGCTTGCCATCTTGAATCGCTTTAAAGGCAGCACGAATAGCCACCTCTGTTTTACCATAGCCTACGTCACCACATACTAGGCGATCCATCGGTCGTTCGCGCTCCATATCACGCTTTACTTCAACTATCGAGCGTAACTGATCTTCTGTTTCTTCATAAGGGAACGACGCTTCAAAATTACGTTGATCGTCATTATCGGGTGCAAAAGCATGCCCTTTTTCCGCTTCACGCTTGGCATATAGCTTTATTAAATCATCAGCAATATCTTGTACGGCAGAGGATACTTTCGCTTTTGCTTTTTTCCACTCTGCTCCGCCTAGTTTATGTAGCTTCGGTTCGCGATCTTCAGATGCCACATATTTTTGAATTAAATCAATTTGCTCCACTGGTACATATAACTTATCGTCCGCGCGATAGCGTATATGTAAGTAATCCTTATGCGTTCCATTGACCACCAAAGTTTCTACACCGATATATTTCCCAATCCCATGGTGCACATGCACGACATAGTCACCAGGTTTAATTTCTGTATAGCTTTTAATGCGCTCTGCATTGGTCATTTTTTGAGGCCGCGATTTTTTCTTTGCTTGCTGTTTAAATAATTCATCCTCTGTTACAACCGCCAAACGTTGTAAAGGTAATTCAAAGCCGCTTGATAAGCCGCCTTCCACAATATAAAGACCAACTTCAGTCGGTTCTCCGATTGTTGTATGGATGTCATACTCCTCGAGCATTTGCTGTACACGCTTCACGCGCTGTTGATCCCTGGCTACAATAAGCACTGTAAATTTACCAAGCTGCCATCGTTCCACTTCACTTTGTAATAACGCCATTTGTCCATGGAATTGCTGCATCGGCTTACATGAAAAATTAGTCGTCTTATTAAAGGTAATGCCTGAAAACGTACGTGAAAATAATGAGAAATATAGCTTCTGCTGTAAAAGCATTGCCAAAATTTCTTTGAGAGAAAACGCTGGCTTCACATCATGAACCATTTTCCCTTCCTCAATCAGTGATAAAAACCATTCTTCCTCTTCACGTTCCCACGCATCCATCACTTCTTGAATGCGTCCTAGCTCATCAAATAATATGATGCCATCCTGTGCAAAATAATCACCTAAAAAAGCCGTTTTATCATATAACAACGAGCCATATTTGTTAACAAAGTCAGGAAGATTCCCTTGTTGCAGCAATTCAATATCATATTGAATATGTTGGTAAAGCAGTTCCTTCGTTTCTTGCTTCTTAACCTTTTTCAAGCTAGTTGCCAGCGCTGTTTCTAAACGACCTGCCAAGGCCAGTCGTTCTTCTTTCGTCAAAATGACTTCTGAAGCCGGCAAAATACGAACCTTTTGCAATTTATCTATTGAACGCTGATCATCTGCAGAAAATGTACGAATCGAGTCTACTTCTGTATCAAATAGCTCAATACGAATTGGAGCCTCTAAGTACGGAGGGTAAATATCTAAAATACCTCCACGTAACGCAAATTCGCCAGGTGTCGTTACCATCGAGTTACGAACATACCCCATCGCAACAAGCGTTTGTAACCATTCCTCTATTTGTACTTCCTCACCTACTGCCGTTTGTAAAAAATAATGTACCCAATGCTCTTTCGGGGCCATCATTTTTCGTAAACCAGCAACTGGAATGATGTAAACAGCTTTTTCACCTCTCGCTAGGCAATCCAGCGTTGCGATGCGCTCTGCTCGAAGCTCTGGAGAGGCAACTGATAAGTCTGCCGCAATAAACTCATCTGCTGGGTAATAGTGAACATGTTCCTCACCTAACAACCCGACAAGCTCATCCGCCATCTTTTGTGCCTGTAATAAATTCGGTGACACAATATAAATAGGTTTTTGTACACGGTCAAATAACGCATCAACCAGTATTGGTCGTGCGCTCCCTGTTAAACCTGTAATAAGCTGAGATGCTGTATTGCCGCTCTGAATCTCCTGTAAAAATGAAGTGATATGTTTGTCCTGCGACACAAGCTGTCGTAAAACTTCCACAGTCAAAAGCTCCTTTCAGCGCGAAAATTGTAATTATTCAATGTGCTTCATACTATCAATCTAGTACATTCTTTCACATTTCAATTGTCTAATTATCAAGTTCACCTTTGTGTAATTGTCCTAGCCATTTCACTCTCGGTTCAGCAAATACTTACCGAGTATAAACTAGCTACTACTTTAAAAAATTTAAACGGAAAAAGCTTTGGACGCACACAAAGTGCGCCAAAGCATCTTTCCAATTATTGTATCCATTTATTGAGTGCGTGATAATCTGGATATTGTCTAAGCGAATCCTCACATTGCTCACAAATGCAGTGTACAGTCGTTTGCCCATGTTGATCCTTTTCAACATAATCATCTGCCTCACCTAATTCAAAAGTATGCAA
Source organism: Lysinibacillus sp. NPDC097195 (assembly GCF_044762075.1). Lineage (NCBI taxonomy): Bacteria > Bacillati > Bacillota > Bacilli > Caryophanales > Bacillaceae > Lysinibacillus > Lysinibacillus sp. NPDC097195. Next base: position 23,014 of record NZ_JBIWDP010000010.1, on the reverse strand, counting down.
CTTTCGAATTGTATCATCTGCATCAAATGGTAGTGTTCCTATTTCTACTTCACAATGCCTACATCGATAGCGAATTGACATCTCCAAATCATCCTCCTTTAAGCAACTTTCTACTTAAAGTATAGACATTTTGGAAAAAGATTATGCACCATTAAAATGGTTCATCACGTCAAGAAATGGTTTGGAAAGAGACGCTTCTATTGCATTTACACTTTTATGAACAGCATCTGCCATGACCACATCTTCTTCTTTTGAAAACTTCGATAGCACATAATCCGCTACCTTCATACCAGCAGGTGGTCGACTTACGCCAATACGAATACGATTGAATTCCTGTGTTCCTAAATGCTGAATTAACGATTTAATGCCATTATGTCCACCAGCACTGCCTTTTTGACGCAAGCGTAATTTGCCAGTTTCTAAATCTAAATCATCATAAATCACAATTAAATCTTTTACATCAACATCAAAATAGTCCATGAGAGGTCTAACACATTCTCCTGATAAATTCATATATGTTAACGGCTTAACAAGTAGAACCTTTCCTTCTGGACGATGTACAGTGGCATACATGCCATTAAACTTTGAATTTGTTAATGGCGCATCCCACTTTTTAGCTAATGCATCTATAACATCAAAACCAATATTATGTCTCGTATGCTCATAAGGTTTACCTGGATTTCCTAAACCAACGATAATTTTCATAAGTACCTCACTTCTTTCAATCTAATAGTCATTATTTTACCATACTGCGCTCTAAGAAAACATTTCGTTCAATCCACTTTATGCACGAAAAAATTCTTCGCCATTTTGGACCATCGTTATTTTTAGCGCAAAAAAAGCTATCAAGTCGGTCTGTTACGACTTCCTCGATAGCTTTCCCTTCTAGCATCTATTTAACCTTATGATTCAACGCTTTCTTCCGCTTCTTCTTGCTCGTCTACTGAGGCAATTGGCGCTAAAATCGTTGCGATAATATGGTCATCTTCATTAACAATTTCAAAATCAACTTGATCGCGTATATCCGCTACCATAATCGATTCGCCAATTGCTAGTTTTGTAATATCAAGTTCTAGTGAATCTGGAATATCGGTAGGTTTAACTTTTATTTTAACTTCTAAATTCGGCTGCATTAAAATACCGCCTTCACTTACACCAACAGATTCGCCAGTAAGTGTTACTGCTACATCTACTTCTAACGTTTCGGACATATTAATTGCTAATAAATCCACATGATTCACTTCATCTTTCAGCGCACACTTTTGTACTTCTGAAACAACAACATTTACCCTTTCACCATCTAACTCCACCGGAATAACACCGTTACGTCCATTTTTTTGAACGAACTGTCTAAATTCTTTCGCTGAAATAGAAACTGGGGTTGAATCTAGTTTGTAGCCATAAATAACAGCAGGAATGGCTCCCCCTTTTCTAAGTTGGGTTAATGTCGAACGATGCCCAGTTTCGCGCTTATTTACACTTAACACTGTACTCATATCTATACCTTCCCCTTCCAAGAAAATGATTTATATCTTCCACAGAAATCCTTTTATAAAATCTATGAAATCTGCGAAGAGCTTTTATAATATTTACAGCTCATTGGTATAATAAACGTAAATATTAAGCACTAACACTACTATTATACCCCTTGTTTTGAATATTCACACTTAACAGCTATATAAAAAAGACAAATCTACTCACAAACGTAGATTTGTCCTTTTTTTGTCACATATTTCGCTCATTACAAATATGTTTCATTCATTTCATAAATCGTATCGTCGGACGTCCCTTAGCCGTCTCTCATGCAATGAAACGTAGACGTTTTTTCCTTCACAATACTTTTATAAAAATATTATTCAAATAAAAATTAATCAAATAAAGTACTTACTGATTTGTTTTCATATACGCGAGAAATTGCATCTGCCATTAACTTCGCTACAGAAAGCTCAGTAATTTTTGGTGATTTTTTCTCTTCAGAAAGCTGAATTGTATTTGTCACGACTAATTCTTTAATCGCAGAGTTTTCAATACGCTCGATTGCTGGACCAGAAAGTACTGGGTGAGAACAGCAAGCATATACTTCTTTTGCACCAGCCGCACGTAATGCGTCCGCGCCAATAGTAATTGTACCAGCAGTATCGATAATATCATCAATCAAGATTGCCACTTTACCGTCAACATTACCAACGATGTTCATCACTTCTGCAACATTTGGTTTTGGACGACGTTTGTCAATAATTGCAATCGGTGCTTTTAGACGTTCTGCCATTTTACGCGCACGTGTTACACCACCGTGGTCAGGTGAAACAATTACGATTTCTTCTGAAGGGATACCTTTAGATTTGAAGTAATCTGAAAGTAAAGGTACCGCCATTAAGTGGTCGATTAAAATATCGAAGAAACCTTGGATTTGAGGTGCGTGTAAGTCTAAAACGATCACACGTGTTGCACCAGCCGTTTCAAGTAGGTTTGCCACTAATTTAGCTGTAATTGGCTCACGCGCTTTTGCTTTACGGTCTTGACGAGCATAACCATAATAAGGCATTACAACGTTAACTGTACGAGCAGATGCACGTTTTACAGCATCTACCATAATTAAAAGCTCCATTAAATGTTCGTTTACAGGTGCAGAAGTTGATTGCACGATAAACACGTCACAACCACGAATACTTTCTTCAATGCTAATTTGAATCTCTCCATCGCTAAAGTGCTTAACTGAAGATTTCCCTAATTCAACGCCCATTTCTTGCGCAATTTCTTGGGCAAGTGGGTTATTAGAATTGAGTGAAAATATTTTTAATTGTGAGTTTGCATATTGATACGGCATGATGGCCTCCTGTTTAGTTGATAATTATTTTGAATTTAATTTACTTACATAATTCGGCTTGTTTTCTTGTCTTGCACGAGCAATTGCTAGCGCGTCCTCAGGAACTTCTTTTGTAATTGTAGATCCTGCTGCAATAAATGAACCTTTTCCAACTTTCACTGGCGCTACTAAGTTAGTATTACATCCTACAAATACATCGTCTTCAATAATTGTTTGGAATTTATTTTTCCCATCATAGTTTACTGTAATGGAACCACAGCCAACATTGACGTTATTACCTATTTCAGCATCTCCAATATAGCTTAAATGAGATACTTTTGTATCGTTGCCTAGCTTACTTTTCTTTACTTCTACGAAGTTACCGATTTTCACATGGCTTCCGATATCAGAAAGTGGACGTATATGTGCAAAAGGTCCAATTGCTGTATCTTCCGCTATCGTGCTTTCTCGTACAACAGATGAATGCACAGAAGTACGGTCGCCTACACGACTATCGATAATTTGTGTATTTGGACCAATTGTACAATCCTCACCTATGACAGTAGCTCCTTCAATCATAGAGCCTGGTTGAATAATTGTATCACGGCCAATAACTGCATCTGCACTAATATAAGTAGCAGTTGGGTTAACGATTGTTACACCATTACGCATATGACGTTCATTAATGCGTGCACGCATTAACTCTTCGGCTTGCGACAATGCTACACGATCATTGACACCGAGTGTTTCTTCAAAATCATCTGTTACATATGCTTCTACGATTTCGCCTTGTTTTTGTAAAATTTCAATGACATCAGGTAAATAATACTCTCCCTGTGCATTATCATTTTTCACAAGCTTTAATGTCTCAAACAATGCTTTGTTATCGAAGCAATATGTCCCCGTATTAATTTCTTTCACTCGTTGCTGTTCTACAGTTGCATCTTTTTGTTCAACAATTTGCTCCACCTGTCCGTTTTCGCCACGTAAAATACGACCATAGCCAGTTGGATTATCAGCAACAGCTGTTAAAATTGTTGCTTTTGCATTGTTTGCTTGGTGATGCTCAAACAAAGCTTTCATCGTTTCAGGGCGAATAAGTGGTGTATCACCGCACACAACGAGTGTTGTGCCTTGCTCGTTACCTAAAATGGACTCTGCTTGTTGTACTGCATGTGCTGTACCTAATTGTTCAGCTTGTAAAACATACTCGCTCTTATCTCCAAGTTGTTGTTTTACTTTTTCTGCCCCATGTCCTACAACCGTTACGATGCGATTCACATCTAACGTTTGAATGTGATCCACTACATGCTGTACCATTGGCTTCCCACATACTGGATGGAGCACTTTATATAATTTGGACTTCATACGTGTACCTTGACCTGCAGCCAAAATGACAGCAAAAATATTGCTCATCAGTAAGTCCTCCAATACGCTCATTTTCTCTTATGACTATATAGCAAAATTCATCTATTTTCAAGGCATGTAACATTGACTAAACGGTGAATTCCTAAATCGAATACTCCATATGCTCGAATGGTATGAGCTATGTACTGAAATCTGCTCTTTTTCTCTTTTTTGAAAAATAAAAAAGAACTCCTTAGTCATTGAGGAGTTCTTTTTGCTTGCATCACCAAAAGGATACTATTTTGTAAATAACCTTTAAATGACCATTTATTTCTAAAAAATTATACGCCAATTCCTTCTAATTCCGTTGCTTGTTCTAACTCTGGCATATCGCTAGAGTTATGGTACGCGTTTAAAATAATCTCTTGAATTTTGTTACGAGTTGTTGAATTGATAGGATGTGCAATATCTCTAAATTCGCCATCTGGTGTACGTTTACTCGGCATAGCGACAAATAAGCCTGTATTCCCATCAATAACGCGGATATCATGTACCACAAACTCATTGTCGAGTGTAATGGAAGCAATCGCACGCATGCGACCATCCGTTTGTACATGACGTAATCTTACATCAGTAACTTCCATTTTCTCACCACCTCTCATCTTAGATGCCTAATTGAAAATATTATCTTTCTATTACCGAATATTTTCCTTTTTATAGTCTACCAAATTTTCTAAAAAATTTGAATACTTCACTTTTATTTCTTTATAATAATTTCTTAAGTTGACGGCAAATATGACAATTGTTTGTCAAAATTATAAAAACTAATCTATTATCCGTGAATTAGCATACTTCACCCTACTCGAAATCCCCTATACAAATCTTTACTTTCCCATGCATGCGGATTCAGTTTGCACACAGTGCCGCTGTTTGCCAAAGCACCGCACGTCAAAATGTTAAAGGAGTATCTATTTATAATTAAAAAAGCCCTTTAAAAGAACTTTTACTCTTTTAAAGGGCTTGTACTTATTTTTACTTAACGATGGCGATAACTTCTATTTCTACTTTCACATCTTTTGGTAGACGTGCTACTTCTACTGCTGAACGAGCTGGCTTATGCTCTCCAAAGTGACTAGCATATACTTCATTCATTGCAACGAAGTCATTCATATCTTTCATAAAGACTGTTGTTTTTACAACATTGTCTAGTGATGAGCCTGCAGCTTCTAGTACTGCTTTTAAATTAGCAAATATTTGATGCGTTTGAGCGACAATATCACCTTCCACTAGTTCACCTGCTGCAGTTAATGGAATTTGACCTGAACTATAAAACATCCCATTTACGACGATTCCTTGCGCATATGGACCAATTGCTGCTGGTGCATTCGTTGTAGATACTACATTCATTTGTCATTTCTCCCTTTTTGTAAAATAGTTGCCTTCACTCAATGCGATTGTTCGATCTTTTTCATTGACCTCATGAAGCTTTACAAGTGAATAGTAATCATCTACTAAAGTTTCATCTGCATGTTCTGCTTCAACAAGCACCGCGATGCCTGCTAATTGACAGTCAAACTCTTCTAATAGATTTTTCATACCGTTCATCGTACCGCCGACTTTCATAAAGTCATCGGTAATCAGTACACGTTGTCCACTTTTCATGCTTCTTTTAGATAATACCATTGTCTGAATTCTTCGAGAAGAACCAGATACGTAGTTTATGCTGACTGTAGAACCTTCTGTTACTTTGCTATCTCTACGGACAACAACAACCGGTACATTCAAATGCCTTGCAATCGCGTGCGCAATAGAGATACCTTTCGTTGCTACTGTCATAATGACATCAATTTGTTGGTCAGCAAATGCTGATGCAAAAACCTTTCCAACTCGGTTAATTAAGTCTGGATTGCCCAATAAATCCGTCATAAATAAATAGCCACCAGGTAACAAACGATCTGAATGTTCCAGCTCTGCCTTTAAATCCTGTATGACTAAACGAACTTCTTCCTTGGACATTTTAGGAATATACTTTACACCACCTGCAGCCCCTGGCACTGTTATCAATAACCCGATTCCTTTTTCTTCGAAAGTTTCTTTTACAATCGTTAAATCTTCACTAATAGAAGACTTTGCTGATTGATATAATTCTGAAAAATAAGTTAGCGGGATCAGCTGATGTGGATGTTCTAGTAAATAATACGTCATATCAACTAGTCGTTCACTACGCTTCCATTTCATGCGACCCTCTCCTAAACACGAATATTTATAGGTAAAATTAACACAATTATGCGATTTTAAGCAAGCGTATTCCGCTCACCTAATATACGTACAGCATATACTTCTTCACAAAAACCTCTTAAACCATTGTAAATGCGGCTAACACGCGCCTCACTATCCACAAGACCAAAGACCGTTGGACCGCTTCCGCTCATTAACGTAGCATCTGCTCCAAAACGTTTCATTTGTTCTTTTAGCATAATCACCTCTGGGTGTAGCTTAAATGTTACAGTTTCCAAAACATTACCTAAAGATGCACATAGTAGTTCATAGTTATCAGTTTCAATTGCCTGAATCATTTGCTTAGTATTAGGATGCTCTAGTCCTTCAACTTTTAAGCCACCATATACTTCTGCTGTCGATACACCGATTTTTGGTTTAGCTAATACAACCCAACAACTTGGCGGTGCCGGTAATTCTTGAATCTTCTCTCCTCGCCCTGTTGCTAGTGCTGTACCTCCGTACACACAAAAAGACACATCTGAACCTATTTTAGCACCAAGCTCAGCAAGCTCGTCTATCGATAGCTTTAACTGCCAAAGCTCATTTAATCCTTTTAGTGTCGCCGCAGCATCACTACTACCACCAGCAAGACCTGCTGCAATCGGTATTTCTTTTTCAATTGTAATGGATACACCCTGTCTAATGCCGTATGTATCTTTTATAAGACGCGCTGCTTGATAAGCAAAATTGCGATGATCATTTGGAACGAAATTATCTGTTGAAATAATTTCAATTACCCCATCTTCTCGAGATTCTAAGCTAATTCGGTCTGCCAAATCGACAGTCGTCATGACCATCTCCACTTCGTGATAATTATCTGGTCGTTTATAAAGAACATCTAATGTTAAATTAATTTTTGCAGGCGCCTTTACATAAAGCATCTTACTTCCTCCCTCATAACTACACGCAGAAACAGCCATTCATTTTTCGCGCAAGATAATTCATTTTATTTTACCATAATGAGAAAGCAAACTGAAAAAAGAACCGTTTTAGAACGGTTCTCTTTCGTCAGTTGTTGTTTTGTTGTGTTCAGCAGAGAATCACTTCTTCGCTAAATGAAGTAAAAATGTAAGCAATCTATTTTATGCGCAGTACTTTACTTACGCTCTTGCTCGCTGCTTGCAGCTCTTTCAGCCATTTCAATGGCACGTTTCACCATATTACCAGCATCTCGAGCTTTAATGCCGCCCCAACCTTCTTTTTGCACAACATCATAAAATCCAAGTTCTTTGGCGATCTCTTCTTTTAAACGAGGTGACATGATACCTTTTCTAGGCATATAAACTCCTCCTTTAACAACTGACGACATTAGTATGTCCGATAAAACGAAAAACACTCATGTAGTTTTTAACATACATGAGCGCTTCAAAATATAGAAATAAGTACTAGAAACTATTTCGCGACAGCAGCCTGTGCTTCGTCTAAAAATGTAATCTCTACTGCCTCAGTTAAAATATCTGTGTAGCTATACGATACGCGCTTGCACGTATTGTCTTCTTGATCAAGCTCTACTACAAAAATTGCACGATATGTTTCACGCAATATCCCTGCACACTCGACCGTTTTCTTGCGACCACCGTTTGCTTTTAATTGCAAACGTTTACCCAAATGACAATCCAACGACTTTTTAATGTCCGCTAAAGTTTTTGGCATTTTCGCTTACACCTCACTAATAATTAGTATAAGTGATAAGCCCAAAAATGTCAACAAAATATAATATTTTATCAGCCCTTTATAAATGTTGTCAACTTATTTTTTTTGAAAAAATACGTTTTTTTTAAATTTAGAATGAAAATGTAACATTTTTTTACTTTGCAAAGGTTGGATATAAGGCATCCGCTAACTTTCCAAACTCCTGAATGGAGAGCGTCTCACCACGACGAGTCGGTTCAATATTTACTGATTCTAATGCTTCAATGATTTTATCTTTATTGGCCTTGCCATTTGGTAGACCTGATTGTAAGTTATTTAAAATGGTTTTACGGCGCTGTACAAATGAAGCGCGAGTAACTACGAAAAGGAAATCTTCGTCAATCACCTTTACCGGTGGCTCATCATGCTTAATAAGGCGAATAACGGCTGAATCTACATTTGGTTGTGGCATAAATACCGTTTTCGGCACGGTCATCGCAATTTCAGCCTTGACATAGTATTGAATGGCAATGGATAGTGAGCCATATTCTTTTGTTCCTGGTTTTGCTGTAATACGATCAGCAACTTCTTTCTGCATCATCACGACAAAACCTCGAATTGGTAAACGATCATTTAACAATTTCATTAATATAGGCGTCGTAACGTAATAGGGTAAATTTGCAACGACCATAATATCTTCAATACCTGGCATTTCTTCTTCAATTACTTTTGCCACATCCGCCTTTAAAATATCGGAATGGACGATAGACACATTATTATATGGACTTAATGTATCTGCTAGTACTGGTAATAAGCGCTGATCAATTTCAAATGACACGACCTTTTTTGCACTACGTGCTAAATGTTCTGTTAAAGCACCAATACCAGGTCCTACTTCAATTGCACCACTATTTTCTGTTAAATTTGCATGACTAACAATATTTCTTAAAATATTAGGATCGATTAAAAAGTTTTGCCCTAAGCTCTTTTTAAACGAAAATCCATATTTCTTTAAAATTTCCTGTGTTCGATTTGGTGTTGCAATATCCTTATGCATTATTTTCCTCCTGATCTACCTGTGCGACAGCTGCTCCGAATTGCTGTTCTGTTATTTGAAACATTTTTAATCTTTTATGAAGCTGTTTACCATTTGTTGCACCTATATTTAAGATTTCTCCTAGACGATCACGGCGTCTTTTCGCCGATGGATGACCAATTAAGCGAGCAGTCATTAAATCTTCTAGCGTAATATCATCCGTAATGGATTCGGTGCTATTTGGCGTATAGACGAGACGCAATGCTTCACGAATATCTTCATCTGCCGCATGTTCAATACCTAAACCTTTACCATTTTTCGCAATAGTTTTAGCCTTTGGTAAGAAAGCATGTTTTACACCTTCTACACGTTGTTCAATAATGGCACGTATTCGCCGTCCAGGATAATCCGGATCAGTAAAAACAATGACACCTCGTTTATCTTGTGCATGCTGAATACGTTTAAGCGTTTCTTCAGAAATAGCCGAACCATTTGTTTCAATAGTATCTGCCTGAACAGCCCGCTTAATCGCCGTTGTATCATCTTTTCCTTCTACGACTATCACTTCTTGTATTTGCAAAAAGGCTCCTCTTTTCTACCTTATCTTCAGACCATTTTACAACTGCCCTGAACGATTGTACAGAAATACAAGGCTCAACTGTTATATACATGAAAAAAGCTTTCCCGCCAGTCAATACAGGAAAGCCAATGCTTAGTGAAAACATTTTGTTATTTTTTACATTTTTTTTAATTTAATACTTTAATGCGCACTTTCTTACGTCCCCATTTACGCGCTTGGGCATCTGATTGTACTAGTATGTCGATCTTATTACCCTTAATTGAACCACCAGTATCTCCAGCAATCGCTGTTCCATAGCCTTCAACCCATACTTTTGAGCCAAGTTTAATAACAGATGGATCTACTGCGATGACCTTTAAGCCAGAATCCGAACGTAAGTTAATGCCAGTAGCTGATTTCCCTGAACAACCGTTACAATATGGTGTATACGCTGTTGCAGTTACATAAAATTCTTTCCCACTAGCAGGCTCCGCTGAACCACGAGATACAGTTGTCGCACTCGCTACTAATTTTTTAGTACCAACAGCAACTACTTGTTTCTTTGGCTCATTTATGACTTTTTCAGTTTGTAAATTTTTTGTCACAATTTTGCCGTTCTCTTTCACGACTTCATACGTTCGAGAAATTTTGCCTTTCTCGCCCGTCGTTACGATTTTTTCTTTACCTTTTTGCAATGAAGCATCCTGCTTCTTTTCAATTGTGAAATCTAAAGAGTCTTCCACTACATCGATAACCTTTTCTACGCGAACTACTGCGATTTTACTCTCTGGAGTGATAACGTCCTCCAGGTTATTCTCGACACGATCGAATTCATTAAGTTGAATTCCTTGTTGTTTTAAAAAGTTAGCGACCGTAGTCGAAGTGGACCAAACTTGTCTGTTCTCTAACCCATCGACAAGCGTTACCTGAAACGCTCTTTGAATATCGATTTTGTTATCTGCTCCTACTTCTGTATCTAAACCTTGCACTAATGCATCATGCTCTGATACTTCGATATTTGCTTCCTTCAAAATGTCCTTCACTAGTTTTTCAGTTGTCCAAACTTTTGACTGATTTCCATCAACTGAAATTGTTACTTCTTTTGCCTGTTCCCAATTAATTGCTAAACCATTAACAATTTTGGCATTCAGAGAGGGTGATATTTTGTCATGCGCTGCTACGTCTATATTTTGATTTTGTAATAGTTCTTCTACAGTTTTAGCATGTGTTGATACTTCAATTGTTTCTCCGTTAGCGTTAAGCGTTACGGATTTTTTAGTACCTTGGAAAAGTACGAATGAAATTACTGACACAAACAGGACAAGTGAAACAATTCTTATCACTGTTTGCTTACTCCTCAATGATCCTAAGAACAAGTTTTTCATGGAATTATTTGACATGAAAAAACGCCTCCTTAATACAAAGTTGGATTATACGGACTAGATTTAGCACTGTCAACCCGAATGTATTTCAAAAAAATTTGACCATGCTATTTTAGCCAACCGCAAACACTGTATTGGAGGCACTTTAGCTAGTTAAACGTCAATCCTAAAAAATTTTTTTGCATTGGCAGTCGTTACTTGTGCCACTTCCTCGATTGGTAATTCTTTTAAACGTGCAATTTCTTCTGCAACTAATGGCACCAATGCTGGTTCATTCCGTTTACCGCGATAGGGATGCGGCGCTAAATAAGGCGCATCTGTTTCAATCATTAAGTGCTCTAAAGGTATCTCTGTAGCCACTTCTTTCGGCATACGCGCATTTTTAAATGTCACTGGACCGCCAAGACTTATCATAAAATTCATCGCAATGCATTGTCGTGCAGTCTCTACACTACCACTGTAACAATGCATGACGCCTCCAACAGAAGCCGCATTCTCTTCACGCAAAATATTGACAACATCTGCAGTTGCATCTCTGTTATGAATAATTATTGGTAAATTTACTTTTTGGGCTAAATGAATTTGCTTACGGAAAAGAGCTTGTTGAACTTCCTTTGGTGACTTGTCCCAATAGTAGTCTAATCCTGTTTCTCCAATGCCAACGACCTTGGGATGTGCCGCCAATTCCTCAATCCATTGTAAATCCTCTTCAGTACAATCAATGGCGTCTACCGGATGCCAGCCAATGACACCGTAAATAAAATCGTATTGTTCTACTAATTCCATCGTTTTTTCAATCGTTTTACGATCAAAACCTACCACTACCATGGTTTCGACCTTTGCTTCAAGCGCACGATCAATGACTTGTTGTAAGTCATCTTGATACTGCTCTGCATTTAAATGGACATGTGTATCGATAAACATTGTCATTCCCCTAACATTGATTTTATTAAAAATTATTATTTCATATTTTTCATACGCATTACAAATTTGTTACAAACAATTTAGTATTGTGACAATACACTTATAAAATTCCGTCAAAACTATTACCATTTACCTAAAATTCGTCAAAATATGCATAGACTAAATTATCTCAGAATAATTAAATGCCCAGTTTTAGCCCAAATTTACAATGGCCTGCTGAATATTTTCTACTCAACAGGCCATTTTCCATTTTTATTTTACTTTTGCACCATTTTCAAGTTTTGGATCAACAGATGCTAGCTTTAAAATTCCATCTTTTTCGCCTGCTAATATCATGCCTTGTGATAATTCACCTCGTAACTTAACAGGTTTCAGGTTGGCAACTACAATTACTTTTTGCCCGACTAATTCCTCAGCTGAATAGTACTTGGCAATTCCCGAAACCACTTGTCGTTGCTCATACCCAAGGTCAACTTGAAGCTTTAATAATTTATCTGCTTTTGGGACTGGCTCACACGCTGTAACCGTTGCCACACGTAAGTCAACTTTCATAAAATCATCAATAGAAATTTCAGGAATTTCTGGAACCTCTACAGCTTTCGATTCTACGCTAGGTTCTTCTTCTTGAGAAGTTTTTACAGATCCACGCATTTCCTCACGAATGTAAGTAATTTCAATTTCACTATCTAAACGAGGGAAAATTGGTGTCCCTTTTTCTTCCACTTTAATGTTTGCTGGAATAGTATTACCGAATGTTTCAATTGTTTCCCATGCTAAAAATTTGTCATCTAGACCCAATTGTTGCAAAATGCGTGTCGGTGTAGCTGTCATAAATGGTTGTAACATGACTGCAATATGATGTAAGCTCTCTGCCAAATTTCGCATAACAGACCCTAATTTTGGTTTGTCCGCTTCATCTTTAGCAAGCACCCATGGTTGTGTTTCATCAATGTATTTATTTGTGCGTGAAACTAGTGTCCAAAGGTCAGCTAACACAACACTAAATTGCATTTTTTCCATACTTTCTTCATATTTAATACGAACTGATTCAGCATGCTCTTTTAATGCCTCATCAAATTCTGTCGATTGAAGATTTTCTGAAGGAATTTGCCCATCAAAATATTTGTTAATCATGGAAATTGTACGGTTTAATAAATTGCCTAAATCATTCGCTAAGTCGAAATTTGTACGTTCAACAAATGACTCTGGAGAAAATACACCGTCAGAACCAAATGGAAGCTCTCTTAATAGGAAGTAACGCGTTGCATCTAGTCCATAACGCTCGATTAGCATTTCAGGATATACAACATTTCCTTTTGATTTAGACATTTTACCGTCCTTCATCATTATAAATCCATGTGCAAAAACCTTTTTTGGCAATGGTAAATCAAGAGCCATTAAGAAGATTGGCCAATAGATTGTATGGAAACGTACAATATCTTTTCCAACAACGTGCACATCTGCCGGCCAATATCTGTTAAATAGCGTATCATCTTCTGATAAGTAACCTAATGAAGTAATATAATTTGTTAATGCATCTACCCAAACGTAAATTACGTGTTTTGGGTCTCCAGGTACTTTAATACCCCAATCAAATGAAGTACGTGATACTGATAAATCTTCAAGTCCTGGTTTAATGAAGTTATTAATCATTTCATTTTTGCGAGACTCCGGTTCAATGAATTCCGGATTTTCTTCATAATAAGCTAATAGACGATCTGCGTATTTCTTCATATTAAAGAAGTAAGATTCCTCTTTCACTTTATGAACAGCGCGCCCACAGTCCGGACAATTACCGTCTACTAATTGTGTCTCTGTAAAGAATGACTCACATGGTGTACAGTACCATCCTTCATACTCGCCTTTATAAATATCGCCGTTATCTAAAAACTTTTGGAAAATCTTTTCGACAGTTTTCGTATGACGTTCTTCTGTCGTTTGAATAAAATCATCATAAGAAATGTCCATTAATGCCCAAAGCTTTTTCGCTGCATCTGCAATTTCATTTACATATTCCTGAGGATGCTTGCCAGCTTCTGCAGCTTTTTCTTGAATCTTTTGTCCGTGCTCATCCATTCCTGTTAAGAAACGCACATCATAACCACGTAAACGTTTATAGCGTGCTATCGTATCAGACGCCACCGTTGTGTACGCAGTACCAATATGAAATTTTCCACTTGGATAGTAAATCGGGGTTGTTATATAGAATGTTTTGTTTTGTTCGCTCACGAGAACTGCCTCCAATGTTTCACAGTATAATATCTATTCTAACGAAGTACGAAATTCGTTTCAATGAAAGTTTATTAAACGCGAAAAATGTCGAAAATTATTCTAATCCATTTAATGTATTTTATAAGAAGCTTTTTTACTATAAAATAAAATCTATAATAAAAACCTTTTAAAAAAATGAATATAACAGTTTTCTTCTCAAAAATTTTTAGAAATCAGAGATTATTACTGTATTAATTAATTGACGTTTATGGCATTACTTGGTATGATAACTATCAGACAAGGAAATAATGTCGAAATTTGACGAAACACAATATAACTTTTACTTATAGGAGGAAAAATAATTATGAAATCAACAGGTATCGTTCGTAAAGTCGATGAATTAGGTCGTGTGGTAATTCCTATCGAACTTCGCCGTACATTAGGTATCGCTGAAAAAGACGCTTTAGAAATCTACGTTGACGATGACAAAATCATCTTAAAAAAATATATGCCAAATATGACATGTGCTGTAACTGGTGAAGTTTCTGATGATAACTTCCGTCTAGTTGGAGGCAAATTAATTTTAAGCCCAGAAGGCGCAGAAATGTTAATGAATGAAATCCAATCTAGCTTAAAAAAATAATTTCTTTAGAGCACCTAAATCGAACAGCGGTTTAGGTGTTTTTATTTTTTGATAAAAATTTCTTTTTATAATGGAAAAATAATAAACTTTCTTCCCTTATAATGTCCATGTCAGACTTCTTTTATTAAGATTACTCTTTTTTACCATTATTATCAATTTTATTTTAATAAAGAAAATAGCAGGAAGTTGTATAAAAGCATTAAAAAAAGTTGCCTCCATGGAGACAACCTTCGCTATTGATGCTTACTCACTATGGTAGGCATTATAAATATCTCGCTTAGCTACTTGACGTAGTTTTGCGACTTCTTTTATTGCTTCTTTTGATGTCATACCTGTTTCTGTAATAATATAATCAACATGTTCTATAACGCTCATAGCTATCCAGTAGGCTTCTTCTTGTATGTCTTCTTCTGCATTTTGATTTCCTTCTAAGACAATGCAAAATTCTCCTCGTATTTCCTCTGACTGTGACCATGTCACCGCTTCTGTTAATGTACCTCGGAGAAACTCTTCAAATTTCTTTGTCAATTCACGTGCTAACACAATACGACGATTGCCAAGAATCATTTCCATATCCTTTAACGTTTCTTTTAGGCGATGGGGCGCCTCGTAAAATAAAATCGTTTCTTGTCGCTTTTTTAATTGCTCTAATTGTTGGCGTCTCTCTTTTTTTCCACGGTTTAAAAAGCCGTAAAAGAAAAATGGCTGTGGTGTTAAACCAGAAGCAATTAAAGCCGAAAGGGCCGCATTGGCGCCTGGTACTGGTACGACCGCAATTCCTTCGGCTATTGCTTTGACAACAATATCCGCTCCAGGATCAGAAATGCAAGGTAGCCCTGCATCACTTACTAATGCTACCGTTTTCCCTTGGCGTAAAAACCCTAATAATTTCTCTCCCCCAGCATCGATATTATGTTCATGATAACTCACAAGAGGTGTTTCAATTTCAAAATAATTGCAAAGCTTTTTTGTATTACGTGTATCTTCAGCAGCGATTACATCTGCTTCCTTTAAAAGACGTAATGCACGTACACTCATATCTTCTAAATTCCCAATGGGCGTAGCTACTAGATATAAGCAGCCTTGCTGATCGTGCATTGTACTTTTTTGTGATTTCACGATTTATCCCTCCCCATATATTTCGTTTTTTGCATCCTTGTTAACTGCTTAAAAGCATATTCTGCCCGCATCGCTTCTTGTTTTGTGTCGAAAGCTTCGACATAAATACATTCCACTGGTCCACGTGCTTTTGTATATTTTGCCCCTTTACCTGCATTATGTGTCGCCACTCGCTTTTCTACATTATTTGTATAACCAGCATAGTACGACTTGTCCGCACATTCTAATACATAAAAGAAATGGCTATTGTTTTTTTCCATAAAGCATTTCTCTCACTTCGGCTGTATATTCATTGTTGGCATCATAAACATAAAGTGGGGGTAATATTTTTAAATCCGGTTTACCATCCTTTATTCCTTCTATTAATAAAGTGTTGGCTTCCTTTCCTTCTTTTGGATAAATCAATTGCATACGCTTTGGCTCTAATCGATTTGCTCGCATCGCTGTGACAATATCTAATAAACGGCCTGGACGATGAACAAACGCAGCCTTGCCACCTTGTTTTAATAACTTACTTGCAGAGTGGACTGCTTCATCTAGTGTTAAATGTAGTTCATGTCGTGCAATCGCATGATGTTCACTTAAGTTTTTATCACTTGCTTCATGTGCTAAAAAATAAGGCGGATTACATGTTACCACGTCATATTTTTCAATTCCTAATTGTGCGGGAATTTCTTTTACATCGCCAAGTACCATTGCAATTTGTTCTTCTAGGTTATTGTAACGAATACTGCGCTGTGCCATTTCAAATAATCGTGGTTGCAATTCTACCCCTGTAATATGCCCTTTCGTTCTGGCACTTAAAAATAATGGAATGACGCCATTACCCGAACATAAATCAACTATCTTCCCTTTATAATATGGTACGTTGACAAATTTCGAAAGTAACACTGCATCCAATGAGAAAGAAAAGACAGATGGGCTTTGGATAATTCGTAAATCCTCTGCTAACAAATAATCTAGCCTTTCATCATCCTTTAACCAATTTTCCATGAATCTTCCTCCTACTATACAAAACAAAAGACTGACACCACCGAAGCGGGAATCAGTCTTCTATTACACATTTTGCTTATTTAAAAATGATAGACAAAACAGACAGTCTTCACCTTTACGTGAGCTCCCAAAGTGAACATGACAAACGTGGAAGCCCTCTTGGTATAGACGCGCTAAGTTATCATATCCCTCGCCAATATCTAATGGAATCTCTTTCTTCTCATCTGCAGCCTGTACGGTGTTTTCTTTAGAAAGTAGTTCTTCTAGACGTGTACGAAGGTGATGATTTTCTGTTTCGAGTGCCTTATGTTCTTCCATCATTAACGCTACAAATTGCTTCAATGCACCAAATTGCTCCTGCATTGCTTCGAGCTGTTGTTCGAACTCCATAACGGTATCTAAGAAATTACGGTCCTTCACCCAAGCCACCTCGTTAAATTCTCTATCTTATATAAGATTTTTTTCGCATGCTAGCAGTTCCTCTAGTGTATACTCAGCCGTGCGCTCCTGCTCTTGTAAATATACTTGAATAAGTCTTTCCAGCACATTTAAACCTACAACTCTACCACGACCATCTGGTGTCATTGTCATTTCACCAACATCGGGCATACCTTCTTTTGCTTCTTCATATTCATCGTTTTCATACTTCAAGCAGCACATTAAACGACCACATAACCCCGAAATCTTTGACGGGTTTAAAGATAAATTCTGATCTTTTGCCATTTTAATAGACACTGGATCGAAATCACCTAAAAATGTTGAACAACAGAGCATACGACCACATGGACCTATACCACCTAATAATTTTGCTTCATCTCGTACACCGATTTGGCGTAGCTCGATTCGCGTTCTAAAAACAGAGGCTAAATCTTTTACTAAATCCCTAAAATCAACTCGTCCTTCTGCTGTAAAATAAAAAATAATTTTATTACGATCAAATGTATATTCAACATCAACAAGTTTCATCTCTAGTTTATGTTCGATGATTTTTGCGCTTGCTAGTTCAAATGCCCGCTTTGACTCGATTGCATTTTCTTCAACTTGAATACGATCACGTTCATCTGCTGGTCGTAGAACTTGTTTAAGTGGTAATACGACATCATTTTCTCCTACTACTTTTTGAGGGACAACTACTTTACCATATTCTATACCACGAGCTGTCTCTACAATGACATATTGACTGTCCTCTAGTAGAAATGATGCTGGATCAAAATAATATATTTTACCCGCTTTTTTAAAGCGGATTCCTACTACATTATACAAATGTATATCCCTCCTGCAGATTTAGCATTAGCTGCTCCATCATTAACGTCCTATTCATGTTACGCTGTAAAGATGCGCGCGCCTGTAAAATGGACTCCATTTGGCTAGATAGGCGTTCGAAAGTCGAATGTAACGCGATTTCTTTAAAAGTCTGTAACATGTCTGGATAAGTACATGCTGCTTCGGGATTAGCTTTTATTGACACTATATCACGGTAAGCAAATAGTAGTAAATCCAATGCTTGCTCCATTTCGCTTTTTTCCTTAAACAAAGGCAACCATTCCTCATGTACAACAATCATCGCTTCATGTACATTTTGGCGTATCGCCTCTACTAATTTTAACACTGTTTTTCTAGCCTGTGCAAACTGCTCATCTTTTGCTAAAAAAATAGCTGTTTCGAGCTCATTCGTCATCATGCTAACAGTAGAAGCCATCGAATGAGAAATATCGTTTTCTTGCAAATGCTTTAACAATACTTGTCTAGGCAATTTTTGAAATTTAATATGCTGACAGCGCGAACGAATTGTAGGCAATATCGATTGCATTTGCTCTGTTAACAAAATAGCCGTAACTTCCCCATCCGGTTCTTCTAAAAACTTTAATAGCATGTTGGCAGAAGCTATATTAAGACGGTCTGCATGATGAAGTACATAAATTTTACGTCCTTGCTCAACACCCATCATTTTCATTTCAGCAATTAGTTCCCGTATTTGATCAATTTTTATAAATTGACCCTCAGGATAAATTTGATGAATATTCGGATGATTGCCCGAATCAACACGTCTGCAATTTCGACATGTTTCACATGGAACATTTTCATGTGGTTGTTCACATAGCATTAATTTTACAAAAAAATGCATAATATCCACTTTGCCTGTCCCTTTTTCGCCATCAAAAATGTATGCATGGGCTAATCTATTTTTGTCAAAAATCGTTTGAAGCTGCTTCATTACAACTGGCTGTAGTGTGAAAAGCTCTTCAACATTCTTCGCCATTTTTTATTAAATTCCTTCCTATATCAATAAAGCCTTCTGGACTTGTAGTTTTAATTTTTTGGAGATCAAACGCTCCACCTAATATGTTTTTGCGGAATAAACATCCTACTGATCAAATTTGAAAAAAGCCCGCGCCTACAAGTGAACAAGACACGGGTTTTACATATATAGATTAATTAAAAGACCTTTAATCTCTCCGATTTTATCGAGAAGGTCAATCGCTTCCTTTTCTTCATCTAAAATATCTTGTGCAAGTTCAACAAGACGTGAATCAATTGTTTCAATAATTTTTAAACGTCTTCCTTCACCAAAGCGATTCCATGTATGTGATTGTTTTAATTCCATTCCATGTTCTACAGTTTCCTGTAAAAAACGCTTCACAAGCATTTTAAAACGTGCAAGCTCTCGCAAATTACGCGATCTTGCAACACGGTCACCAGCAGTAGAAATATCCCCCAACAATCGTGTTAATTGTTCGGTTTGCAATTTAGAACCTTGCTTTACGACCATATCACCAAATCGGTTGTTTTGATTTGTATTTTGTAGAGGCTCTGTACGATTAGTATTTAACCCGACCCGTATATCTTGATTGATCTTCAAGCTGCTTTCGCCTCCCAATTGCTTTCTTCATCAAATTCTTTCTTTGCGAATTTGTACTGCCTGCTTGGCACCTCTTACTAAACAACATAGTCATTGACTATGCTGCAAGTTTATCAACGACTGTTAAAAATGGTGAAATTGTTCAATCGGTAAAACAAATACAGTTGCTCCCCCTACCTCAACCTCCACTGGATAAGGTATATAGGAATCTGCATTACCACCTAATGGTGAAACAGGTGCCACCAATTGTTCACGCGCTCGACAATTATCACGGATAATATCTAAAACTTTGGGTATAAGAGAGTCCTCTGTTCCAATTAGAAACGTCGTATTACCTGAGCGTAAAAAGCCCCCTGTACTCGCTAATTTTGTTGCGCGAAACTGATTTTTCGTTAAAGCATTCGATAAGCGGCTACTATCCTGATCTTGTACCACAGCTACAACTAACTTCATTCGCACTCACCCCTTTTATATAATTGGCCTTGATAGAATTTATTGAAAAACAGTAATCAATCAATGCAATTTCCATTGAGTATGGATTGCCTCAGTAAAATCCACTGCTTTTAACATAATGCTTTCTAACTTCGGTTATCGTCACCGTTAATTGCTAGGCAAGTTACATTCTTCTTAGCACCTATATGGAAAAGTTTCTTCTATCCGATACAGTTCATCTGTCATTGGATGTTACCATTATATCACAATATGGTGGCCAACTTCATGTTTTTACTGTATTGCTTCACATAATAATGCCCATACATCCTCAACTACACGCTCAATACTTTGGTCTGCATTGACGACATTTATACGCTCTGGATATCTGTTTACTAATTGCAAATATCCTTCACGCACCTTTTGATGGAATGCCAAGCTTTCTACATCGAGGCGGTTTACTTCTCGATCCCCATGAGCGTGAATACGTGCTAATCCTACCTCTGGCGAAATATCAAATAAGATTGTTAAGTCAGGTAATTTTTTTCCGATGGCAAATTCATTAATAGCTAGTACCTCGTCAACACCAATGCCACGTGCATGGCCTTGATAAGCTAATGATGAATCGATAAATCGATCACAAATGACCATTTTACCGGCATCTAAAGCAGGTCTTACTTTTTCAAAATAATGCTGACTTCTAGCTGCAGCATATAATAATGCTTCTGTCCGTTCATCCATTGCTGTGTGCGCTGGGTTTAAAATGATTGTGCGTATTTTTTCCGCGATCTCAATGCCGCCGGGTTCTCTCGTTGCTAATACATCTATATTCTGCTGTGCTAATCGTTCAGCGATTTTTTGGATAATCGTTGTTTTACCAGCACCTTCTGGACCTTCAAAAGTAATAAATAAATTGCAATTCATGCTGTTATTGCCTCCAACTATTTAATGACCTCAATCATTTTCTCTTCTAACCGGTGATTTCCTTGGAACGTTGCACCTGTTGCAAGTAATTCCTCTAATTGACTAAGTTTAGCCACTGTAATTTTTTCACCTGGAACAAGCAATGGTATACCAGGTGGATAAGGAATAATCATACTTGCAGCCGTACGTCCCATTGTTCGCATATAAGGTAGCCATTCCTTCTCCATATTTGCTATTTCATCAAACGAATACATCGGTTCTGTAATGGCTACAAAATTGTATGCACTTTGTGATACAGCTTGAATCGCCGCTTTTTCCGTGTTTAATAATGCTGTAACAGCTTCTTTAATTCGAACACGTATATCTGCAAACGGATAACTATGGCCCTGCTTTAAAAGTGGCAATACAAGTAAAACTTGATGTGCATCAGCAAGCTCTGCATAAACCTGCTTAGTTTCTAATGCCTCTTGTAATTGATAGCCGCTATAACCGTTTACACGTAGCAATAACTTTATCGGATCATCTACTTCAATAACTTCCAATGAGCCAATTGCACGCAATGCTTCAGCCCATTGATTTTTTTTCTCTATTATATATGCACCATCACTCTCCATATATGTCTGTATATAATAGCGTGCATCATCTAAAGAAGCTAACAATATATATGAAGGACTGCTGGACTGTAACATGCGTAAATAGTGATGGATGCGCTCAACATTCACTATTTCTGAATTCACATGCATAAAGGAAGCCATTGTCATAGCGGGCAACGTTTTGTGTGCAGACTGTACAACCACATCAGCCCCAAATGTCAGTGCAGATGGCTGAAATAAAGAGCAGGCGCTAAAATGAGCCCCATGAGCCTCATCCACCAACACAGGTATGCTTTTCTCATGACAATATGCTACTTGCTGTGCTATCTCTTTAGAAGTCATACCGTAATATGTAGGATACGTTAAAACTACTGCCTTAGCATCTGGATAACAATCTACCGCCTGTTTTAAATCGTGATAGGAGACATGTGTTGCTGTTAATGTTCGTTCATCCCACGCTGGAGATACATATACAGCTTTCGCACCCACTAGTTCAATTGCGTGAAATATAGATTTGTGTGCATTACGTTGTACAATAATAGTATCGCCGCGTTTACATGTAGCATAAATCATTGCCAAATTTCCTACCGTAGAGCCACCTACTAAGAAAAAGCTTTTCATCGCACCGTATGTATCTGCTAGCAAATTTTCTGCCTCTAAAATCATTTCTTCAGGATAATGCAAGTCATCTAGTCCTGTTAATTCGGTAACATCATAGCGCATAATATCTTTAAAAGCTTGTGGTAATTTTGATAATTCCCCATGCTTATGTCCTGGCACATGAAAGGATATATTTTGTTGTTGTCGAAAACGCTCTAAACCTTCTACAATTGGCTTTTTCTTTTGCAAAACAAGACACCCTTTTTTCGTTTTATTATTCTTTAATTATACGGGAATTTGGCGGGATAAAAAAGCTATCCTATAAAATAGAATAGCCTAGAAGCGTTTTGACAAAAAATTCTTTTATTATCGTATCATCGACAAGCTTCTTTACGGAACGGCTTTGGTAGACTGATATTAGAAACGGCATCCTATCAAATGCGTCTCCATTTATCTACTGCTTATTTATATATGCTTCAAATTTCAAGAGTGTCCGTCTAGCCCTTCGAATTACGCTGAATATATACCTATGCAAATACAAAATAAAAAAGACTGAAGAAATCTCTTCAGTCTTTTGCTTGTGCCTAGCGACGTCCTACTCTCACAGGGGGAAGCCCCCAACTACCATCGGCGCTAAAGAGCTTAACTTCCGTGTTCGGTATGGGAACGGGTGTGA
>NZ_JBIWDP010000009.1:0-73175 GCF_044762075.1 Lysinibacillus sp. NPDC097195 | reverse complement strand
TTTGATGTCCAAAATTTTTGTTTCGTTCGCTAACCGAAGTTAGCTCAGAAACTATATTGATTACGTTTTGCTTGTTCAGTTTTCAAGGTTCATTTGTCAGCTACTTGTTAAGTAACTTTTTATAATTTAACATACATTCAATATGATGTCAACTATTAATTTCTTTCAGTATGTTGTTCGCATGTTTCGTAACAACGTGTTTAAATATATCATCTCCCATTTTAGTTTGCAAGTGTTTAATTGAAATAAAACTATTCAGTTAATATATAGATAGTAGTTTCTTCTATAGTAATACAAAGTGCCTGGCACTCATACAATTCTGAATTCCACTGCAAATTGTAAGCAGTCATCGAGGCTACTACTTACATTGGTGCCAGGCACGCAAACAATTTTAAAATAAAAAAGTGCCGCTCAGTTTTCACTAAGCGGCACTTTCTATACTTTCTATTATCGAACCCAGATAAAATATGCAAGGAAGACAAAGAATAATCCGTACATCATTGGGTGAATTTCTTTTTTACGACCTGCTAAAAGCATTGTTACAGGGTAGAATACGAAACCAATTGCGATACCCGTTGCGATTGAATAACCTAGAGGCATCATTAAAACTGTAAAGAACGCTGGAACTGCTATTTCGAATTTATCCCACTCAATCAAACGTAGTGACGACACCATTAAAACACCTACGATAACAAGTGCTGGTGCTGTTACTGCTGAAGTAACAACTGCAAGTAATGGTGAGAAGAACAGTGCGAATATAAATAATATAGCCGTTACCACTGCAGCAAAACCTGATCGGGCGCCTGCCGCTACACCAGAAGTAGACTCCACATAAGCAGTTGTAGTTGAAGTACCAAATAATGAACCAATTGTAGTAGCTAATGCATCTGCCATTAACGCACGGCTAGCACGTGGTAATTTATCGTCTTTAACTAAACCCGCTTGTGTTGCTACAGCCATTAATGTACCTGCTGTATCGAAAAAGTCAACGAATAAGAATGTTAATACTACTACTAAAAACTTAACGTTTAACAAAGAATAAAAGTCATTGAAAATCGGTTTAATTGCTACCATAAATGTTGAATCTACACTCGGAATTGCTGAAACAACTGCTCCAGGCGGAGTAATCACACCTGTAATCATACCAACGATTGCCGTAATAACCATCCCTAAGAAAATACCGATGCTGCGGAATTTAAGAATTAGGATAATCGAAATGATAATGCCGAACACTGCTAATAATGTTGAACCTGTAAATTCGCCTAATGTTACTAAAGTTGATGGACTAGCTACTACGATGCCCGCACCTTGTAACCCTACAAATGTAATAAATAAACCAATACCAGCTGATACTGCATATTTAAGTTGTGCTGGAATGGCGTTAATAACTGTTTCACGAATCCCAGTTAGTGAAAGGATAATAAAAATAATCCCTGAGAAGAATACACCCGTTAAGCCTGTTTGCCAAGGGATACCATACGTCCCTACTACTGTGAAGGCAAAGAATGCATTTAAGCCCATACCTGGCGCTAAAGAGATTGGGAATTTAGCGAAAATACCCATAATCAAAGAACCAACCGCTGCTGCTAATGCTGTTGCTACGAATACAGCACCTTTATCCATGCCCGCACTTTCCAGAATCCCTGGGTTTACTGCTAAAATGTATGCCATTGCAAGGAATGTTGTAATACCACCGATTATTTCGCGGCGATAATTAGTACCTAATTCATCGAACATGAAATATTTTTTCATTGTTAAAAAATCCTCCGTATTGTCGTCCTCAATATCGAAAACAAAAAAGACACGCTGACTATTCTACTAGTCGCATGTCTACGATGCATTTCATCACGGATAATGTGTGAAATAAATTAGTTATTATACATCTGTGCTGTATAAAAACTAAATCGTAGTCAAGTTATTTACGGTAACTTGGTAGAAACTCACGGGCCATATTCCCGACATTATACGACGACTTATTTACTTTACATTCGTAATATATCATTTCGTTTTTTAGATTTCAAGCCCATTTCCGAACATTTCTTATAAAAAAAATACGAAAGTTCGTGTAAAATATGAAAACAATGTTAAGATTTTCGGAAAATAACGGAAAAACAAAGAAAAAGGAACGACTTTCATCTCCGTCACTATAGCAAAAATACAAGAAAAACATAGGAGAGTATAGTCCCCTATGTTTTAAAAACATTATTTATCCACTTGTTCTTGCTTCTTTTTCATATACTCTGTACGTATTTTTTCAAGTTGCTGCTTTTTATCAAATTTGGCAGGTTTGTTTTTTTCATGATACTTTGCCACAGCTACTTTACCTTTCGTATCTAGTTGATATTTACCCACGTTGTTCACCTACTTTTTTGTCCCGAAAGAAATTCTATTCAGCATTATATTATACCTTATTTGCTGAAGTATACCGCAGTGTTGTAGCGCAAACTTTACAAAACGTCTGCAAAACAGCAAATTTATCTTTCGAATTGCAAATTTATTTTAAATGCAAAATAAAAACCCCCTTTTAGCTATTTGCTTAAAATAGCTAAAAGAGAGTTCAATTTAGTTGTTGTTAGTTAATTCTTCGTATTCCTATTCCCACTCAATTGTTGCTGGTGGCTTAGAAGTAATATCATACAGCACACGGTTAACGTGTTTTACTTCGTTTACTAGACGTACAGAGATTTTCTCTAGCACATCCCAAGGAATACGTGCCCAGTCAGAAGTCATACCGTCGATAGACGTTACAGCACGGATACCGATAGCATAGTCGTACGTACGAGCATCGCCCATTACGCCTACTGAACGAATATCAGGTAATACCGTGAAGTATTGCCAGATGTCGCGGTCAAGACCAGCTTTTGCGATTTCTTCACGTAAGATGAAATCAGATTCACGAACAATTTCAAGTTTTTCTTCTGTTACTTCACCAAGTACACGGATACCTAGGCCAGGACCTGGGAATGGTTGACGCCAAACGATTTTTTCATCAAGACCAAGTTCTAAACCAAGAGCACGCACTTCGTCTTTAAATAATGTTTTTAACGGCTCAATTAATGTGAACTGCATGTCTTCTGGAAGACCGCCTACATTGTGATGTGATTTAATTGTTTGAGCAGTAGATGTACCAGATTCAATAATATCAGTGTATAGCGTACCTTGTGCAAGGAAATCCATACCTTCTAGTTTTGAAGCTTCTTCATCGAATACGTAAATAAATTCGTTACCGATAATTTTACGTTTTTTCTCTGGATCAGATACACCTGCAAGTTTATCCATGAAACGTTGACGTGCATCGATTTTAATTAAGTTCATATCGAAATCTTCTGTGAAAGTTTTCATAACCTGCTCAACTTCACCTTTACGGTTTAAGTTGTGGTCTACGAACATACAAGTCAGTTGATCACCAATTGCTTTGTGAATAAGTACTGCAACAACAGAAGAGTCTACTCCGCCTGAAAGTGCACATAATACTTTTTTATCGCCAACAATTTCACGAATTTTAGCAATTTCAATCTCGATAAAGTTCGCCATTGACCAATCGCCTTTAGCGCCACAAATATCGAATACGAATTGACGTAGTAAATCATTACCGTATACAGAGTGACGAACTTCCGGGTGGAATTGTACTGCATATAATTTACGTTCTACATTTGCCATTGCAGCGATTGGGCAAGAAGCACTTGTTGCGATGATTTCAAAACCAGCAGGTACTTCTGTAACGTGGTCACCATGGCTCATCCAAACGATTTGTTCTGTTGGTAATTCACCGAATAATTTATTTGCAGCCGTCACTTGAATTTCCGCTTTACCGTATTCACGAGTTTCAGCGCCTTCAACTTTACCACCTTGCGTATGAGCCATTAATTGCATACCATAGCAAATACCTAGGATTGGTAAACCTAATTCAAAAATAGCTGGATCTACATGGAATGCATTTTCATCATAAACAGAGTTAGGACCGCCTGAGAAGATGATTCCTGCTGCGTTCATGTCTTTAATTTCTTCTGCTGTAATCGTATGTGGATGTAACTCACTGAAGACACCGAATTCACGGATACGACGTGTGATTAATTGGTTAAATTGGCTACCGAAGTCTAGAACGACGATTTTTTCTTGCTCTTTTAATAAAGGGCTTGCTGACAATATTTCCACCTCTTCTTGTATTATTAAAGGACTTTTTCATATGTTCAAAGAAAAACGCGTATGAAAGTAAAAAAACTTCCTACGCGTCCATAAGCTCTTGATATATAAAGGGGAATGCGTAACAAAGAAAAGTGATCTATAAAA
Organism: Lysinibacillus sp. NPDC097195; assembly: GCF_044762075.1. Taxonomy (NCBI): domain Bacteria; kingdom Bacillati; phylum Bacillota; class Bacilli; order Caryophanales; family Bacillaceae; genus Lysinibacillus; species Lysinibacillus sp. NPDC097195. Next base: position 68,885 of record NZ_JBIWDP010000009.1, on the reverse strand, counting down.
AAATCTCACCTAACCAAAACATTCACCTTCATAGAGAAATCATTTACGGTGATTTCGTAGAAACATCCGAACCCTATTTTCGAACTTATATGAAAGCCATCCTAATCATATATAATTTTTTTCATTTTACTCTTTGTGCCCGTTAAAATCAACTGATTGTGCGATTGATTAAATATTCCCAACTTTCCCGCAGTTTCACAAAGTCAACATCTTGCCCATTATTGCTATAAATATAGTGCTCGTATACCGCCGTTAACTTCTGCATCTCTTCAGTCTCTAACGCTGCATCTACCCGCTCTGCAAATGCCCGTAATGTCTCGCCACGTTTTCGACTGAGGCCAATACGGACTAATTGTTTCGTTAATGCCTGATAGGAAGTTTCAAAATTTGTCCAATCCGCCTCTTTTTTACGATAGACGCGCACCTGCATTTTAGGAATCCAAGTCTTCCGTTGAACAAATAACGTCACAGCAAGAATGATTAGCAAAGCAAGGATTGCTAGCCATACATATTTTAAAGACTTCAACCATGTCCATACACTATCCAAACTAAATGTTGAAGTAGCACTTGAGTTTTTAGCCGTTTGTTCTTTCTTTGGCTGTTGCTCAGGTTTTTCTTGTGGCTGTAATACATCTTCTTGCTTAGGTGTGTCATTTTTTACATCATAATTGATATTAACCGCACCTGAAAATCCGATAGTAGGCTCAAACTCTATCCACCCCGTCCCAGGTACATAGGCCTCTACCCATGAGTGGGCATTATTATTTGTAATCTGATATTCGCGATAGCCATCCGATAAAGGCCCTGCATTCCCTGGTGCAAATCCTTTGACCCAGCGGGCAGGAATACCAATGGAACGAAGCATAACAACCATCGAAGTAGAGAAGTTATCACAATAGCCTACTTTCGTATCAAATAAAAATTGATCTACATAGTCTTGTTGTTCAGCAGGGTAAGCAGCCGCTGATTTATCATATCGATAGTTCCCTTTTGAAAAATATCCCTCTACCGCCTTTATTTTTTCATACACCGATGCTTTGTCGCGCGTTATATCAATCGTTAAATCTTGCACTCGTTTAGGCAATGTATTCGGTAATTGTAAAAATCGATCAAACGAAGAATCTAACGTTTCTAACATAACTGGCTCTGACATTTGAAGTTCTTGCAAGCTATAATTCGGTTCACTGTAGATTAATGTATAGCTAGACAGTAATTGATTCGAGCCACTTTGTTGTTTCGTTACAATTTTTTCCGTCTGTGCATCTTGAATATATAAGGTTGGTTCCTTTGCCGATACAGACAGCATGCCATACGTTTGAATTAAAAATGGCATCGGAATAGCAAAATCCAACTCAATTTGGCGTTCATTTTCTCGCGATCCTACCTGCAAAGACGTTTGAATCGGGGTATCATTTTCAAAAACCGCTTCTCCCATAAATTCATTCGATAATACCCAGCCTTTTGATGTATACGTATCTTTTATATCGATACGCCAGTAGTGGCGATCACGGGATTTTGTAGTGAAAATTAATGTATTATCACCGTTGTAAGGCCCACCTAACCTACTATCATCTTCACTGTAACCAACTGTTTTTTTGCCATCCCCTACACCATTTTGTCCTGTAACGCCTTTAATAAACGGCACTGGATCAGCCCAAGTAGGTCCTGTTTTCGGTAAAAAGAACGCCACCATACTAACAAGTGCCACCGAAATAAGCATCGGTAGTATTATTTTCCACTTTTTAAAAATGTCACTTGGAACATCTACTTGAAGCCTTAAACGTTTTATAAAAAGGACACCTGTCATCATCAAACCAAGTACTACTACTTTCACAATAGCCGCTTTCCCGTTATACTCACTAAAAGTATCGAGTGTTGCGATGAAAAATACGGTTAATGCGAAGAAATAGAAAATATTATGGTGCACTGTAATCCAATGATGTATTAAATAAATTAACATCCAAATCAACACTAAAAACAAGACAGTTCTAAACGGATCCGATACTTGTCCAAAATTCCCAGAAAAAATATTTACCATGTTCCACGTCACTTCATTCGTTAAAAACGGTAGGGTGTGACCTGAAAAGAAAGGGTTTTCGCTATAAACAAATATTACAAACCACGTAATGTAACCTAATTTCACAAGTCCTGATAATGCCGGTGGAACTTTAAACAAACTTAGCGCTAATGATAGGCCGATAAAAATTAAAAACAAATAACCTACACCTGTGTTCGTTAATTGCATTACCGGCTCTAGCCATTCACGTAAAATAAAGAAAATAATGATATACGCGAAGGCCAACTCCATAAAATTCTCTAATGATTTTTTCACGGCTTCATCACCTCCGTGAACAAATGGTAATAATTTGTCGGGTCTACATAGACAACTTGAATATGTTTATAACGCTTCATGACATCTGAAACCGCTTGTGTCTGTTGCGTTACTACAAAACAAATACAGCTTTTCACCGAATTGCCTAGAGTATGTAATAAGTCATCTGAAATATCACTCGTAACATATAAAAGGGTTGCAACACGCTGGAAAACTTGTTGATCACGTAATTGGAAATCAGCCTGCTCAACAGGTTTTACACTCGCCAAATGTTGCATTACTCGATCCAGTTGCTTTTCTCCTTGAATGGCAGTAAACACTTTTGTTTTAGCCCCAGTGGATACAAAAGAAATATCTCCACGACCTTGTACGATAGCTTTAAGCATAGACGCAACCAGCTCTATTTTCTCCTCAAACAACGAGGAAGCTCCCTCATCCAGCATTAACAGCAATTCCTGAGATTGACGATCTTCAAATTCTTTTGACTGAAGAGATTGCGTTTTCGCAAAAGACTTCCAATGAATCCAGGAAAAGCGATCTCCCGGTACATATTCACGTAAACCAACGGCCATCGATGTATCTTTAACAATTGAGTATGGAGACATCATAGACCCAACATCTAATTTCGCTTGTAATGTAGCGTATTTCATATCATGCACTTTTGGATAGACGAGAACAATCTGTTCTTTTTCTACCACAATGCGTTTTTTTGCCCATCCGAAAAAATCATAGAAGATTATACTAGCTCCTAAATAACGATGCTCACCACGCGGCAAGTTTTCTAGTGTATAACGCCAAGTAAAAGTCTTTTTAAAACCTACAAATTTTATTGCATCTTTTTCTTGTATCTTTGACTGCACTAGCATCGTACTACCAACAAGTTCCTCCACAAGCATATAAGCAAAGGGAAAACGCGTTTTTCGTTCGACGTTTATCGTTACGTTAACGGATTGTCCACTTTCAATACGAGAAGGTTCAATTTTCCGTTCTACTATGTAGATGCTCTCCCTAACGAGTTGAAAAATAAAGGCATACAATAAAAATGGACTCACTGTAAAAAATACAAACCAGCTAACAAAACCGCCTTGAAACATCGCATAGCAAAACGTTAAAAGCATCAGAAAGCTCACTAATAGAAAATGTTTACTTTTCTCAAAAAGGGCTCGCCACTTCTTCATTGCTCTGCAAACCTCTTTGTCGGCACAGGTGTTTTCGCGATAATCCGCTCAATTATTTCTTCCGCACTAACATCATCATAGCGCGCATCCGGCTTCAATACTAAACGGTGACTAAAAACATATGGTGCTAAATGTTGGACATCGTCTGGGATTACATAACTACGCCCTTTCATAAACGCATACGCCTGGGATGCTTTCATCAAAGCAATTGTTGCACGCGGACTAACCCCTAAATACACATAGTTATTCTCACGCGTTTGAGCAGCTAGCTCGACCATATAATTTTTCACAGAGTCTTCTACATAAACCCCTTGTACTAGCTTTTGCAATTCAATTAACTGCCCAATCGACAGTACAGCCTCAATTTTTTCGATAGATTTACCATGTTCAGCGCGGCGTAAAATTTCCACTTCTTGCCCTCTAGTTGGATAACCCATTTTGATTTTTAGCAAAAAGCGATCAAGCTGTGCTTCTGGTAAAGGATACGTTCCTTCGTGTTCGATAGGATTTTGCGTAGCCATTACGAAAAATGGCTCGCTAATTTTAAGTGTATTACCATCGACAGTGACAGATGCTTCCTCCATCGCCTCCAGTAATGCAGATTGTGTTTTAGGTGATGTTCGATTAATTTCATCGGCCAATACTACATCGCCCATAATCGGCCCTGGACGAAACTCAAATTCCATAGTTTTCGGATTATAAATCGAAACCCCGACAACATCTGATGGCAGTAAATCCGGTGTAAATTGAATACGTTTAAATTGAGCATCAAATGATTTGGCAAGGGCACGCACCATCATTGTCTTCCCAACACCCGGCACATCCTCCAATAATACATGACCGTTAGCAAGCAACGCTACGATGCTAAGTTCCGCCACATCTCTTTTACCAATCATAACTTTTTCTATATTTTCTAAGACCATTTGTATTTGTAAATTCATAAAACAATAACCCCTCCCAATTTCGCCAGCAAATTGTTTGAATTGCACAATAATTTAGTTTAAGCATATCGAAAACTGTTTCGTAACACAATTAATGTGCCATTACACGCACTCTCACAAAACTTACTTTGTTGCTTTGCCGGGCACAAGCCTATAAAGTAGTATAACGTTTCGCTTACAAAAAAGTTACAAATTTAATTTTTTTAACCAAAAATACTGACGCGTGATGCTTTAAAATCTTCAGTAAATGCGCTGGAATTGCTATGAACTAAAAAAATCGAATTGTCGCAACAGCAAAAACCCTCTATACCAAAATTGGTATAGAGGGAGGGATTATTAGGCTATATGGAAGTTCGGTAACTATTGTGACGCTTCTTTAGCTTACTAAGGCGACTTAATTTTCCGGCTGTTTCCGTTAATTCATTATGAATTTGCACATCACCTTCACTATTAACAAAGGTAGCCTCTAATTTATTGTGATGTTGTTGTTGCTTTTTCCTCTTAATGGTTGAGCGCTTTTTATCTTTATTTTTTTGCAAACTCTTTTGAAATTGCTGCTGTGCATTATGGCTAAAGTTATGACTAAGATCACCAGCATGTAAATACTGTTGTTCATTACGAAATGTACTGCTGGTCATCGCACTTACGCTAGAAGTCCTCATTTTTAGTTACCCCCCTTTACAATTTGCACTCTTTATAGGTATTTATATCGACATTATATGCAGATATTTAAGCAAACAGAACCAAAAATACGAAAAAGAATAGAATTATTCAAATTAATTTTTGAACAACTCTATTCTCACAAGCTTTATTTCCAAAAATCATCAAAAATTGTAATAGGCATATGGCGTTTATGTTGAGAACGTAAATAATGTTGCTCGAGTGTTTCACGAGCATCCTCTGGTATTGCCTTGCCTTCTAAATAATCATCAATCTGCTCATACGTTAAACCAAGTGCTACTTCGTCAGGTAAGGATGGACGATCTTCCTCTAAGTCCGCAGTTGGCACTTTCAAATATAGATGTTCAGGGCAATCAAGCGCCGCTAATAGCTGTTTCCCCTGACCCTTATTGAGACGGAAGATAGGCATTAAATCTGCCCCACCATCACCAAACTTTGTATAAAAACCTGTAATCGCCTCAGCTGCATGGTCGGTTCCTAAAACAACTGCACTATTCATAGCAGCAATCGAAAATTGCACTTTCATGCGCTCACGTGCTTTTTCGTTCCCTTTGACAAAATCACTAAGTGGAACTCCAGCATTTTCTAAAGCACGGACACTCGCATCGACCGCCTCTTTAATATTCACTGTGTAGGTATGGGTTGGCTGTATGAAATCAATAGCATCCTGACAGTCCTGTTCATCCTTTTGAACACCATATGGCAAACGCACTGCCCAAAATGAATATTTGTCCTCGCCCGCTTCTGCATTCAACTCATCCACAGCCAGTTGCGCTAATTTGCCTGTTAACGTGGAATCTTGTCCACCCGAAATCCCTAGCACAAAGCCTTTTAGAAAGCTATATCGTTGCGCATATGCCTTTAAAAAATCAATGGATTTACGAATTTCTTGTTGTACATCAATCATTGGCAAAACGCGTAATTCTTTAATGATTTGCTGTTGTAATGTCATAACATTCCCACTCCTTACCCTTTGACAATTCGATTAACCATATCTCGAACTTCTTCAATATTGCGCATTTTATTATCCCAACATTTCTGGCTTAAATCGACCGGATATTCTTCCGGATTCATGGCACGCTTATATTCATCCCATAACAGTTCTAAATTTTCAGCGGCATACTTTTGCATTTCTACCAACGTTGGATTTTGGTAAATCACTTCGCCATTATTAATAACATGCTGATGTAAGTTTTTCGCTTCGAAATTCGTCACGAACTTCGATACAAATGTATGCACAGGATGGAACATTTTTATGCGCTCTTCAGATTGTGGATCTTCATCGTGCATCGTAATGTAGTCACCTTCTGATTTCCCATTTTTCCGGTCGATAATGCGATAAACATTTTTCAAGCCAGGTGTTGATACCTTTTCAGCATTTGCGGAAATTTTAATTGTATCCTGTAACTGGCCATGTTCATCTTCAATTGCCACCATTTTATAGACAGCTCCTAGTGCAGGTTGATCATAAGCCGTAATAACCTTTGTGCCAATGCCCCACATATCTACGCGGGCACCTTGAGCCTTTAAGTTTAAAATTGTGTATTCGTCTAAATCATTGGAAACGACAATTTTAGCATTTGGGAAGCCTGCTTCATCTAACATACGACGCGCCTCTTTAGACAAGAAAGCAATGTCCCCGCTATCTAGACGAATACCAATAAAATTAATTTTGTCCCCTAGTTCTTTTGCTACTTTTATAGCTGTTGGCACACCTGATTTCAAAGTGTTATATGTGTCCACTAAAAACACACAATTGCGATGACGTTTAGCATAAGCGTGGAAGGCATCGTAATCATTTTTATAAGCTTGAACAAGGGCGTGAGCATGCGTACCTGCTACCGGTATGTTAAATAGTTTCCCCGCACGAACATTGCTCGTGGAAGCAAATCCTCCTATAAAGGCTGCACGTGTTCCCCAAATAGCCGCATCCATTTCATGCGCACGACGTGTACCAAATTCCATCGCCATTTCATCTTTTACGATTTGCTTAATACGACTTGCTTTTGTCGCAATTAGCGTTTGGTAGTTCACAATATTTAACAGCGCTGTCTCGATAAGTTGGGCTTCAACTAACGGCGCTTCAATACGTACAATTGGCTCATTTGCAAAAACGAGCTCCCCTTCCGCCATCGAATACATATTCCCTGTAAAACGAATATTTTTTAAGTAGTCAATGAAATCTTCTTTATATCCAACTTCTTCGCGCAAATAAGCGATATCGGATTCACTAAAACGAAAGTCTCGTAAATATTCAAGCATACGTTCCAATCCAGCAAATATGGCATAGCCATTTCCAAATGGTAATTTTCTAAAATATAATTCAAAAACCGCTTTTCTTTTATGTATGCCATCAGCCCAATAAGACTCTGCCATATTAATTTGGTATAGGTCCGTGTGTAGCGCTAAGCTATCGTCAGCATAGTTTGATCTCATAGCAATTCCCTTCTTCCACTTTCATAATTAGTCCTAGTATACACTATATACCCAAAATCTTGCGTTTTACACGTTTTCTATGACGTGTTAGGTTTTCTAACATGAATAGTCAGAAAATTTAGAACCGTTCATAATTTAGACACAAATTTTAGTACCGCTTTCATTCCCTTAATATTTAGCTTTTTAGCAAACTATTACGGAAAACGAAATATACCATGTAATATAACATAACATGAGTTTCAAAAAAACAATTGCGTCGTTTATCAGCTCACTTTAGTATGTAAATTAAATTTACGCAAGGAGCTGATGTGAGTGAAAAAAATAGAAGCCATTATTCGGCCAGAAGTATTTGGCATTGTACGAGACGGACTGGCAAAGGTGGGCATCGCTGGTTTAAGTATTTCTGAAATCGCTGGCTGCGGTCGTCAATTAGGTCATACAGGTTTGTTTCGTGGTAATACGTATGAAATTGAGTTTTTACCAAAATTGAAGTTAGAAATGATTATCGATGACGACAAAGTTGAGGCGATTGTGGAGGTTTTATTACGTGATGCTGCAACAGGTAAGGTCGGAGATGGAAAGATTTTTATTTATCCAGTAGAACAGGCAATTCGCATCCGCACGAAAGAAGTCGGATCCATTGCTGTAGATTAAGGGGGAGATTGCTATGGAGGACGTACTATTATCTGTCAATTTAGTTTGGGTTATGCTCGGTACCATTTTAGTATTTTTTATGCATGCAGGTTTTGCAATGGTTGAGGCTGGTTTTACACGCTCTAAAAATGCCGTAAACATTATTATGAAAAACTTTTTAACTATATCGCTTGGGGGTATCGTCTACTTTCTATGCGGTTATGCCATTATGTTTGGTGACACAGCCGGGGGCATCTTCGGAACAAGCGGATTTGCTTTAAACGGTGTGGATGATCTGTCCTTCTTTATTTTCCAAACAATGTTTGCTGCGACAGGTGCAACAATCTTATCAGGTGCAGTAGCAGAACGTACAAATATTTTTGCTTATATCGGCATTATTATCTTAATGACATTACTCGTTTATCCCGTAGTAGGACATTGGATTTGGAGCGGTCAAGGTTGGCTAACCGATTTAGGTTTTATCGATTTTGCAGGTTCTACAGTAGTTCATCTAACCGGTGCTGTCGCAGCCTTTGTAGCAGCAGTCATAATTGGACCACGTTTAGGCAAATATGAAAATGGCCGCGTCAACGTTATTACCGGTCATAGTATTCCACTTGGCGCATTAGGCGTGTTTCTTCTATGGTTTGGCTGGTTTGGTTTTAATGGCGCATCTACGCTAGCAGCAGACCCAACTCTCGTACCAAGCGTTATTGCTAATACGTTCTTCGCCGCTTCGGCTGGTGTTGTTGCCACTGCATTCTACACAAAATTCCGCTACGGTCATATCGACGGCTCACTAACACTCAATGGCGCATTAGCAGGGCTTGTAGCTATTACGGCTGGTGCCGCTAACGTCAGCATTATTGGTTCCATTATTATCGGCTTTATTGCCGCACCTTTATTAGTAGAAGGTGTTCGCTTTATCGAATGGAAATTAAAAGTCGATGATCCGGTTGGTGCAATTGCAGTTCATGGTATTTGTGGTATTTGGGGCACATTGGCAGTTGGGCTATTTGATATCAACGGTCAAGGTTTATTTTACGGTGGTGGTGTCAGTCTACTAGGTATTCAAGCAATAGGTGTAATTGCGACAATTGCTTGGGTAGGCGTTTCAGTCGCAGCTGGCCTATTTATTATTAAAGCCTTTGTACCTCTACGAGTATCGGTTGAAGAAGAAATGACAGGTCTAGATGTTATTGAACACGGGACTCCCGCTTATGAATATCAAGAAGTTTTTAAAAGCTCTGCTATTCAAGGTGAAACATTTGCACAGCGTTTAACTCACATCGGCAAAACGCAAACAACTGTCACGGAAGAGCATGTCTAGCATTTAGAACTACTTTACTATAGAAACAACAAAACTCTGCTGGATGTTCTCGACAGTCCAGCAGAATTTGTTGTTTCTAGCATGGCAACTATAAAAATTAAGCTTTCTCTAATTCAAGTAAAAACTCTTTCATTGTCAGCCCACTTCGAAAACCCGTTAGCTTACCATTTTTGCCAATCACTCGATGGCACGGGATAATTGCTAAAATTGGATTGGCGCCTATTGCACTCCCTACTGCTCTCACTGCCTTTGGCTTACCAATGCGTTCTGCAATTGCCGAGTAGGTTGTTGTCGTTCCATAAGGTAGCTCTTTTAGCGCATCCCATACAGCTAGCTGAAATGCTGTTCCTTTTACATGGATAGGTAAAGTGAATTCAGTAAGCTCCCTATTAAAGTAAGCCGTTAATTGCGCAACATAAGGCATACATTTTTCTTTGTTTTCCTCAAAACTGTAGCCTTTGAACGTCTTTTGAGCCCATTTTTCCACTTCTTCAAATGCGGTATTCGGCGTGCCTATATAGACAAGCCCTTCATCAGAAGCAATAATATACATCTCACCTTGTGCGTATGTTAGTGTATCTACATATAAAGTATTCATTCATCCGTTCCCCTCACTCGTTCTGATTAGAGTATACTGCAAAAAGGTAAAATAACTGTAGCGTCGAATTATTTCATGCTACAGTTATTTTACCTATAAGCTTAAAGGAGTTTCAACTACATGACTATGTTATATGAGCCCGCTATCCACCTTCAACAAGTGAACTTTACAGTAAATGACAAGACCATTTTGAAATCAATAACCGGTTCTTTTCCTCAAGGGAAAATTACGACACTCGTTGGTCCATCTGGTGCTGGCAAAACGACTTTATTGAAAATGTGCAACGGTCTGCTGTCACCGACTGAAGGCCAACTATTAATTAATAATCAGCCAATTACCAATTATGAGCCTACTACATTAAGAAAATATGTAGGAATTGCACTTCAAGCAGCACCAATGATTCATGGAACCGTATTTGACAATTTAGCACTACCACTTGTGTTACAAGGGAAAAAGCTCACTACGCAAGACGCCGTACAATATTTGCATGACGTTGGGCTCGATAAAAGCTTTTTGCATCGTCCCACCAAAGAGTTATCAGGCGGACAGCGTCAAAAAGTATCTATTGCGCGTACATTGATTAATGAATCTTCTATATTATTGTTAGATGAAATTACTTCCGCATTAGATCGACAATCCGTTCAAGATATCGAATCACTTATTAGGACAATTAACGAAAAATATAATGTTACAATAATTTGGATTACACATAATTTGCAACAAGCATTAACAATTGGACACTATACATGGGTCATGATTGGAGGAGGGCTTATCGAAACAGGAGAAAGCTCACTATTAAAAGCACCTAGTAATCCAAGAGTAGCCGAATTTGTTCAGGGGGTAAACGCGTGACCTATACATCACTTTCACTGACATTAATTTTTGTACTAATTCCTTTAGTACTTTCTAAAACATTTAAGTTAGGTCTTGAAAAGGACACACTGATTGCAACGGTGCGCTCTATTATTCAATTACTTGCAGTCGGCTATATTTTAAAGTTCGTCTTTGATGCCGGCAGCCCCATTTATATCTTTTTAATGGTGGCATTAATGATTCTAGCCGCCACATTAAATGCCCGTAAAAAGGGTAAAGGCATTAAGGGTATTACATGGAAAATTGTATTTACACTAATAATGGTGGAAGTTGTAACACAAGGCGTTTTACTAGGTTTCGGGATTGTCCCTAGCACCGCACAATATATCATACCGATTAGCGGCATGCTAATTGGCAACTCGATGGTTTTATCTATTTTATTTTTAAATCGTTTTACTGCAGAAATTACAAGTCATCATAACGAAATTGAACTCATTTTATCACTAGGCGGTACACCTAAACAGGCGATACATCGCCAACTAATCAATGCCATTAAAGCGAGTATGATTCCTACGATTGAAAGCCAAAAAACAATTGGGCTCGTACAGCTACCCGGTATGATGAGTGGCCAAATAATTGGTGGAGCGGACCCTATTCAAGCGGTTCAATTCCAACTTCTAATCATTTTTGCTCTGCTTACAACGGCAACATTATCGAGTATAATGATCGGTTTTTTAAGTTATCCTGTGCTATTTAACGAACGATTACAGATGTTAGAATTGAAATAATTGTTTTTGTGATATCATGACAGACTCTTCAAATATGTTATACTAGTAAGAAAAATGCAGTGAGGAGAATGACCCATGTTATTACGCGATTTTTTCATCCAATTATCTGAAAACCAACTATTAAATAATGCTGCAAAAAAATACGGCTTAAAATTAGGGGCCCAAAGTGTCGTAGCTGGTACAAATATAGAAGAAACGATTGCGAGCATCAAAGAATTAAATGCGCATAATATCTCTTGTACAGTGGATAATTTAGGGGAATTTGTTGCAAATGAAGAAGAAGCTACAAAAGCTAAGGAACAAATCCTCGCTGTCATTGAAGCAATTCACGAACACGGTGTTGATGCGCATATTTCATTAAAACCTTCCCAATTAGGTTTAGACATCGATGTTGATTTTTGCTACGACAATTTATATGAAATTGTTGAAAAAGCAGCAAACTATGATATTTTTGTTAACTTTGATATGGAAAATTACGGCCGTCTACAAACATCGTTTGATATGGTAGAAGAGCTTTCAAAAACGTTTAATAATGTTGGCACTGTTATTCAATCGTACTTTTACCGTGCTAAAGACGATATTGAGAAATTTAAAAACTACCGTTTACGTATTGTAAAAGGTGCATATAAAGAGCCTGCAGAGGTAGCCTTCCAAGATAAATTAGATATTGATTTAAACTTTATTGAACTGATTGAATATCATTTATTACACGGCAAATTTACATCGATTGCTACACATGACCATAATGTTATAGCTCATGTAAAACGCTTTGTTGCCGATAATAATATTCCATTTGATAAATTTGAATTCCAAATGTTGTATGGCTTCCGCACGGACATGCAAAAAGAACTTGCGAACGAAGGCTATAACTTCTGCGTATACGTGCCATTCGGTGAAGATTGGTATGGTTACTTTATGCGCCGTTTAGCAGAGCGTCCTCAAAATCTTAACCTTGTGACGAAACAAGTATTTACAAAGAAAACGAATGCCGTTCTTGCTGTAGCAGCTGGTGCCTTCGTACTTGGTCGCTTAACAAAGCGTAAAAAGTAAAAAAACTTGTCACCATTAAGGCATACTATGGGCATTGATTTTTGCTACGGGCAGGCGCTTTCCGCCGGCACACCGTAAGCTGTTCCCGCAGGAGTCGCCCACCCTGCGCTACAATCAATTAAATATAATATATTCATTAAAAATAACAAAAGGCATCAAGAGTTCAAAATCTTGATGCCTTTTATCAACTTTATATGTTGCCACCATTTTGACAACTTGTTTTTACTTCCACTTCATGGACAACTACTTTTTAAGGATTTGTTGACCAAAGACCTGCATGTTTTAAAACTACACGCGGATGTAATTTTAAGTTAGCTACCATTAAGTCAGCTAAATCTTCTGCTTGCATGACTTTTTCTGGATTACCATCAGTTAGTTGTAATTCAACCGCCATATCGGTTGCTACCGTACTTGGTGTTAACGTTACAACGCGAATATTATGTTTTCTCACTTCTAACATTAATGATTCACTCATACCAATAACCGCAGCTTTTGATGCACTATACGCACTTGTAATTGGTGCACCTTTTTGACCTGCAGTTGAAGAAATATTAATGATATCGCCTGACTCACGCTCTATCATTTCCGGTAGGACTGCACGTGTTGTGTAGTATACACCTTTAACATTTACATCTACGATATTTGTCCAATCCTCAGGTGATAGCTCTAAAAACTTGCCGAACTTCGAAATACCTGCATTATTGACTAAAATATCAATCGGCCCTAACTCAGCACGAATACTTTCAACTGCCGTTGTGATCGATTCCATATTAGCTACATCCGCTGTAGCTAACGCTACCTTTACATCGTATGCCTTTAATTCATCGGCAACTTGTTGTAAATTCTCTAACGTACGACCTACAAGCCCGACGTTGATACCCTCTTTTGCAAAGGCGATGGCTGTTGCACGGCCGATTCCACGACCAGCTCCAGTAATTAAAGCCGTTTTTCCAGTAATAGTTTGCATATATCTTACTCCCTTTTGAATAGTGATAGATCAAATCTATGTTTTTCAGCATACCTATTCATTGAACAAAAGTACATTCAGAAGGCTTACTTATTCCATCCTTTTTCCTTAAAGCGAGCAATGGCTTCAATTCGATTACCGACGTGAAGTTTTTCTAAGATCGTGGAAATATAATTGCGCACGGTCCCTGCCGATAAAAATAACTCGGCTGCAATTTCCTTCGTCGTCTTTCCTTCTGCTACAAGAGTTAACACTTGGCTTTCACGTTCCGTTAGTGGATTTTCACTGTCATCCTCGTACACAAAATCAACAAGTTCTGGTGCGTAAATTCGTTTACCATCGACAATTGTACGAATAGCACTTACTAATTCTTCAATAGGACTATCCTTTAATAAGTAACCTCGAACGCCAGCCTTTCTTGCTCGTTCAAAATAACCCGGTCTTGCAAATGTAGTTAAAATAATTACTTTACAGTCTGAGTTATGTAATTCTTCAGCTGCATCTAGTCCAGTTTTCACTGGCATTTCAATATCCATAATGCAAACATCAGGCTGATGCTCTGCTACAAGCGCCAATGCTTCCTCACCGTTTTTTGCTAAACCGACGACCTCCATGTCTTCTTCCATACTAAGTAAGGAACGAAGTGCGCCCAACAGCATCCCCTGATCTTCAGCAATTACAATTCGTATCATGCCATAACCTTCTTTCTATAGGTTTTTCAGATTTTCTTTAACCTTTTGGTGTGTAATTGTCACCGGAATAGATATCGTTAAAGTTGTGCCATTTTCATTCTCTATTTTAAATGAGCCATTTATAAATTCTAAGCGTTCATGCATGCCTTTTAAGCCATTGCCCGACTTCAAAGCTTGCTTTTTAGAAATGCCTTGTCCGTTATCACGAACAACTAAGTGTACTTCTTTAAAGTTTTGATGAAAGGCGATTTCACATTTGGTTGCTCCGCTATGCTTTACAATATTCGTGACAGCTTCCTTTAAACACATCGATAACACATTTTCAACGAGTGGTGGCACATGTAACGATTCTTTATCACCATCAAAAACAAGTTCCATTTCAGCCGCTTTTAAAATTTGAGAAACGCGCATAAGCTCATCTTCAAATCTAGTTGTACGCATATCTGACACCAATTCTCGAACCTCTTTCAAAGCAATGCTGGCAGTTTGGCGAATATCCTTTATTTCGACTAATGCTTGCTGTGGATCACGAGCAATCAACCTAGAGGCTAAGTCGCTTTTTAAGCCAATCATTGATAATTTTTGGCCAAGCGTATCATGTAAATCCCTTGCAATTCGTTGTCGTTCCTCAAAGACAATAAGTTCGGCAATACGTTCATTTGCCGTTTCTAGTTGACCTTCTAAATTTTCACGCTTATTTTTTGAATAGATTGTTAAAGGTAAAAGGACCACCGCTAAAATCGTTAATACAACAAACGGAAGTTGCGATAAGAATAAATTTAGCTCAACAAAGAAACCAACCCCTGTAGAAATCACAGTAAAACCGATATGAAGACCGTACATTATGTAAAAGCCAACAGGTCTACGAATATTCCCAATAAAAAAAGCTGTAAAAATCGATAAGTACACATAACCATACAAAATCGTTAAAATAATATTTATGACCATTTCAAAGCTAATCCACATGTAGACTAGCCCATTTTTAGAGTTCACCGAAAATCGATAAAAAATAAAATAGAGCATTAAAAAAGTAATCCCTATTGTGATTTCAATAGACGATGATTTTCTAAAAATAAAGAAAAACGGTAGAAAACAAAAAATAACCCATAAATAAATACTGAGCATAGGACTATTCGGAATGATACTATGCCATTTCTTCATCATAATCTCACGCTCTTTCCTACTTTTCCCTACATTATAACAAGAAAAGAATTTTTGCGCCTTTACTTGCTATTCCGTAGCTTTTAAACGAACAAGGCTTTATTTATATAAAACAGCCATCCCACAAAGAGATGGCTGGATACAACTAAGCAGCAATAGTGCCTTTCGTTTTTCGTTTAATTATGTCATTCACATCTTTAAAAGTGACAAACTTACCTTGTTCTTCGTCATATAATTTATAGCGTAAAGATTCGAAGCTTGTACGCAAAGTAATTGTAGTAGCTGTATGCAACGGCGGCGTTTCATTATGCGCTTTTTCAAGGTTATAGTTCGGTACACGTGGTGCTAAATGGTGTACGTGATGGAAGCCGATATTACCCGTTGCCCATTGTAATAGTTTTGGTAGTTTATAGTACGAACTGCCTTCAACAGCAGCTTTCACATAATCCCAATCGGAGTCGTGCTCGAAATAAGAATCCTCGTACGTATGTTGGATATAAAATAACCAAATTCCAAGAGAACCTGCGATAAATAACGTCACACCTTGAACTAACAAAAATGCTTGCCAGCCCATAAAGTAAACAAGACTTGCGCAGATGCCTAAAATAATTATGTTTGTAATATATGTGTTCATGCGTTCTTTTTGTTTAGCATCTTTTCTATTAAAGCGATTCAAAATTAACACCATATATAATGGGCCTAAGCCGAACATCACAAATGGATTACGGTAAAAACGATACCACAAACGTTGACCTTTTGAAGATTGTAAATATTCTTCTACTGTCATCATATCAATATCACCAATACCGCGTTTATCTAAATTCGAACTTGTTGCGTGGTGAATTGTATGTTCACGCTTCCATTTTTCATATGGGAACGATGTTAGCACCCCAGTTACTAAGCCCACCCAATCGTTTGCTTTTTTACTTTTGAAAAATGAACCGTGGGTACAATCATGGAAAATGATAAATGTTCTAACGACAAAGCCAGCAGAAATAACACTTAGACCTGCAGTTAACCATGGCGAAACATCAACTAACATATATCCAGCAATCCATAGGACAATTAACGGTACTATTGTATTGATCATTTGAAAAATGCTTTTACCTGTATCTGATTTCGCAAATGGTGCTACATCTTGGCGCAATTTCTTTGTTTTTTCTTTATCTGTTGCCATTCCTTTTTCCCTCGTTTCCTTTTGCTTATGACCTCATCATAAAACAAGAGAATAACTAGCAATAGACGCAAACATCATAAAAAGCATATGACATTTGTCATAAACATAATCGATTGTCAAGCCACTAGCTTACTTTTCTGGTCCAGGTAAAGACAGTTGGTAGAATACTAAATCTAGCCATTCATTAAATTTATAACCCGCATTTTTAATTGTGCCTGCATATTCAAAACCTAACTTCTCATGCGCCTTAATACTTGCGATGTTTTCTCCATCGATACCGGCTACTAGAGTTTTAACGCCTTGTTTTTGTGCGATAGCAATCAACTGTTGCATCAGCTTGCTGGCAATGCCTTTCTTATAATGCTCCTTATGTACATAGACGGAATGCTCCATCGTATGCTTATAGCCCGGATAAGGACGAAACTGACTGTAATTTGCAAAACCTGCTACTACTCCACTATCAATAAAAACTAGTAACGGATTGCCTGCTGCTTTTTGCTCTTGGAACCATTGGCGTTTTTCTTCTAATGTTTGTATGTCATACCTATAGACTGCCTTACTCGTTAAAATAATGTCATTGTAAATGGCTAAAACCTCTGGTAAATCTTTTTCTTCCATCAATCGAATCATCTTGTTCACGTCCCCACCGTAAAAGAAATAGACCCTACCGCTAGCGGTAGGGTGTTGTACTTCACTGCAAATATTCCATTCGCGTCTTCACAAACTAAATTATACGTTAAAATATCTTGCATCTGGATGTGCAAAAACAATTGCAGAAACAGAAGCTTCTGGTTCCATCATAAAGCCTTCTGTTAAATGAACCCCAATATCCTCAGGCTTTAATAAGCCAAATAATTTCTCTTGGTCTTCTAAGTTCGGGCATGCAGGATAGCCGAAAGAGAAACGTTGTCCTTGGTATTTTGCTGCAAATCGGTCGCGCATTGTGAAATCTGTCTTATCTGGGAAGCCCCATTGATCTCGAATTTCTTGATGCATACGCTCGGCAAAGCCTTCCGCAAGCTCAAGCGCGGTTGATTGTAGAGCATGACTTTCAAGGAATTTCCCTTGCTCTTTTAACTGGCGAGCTGTCGCCATTACACCTTGACCAGCCGTTACAACCATCAGCGCAATATAGTCCATTTCACCACTATCTACTGTTTTCAAGAAATCTGCTAAACACATAAATGGTTCCACTTGTTGGCGAGGGAAAGTAAAACGCTCAATTTCCGTTTTACTGTCTGCTGGATCATAAACGACTACATCATCTCCATCGGCTTGCGCCGGGAAGAACTGATACAAACCAGAAGGCTTCAATAAATCACTTTGTAAATAATCATCAACTAACTCTTTTAGCTCTGTAGCACGTGCATCCCCTGCATCGAGCAATTGCTGAACTTGTCCTTTAAGCCCTAAATGATGACCAATTAATGTCCGCATATTTACATAAGGGTATAAATGTGACACTGAATAATCCTTTTTCACATGACGACGAACATCCGCTGGTAGGAAAACCGGCGCATCTTTTATTGTACGTACTGGTTTCACCGTTATTTCTTTTTCAGGTCGCGCTGCACGTTTTTCGTCTGCTTCTAATCGTTTTTGACGAGACTCTGCTATTTCAGCTAAAAAGTTTTCTCGCGTCTCAGTTCCCATTAACAGATTTACTTGCTCTAGCCCTTGCATCGCATCTTTTGAGTAAATAACAGGACCTTCATATTCGTTGGCAATTTTCGTTTCAGTAAAGCGGCGAGACAACGCTGCCCCCCCTACTAAAATCGGCACATCAATACCTGCTGCTTTAAAATCTTGCGCAGTAATAACCATCTGCTGAGCAGATTTAACAAGTAAGCCCGACAAACCGATAAAATCAGGTTTTTCTTTACGTATAGCCTCGATTAACTGTGATGGCGTAACTTTAATACCTAAATCGACCACTTTATAGCCATTATTACTTAGAATAATATCTACAAGGTTTTTGCCAATATCATGCACATCGCCTTTTACCGTAGCCAGTACCATCTTCCCTTTACCAGCACTGTCCTCATTTTTCTCCATAAATTGCTCAAGATGAGCTACAGCTGCCTTCATAACACCTGCAGATTGTAATACTTCCGCTACGATCAGCTGATTGTCATTGAATAGACGGCCAACTTCCGCCATGCCTTCCATTAGTGGTCCATTAATAATATCAAGCGGCGCGTCAAAAATTTCACGAGCAGCATCCAAGTCTTCAATAAGCCCTTCTTTTGTACCTTCTAAAATATAGTAAGCTAGACGCCCTTCCACCGTTTTCGGAATATCCGCTTCTGTTTTTTCTTTCTTTTTATCACGATAAAAATCAGTAAATACTGCTAATGTTTCATCATTTGTATTAAATAATAGATCATTCGCTAGTTTAATTTCCTCTTCAGGAATTGATGCATAGCGCTCAAGCTTCTCTGTGTTCACAATTGCGTAATCTAAGCCAGCCTGTGTACAGTGGTATAAATAGACTGCATTTAATACTTCACGGCCAACTGGCGGTAAGCCGAACGAAATATTACTAACACCCAGCACGGTTAAAGTACGCGGCATTTTTTCTTTAATAAGACGAATGCCCTCAATCGTTTCAAGTGCTGAACCAATATATTGTTCATCTCCTGTACCAACAGGGAACATTAACGGGTCAAAAATAATATCCTCAGGTGCTAAGCCCCATTTTTCCGTTAACAGTTGATAAGAACGCTCGGCAATTTCCACCTTACGATGACGGTCTACTGCCATGCCTTTCTCATCAATAGTACCAACTACTAAAGAGCCACCATATTTTTTCACGAGTGGCATAACTGCATCAAAGCGCTCTTCTCCATCCTCTAGATTAATAGAGTTAATGATTGCTTTCCCTTGGGAAAATTTTAGTGCTTCTTCAATTACTTTTTCATCAGTAGAGTCAATTACGAGTGGGACCTTAACTTTTTTTACAACCTCCTGCATAAAGCCTCGCATATCAGCTAATTCATCACGATCAGGGTTCGCTAAGCAAATATCGATTACATGTGCTCCATTTTTCACTTGTGCGCGTGCAATTTCTGCCGCTTCCTCATATTTTCCGTCAACAATTAGATTTTTAAATTTACGAGAACCAATAACATTTGTTCGTTCCCCAATAAATAGTGGACGCATCGAATCATCATAAACTAATGGTTCAATACCCGATACGACATGACCATGCGTTGCTTCAGGTAATTGACGGGGCTTTTCATCCTTTAGTACTTCACGAATTGCTGCAATATGGGCCGGCGTCGTACCACAACAGCCTCCGACAATATTTAGCCAGCCTTTTTCGGCAAAGCCTTTTAATTTTTGAGATAAGGACTCTGGTGATTCATGGTAGCATCCTTCCTCATCAGGCAAACCAGCATTAGGATAACAGCTAATATAACCTGTAGAAAGCTCTGCTAATGACCGAATATGGTCTGTCATAAATTCTGGACCTGTCGCACAGTTTAAGCCAACTGACAGTGGCTTAATATGCTCGATTGATATGTAAAAAGCATCAATTGTTTGCCCTGCTAATGTTGTCCCCATTGGCTCAATCGTACCGGAAATCATCACTGGTAGCTCTTTGCCTGTTTCTTCAAAGGCACGTGAAACACCAAGCGTACCCGCTTTCACATTGAGCATATCCTGACTCGTTTCAAGAAGCAGTACATCTGAACCCGCTTCAATGAGCGCCTTTGCTTGCACATAAAAGTTCTCTTCCAGCTCATCAAATGTAATACCGCCAGTTACGGATAATGTTTTCGTCGTTGGCCCCATTGCCCCCGCTACAAAGCGAGGCCATTCTGGCGTAGAAACTTCGTCGACTACTTTACGCGCAATTTCCACTGCCCGTTTATTTATTTCTTCTGCCTTAGCCCCAAGATCGTATTCATTTAATACGAGTGGCGTACCGCCAAACGTATTTGTACAAATAATATCCGCTCCAGCATCTAAATATTTTCGGTGAATCTTTTCAAGCACATCCGGTCTAGTTAGTACAAGATTTTCGTTACAACCGTCGAGCTCTTCGCCACCAAAATCCTCTGCTGATAAGTTTTCATTTTGAAGCATTGTACCCATAGCGCCATCTAGAATTAAAATTCGTTTCTCCAGTTGCTCTTCAATCAAGTGCTTAGCCATCTATACTTACCCCTTTTTTCTGTTCATCCAATTGCTCAATATATTTCATTAACTCCAGCGTCATATCATAGCGTAAAAACGGTGTGATTAAATAAATTCCATTGAAATATTCTGCAGCTACTTCTACTAATTCTTTGGCAATTGCAATTCCTTCTAATGTTGAACGTTCTTTATCTTCGCCACATGCCTTCATACGCGATAGGGCATCGTCCGATAATTTAATACCTGGTACTTCATGGTGTAAAAATTCTGCGCTCTTATAGCTCGTTACTGGCATTATACCGATATAAATCGGTGTTTCTAAATGCTTTGTCGCTTCATAAATTTCGATGATTTTTTCTTTCGTATATACAGGTTGGGAAATAAAATAATCTGCGCCATGTTCGATTTTTTTCTCTAGGCGAGCTACTGCACGATCTAATACACGCACATTCGGGTTAAAGGCTGCCGCAACGGAAAAGTTTGCTTTTTTTCGAAGTGGCTTTCCTGAAAACGATATCCCTTCATTTAACTGCTTAATTAGTTGAATAAGCTCCATTGATGAAACATCATACACACTTGTCGCACCTGGGAAGTCGCCAACCTTTGTTGGATCGCCTGTAACCGCTAAAATATCATGTATGCCCAGCGCATTTAACCCCATTAAGTGTGACTGCAATCCAATTAAATTGCGGTCACGACACGTAATATGCGTTAACGGTCGGACACCGTGCGTTTCCTTCAACAATGCTCCCATCGCCACATTACTAATGCGCGGAGATGCTAGCGAATTATCTGCCATCATCACGACATCTGCACCGGCCTCATATAATTTTTTGGCACCTTGAATAAAGCCATCAATTTCTAAATGTCTTGGTGTGTCTAACTCCACGATAACCGAGCGCTCACGTTTCACCTTTTCGTGCAACGGTTCATATGTTGCAGGTTCTGCTTCGCGTACAACTTCAACTTTTTCGGGCTTTGTATACTTTTCTTCAACAGGTGTTAACTCTTCTAAATATTTTTTTGCCGCTGCTATGTGCTTTGGTGTCGTACCACAGCAACCGCCGATTAATCGCACACCTTGGTCACGTAATGCTACCGCTGCTCGACCAAAGTAATCTGCTTCTGACTCATAAACGACACGCCCATCCTCTAAATCTAGCAATGAGGCATTAGGATATGCGGACATAAACGCTTTGTCAGGTAGCTCAACACCCTCAAATGCTTGAATTGTATGGTGTGGGCCTAAACGACAATTGACGCCTACCACATCTGCACCCAATGCTTCTAGCTCATGTAATGCTTGATTTAACGCCATACCATTTTGCAAGACACCTGGTTCATGCATCGATACTTGAGCAATGATAGGTAGTTCTGTTTTCGCACGTAACATTGTTAACGTTGCACTTAGTTCTTCGAAATCATAATACGTTTCTAGTAAAAGACCATCAGGATTTCCTGCCAGTAACACAGTCGCTTGCTGTTCAACAGTCGCCAAGATTTCCTCTAAAGTTGCATCACTTTTACGAATACCACGGATGCCACCAATTGTACCTAAGACAAATTGTCCGCCCTCGGCTGCAGCACGTTTTGCAATTGTAATAGCGGCCTCATTAAACTGCTGAACACGCGATTCTAAACCGTAGCGCGCTAATTTAATCGCATTGGCTCCATATGTATTGGTTTGAATCACATCTGCACCCGCTGCGATATATTCTCTATGAATTTTTTCGATTAATTCTGGTCTCTGCACATTCATTTCTTCATGGCAATACTCCAAGCCATAGCCATATAATACAGTACCAATGGCCCCATCAGCTGTTAACACATGCGTTTTTAATTTTTCTAGCAATCCCATAAAACGTAGCCCTCTCTTTCGTTATACGCAAAATATAAAAAGCCTTCTTTTTACATAAAGAAGGCTTTAACGAATCGTAATTGTTGTTCCTTCTCATCTTCGACCAGTGTGGTCTTCTGGATTTAGCACCTGACATACGTTGGTTGCTGAAGCGTCATCGGGCCAGTCCCTCAGCTTCTCTTGATAAGAATTTAGTATGAATTTTTCAAATAATTAAAAGAATCATATCGTTTACAGACGATAGAGTCAAGACTATTTCACTTAACAAAGGATATTTCTTCAGAAAATTAACTTATTTCAGCTTTATTTCACCTGTGTATGGATTTCATCATGACCTTGTCTTCATTTCACTATAGGTGCAACTTTTTAAGTCTGGGTACTAGTAAGCTATCGCTCCAGGTTGTGCTTTCCGCGGGCAAGCTCAGTCCAGGGCCTCGGATTGCTTGCTGATCCCGCTGGAATCGCAACATTTTGGGATAATTTAATTATCGTAGTTTTTTTGCAAGCGCTTCGCCTACTTGTTTACCATTCTGTATGCAAGCACCAATGCCTACACCGAAATAGGAACATCCAGCTATCGATAAATTTGGATACTTTTCTGCCAGTTCGACAGTTAAACCTTTTAATGCCTCATGATGTGCTAAATCATATTTTGGCATTTGATCAATCCATTTTGCTACATTTACGACAGTTGGTTGTTCATCAATGCCTAAACTTTTCTTCACATCGTCTAACGCGACAGCTGCTAATTCTTCATCAGTCATTAAGCGTAATTTTTCATACGCGGGATTAATGCTCTTATAAAAGAGTCGTACAAGCAACTTATTATTAGCAGATGTATGCTTCCATTTGCGACTTGTCCACGTTGCAGCATTGCATTGGACATTCGAATTATGTGACACAATAAAGCCAGTTCCATCTGCCGGCAACACTGCATCTGGCACATCAAAACCGAGGTAAATTGTGATCGCAGAAGCTGTAGTAAATTCATTGAAATAATGATCCAACGATGGGTCCTGTAATAAGCTTTGCACCGCTTCATTAGGTAACGCTAATACAACATGCTCTGCCTCCAACTTCCTACCGTTTGCCAAGGTAATTGCATATTGCCCCTCATGTCTCTTTACACTTGTTGTTGCTACGCCTTTAATAATTTCTACTTCTGTTAATGTAGCTTCAAGACGCTCGATTAGTGAGGATAAGCCTTTTTTAAATGAAATAAATTTTTTATTGGAAGCTTTCATAAATTGTTCGCGATTTGCGTCAAAGCCCTTAATAATACTGCCGTATTCATTTTTATAATCGATTAAGTAAGGCAAAGTCGAAGCAATGGATAGTTGATGAAGATCACCAGAATATACCCCTGCCAGTACAGGTGCAATTTGATTTTGCACTAACTCTTCCCCTAAGTAATATGTCAAAAATTCGCCTATTGAACTTTCTTTAGTGAAGCCATTATTTGGCATCGTTAAATCCTGTAAGGCAATTTTTTTGCCAGCGTCTGATACAAGTGTACTTGCTTCGAGTGAAGCTATACTCATTGGAATGCCGAACGTAGAATCAGCTGGTATCGCATGTAGCTCG
Source organism: Lysinibacillus sp. NPDC097195 (assembly GCF_044762075.1). Classification (NCBI taxonomy): domain Bacteria; kingdom Bacillati; phylum Bacillota; class Bacilli; order Caryophanales; family Bacillaceae; genus Lysinibacillus; species Lysinibacillus sp. NPDC097195. Next base: position 44,523 of record NZ_JBIWDP010000009.1, on the reverse strand, counting down.
TCATTTGTATAGATATAAGATATCCCTGTTTCGTTGTACACGAGCTCCTGTTCAAATTGAAGCTCTTGCACTAACTCCATAACGCCTTTATGACGGGCAACAATAGAATCAGCGCCCGTTTCCATAATAAAGCCTTGGTCATTTACAGAGTGTAACTTACCACCTAAGTAAGCATTTTTCTCGACAAGCACTAATTTCACATCTATGTTATGCTCCAATACTTGTCGCTGTAAATAATGCATCGTACATAAACCGGTAATTCCGCCACCTAATACAACAATAGTTTCCATGAAGAATCGCCCCTAATTTCTTTATTTATCTCCTATTAGTATAAACTGTTTTGCCAAACATTTACGTTCAACCCATTACAAATTTCGCAAAACTCATCCAAGCTAAAAATAAAAACCCGCAAATTGTTTGCGTGCCTGTCACTTTAATAGCTACTAAATTGCAAAATCCCTATTACTTTGCACGACACACGATAAGCTACAACCCCGCTAAGCAAGCAGTTTATGGCTTCCCACATGCCGTGCTGATTCGCAAAATTCACTGTGGATAACTCACCTGCAATATTCAGAATTGTTTGCGTGCCAGGCACCAAAAAAAGCACTAAAAAACCGCTGTGCTTTTCGTCAATTGTGGCAAGAGCATGTAGATGACAGCTCTTATCCGACCAAAGGAAAGCACAGCGGATATTTTAAAATAAAATTTATTGGACTTTAATTTTAATGACATTTTCCCATATCAATACACAACATAAATTAGTTTAAGTTTTGCGCAACGTTAGCTAATTTATCTGCAGAATTGGTTACTTCATTGAATGCTAGCCCAAGCTCATGAAGGACTTGAGATACTGCTATAATTTCTTTTTCCATACGATCATTTTGGCACTTAGCTTTTGTCATAGCATCTAGTATTTTGTTAAATTGCCCCTCAGTTTGAGCCATGTTTTCCTCACCAGACGCCACTTCTGACTGAATATGATGGAGCGAGTGAGCTAACTTATCTGTGCGCTCCGTTGTTTTTTCTAATAATTTTGCGACAGATGTAACAGACTCTTTCGTTTGACTAGATAATTTACGCACTTCGTCTGCTACAACACTAAAACCTTTCCCCGCTTCTCCAGCACGTGCTGCTTCAATAGCTGCATTTAAAGCAAGTAAATTCGTTTGATTGGCAATGTTCGTGACAACATTCATAATAGATTCCATTTCCTTGGACATATCCGTCAACTGCTTAATATTGTAAGAAATATCATCGACTGATTGAATAATATTACACATATTTTTAGATTGATGTTGTAAACGTTCACGACCATCTACTGCTTGACTTTCAGCTAAAGTGCTGACCTGTAATGACTGCTTCGCCAATTGTTTAATGGCCTGTGATTGACTATTTAATTGATGGAATGAGGCATTCGTTTCTTGAGAAATGGCAGCTAGTCCCTCTGAGGACTCTACGATTTTTTTCTCAACTGCTTCTTTTTCACGCTCAACATTTTCTTTCAGCTGCTCAACTGTACTTTCAAACGCTTCAAGTACAAGTTGTTGCTCAAAATTTGATATTTTAGAAATAGCACGTATTGTATTGAATTGATCCATTGGATTCTCTACATGTTCTTCTACTAAATCAATAAATGACAAAGCTAAATCTTGGAAAGCACAAATATACCATTGCGTTCTCAGTCCAATATGTACATGTACTTTTGCGATGCTTACTCGTCTTTTATAAAAATCCTCATCAATTGTGCCATTAAACATTTCAATAATATGTCGACGCAATGTAATCTTCAATTTATCTACGGAACTATGTTTATTAATAATATCTACTAAACTTTGCTCAGTTCCTATCATGTTATAAAATCGGTCAACGATGTGATTTATGTTGTCCTCAACAAAAGGTTTAAAGGCTTTTAAATATTGTAAATCTTGTTTTGTCAAATTTAGCATTTCAATCTGCTTCACCAACGTTCGGGAGTTGGGAACATCCATTGTCACCGAATATTGTTGTAAATCTAACGCCATTGTCTTTTTCTGTTTTTGAAAAATCACACTTTTCCCTCTTTCATTTACAAGTTCTTTTGAAAAGCTGAGCAACATACCATTTCCGTTTACCCAAATATACTGATAAAAATATGAAAAAATACCACGACCAATAAAAATTTCACAAGAAAATAATATAACAAAATAACATTATAATAATCAATAATGCATTATTTTTCTAATTTCAAAGTACTCATTTACATTATACATTTTAATATTAATTGTCAATTTATATTAACCTATTTTTTACCATTTAACACTATAATATTTATTAATAAACAAAACAGGAATTCAGTATTATTATGTAATAAAAAATATACAACAACATTTTTCGTTAGCCATATCTACGCTATTTAAAGAACATTTACTAGTTCTATTATTATTAGTCCATGCATAATTAAGTAGCATCTATTGCAGTATTATTCAACAAGTAATTTCACAAAGGTCATTAAACCTAAATATATCCTGAAAAATAATGCAAAATAACCATTACAAACAAAACATATAAACAGTGATATATACCTAATGCGTTTCCACCAAGTTTACGTCTCTTTTTTATCATTTTATTATGGTAAGATAAGCAAACACCTTTTCCTAGTCAACCAAGCTAATAACGATATAACGAAAAAAACCGCAACGGCTCGTTCATGAACCGTTACGGTGTTTTAATTTTTGTCTATTTCCTCAAGTAAAAGTGTGGCTTCTTCTATACCCGCTTCTGCTGCAAGTCCGTACCACTTTTTAGCCTCTTTAATATTGCGCGCTATTCCTTCGCCTTTATTGTAGAGATGACCAAGCTGCAACTTTGCTTCCGGATCTCCTTGAAGCGCCGCTTGCTTGAACCAGTGAATACCTTTTTCAATATTACGAATCCCTGTTAAACCCTTGCTCCAAATAAAGCCCAAATCATAGAAGGCATCCACATGGTATTGAGCAGCAGCTCGTTCAAACCAATATAAGCCTCGATTTACATCACGCATTTGTCCTAAATGACCTTCTAAATAAATTCCTCCGAGCCTATACTCTGCTTCAACATAACCAGCCTCAGCGGCTTTTTTATAATAAAGAAAAGCTTGCTCCTCATCAATGGCAACCCCTAATCCTTGCTCATACATAATGCCCAATGTAAACATCGCCTCTGCCACGCCCTGCTTCGCGGCGAACTCGAACCACTGCTTTGCAAGCAACATGTTTTCCTCTACACTTTCCCCATTAAAATACATATCGGCTAGGTTATTCGCTGCATCTGCATGCCCTTGGTTTGCGGCAGCTTCATACAACGAGAAGGCACGATCATAATTTTCCTCTACAGCGATACCCTCAAAATAATAGTTCGCAAGCGCATATTGTGCATTGGCATTACCTTGGTTTACTGCGATTTCAAACCATTTTACTGACTTTTCGGGTTGGAAATCCGCACCATCATTTGTACTATAATATTCACCAAGCTCAAATTGGGTATCCGCATCTTGTTCTTCAATCGCTGCTTTGTACAAATCAATGATTTCTTCATGATCTAAATCTTCTTCTTCAAAAGCATCAACTGCTTCGTCCTGATGAACAAAATACCATTCGAGTATATCGAGAACATCATCAACAACTTCAGTTGTATAAGCTAACTTCTCCAAAGAAGTAATTTGCCAAATTAAAATATAAACTGGTTGTGGTATTGCCTCACGTAATAAATCATCATACTCCGCTAATAGCGTTAATACATTTTCTTGCACGGTTTGTGTTTGTTCTGGATGTACAACTTGTAAGTGTCGTTGTTTATTTTTCCTTAACAAGCCCTGAATAACTTGATATAGCATTTTTTGCAAGGTTGTCAGTTGTACTTCATCCAATATAAGTAATGATACGTTTTGTGCAAACCATGTGTTCTGTATTTGTGGTAGCTGTTGTAAAGATTCCATGCGCTCCTTATTTCGTTTTGCTAAAAATGGCCGATACATTTGTTTTCCCCCCTTGCACTATGTAAAAAAACTGCCTCGCTATTATTATATGGAAGGCAGTTGAAGAATGGTTACACATATGCTCTTAACATAAGTCCAATAAATAAAGTAAGAACAAAAAAGAACGTTACATGTAGCCATTTAGACATTTCTAATAATCCGATAAATTCTCGGGTAAATGCATTAGGTAGATAATAATACGCTGTTTTGGAGCCAACCCCCTGCGCATCAAGCTTTGCCTTTCTAGCGTAAATACTTGCACGAAATACATGGAAGTTATTTGTTACAAAAAGTGCTCGGTATTCCCTTCCTTGCGCATGTGCATCCATAATTGCCTTTGAGAACCTCATATTCTGTTCTGTGTTTGTGGATTGATCTTCTCTTAATATTTGGCGATGTGGTATTTCGTGTCGTTCAATCATATATGTTTCCATCGCAAGCGCTTCTGAAATTTGTTCATCCTGACCTTGCCCACCTGACACGATAATAAAAGGACGTTCCCCATATTTTCGATATTGCTTTACAGCCTCATCTAAACGGCTAGCTAAAAGAGGGGGAACTTTGTCACCCATCAAACCTGCACCAAGGACAATGATATAATGAGGCTCATACGTTATCGGCGTGAAATGGTAAATAACAGAATAAAGCATTACACTTGTATACAAAAAGACTGTATAGGCAAAAATCAAAAACGCATAAAAGAAAAGAATATGCCAAAAGCTATTTTCAATATTCGTAAAAAATATGAAAACATACCCAATCATCATGAGCAAGAACACTAATCCAAAAACAGCTAATACTAAATTTCGAATGCTGCGTCCTTCTTTTTCGAGTAAAATTTTACTATTGAAAAACATAGCTATAGATAATATCAACATTATACCTGGGATAATACCGAACAACGTCATAATACCCATCTTGGACACAATACCCTGTTCATTAATAAATAAATCATAGCGTGTGGCTATACCTATAAAAACAGTTAAACCTATTAATCCTAGAACGACAGCGTTAATGAAACGCCTTTTCTCCGTTATATATAGCATTAAAAATACTGAAATCAATAATGTCATTGCTGGAAGCATTGCATTTACTCCTTTCCTCCCTTTCTATTCCCCATTCAGCAAGATGCTGACACCACTTGTTCATATATTGCAAATTTCCTAAATTAAATATAGTGAATATTTTATTTTTCACTATATATCATGTAAAATTACTATTAAGAACTAGTTTATGACAAAAAACAAAATTATTTTGGAGGAATGTAAGCAATGAAAAAAATTCTTGCAGCTCTTTTTGCAGCGACACTTATGTTTGCATCAGTTGGTGCCACATTATTTATTTCGGACACACCGACTGCTGAAGCAAAATCATATAAGTCAGGTAAAAAAGGCTTCTCAAACAACAACAACAGCTCAAATATTCAAAAATCTCAGGATAATTCTAAAGATCAAAACAATGCTACAACAAATAAAAATAATACGACGTCTACAAATAAAACAGATACTACAACTGCGAAAAAAGGTGGCTTTTTCTCAGGTGGCCTGATGAAAGGCTTAATGCTAGGTGGTTTAGCAGGTCTACTATTTGGTAGTCTATTTAGTGGTTTAGGTATGCTAGGTAATATTTTAGGCTTATTAATTAACGTTGCTGCCATTGCGGTGATCGTTATGCTTGTTGTTAAAATTATCAACATGTTTAAAGATAAAAAACGCAAAGAACAGGAAGCGACACAATGGCACAAATAATTAGCGAGCAAGATATTATTAACGCTATTTGCCTATCACAGGCGTATCATAAAAATATTCGTCCAGAAGACGTCCTTGTTGAGCTAACATATGAAGATGAGACAGGCTTCGGTGCAGAAGTTGAAACAAATGGTCAAATCGAAATATTTAATACCGCTGCAATGATTGGTGCATTACGTGTATGGATAAAAGATGTGCTACACGGAGACCCTTTCTCTACAGGTATTGAGCTCGTATTAGATGATGAAGAAGGCATTATTGCCAAATTATCATAGTTTTTGAAATAAATTAAAACGAATAGCCGTTCAATAAATCTTACAGTCGATTTATTGAACGGCTTTTTTAATTGACCGTCATCCTTAGTAAATACGTTTATTTCAATCGCTCACTAAAGCTTACAAAGATTTTAGCTGCATGGCTACGCTTTGTTGCAGCTTCAGGAGAAAATTTCCCTTCACTTCCTGTGACAATACCAAGCTCATATAGCATTGTGATGGCCTTTTGCGTTTCATCATTATAACTAGCTATATCGATGAACGGTGTTTTATTTTTCACAACATAAGCTTCATTATGTTGTTTTTCATATGCGCGTTTAAGCATCAGTGCTAATTGCGCACGTGTAATAGGCTGGCTCGGATGAAACTGACCATTATTCCCTTTCACAAGACCATGCGCATAAGCCGCCGCAATTTCTGCCTGTGTATTGGCATCGTAGCTTGCAATATCAGTAAATGGTGCTTTGACAGTTGTTGTTAATCCTAAGCTTCTAACAAGCATTGTGGCAGCCTGAGCGCGTGTAATATTTTGTTCAGGTTTAAATGTACCATCTGCATAGCCTTTCATTATGCCTTTTGCAGCCGCTTCATGGATGAACGCTGTTGCCCAATGATTTTGAATATCTGTAAACTGTACTGCACTACTTGTTGTAAACGTTGCTGCGGGACTTTGAACACTTTCATTCCCAGCCGCATCTAGCGCTTTAATCGCAACTGTATAGGCAGTATTTTCCGTTAAATTATCTAGTGTAATCGCCATTTGATCAGCTTTTACTGTAGAATAAAGCTTATTATTCACGTAGACATTATACTTCGTAACACCTTCATTATCTGTCGCTGCCAGCCAAGTTACCTTTGCCGTTGTGCTACTTTCCACACTAACTCGGATTGCAGAGGAAACATCCCATAACGAGCTTACTTTTATAATCGGTAAAAATGCTTCATTCGCTACCGCTAAGTAGCCGGCTTCACTTAAATGTATATTTTCGGGATTTGGTAAATAGTTTGCCACATCTTTCGCCACGACATCTAAAGTTGGCACAAATACGGCCCCTGCTTTTTCTGCTGTTGTTTTTATCGACGCATTCATAATAGCTAATAGCATTTTAAATTGCGTCTGCAAATCTTCGTTATAATAAGGGAATGAATTATAGTATCCCATAACGTAAATTTGCACTTGTGGATTCAACTTTTTAATTTCAGCTAATATAGCCGCAATATTTTTTATCGCTTCCTGCGACGCCTTTAAAATAGTCGCAGAATTTATGCCCGTTGTTGCTGTATCTTTTAAAATTGGCAATAAGTCATTCGCACCAGCCGTTAACGTTATTAGCTCCGCTTCCTTAATGGACGCTCTAAGTTTTGTGCTATTACTTGTGTAACCAAAGCCTGTCACTGGTTTCTCTACGTCTGCTTGTAAATCTGCCAAAATATTTTTCGTTGTATAACCTGAATAAGCGAAGCCCTTATTATATGAAGTTAATAAACCATCTTGTTGCAAAGCCTGTGCAACGAAATCCGTATAGCCAAGACCAATAATGCCCATTTCATTCATGCCATGTGCCAATGAATCACCTAGCGCTACATAATCAGCTTGTACTACCCAGCTTGGCGCTATGTTATCTTCTTTGCTCTCGGCACTTGCCCCTCCAGTTACTGTTAACTGTAAAGCTAGTACACTTGCAGCTAAAAAACGAAATTTCTTGGACAATTGCATATACCCACTCCTTTTACTGACCTAGTTATTACTAGTTTACTAGATAAAGGATAAAAATGGGTAAATACTTATTACCTTCAATTAATTTTCAATTTTATTCCAATATTACTTTACCGTAGACACCTCCACCACCAACTGCAATATTCAATTTCCCAGTTCTAGCTAAATCAATCATCTGGGCTATTTTAAGCGGCACAATTTCTGCAAGCTGCTCGGTCGTTATACAATGTAAAATTGTCATTTCTGTTCCAAAAGCATGGATTAATCTCTCCAACATTTTTGGACCTAAGCCGGGGATAAAATCAAGTGGTACTTGATGAATATACGGCGGTCTTTCACGTTCTGTACAATCCGTATCAGATAGTTCCATAATTCGTGTTGCCACACCTTTTATAATGTGTGAACTTCCACATGATTTACAAAGTACATCCTCATCGTTTACCTGCACACCACATTTCGCACATACCGTTTGATAATATTTGCCGAGCAATGGATTTAAGCCATAGTTTGCTATTACTGCTCGTCCTTCTTGTTCATGAAGCGCCTTTTTTAGCTCGTTAAAATTTGCTGCTTTTAATCGTAGCTTTTGATATTCACGAGCGATTTTCCCTAACGAGTGGGCATCCGAATTCGTCACAAAAGTATACGCCTGAAGTTCTCGTATGTTTTTTACCATCTGCGTGTCAGAGCTTAATCCTAGCTCAATAGCATCAATAAGATGGGGATCAAATACTTCTGTTAAACTGTGATGAACACCTTTGCCAAATAGACTTTTAAATGGTGTAAAAACATGTGCTGGGATAAAAAGCCCTCCCATGTCATGAACTTTTTGTTGGAGCACTCGGCCATCACAATAAATCCGCTGTGAACTTAAATGAATATTTTTCATATAGCCTCGCATCCAATTCGAAAAATGCTCCATTACGGCAATCGTAGGAAAGTAAGCAAGTACATGGATAGGTCCTTGACAGTTGCTATCATAAATTTCGATTTCTGAGCCAAGAATTAGCGTTGTATCTTGAAAGCGTAGCCCACCTTCTTCTAACTCCGTGAGCTCCCCTTGTGCTATCATCATCTTCACTTCAGCTATTACTTCTGGTGAATGACAATCAATAATGCCGATTATATCGAGCCCTTTTTTTGCACTAGCCATCTCTAAAATTCGTGCTAACGTTAAAGTTTTGCTCCCTGTAATCTTCACAGCACGTCCATTCATTGTTCGACCAATATGAATATGTAAATCGCTATAATATTCATGAAACAATGCTAACAGCTCCTTTTACTTGATTGTAAAATGAAAAAACCTTACATTGCTGCAAGGCATTTTCAGACATTAGGATGGATGGTTTTGATGGTTGCTATTATCGGTCTCAAACGTACCTGAACCTTGGTTAGGCATTGTTGCAGCATCATAAGCAACTAAGGTAACACCGATTTGCTTTTCGAGCTCATTAATTTTTTCAAGTTGTGTGTGATCTAATTGTGCAAACTTTATTTCTTCCATGTTCATCACGCATCCTTTCAAAAATAACGTTCCCCGAACATCTCCCAACTATACAAAAAGTCTGAATTGTTTGAGTGACTGGCACTCTGATTTTACTTCGTTATTTATGTACCCTAATGACAGTACTACTACTCAAATTGTTTCAGAATTGTGTGAGTGACTGGCACTTAAATATATTAAATAAGGTTTTCCTGTTAGTGGATGTGTTTGGATATCGGCATTAACGCCAAAAACATCTTGCAGCAGTTTAGGCGTTAATACTTCTTCTGGTGTCCCATATTGTACAATACGACCTTGTTGTAAAACGTAAATGTAGTCACAGTACATAGCTGCCATGTTTAAATCATGTAAAGCAGCAACAACAGTTAAATGCAATGTTTGAATTAAATCCATTAATTGTAATTGATGCTGAATATCTAAATGATTCGTAGGCTCATCTAAAATTAGCACTTGTGCCTGTTGTGCTAGTGCACGCGCTACCATCACGCGCTTTTTTTCGCCTCCCGAAAGAGAACTAAAGCTACGTGTTTCTAAATGAGCAATACCCGTTTGCACTAATGCCTCTTTTACAATAGTGAAGTCTTCCTTATCATCCATCTCAAAAAGTTTTTTATGTGGTGTTCTACCCATGCTTACCAAATCTCTCACTGTAAAATCAAATAACACGGGCGTTTCTTGACTAACAACGGCTAACTTTTTGGCAATGACTTTACTTGATTGCTTTAAAATATCTTGCTCATGCAAAAATACAGTACCACTTTCTGGCCTCAATAAACGATACATATTTTTTAATAGTGTCGACTTTCCACTTCCGTTAGGACCGATTAAACCGACAAATTGCTTTGCTTTTATTTGAATACTTACATCTTCTAATATGCGTTGATCTTGAATGGAGTATGATACACGCTTCGCTTCTAATGTCATCGCTCCTAATCTCCTTCACCAAAAGAATAATTGTTACGGCGTAATAGCCAAATAAAAAATGGCCCGCCGCAAAAAGCCGTAATAATTCCGATTGGCATTTCTTCTGGAGCAATTAATACACGCGCAATCGCATCTGCCCACACTAAGAAAACTGCCCCTAACAATGCACTGATTGGGATGACATATTTATAATTAGATCCTACTAATAAACGTACGATATGAGGGATTATTAAACCAACGAAACCAATTGCACCACTTACTGCAACAAGCACACCTGTTAATAATGATACGAGCAGGATTAGCTGTATTCGGAACTGTTGTAAATTAACACCTAACGTGACTGCCGCCTCTTCCCCAAGTAACAATAGATTTAAATGACGATAATGTAGCCATAGCAAAACAAAGACGATTAGAAAAATTATGACGGGAATGAGTATATTACTCCATTTTGCTCCTGCAAGACTGCCTAGCATCCAATACATAACCGCTTTTATACCGCCCTCTTCTTTAGACATCATTAACATAAAATTAGAAGTCGCAGACAATATAAACGATACTGCCATTCCTGCTAGCAACAAGCGGAAGATAGAAATACGTCCACCAACCCGTGATAAGAGAAAGACCATGACCATGGCAATAAAAGAACCTAAAAATGCAGCTACCGAAAGTGCATAGATTCCTAAAAATGAAAATGCTCCTAAAATAATGACTGCCGTTGCACCGACTGTTGCCCCAGAAGAAATACCTAAAACATACGGGTCTGCAATCGAATTACGGACAAGGGCTTGCACAGCTGCACCAGCAATAGCTAAGCCTGCTCCAACAATCGCTGCAAGCAGTACGCGTGGAACACGAATTTGCCATATAATAATCTCCTGTGACCGACTCCAATCAGCCTCAATCGAATTTGGGAAAATCGAAATTTTCGACAGAATAACCTTCCATACATGTAATGGTGTTATCGATACCGACCCAATCATAATTGCCAGCGTCATGGAAGCAATTAATACTAGAACAAGGGTAATAGCAAAAAATATAAATTTTTTATTCATCTGTTTACTAGCTCCTAATCACTCAAAATAATGACGAAGCAAGCAATAAAAAAGGGTATTCTACGCAAGAATGCATAGAAATACCCTCGGCTAAACAAAGTCAGAAAGAATCCATCATTGTCCGTAATTGCTTGCATCCTCGTGGGCATTACAGGTATGAACTAAATGGCAGGTCTCCTGGCTTCGATTCATCGTATCTATAATTACCTTCCCATTCGAAAACAGTGGTGAATCATTATAGAACTCCTCGTTACAGTTGCGGGACAGCGTCGGACTTACACCGACTTCCCTTTTAAGTGGCGCTCATTAAATAAGCGTCACACCATTAGTATCTGAAATTTTAAAATTATGACGATTCTATCATACATAATTATCGTAGTCTATAGCTTCTTCCTTATAGGAATTATTCTTTCATCTTTTCAACTTCAGACAAATAATATTTCGCACAAAATCAAATCCATATTTTCTGCACATTTACTTGTTACATTAAAGACAATTAACTAGTAAGGAGGAGTTTCACATGATATTAAAAAGAAATTGGTTGTTAAGTTTAGTTGCTGTATTTGCTTTACTACTATTATCAGCATGCACTGAGGATGCATCGAAGTCGGAAACTGCTAATAATGACACAACAGATTCTCAAGCACAAACAGACAAAGGAGACGAAATGGATCACTCCACGATGAAACATTCAAGCTCAGGTGAAGTTCCGCCCACTTTAAAAACTGCAGAAAACCCTAAATATCCAGTTGGCAGTACCGCTATTATTAAGGAAGGACATATGGCAGGGATGGCAGGCGCACAAGCAACGATTGTGGGGGCATATGATACAACTGCCTATATTATTTCCTATGAACCGACGACTGGTGGAAAAAAAGTAGAAAATCACAAATGGGTAATACATGAGGAATTAGTGAATCCAGGTGAGGCACCTTTAGCACCGGGCACAGAAGTTAAGACAGATGCTGCGCATATGGAGGGTATGGAAAATGCTACTGTTCGTATTGATGAAGCAGTACAGACGACTGTTTATATGATAGATTTTCCATTAACAACGACTGGTGAAGAAATGAAAAATCATAAATGGGTTACTGAAGACGAACTAGCTTCAAAATAAAAAGAACAACCTCTGGGATTACTCCATCAGAGGTTGTTCTTTTTATTTGTCTCTACTAATTGCAAGTGGCTTTATGCCATTTATAACCGATGCCCCATACTGTCTGTAAGTAATCATCTACCTGAAAGCCACTTTTCCGCAATTTTTCCCTTAAATTGCGGACATGGGAATCAATCGTACGATCATCAATTGTTACGTTATATCCCCAAACCGTATTCATTAAATGTTCTCTTGAGAAAACTTTATTTTGATAATCAAGCAACAGCGCTAACATGGCAAACTCTTTCGGCGTTAAAGCAATAGTCTGTTGTTCAAAAGACACTTCAATGGAATCTTTATTTAATCGTAGCCCTTCAAAAAAAATGATTGTTTCTTCAGTTTTCGTTCTTCTTAAAACAGCATGTATACGGGCTAATAACTCTTCCTCATCAAAGGGCTTTAAAATATAGTCGTCTGCTCCGATAGTTAACCCTTTTACAATATCAGCTTGTTCTCCTTTTGCTGTTAACATAATCACTGGTACATCCCAAAACTTCCTTATTTCCTGACAAACCTGCCAACCATCCATATTGGGCATCATAATATCTAACAGCACTAAATCTACATGTTCTTCTTCTAAGTAGTTTAAAGCATCACTCACCGCTGACATGGCTATGCACTGAAAAGATGGCTCTAGATAAAGAGTTAGTAACTCTAACATCCTTGGTTCATCATCAATTAATAATAATGTTTTCATCCGTTCCTACCCCTTAAACAATAATTCAAAAGTAGTCCCTTTGTTTTCCTCACTCATAACGGTTACTTCTCCTCCATGTGCATGGACAAGCTCCCTCACAATGGCTAGTCCAAGTCCTGAACCACCATGTGCACGGGTACGAGATTTTTCAACCCGATAGAAGCGTTCAAAAATATAAGGTAACTCCTTTTTCGGAATTCCCTTTCCAGTATCTTTGACAATGATTTTTATTAAATGATGGTGTCTTTTCACCATCAAGTAAGTAGCATCTCCTGAGGAACAATAAGTTAAAGCATTATTTAACAGATTCAAAATAATTTGCTCCAGTCTTGCGGAATCGGCCATTAATGTTAAGCCCTTTTCACATTGAACAAAAAAGTGAATCTCCTTTTCCTGAAAGGCAGGATTTAACTTTGCCTCAATACTTGTCACAAATTCATCTAACTGCAGACATTCCTTATTAATAACAAATGCGTTTTCATCCATTTTTGCTAAATCAAATAAATCTTGAATTAATCTTGAAAGCCGATTCGTTTCTTCAATAATAATACTTAAATATTTTTGGCGATCTTGCTCCGTTAAATCTCGCTTATAAAGTATATCTGTATAACCTTTTATAAAAGTTATCGGTGTTCTTAGCTCATGGGCAATACTTGATAAAAATTCCTTTCGTTCCTCTCTTAAATGATTTAAATCATCGGATAGCTGTTGAATGGCATGTGCAAGATCACTCAGCTCATCTTTGCCATTAGTGGAAAGCGCAACAGTGAAATCTCCTTTATTCATTTTCATCGTCGCTTCTTTCATAGCCATCAAAGGTTGGGCTAATTTTCGTGATAGCACAATAATAACGACAATCGTCACTAATCCTGACACGAGGCCAACAATTAGAAAATGTTTGTTTAACCGTTCCATTAACGCATGAATGGAATCTGTATTTTGAAACATAAAGACATAACCAACCGGCTTTTGCTGTTTTACAATAGGACTAATTGTTGCTATATATTTTTCATCCTGCCAGTTTTTCTCCAATACCCGACCACTATAGGGCACACTACCCCCGAGCTTCTTTAAATAAACTTGTATTTCAGGGTGTACTGATGAAGCAGCTAAAATTGTTCCAGCATGATCCGTTATAACAACATCTGTATTTTCTTTTGATTCCATTAATAAAATATGTGCTAACGTCTCCTCATCGAAATTTTGCTCTAATATTGTTCGATGTGAATTGCCAGTTGTCTGTAAATTTGTTAATTCTTCTTCCAGACGCGAATTCGTCAAAGAAACATGTAAAAAAAACATCATAAATGTTTCAATGCAAAACAATGTAATAAAAAAAATAATTCCAAGCTTTAGCGAAAGTTTTTTCATCCTCTAACCACCTATATTTCAAATATGATAACGTGTAAGTGTGAAGATTTTATGCAGAAACTTGTAAAAGTGCCTGTAAAAGTGCCAGGCACCGAAACAATTCTGAATATTTAAGTCAATAGTAACATAATCAATTCCACGTAAACACTTGCCAATGCACAACTAACGTAAAAGAAACAGATGGCGTCACAGCAATGCTTGGAACTGACAAAATACTCACTCACAGCTTGAGTGAATTTTTGACCTCGCAGAGCCGTTATTATGCTAAAAATCTAACCAGGTACAGCGAAGTGTCAGGCACCCAAACAATTATTTATTTGGGAACCGCTGATGCTTAGGTCTTTACACAAAAAAGCCAATAAGTATGACACATACTTATTGGCTTTTACTATTAAAGATATTTTTTAACCCAGTCTAAGAAGTTTTCAATTACTGTATCAAGGAACTTCACAGTACCTTCATCTGTTAAATTGCCTTCAGCATCGAATTTTGTATGAACAGCACCGATATATACATCATTACCGTGAAGTAATGGTGAATTAATTCCTGGTGAGAATAAAATATCACGTAAGTGTAATTGTGCTTTTACAGTACCTAAGTTCCCCATTGATGCACCCATCATGAACGATGGTTTGCCAACCATTACTTTATCTACACGAGATAGCCAGTCAATCGCATTCACCATTACACCTGGTACAGTTCCGTTATATTCTGGTGTTAACCAAAGTACCGCGTCCGCAGCTTTTACTTTTGCTTTAAAATCTAGTACAGCTTGAGGTGCCTCATTTTCGATATCTTGATCATACATTGGTAAATCACGTAAGCTTAATACTTCTAGTTCGAACTTTTCAGCATAACGTTTTTGAATAAATTTGGCTAATGCCATATTATATGATTCTTTACGGATACTTCCGACTATTGCTACTACTTTCATGTTGTTTCCTCCTAAATGGTTCTTCCATTAATATTGGTAAAGCCTTTTTATTTTATACCGCCCTAATAATAGGTTGCAAATTCCTCAACTGGTTTACGATACCCACGTAAGCGTTGGCTACCTTCTTTTTCCTTGCCAATGGTCATCATCAAAACAATTTCATGGGTAGCTGGCACATTGAATAAAGCACGTATTTGTTGTTGATCATAGCCAATCATCGGGCATGTATCCCAGCCGCGATTTTTGGCAGCTAACATAAAGAGCATAGCTGAAAGCGATGCATTACGAATCGCATCTTCCTTCATAAACGCCTCACCACGTTCTTCATAAAACTTCGCGTTATCATCAATGAGATTATCAAGTTCACAGTTTGTAATAATACCTAAGTCAACCATGCCTTGACTAATATGAGCCGTTTGCTTATAAGCCTCTTTGTCGCCAAGTACTAGAATAACACCGGAAGCTGAATGTACTTTATATTGCCCATATGCAGCCTCGCGCACTTTTTCTTTCAATTCTTGATCTAAGACAACGATATATTCCGTATGTTGCAAGTTGAATGCTGAAGGTGCAAGCTTGACGTCCTCTAAAATCGGACGGATATCATCCTCCGTCATTACAACGCCGTCCATAAAATTATTTGCTGATCGACGTTTATCAATTAACTTTGAAAATTCCATTTTGACGTCCTCCAATTAACCAATAGGCTGTGCTAAAACTGTCGTTTTTTTAAATACACCTTATTCATATTCTTTATCAAATGCAATCGTACTTCTAACCGTATCAATTGGACGAACCAGCCCTTCAATTTGCGCACGTTTAGGCTCTAGGAAAGGTGGTAATGATAATTTTTCCCCTAATGTTTCATAAGGCTCATCACCCATAAATCCTGGTCCATCTGTCGCCCATTCAAATAAAATTTGCGGAGCTACACGCGCATAGAGAGATTCAAAGAAGTGACGGTTAACATAACCTGACGTATTGAAACCAAAACCTTCTAAGCGTTCTGTCCATTCATTTAAAACGTCTCGATCTGCCACACGAAAAGCTGCATGATGGACAGTACCGAATCCTTGACGAGCCACTGGTAAGATTGTGTTATGCTCTACAATAATTTGGGCACCATTTCCTCCCTCTCCAACCTCAAATAAGTGGAAGTCTCCTTCAGCTGCAATTTCTGTGAATAGCATTACTTTTTCTAGCATCTCTTTGAAATAGTCAAAATTTGCAACACGCACAAATATTGGACCTAATCCTGTAATTGCATACTCAAGTGGGATAGGACCATCTTGCCATGGTGTCCCTGCGGCAACGCCTTTGTTGTTTTCATCAGAAATTAGTTGATACTGCTGATCGTCAAAATCAACAAATGATAAAGTTTGCTTACCGAACTGCTCTTTGATACCTGTATGTTTGACATTAAGACGGTCAAAGCGTTTTACCCAGTAAGTTAATGCTGCATCTGTTGGTACTCGGAATGATGTTTTTGAAATCTCGTTTGTACCATGTACACCTTTAGGTATATTTGGGAAGTCAAAGAATGTCATATCTGTCCCGGCACTACCTTTGTCATCTGCAAAAAATAGGTGATATGTTTGTATATCGTCCTGATTGACTGTTTTTTTTACTAAACGCATTCCTAGTACATATGTGAAAAATTTATAATTTTCTTCTGCGCTACTTGTAATAGCAGTAACGTGGTGAATTCCTTTTAAGTGATTCATAGTTATGTTCCTCCATTTTATCTCGAATTCGAGATATATATTTAAAAAAATTTATTTATGAATGGCATTAAGGCCGACTTTTTTTAAAGCTACATTCATTGTTTCCAACTCCTGTTGCTCTAATACTTGAAAAATTTCATTAATCTTTTGTTCATGGAGCGGAAAAATCCTATCCATTAAGCTCTGTCCTACATCGGTTAACAACGCATAAGTAACGCGTCGATCTTTTGGACAAGCACGTCGACAAACGAGATCCTTTTGTTCCAGCTTATCAATCACATACGTAATACTACTACTTGCAATTAATATTTTTTTACCAATTACTTGTATAGGCTGCTCGCCATGGTGGTACAAAAAATCTAATACACCAAATTCAGTTTGGTTTACATCATATTGAAGCAAATCTCTTTTGGTTGCATCCTGTATCGATTGATAAGCACGGCACATAATCGTAAAAGCTTTTAAATACCGATTTTCTTCCCTCATAAGATGCCTTCTTTCTAATTACCTTGAAATTAATTATCTTCAATTCGAGATAATAATATCACAAAATTTCCATCACAGCAATCGTTTTGTCTAAAATTATTTTTTTCTGCATGAAAAAGCCCCTCTACATCTTTGTACAAGGGCTTATACTTTATTACTTTATTCGTTTAAATTCCTTTTCTGTGCCATCTGCAAACTCCACTTCTACCTCAATCGATTGGTAGTCATCTGTAATGTTAAATACTTTAATGACTTGATCAATTACTTCATCATTCGATGTTGTGGATTCGAACGTAAGTTGCTTTAATAACGGTTCTATCTTTGTATAAGCTTCATCACCTTGAATTTTTTCATTGGTACGCTCATCTTTGATTTTTGCTTCAATACCATTTTTCTTATTTTCATATTCAACCTCGTAAGATTCTGTTGCTGTATAATCAACATCCAACGAAAATTCTAGAAAGTTAAATGGCACTTGATCTGTTACATTGTCACCAGCCTGTTGATTGGTAGTGTTTTGATTTGTTGGAGCATTAGTTGCTACATCCTTTTCTTCATTCTTATTACAACCATAAAGTAAACCAGCTACTAATGTGAATACTAATAAACCTTTAAAAATTCGCATTTATTTTCACTCCTTTTCTGTCGTTATTGTTCCCTAAAAATGTACTATTTAAACGAAAAAAGATATCTCCAAAAATCAGGAGATACCCTTTTATCGTCACCTATACAGATGAAGAAAATAATTAGTAGTAGTAATTACGACTCGTATTATTTTCATGAATTGCACGAGCTAAGCGAATTGTTGACACAGCTAAATCCGCATAACTTACATCTGCACTTGCATTAAAGTTATTCTGTTGTGCATCCATTAAGCCCATTGCACTCACTAATGCTACATAACCTGCATAAGCCGGATCAATCGAGCCAGCATCGGCGAAGTTTAATTTATAAATATCGCTATGCTTTGCAGCATTTTCTAAACGTAGTACACGAATATACCATTCTGCAAGCTCTTGACGTGTTAATTTCGCATCCACAGCAAATTCATCTGCCGGTTGTAATACGCCCATTCGCACTGCTTGTTCAACTACCCCATATAAGGGATGTTTCGGATCAATGTTAGCAAACGATTGATATGCTTCCTCTTCATCTCCATATGAACCGAAATAGCCATAAGTTAAAGATTTAAGCAAAATTTTCAATGCTTCTCCTTTAGTTACAGTAGTATCAGCATTAAAGTTTGCCGGATCTTTCACTTCTAACACATTTTGTGCCAATAAGTAATTCAATTCATCCGCAGCTGTTGGATGGGAAATTTGTGCTTTATTATTTTCAACGTCCTCACTATTTACCCATTTACCAGTTGTAGCGTCTATTTGATTAAAGATGCTACCTTCATAAGTCGGTGTATACACTAAATCATAGTGATAACTATCTTCTTTATCTTGCTTAACATACTGTAGTTTTAATTTTAACGCCTCACTAAATGTTTCTTTCACTTGATCAGCTGCTACTGCTTTACTTACAGAAGGCCAGTTATCAATTTTTTGTTGATTGATTGATAGTGAACGTAATGAACCATCTGTACCGATGCTCACATAAATTTCATCGCCCGAAACAGCAATGCCATTTACGACACGTGGGAATGTGAAGCTATATTGGTTACTTTCTTCATAGCGATAATCGTCTAAAGGTTTTGCGTAATTATGAATATAAGACGGTGCCCACTCTTTTAAGTAGTCAATCGCTTTTGTCAACGCAGCATCTTTTGTAATTTTTTCGGATTTTTTATCAGCCGCAGTGAAATCTCTACTGATGTCATAGTATTGTGTAATTTCACCAGTAGCCTTATTAATTTCAAATGAAGAACCATAGCTACCATTTTCATGCTGATATGAATAGTTTACTGAGTAAAGAGTGTCACCATTTTCAGTTTCTCTTTCATCAATCATATCAATATGAAGCTTTACATTTTCAGAGTTGGCTTTTAAGAAGGATTTTGCAAATTCCTCTACTTCTTCAAGTGTCATGCCACTTTTCCTAGGAGCAAGCTGTTCTGATGATAGCTTTTCTACACTTTTGGTTCTTGGCGTTTGAACAAAGCCATTTGCTGTTTGCCAATTGCCTGTTAATGCATGTACACCGTAGAAGCTTGAAGTCGGTACATATACAAGCTTAACAGTTGGTTTTTCAGTTTGATAATCATAATTTACAACATAACGTAACTCTACAGCAAAGTTCTCACGAATTTGAGCAAGTACATCTGCCTCGCTCTTTTTCTGTTCTGTACTATCGAACGTTGCCTTTTTAGATACATCTGAACTATGGTATACACTTACAATCTCACCATTAGCCAGCACATTAATCGACATATAATGGTCACTAATTGTTACACCGTTTTGAGTCGGCGCATAGGAGAATGAATAAGAAATCGGTTCTGATAATGGGCGAGTGAAATTATATCCATAAGGATAATCATTTTCATTTTCTTGCAATTTATAACCTGCTGTATTCGGGAATTTATTCAAGAAATCTTGTGCGATTTTTTGAGCATCCTCTTTTGAATACTTAGCAGGATATAAAGCGTCTGCAACATTAGCAGGCTGATAATAGAATTGTTCTAACTCTAAATCGTCGCCTCTAAACGTAATGCCACCATAAATATCTTTGCCATTTACTGTTTTGTGGAAGCTCAATTCATAACGGATTGTTTTATCATCGTTATAGTAATGGCCACGCCCAGTATAGAAATCATTATCTGTTAAAAAATTAAACTTTTCTGGGAAAAGCTCACGTAATTTTTTAATAAGTGTACTTTTTGTTACCTTTGTTTCCGTAGAGGCTACTTGAATCTCTATTCTTTCAGGAGAATCCTTTACATTAGCAGACGCTTGAGCCATTGGAGCAAGTACCCCAACTGAAAATGCTGTAGACGTTAGGATAATTCCTAACTTTTTAAATTTACCCAAAATATCCCTCCTAAATTACAATTTACCATTATTATATAATATGTTTCCAAAATAGGGAATAGTATTTACAGATTATTTCCAATAGAAGGAAAATAGATTAGGTACATCATTATCCCTATCAATATCATTTCTTCACCACATTAAAATTTGAACCTATTAGTAACCAATTTTGCGGGAACGGTAACCCAAGTTTCCAATAGCCGATGCCTCTAAGCTTGTACTGCTTAATTAAATTAAACTTCGCTTGAATCGATCGTGCATCTTCAAACCACACAATATGTGCTCTTCCCTGCTCATCGTAATATTCAAAGAAGGGTGCTTGTGCATTCCAATCATACCGAATGGCTGCATTGTATTTTTTCGCAATTTCAATTGCCCTTTGTGGACTGACGGCTTCAGCATATGGACCACCTTGTACAAATGGTAATGTCCAATCGTAGCCATATAAGTTTTGTCCAAGCAATATTTTACTTGCTGGTATTTCCGAAACTGCGTACTTCACAACAGCCTCAACTTCCCTAATTGGCGAAACTGCCATAGGGGGACCAGCCGAATAGCCCCATTCATACGTCATCAGCAATACGAAGTCCACTATCTCCCCATGTGCTTTGTAATCATGTGCTTCAATCCACGCACCTCTCTGATTGGCACTTGTCTTCGGGGCAAGCGCAGTCGATACTGTATAGCCCTCTGCATGAAAACGTTCTACTGCTCTTCTTAAAAAATTGTTATACGCTTGTCGCTGATCACCAGGTAAATTCTCGAAGTCAAAATGGATGTCTTTAATACTGCCAAGACGCTTTGCTTCTTTTAGAATGTTGTCAAAAAGCACATCCTGAACAGCTGTACTTTGGAAAATATCTCGTGCTAGGTCCCCACTAAATTGATAGTTTTCCAAATTTGATACAACCATTGCAACAGAAGCTCCTGAGTCTTCGGCAATGTCGGACACACCATTTATCGGTGGTTGCTTTAGTGTGCCATCTCTCCTTGCCTCATAGCTAAATAAGGCTAGATACGTTAAATACGGTGATGCTTCGCGTGCTTGATTTAATAATGCTTCACTAATAGCTGTCCCTCTTGGCTCCAAATAAGCCAAAGTCTCCGCTTTTGTTTTCGGCGCTGGTGGAATATAAAGACGCAAACCAACGGATAACATCTGGTTTGGTTGAATACCATTGACTTGTGCAAGTGTTAAATAATTTATTCCAAAGCGTTGCCCTATTGACCATAAACTATCACCAGGTTGTACATAATAAAAGCTACCGATAATCGGAATAACAAGTGCCTGGCCCACGACTAATCGATTGGGCTCGGGAATTTGATTGGCATCTACTATACTTTGAACGGTTGTACCATAAGCATTTGCAATGCCATATAATGACTCCCCTGCTCGTACAACATGTATTTGAATGCGCTTTGCCTCCTTTTTACGTAATGAAACCATAGCCATAAAGCTTATGATACAAAACAAGAAAACATGTCATCTGAAGCAATCACACTTTAAGCGAGTATTAATTATAAGTTTTTCAGGGGCTCCCTTTCCGCAGGAGTCGAGCAACCCTTCACCTCAATCAGTAAGTTTTGTAGCTGTTAGCCATCTAAGGACTGCAGATTCCAGCGGGAATGCACACAGCGTTAGACGAGGGCATTTCCTGTGTGTGAGCGAGGATTGTGGCTTACATGTACTGAGCGGAAAGCGAAGTGGATTTTTCCATTTTAGGAGCTACTCTTATGCCATTGGGCTTTGCAGCGTGCCAGGCACCCAAACAATTTCTATACTTTGCATTAAACTAACAAAGAAAAATCTTTGTAGGCTCCTGCGGGAACCCTAGTATAGTTAGAAGAGGGTTGCGGCTAACTGTGCTGAGCGGAAAGCGTCCGTCCGTAGCGCTAAATCAACGGTTTAGAATTCTTCACTTCCCCATCCATTGAAAAAAACCTCTCATCCTAATGAGAGGTTTTTTCCGTTATTTATCCACATTGGACGTAATCATTTCAAATAATAATGGCACATTCGTACCTCGTTGTAATGAGTTACAGCCCTTTGTTAAGTAAGCCCAGCTTTCTTTCATTTTTTCTCTGTATGATAGGGCCGAGTCAACTGGCAGAAATTCCAGAAGATATTCTTTAATAGAACCCGATAAATTGTCCATAAATTCGTCTGCTTTCTGCACTTTTTCCACAGCAACTTCATTGCGCTCATTCCATAACACATGCTCTAAATTTGTCGCAAAATAAAAGAGTTGATAAGGTACACTTAAACGATTAATACTAAAATGATCATTTGCCAACAAAATCTTCACATTATTCGCCTTCATTTCATTGCGCTGTTCAATTTGTTCTTTCCGCTTCTCTGTTTTTACCAAAATAGCGTCCTCAGTGTAATACAAATTCTGCTCTAATTCCGCGTTGATTTTGACAAACTCTGGTGCGATAAAACAACCGTCAGCATCGGTAATATGAATAACAGCCGATAAATCTTTCGCTAAAAACTTATACTTCTCTAAATAGTTATGAACCACTCGGCTGACACTGTTTTTAATATTGGGGATTCGCTTTTTCGCATCCCATTTTGTCAAAATATCCTCCCTTTGCACATCAAAGCGAATGGTCGAATCGGCAAAATGCTCATCTAAAAAATCTTCTAAAATAATTTGCTCCGTATGTCCTTCTACAATAACTAACAGCACTTTTTTAGTCATGTTGGACACCAGCTTTTCTAAAAGCACGTTTAATTTTGAATGTTTTCGTTTCTTTATAAACTTCCTCATCCTGACCACCAAGTTGAATCGCGCGTAAGTAGACATCTCTCGCATTATTGACCTCTTTAATGCCCTTTAGCTGCATATATCGATAATTCTCATTCGTTGTTGTAAACCATAAGTTTTTAATGGCAAGCACCTCTAACACACGTAAATTGTGAGACGTAAAAATAAGTTGTCCTTTTCCGCCCTCATCAATCACTGTTAACAACTCGCCTAACAAATATTCAAAAACACCAGAATCTAATTCATCGATCACGACACATGCTGTCGGATTATTATAAACAGCTATCAGTACACTGAGCACAGAAATGATTTTTAAAATCCCTTCTGATTCAGTTCGTAACGGTAATTCCCGCTCACCACGTTTTGATAAAAACTCAAAGCGTATGCCTTTTTCACCATTATCTAATAATTGCTCTGTAATAACGTGAATTTTAATCGTTAGCCCTGGAATAATGGTCGACAATACTTGATTGCTTTGCTCAATGACTTCACATAATACATCAAATGCTTTCACTGGTAGTAATGCCGGTCCCTTTAAATCATATGAAATGGAACCACGAGATTTTTCTAAATGGATACTAAAAGGCATAATGCGCTCTTCAAATAAGGGAGCAATATTTTGGTTGTTAATAACATGTAAGTCTTGATTAAAATCAACAGCTACATTATGCAATAGTTCCATCTCTACTTGTGATAATGTCTCTTGTAGCAATGGCTTTAAATCTTTGTGGAAAATAAAAGAAGTATATTGTTTTCGCGCCAGTTGTTGAATAACGAGTGTTTTAATACGCATTTTTTCATTCATATCTCGTAATGAGCTTTTGCGAATTTGAACGCCCTCATCTGTGACACTTACTAAAACCTTTGAACGTTTACCTTTTTCATCTTCTCTGTATGTTACGCGTTCCGCAATGATGTACAGCCGTTTTTCATCTTCTTGCAATGTGACAGAGTAATTTACAAAAAAAGTACCGAATTGATTATCTACTAAAAATTCAAAATCAATGCTAGCCGTATCTTCTCCAGCCATGATTAAGCGCCTTTCTTTCGACGGTAGTTTGACTTCAGCAATCCACCCAGAAATAATCATCTTTAACAAACTAAAGGCATCAACGATTGTCGTTTTCCCAGAACCATTTTGCCCATATATCCCGACCACATTCGCTGTCATTAGTGAAGAAAAGTCCACCGCTAATGTTAGTTCACCATTGCGTACATTCCTTAAATTTTGTACCTTTATTTTTTTAATTTTTATAATAGCCATAGAAACACCCTTCGAGTCTTTTCTTTCTATTATAATTAAATTTGATATATTTTATAACAAATTCGATTATAGCTTATTTTTAGATGGAGACATTTGCCTATGACAAATACAATGCAGGACATATGTTAGAAAAGAAAATGAAGAAAGGTGTGTTTCATTGGTCAATCCTCGATTAGCTCCAGAAGATTTTAATGAGCAATTTCGACCTGGTATGAAAATATGGGTTACGCTCCCTACAGGTACTTATTCAGGCACATTGATTCGAACATTCGGAAAAAATGGGAGAACTGCTGAAATTCAACTAGACTCTGGTCAAGTTATAACCGTTGATGTTAACCAAATTACTGCAGCTGGGACAGGTTACCCTCCCGGAGGCGGGCCATATCCTCCGTACCCACCACCATATCCACAGCCATATCCACCGCAACCCTATCCACCACGTCCTTACCCGCCACAACCTTATCCACCGCAGCCTTATCCGCCACAACCGTACCCACCACAACCTTATCCGCCACGTCCTTACCCACAACCATACCCTGGTGGTCAATTCCCTGGACTCCCTCCGATACTACCTCCAGGACTACCAAATATTTTACCCGGAATTTTTGGTAACCCACGATAACAACAAAAGGCTTTCCATAAGTTCAGTTATGGAATGCCTTTTATTGTCAATTGCTTCTATTTAGTTATCCTAGAATGTTACTTGTTTATAAACCTTATTGCGTTCATAATAATTACATAACATTTTCTAAATTTAACCATTTAAAATATAAAGGAGATTTATAATGCGCAATATTACATTTGATCATATCGAGAAAATTGGACATATCATTTTTGAAGATGATGTTTATCAACATGTTCATTATCCAGAAATGTTAAGTCGATATGATAGTAATTACATTCTATTCAAAACAATGCCATCATTATCGATATTTAAAGAGTTGGAGCAGATGCTACGTACCTTTCATCGAAAACATAATCAACAGCATTTAAAATTTATCTTCCAAGCTAACGAGAAAATTTCAAGTGATGTTCATCAGTACTTAACTGATGCAAACTATGACATTGGTTTTTTAGAATTATATACAATCGAGCCGAGCCAATTTCCGACAAGCTTACACCAGCATGTCACAGTTCAGCCCGTAACAGAAGAAAACTTAGCAGCGTTT
This sequence comes from Lysinibacillus sp. NPDC097195, assembly GCF_044762075.1. Classification (NCBI taxonomy): domain Bacteria; kingdom Bacillati; phylum Bacillota; class Bacilli; order Caryophanales; family Bacillaceae; genus Lysinibacillus; species Lysinibacillus sp. NPDC097195. The sequence continues at coordinate 18,765 of NZ_JBIWDP010000009.1, read as the reverse complement.
TTAAAGCTACAGTATGACGAAGATTTAAAATATGGTGAAAATTTCGCTAGCGAAAAGCAAGCTTTGTTACAACGTCAATTTCATAATGCACATAAACACCAACTCTTAGCCTATTATGACGGCATACCCGTGGGCTCTACGGAACTAATTGAGGAAGATAAGACAGTTGAAATTGATAATTTATTTGTACTTGAAGCCTTTCAACGTAAAGGGATAGGCTCCCAACTACAACAATATGTTATGAAAAAATTTCCTGATAAAATCGTTATCTTAGTAGCGGATGGTGAAGATACACCAAGAGAAATGTATCAAAAACAAAACTACGTCTATCAAGGTTACCAATATGAAGCACTTAAGGTGCAAGAGGATTAATCGGCTAACAACATAAAGAAGGCACTTAGCATATGCAAGTGCCTGTATTTGCTATTTCTAAAAATCTGTTAATCCCCTCCCCCGCCGCAGCTTGAGCAGGAACTATCAGACGTGCAGGAATTACAGGAGCTTGCCGAACCGCAACTAGTACAACTTGATGAACTGCTGTTGCTAATTGCCATATAGCTTGCAAACTCATCGTAATGAAAATACGAGACCGATAAAAATGGAACGAGCATCATATTGTAGTTTTGCTGCGTCTTACTCTTTTTCATCATTTCTCGTATAACGTTTTTTTCATAATCTTTATTGCCCTTCGCTCTTTTCTTCATGGAAGAAATAAGTGCGAGGATTGTCGTCATATTGTTAATATCACGCTTAAAATAGCAATCTAGTAGCTCATCTTCCGGTAAAGTGTTAAACTCCTCAATAATGTTTGGATGCACAGGATGTTTGAAAAAGCCTTTATATAGATGAATGTTTTCATTTCTAATGAAAAATAGTTCAGCATATACCCAATCAAAAAAACCACGTAAATCTGGATTAGGCGCTACATTAACATTGGGACTGTGATGAAGTGTCGTTCCTAAATAGTTCTTCGAAAACTCATCATACTCACGCGTAAACATAAGCATTTGATGCCATAATTCATCAACCTTGTCGCTAAACATCGGTGATTCTTTTAAAAGAGCTGTCAGTATAAAATAACGTTTTAAATCGAGCAGACGCCACTCATACTCATTTTCTTTTAAATAATTATTTTCCCTTACCCTTTCTTCTACATTGTCCATATACCTTTTATTAAGAGAGCGCTCTAGCTGGTCATTTAGCTTTTTTAGCCCTTTAATCGGTTTTAACTCTAATTCATTAGGAGATAAACCAAATTGAAAGGAACGCTTTTTTTGTAAAAATAAAATAAAACTAATAATGACCCCGAGCAGTAAAATCAATCCCATTCATTCAGCCCCTTTATTTTCCCATAATATTACTATATAGACTGTAACAAAAAACAGCACATACTTAAATACTCCGTTTATTAATACGTGCTATGTAAGATAAGTAGAAGCTTTCGTTAATAACCAAATCACCATAACAAAAAAACTTCTCAAAAGTTACAATAACTAATGAGAAGCCTCGATTCTTATTATTAAGATTTCGTATCTATTTCCGTTTCAATCATTTCTTTTGGAACTGCACGATAAACGGTAAATGACAAAATAATCGCGATAATTGTGATAACAAAAGCGATCAGATAAACAAGTTCTACACCAGCGACCATTGCTTGGCTCATTGTAGCCGGATCACTAGGATTGGCCGCTTTAGTTAAAAAGTGATTTTGTCTAGCATTCATAATACTAATAAATACAGCAACACCAATCGCCCCTACAACAGGCTGTAAAGTTGTCATCACTGCCGTACCATGCGGATATAAAGGTTTAGGCAGTTGGTTTAAACCATTTGTTTGCGCAGGCATCATAATGGCAGAAACGCTAATCATCAATAAAATATAACATACAACGATAATCCAAATTGGTGTTTCCGTTGTTAACTTACTTAACGTAAAAACTGTACCACTTAAAACAATCGTTGCAGGAATCATTAAGACACGAGGGCCAAATTTATCAAACAATTGCCCCATAAATGGTGACATCAGTCCGTTTAATAAGCTGCCGGGTAATAATACGAGCCCTGCTGCTGCTGCTGTCAAAGCCAATGGACCTTGCATAAAGATTGGCAAGATGATTTCCGATGCAAACATCGCCATTATAATAATGACAAACATAAATACGGCATGTGTGTACATTGGATATTTGAATACGCGCAAATCCATTACCGGCTCTTTTAGCTTAAACTGTCTGAGTGAGAATAGTACAACGCCTATAATACCGACAATAATGGTAACGAATACGCTTGAGCTTAAGAAACCTTTTTCTCCCGCCGCACTAAAGCCATAAATAATTGCACCAAAGCCAATCGTTGAAAAGATTATAGAAAGAAAATCGATTTTCGGTTTTGTCACTTCTGAAATATTTGTTAAGTATTTTGAAGCAAATGCGATTGAAAATAAGGCAAAAGGAATAACAATAATGAATAAATAGCGCCACCCTAAATATTCAACAATAACCCCTGATAAAGTTGGGCCAATTGCCGGCGCAAACGTAAAGATCAAACCGACAATACCCATAATTTTTCCGCGTTTTTCTGGTGGATATAATAATAGAAATACATTAAATATTATCGGCATTAATAGCCCTGTTCCAACTGCTTGAATTAAACGACCTAGTAGTAGAATAGGAAAGCTAGGTGCAATAGCGCAAATAATCGTGCCGATTGTGAATGTAACCATTACGCCAATGAACAATTGTCGCGTTGTAAACCATTGCAACATCAAGGCCGAAATTGGAATGACTACTCCCATAACAAGCATAAATCCTGTTGCCATCCATTGAACAGTTGGTAATGTAATGTGAAATTCATGCATTAAAGTCGTTAATGCAATGTTTAACAGTGTTTCGTTTAGAACAGCAAAGAATGCACCGATAATTAACGACAGCATGATCGGTAAAGTTTTAACATTTGGATCCTGTGACAGGAACTCATATTTGATCGATTGATTTTGATCCATTTAATTTCTCCTAACTAGCATATTATTTTTTCGCGCTTTTTCGTATTGTTCCCCCTCAAAAATGGAAAAATCACAAGCACCTGCCTGTGATATTGAAAGTAAAGGGAAAGACCCATCCATATTCATTAAACTGTCAGCAGGTACAATACACCTGCTTTTGCTAAACCTAATTAAAAGGTTAAATAGACAAAAATAAAGAAAGGTAGAACAAGTTCGCCTTTCTATCTTTACATATTTAATTACTGTGATGATTTTACAAATGATATGAAAAATATTAAAGAAGGACAGACTAATCCCGTTTACTCTGCATACACAAACAGAGCCTTTGACCGTATTCAATTACTGGTTCAAAGTTGGGAATCGTAGTGCCATGTTCATATCCTCCTAACAGCATTTTTTAATACATCACGAATTATAACGAAATTATTTACGTAAGTCAAAGTTTTCAAAAACAAGAAAAAATTAATGTAGTTGTGCTGAAGATTCGCAGCAAAAGAATAGGACACAGTTCTGCATCCTATTCCTTGCTACAATTATTCATGTTGAAATTTTGGTAAGTAAATCATTACCTTAAATAAATCGCCATCCACTTGAACTAAAAATTTACCATGTTGGATGTGAATAAGACTTTCCGCAATCGACAAACCTAATCCACTACCTTGACTTGATCTAGATTCATCCCCTCGTGTAAAGCGTTCCATTAACTCATCAGCTGAAATGTTTAATTCATAGGCTGAAATATTTTTAAACGTCACGAGTAATTCATGTCCTAAATCTTCTACATCAATATATACTCTTGATGCGGGCAAGGCGTATTTGAAAATATTGGAGAATAAGTTCTCAATAGAGCGCCATAACAGTTTACCATCAGCCTTGACATACACTTTTTCTGTAGGGTGGGCTAACTTAAAGTTTAATGATGACGCTTCAATCTTCTCATCCATTTCTCCTATTCCTTGCTTTAGTAACGAAACGATATCAATTCGTTCTAACTGAACAGGGATACTGCCACTTGACGCTTTTGCCGCTTCAAATAAATCATCGGTTAAGTGCTTCAACCTCTTTGATTTTTGATCTAATACATCTATATATTCAGCAATTAGTTCAGGGTCTTTTTCTATTTTTAATAAATCAACATACGTAATAATGGACGTTAAAGGTGTTCGGATATCATGCGAAACATTTGTGATTAGTTCAGTTTTTAAACGCTCGCTCTTAATCTCACTATCCACTGATGTCTTCAAGCCATCTGTAATACTATTAATATTTGCTGCCAGTTGGCTAAACTCGCCTTTTCCATCTACTTCAATTCGATGCTGAAGGTCTCCGTTTTTAATTTGCTCTACGCCCTCTTTAATGCGATTAAATGCCTTAACCTTTTTTAACGCAAGCCAAGCAGCTAGACCAAGCGTAATTGGAAACATGAAAAACGTTGCTACAACTACTAGAGGATAACCAATAACAAGCATCACAATTTTCACAGCCGTACTACCATTATCAAAAACATGCTTGATGCCCATAAAAACTTTTTTCAGCATTTGATAAATAAGCGTATGCTGAAGTAGAGTTCTATTTTTAATATGTTTGACGAGCGATAAAATCATTAATAATACAATGATAAAAATAGGGACCGTGAGCAACAAGTACATTTCACGCAACACTTCAAAAATCATTGCCACCCACATCGCAGTTAAACAAACAACGATGCCAATATTGACATCATTATATAGCTTATCTAAAACATGCAAATGGATTTCTTTATCCTTAAATGATGTTCTTCCAATAACCATGATTAAATAAGCAAAGGATACAATAAACCCTGCTAGATAAACAATAATTTCGTTAAGATAACGTTTAGCGACCGCTTTATTCTCTTCCCATTCTTGCACTTTTTGTTTGAGATAAGATGCTTTATAGGCCACATAAATAACGTCTGTCTTTGGATTCATGTTGTCAATTTCTTGTGTAATAAAATCTAAGTATTTACCCTTTTTCATTTCCTTTGGATATAGCTTTTGTTGATAATTCCCAAATAGCATATAGGCATCAAATGATGTAAATTGTTCTTTTTTATTTAGTTCACTATTCGAAAATACATGTTCACCGTCGCTCGCGTAATAGACAATTCCTTCAGATGCTTCTAATGTGCTAAGTAAACGATAAAACACTCGTACTTGTTGTCTCATGCGCTCTTCTTTTTTACTTTGTATTTCATCTGCATATGCTTCTTCAAAAATCTTTCTATTGTCCACTTCACTCTCATTCGGAGATTTGTAGTAATTAGAATAATCATTATAAAGTTCTTCTTCAATTTCTATAGTATCTTGTTTTGTAAGTGCCTTACCGCTTAAAATATATTCTTCACTTTTATATTGTCCGATTAATTCCGCTAGTGAATTAATCATACTAAAACTTTCATCAGCGAATGCTATACTATCAAAATAATTATCTTGATTAATACTGCTAAGATGCACATCATCTAATTCCATGTTGATTACGACCTTCGCCGTACCAGTTAAGCAAGCGATGGCAATCAAAAACACCAACACTTTCGTAATCAGTGCATGACTAATATTTCTCAACTTTATATCCCACTCCCCATACCACTTTTAAATACTTCGGCTCTTTTGGATTAATTTCAATTTTTTCTCGAATTTTCCGTATATGTACCGCTACTGTATTTTCCGGATTAATGGCACTTTCATTCCATACCTTTTCATAAATCTCTTCGATTGTGAATACTTTCCCCGTATTGGCTGTCAGTAGCTTTAAAATTTTATACTGCACTGGTGTTAAATGTACCGCTTGTTTATCAACCGTAATGACTTTCTTTTCATCATCAATCATAAGACCACCTGTTTGAAATACATGGCTACTTACCTCAAGACTACCAAATGCCGTATACCTTCTTAGCTGTGATTTTACCCTTGCGACAAGTTCTAATGGATTAAACGGCTTTGCCATATAATCATCTGCTCCAATATTTAATCCTAGTATTTTGTCATAATCCTCCGATTTAGCTGACAGCATAATTAACGGAATCATATTATCTTGACGTATTTTCATTGTCGCTGTAATACCATCCATTCTTGGCATCATAATATCCATAATAATTAAGTGAATAACTTGATCTCGTATAACATCGATTGCCTCTAAACCATCGTAAGCTTTGAAAACTTTATAGCCCTCATTTTCCAGATAAACGCTAATAGCCCTTACAATTTCTTTATCATCATCACAAATTAATATGTTCAACTACATTCACTCCTCCCTCTCTTTAGGATTCGTCTAAGGATATAATACTAAGTAAATCTTAACAAAGGCCTGCACCAATTCTTAAGATTTTCTTATTGTTTTCTACTATACATTTATTATGCCGTATAAAAAACGACTCTATTTACATGTTTATAAATAATTCCAAATAAATAACTAATTACCTCTTATTGTAAAATTGATATACTTAATTAAAACAGCTGATTTTTCAGTTACTTAGTTTGGAGGGGAATATGGAGAAGAACCAACGTTCAAATAAATTATTCATTATATTAGAAGTAATTTTTTATGCACTATTGCCTTATGTTATATGGAATTATGGAAGGGAGCCTCTAGGTGATTATATAGCAATGCTCATTTCAACCATACCAGGAATTGCTTATATGATTTACCGTTTTATATTAGAGAGGCAATTTAACATTACAGGTCTTTTTATTTTAGGCTCTCTAGCACTTGGAACAACGCTAAATTTGCTGTCAGGATCAGCAGAGCAGATGATTTGGAATGGTATCTATTTAAATCTTTTTTATACACTTCTTTATATAATTACACTGATTATTAAGCGACCGCTTTCTTTATATTACGCAGTTGATTTTTTATATTTGCAAGGCTATGCACGAACGGACAGTAGAGCATTATTTTTTCAAAAAGGAATTTTTAAATGGTTTCAATTTATTCAAGCTATTTTCATCATGAGAGGATTCATTATGACTGGACTAACAGTTTACCTTCTCAAAAAATATGGTGTTGATGGTTATGGTAGCATGTTAGTATATAAGCTAATTGTAGGGTGGGCATTTTCGATTTTAACTATAGGCATGTACTTTTATATAAATGTCCCCGTACGAAATTTTCATTCTAAACAACAACGTCCATTGCACGAAAACGATAATCTACCGCTCCAACAATCAAATGCAACCGTTGACTAAAGAGTTTTTCATTGCATAAAAAAACCACTCCTCATAATTGAAGAGTGGTAATGACTACTTTATATTTAAAGTGAGTAACACTAATGAACCTTCATCTACCTTCAAACATTGTGTAATCCTTTGCTATGCAAGGCTTACATCATGCCGCCCATGCCACCCATGCCGCCCATATCAGGCATGCCTGGTGCTGCTGGTTCTGGGATATCTGCTACAACCGCTTCTGTAGTTAAGAATAATGCTGCTACAGATGCTGCGTTTTGTAGTGCTGAGCGTGTTACTTTTGCTGGGTCTACTACGCCCGCTTCCATCATATTTACCCATTCACCAGTTGCCGCGTTGAAACCTACACCGATTTCTTCACGTTTTAGGCGATCTACAATAATTGAACCTTCAAGACCTGCATTGTTTGCGATTTGGCGAACTGGCTCTTCTAATGCACGAAGTACAATTTTTACACCAGTTGCTACATCGCCGTCAACTGCGTCAGCTGCTTTTTCAACTGCTGCATAGACATTTAGAAGTGCAGTACCACCACCTGAAACGATACCTTCTTCTACTGCTGCGCGTGTTGAGTTTAATGCATCTTCAATGCGAAGTTTGCGTTCTTTTAGTTCTGTTTCTGTTGCAGCACCAACTTTAATAACTGCTACACCACCAGCTAATTTAGCTAGGCGCTCTTGTAATTTTTCTTTATCGAACTCTGAAGTTGTTTCAGCAAGTTGTGCACGGATTTGACCAACGCGACTTTCGATTGCATCTGCACCGCCAACACCTTCTACGATTGTTGTGTTGTCTTTTGTTACAACAACTTTTGCTGCACGGCCAAGTGAAGTGATATCAGCCGTTTTAAGGTCTAAACCTAACTCTTCAGTAATAACTTGACCACCTGTTAAGATAGCGATGTCTTCAAGCATTGCTTTACGACGATCACCGAATCCTGGTGCTTTTACTGCAACAGCATTAAATGTACCACGAAGTTTGTTTACAACAAGTGTTGCAAGAGCTTCACCTTCAACATCTTCAGCGATCATTAAAAGTGGGCGACCTTGTTGTACCACTTGTTCTAATAGTGGTAATACTTCTTGGATATTCGTAATTTTTTTATCTGTAATTAAAATGTATGGGTTCTCAAGAACTGCTTCCATTTTATCTGTATCAGTTACCATATAGTGAGATGCATACCCACGATCGAATTGCATACCTTCCACTACATCTAATTCAGTTGTGAAACCTTTAGATTCTTCGATTGTGATAACACCGTCATTACCAACACGTTCCATTGCTTCTGCAATTAGTTGGCCTACTTCATCATCAGCTGCTGAAATTGCCGCAACTTGTGCAATTTCTTCTTTGTTGCTTACCGGACGAGAAATAGCATGTAATTCTGTAAGTGCAGCTGCTACCGCTTTGTCGATACCTTTACGGATGCCAACAGGGTTTGCACCAGCTGTTACGTTTTTCAAACCTTCACGAATAATGGCTTGTGCAAGAACTGTTGCTGTTGTTGTACCATCACCAGCAATTTCATTTGTTTTAGAAGCAACTTCTGCTACTAATTTTGCACCCATGTTTTCGTATGGATTTTCAAGTTCGATTTCTTTCGCAATTGTTACACCGTCATTTGTAATTAGTGGTGAACCGAATTTTTTTTCTAACACGACGTTACGACCTTTAGGACCTAATGTCACTTTCACTGCGTTTGCTAATTTATCTACACCTTGAAGCATTAATGAACGCGCTTCTTCTGAGAATTTAATATCTTTTGCCATTTGAATTTACCCTCCTGAAATGGAATATTCGTTAAGCTTGATTCATATACTAATAATTATCCAATAATTGCAAGAATATCGCTTTCGCGTAAAATTAAGTATTCATTGCCTTCATATTTAACTTCTGTACCTGCGTATTTAGAGAAAATAATGTGGTCGTCAACTTTAACGTCAAGCTCTACACGTTGTCCGTTTTCTAAAACACGACCTGTCCCAACTGCTACTACTTTACCTTCTTGCGGTTTTTCTTTTGCAGAGTCTGGTAGTACAATCCCAAATGCAGATTTTTCTTCTACCTCGATTAGTTCGATGACAATACGATCTCCTAGTGGTCTTAACAAGTAAAACAACCTCCTATTAATGAAATAATTGTTGAAAGTTTATTAGCACTCTATATAGATGAGTGCTAATACATTTATTATGATAATCAATCCATTGTTTTTTTGCAAGTGAGAACTTCGAAAAATTTTGTTTTCTTTCCATATTCCTCTACAATAGAAAGGAAGCTTAAAAATGGAAAGGATTTTGACTGTGACTAATTCTATAAAAGGCGTAAAGCATAAAAAAACAGCTCTCTATGTGTTAATCGTTTACATTATCATGCAATTATCAGGGAAGTGGTTACTTTTACCGTTTCATAAATTTGTGATGAGTACAACGGGTTTACCTCACGCACAAGCGGCTCCTATTACACAAGGCTGGTATATTGCGCTTAGCTTTGCCATTGCATTGATTATTAGTTTGATTTTAACGAATCGTGACAAAGCGTTTTGGGATGTATATCAAGGCAAAAAGGAGTCTATACCTCTTACCATCATGTGGGGAATTATCGGTTTCTTCCTTGTGTTCTTCGGGCAAATGATTGGAGCAGCTATTGAAATGGCCGTGTTCGGAATCGAAGGTGGCTCACAAAATACTGCCGATATTGTAGCTATTGCCAAAGGTGCACCTATAGCCATTTTAGCAATTGTGGTCTTTGGTCCAATTTTAGAAGAGTTTGTCTTTCGTCGTGTTATTTTCGGTTCACTTGTTCAAACGACGAATTTCTGGGTGGCGGCTATTGTCAGTGCCATTTTCTTCGCATTAATTCACTTCGATTTTTCTCATATTCTGTTATATACCATTTGTGGTCTAATCTTTGCTTTCTTATACCACAAAACAAAACGGATTTGGACATCAATTATAGCGCATGTTATGCTGAATGGCTTTGTAACACTCGTACAATTTTACGCAGAACCTTTGCAAAAATTCCTCGAGGAAATGCAAAAAATGCAATAAAAAAAGAGCTAGATGTGGAAATCATCTAGCTCTTTTTCTTAGTCATTCAGTTCTTCCATTTGACGTCGTTGTTCAGCTAATAAACGCTCAACTTGTTCACGTTCTGCTTCTTTGCGCTCTTCCTCTAATAACAACGCTTCTGCTTGTAAAAATTTACGATAGCCTCTACGCGCAATAATAATACTAATCTCATAAATTACAAATAGAGGTATGGCAACGATGACATTTGAAATAAAATCAGGTGGCGCAAGAAATACTGCAATGACGATTAAGCCGAAATATGCATATTTTCTGAATTTCACCATTAATTCAGGATTTAAAATACCTAAACGCGCTAAAAATAATGTCACAACAGGTAATTGAAAAATAATACCGAACGGCATAACTAGGCGAAATAAAAATGAAAAATATGCGTTAATCCCTATTGTTTGTTGAATATCTAAATCCGCAGATAAGCCCATCATAAAGTGCATGACATACGGGAATAAAATATAATAAGAAAATGAAGCGCCTGCTAAAAATAGAATAAACGAATACGGAATATATTTTAAAGTAGCTTTACGTTCTGTCTCATGTAAACCTGGTGTGATAAACAACCAAATTTGATGAAGAAGCAATGGTGAACTGATAACAAATGCGATGGCAACCGTCACTTGTAAATAGATGACAAGTGGGTCAGTCACATTAAATGCATTCATAGTTAGTTGCTCTGCTTCTTTACTAAGTTGAATATACTTAATAAATGGTTTGGCTAGATAAAAACCTATGATAAGTGCAAATACAAAGAAAACAGCGCAAATAAAGAGCCGTTTTCTTAGTTCTTCTAAATGCTCTACAACTGTTAATTCTCTTGGATTCATATTATTGACATCCTTAACTTACTTAACTTTATCGTTTTCTTTATGTTCAATTATGTTCTTTTTGTTATCATCATCGTCATCAGCTAGACCTTTTGTTGCATTTTTAAACTCGCGAAGTGTAGAACCCATTGCTTTACCTAGCTCTGGTAATTTCTTTGGTCCGAAGATTAAAATTGCGACAACACCGATAATTACTAGGCTAACTGGTGTAAAAGCACTTAAGTGCACAACCATTTCAGCCACCTCCTCTTATAACTATCATTTTAACTCAATTTTTTTCGTTTGGCGAATATATTTCGACAGAATAACCGCCATCATTTGTAACTGTTTACAAAATTGTGAATGCCTCATTTATCGCTATTTCGTATTAAATATATAAGCGCTTGTAATTCAACCGACAAATCTATTGTCAATAACTTCATAGAATCAGGTACTGTTATACGTTCTGGCGTAAAGTTTAAAATACCTTTTGCATTCATAGCTGCTAAACGATCAGCCATCTTCTGGGCAGAGCGCGAAGATACGGTTAAAATCGCAAGGTCTGCTCCATACTCAGCATATTTTTCTTCCAATAAATCGGGATGATAAACAGGAATATTGCTAATCATTTTCCCTTCCTTTGGAGCCTTCGAGTCAAATGCAACGACAATATGCGTGTTATGATTTTTTTGGAAATTATACTTTAAAAAAGCATTCCCTAGATTCCCTACTCCGATTAACGCGACTTTAGTTGTTTCATGCTGATCAAGTGTTTGGCTAAAGAAATTCAAAAGATGTTGAACATCATAGCCATATCCCTTTTTCCCAAGCGCACCAAAATAAGAAAAATCACGACGAATCGTGGCAGAATCGATTTTCATCGCTTCACTCAATTCTTTCGATGAAATACGTTCCATTCCTTCTTGTGCAAAGTTTTGGATAAATCGATAGTAAAGAGGAAGTCTTTTTGTTGTGGCTTGTGGAATTTTCACTTCTTGTTTCAAACTTTTTCCTCCTTATTTAAACAATTCAAATTCACCTAAGCGTATTTGAAAACTCTTTTTGAAACATGCTAATACAAAAGATTTGTTCAAGCTTTCTTGAAAAGCTCATCTTATAATTTGTGTCATTTGCCGAGGTATTTTCCTTCGTTTCCCCCTGCATCTTGCAGTGCTGAACTTTTTAAAATTATAACACCAACTAGAGGATTTCCCTTTAGTTAATGGCGTTTTTTACGCCATTAACTAAAGAGAAATCGTTTCAATCTTACATGACCGCTTGGAATAAGTAAAGCACTGGCATTGCAAGCAATTCCCGCATCCATTACACTAAGAAGGAATTGAGGTGTCATGAATGATTGTATTACAAGTCAATCAACTATATAAATCCTTTATTGCAGATGAAATTTTAAGTGGTGTCAAACTAGAAGTTCAACACCGTGATCGTGTGGCATTAGTAGGACGGAACGGTGCTGGTAAATCCACTTTACTAAAAATTATCGCTGGTCAAATGTCTTATGATGCTGGCGATATCATCATTCCAAAAGGTGTACAAGTTGGCTATTTAGAGCAACATGCTGGTCTAAATTCCACATTGTCTATTTGGGACGAAATGATGACAATTTTCGAACCTCTTCTAGGACAAGAAAAAATGTTACGTTCCCTTGAACAGCAAATGGCTGATCCAGCTGTTTACGATAATCCAGATATGTACGCAAAGGTCATGTCTGAATATGACCAATTACAGCATGATTTTAAAGATGCTGGAGGCTATCAATACGAATCTGATACGCGTTCTGTGCTTCATGGTATGCAATTTTACCCGGAGGATTATGAAAAGGCCATTAGCTCATTATCAGGTGGTCAGCGCACTCGCTTAGCTCTTGCTAAGCTACTATTAAGTAAGCCTGACTTATTAATTCTTGATGAGCCTACCAACCACTTAGATATCGAAACACTTTCTTGGTTAGAAACTTACTTAAAAGGCTATGAAGGCGCTATTTTAATTGTGTCCCATGACCGTTACTTCTTAGATCAAGTAGTCTCCATCGTCTACGAAGTTTCCCGTCATCGCGTCACAAAATATACTGGCAACTACAGTGCATATTTAGAGGAAAAGGCGAAAAACTATGAACGCGATATTAAAATGTTTGAACGCCAGCAAGATGAAAAAGCAAAGCTAGAGGAATTTATTCAAAAAAATATTGCACGTGCTTCTACGACTAAAATGGCACAAAGCCGTCGTAAAATGCTTGAACGTACAGAATGGATGGATTCCCCTGATGGTGATGAAAAGTCAGCTAGCTTCGGCTTTACAATTGAACGTCAAAGTGGCAATGATGTGCTGTCAATCGATGACCTAGCTGTCGGCTATGGGGATAAACAAATATCTAGCGGCATTACATTACGCACATTTCGTGAAGATCGCATCGCTCTCGTTGGACCAAATGGTGTTGGCAAATCAACCTTATTAAAAACAATTGTTAAGGATTTGTCCCCACTTGCAGGGGAAATTCGCTATGGCACTAACGTCCAAATTGGCTACTACGATCAAGAACAAGCTAAATTATCTAGCAATAAAAGCGTGTTAAAAGAGCTTTGGGATGAATGGCCACTTATGAACGAAAAAGATATCCGCACTGTACTTGGCCGCTTTTTATTCAGTGGAGAAGATGTGGATAAAGCCGTCAATTCTTTATCTGGTGGTGAGAAGGCTCGACTTGCATTGGCAAAGTTAATGATGCAAAAGGCGAATTTCTTAATTCTCGATGAGCCTACCAACCACTTAGACTTAGATAGTAAAGAAGTGTTGGAAAACGCTCTAATTGATTATCCTGGTACACTTCTTTTCGTATCACATGACCGCTATTTTATTAATCGAATTGCTACGAAAGTTGTCGAGCTGTCAGGAGAAGGCTCTTTTGAGTACTTAGGTGACTATGATTATTATCTTGAGAAAAAGCAAGAACTTTACGAAATTGCTCAAATGAAAGCAGCTTCTCAACCACAGCTTCAATCATCAGCACCTGAAAAGACATCAACTTCTACAATCGATAAAGAGGCTAAAAAACGTGAGCGCCAAATTAGAAGAACGATTGAAGAGTTAGAAGTCAACATGCAAAAGGCTTCAGCGGCAATCGCTCATTTAGAAGAATCGCTTTGTGATCCTGCAATTTTCACAGACCATGAGAAGATTACAGAACTGCAAAATGAATTAGCTACTGTCAAAGAACAGCACGAAGTCATTGAAATGGAATGGCTTGAGCTAAATGAAGAATTAGAAAATATTAGTTTATAAACTCTCGAAAAAGCCATTTGGTCTTGTCTAAATTCTTTTTTCATTTTTAACTGCCGTTGATTTCCGTTACGGGCGGACGCTTTCCGCGGGCACACCGTAAGCCGCAACCCTCGCTAGCGCGCGGCTTGTTGCGTCTTACTATGCGTGCGTTCCCGCAGGAGTCGCCGCCCTCCACTCCAATCAACTAAATATAAGGCATTCAAGCGCAAACTTCTTTTGCCCTTTGCCGACACTCTGTAGCCATATGCTTGTCATATGGCTTTTTTCTTTACTCGCCTTCATTTTTCATATATATTGGTCAAGTGCTATTTTTCGACAAAAAATGCCCACAACTTTATACACACTATGAAACTAGTAATATCAACATATCAACAGACTTTTCCACACTGTCCACAATTACAAATTAATTAATCCACATAGTTTTGTGTAAAAATCGCTACTATATATAGAATAATCACAACTTATGCACAAGTTATCCACATAATGTGCATAAGTACGAATGTTCGCAGTTTTTTTATACACTTTTTTCACAGTAACCTGTGGATAATTTTCTGAAAAATTTGTCTATTTATCTTTTTCTACTTTACGTTTGTATTTTCTAGTTTTGTTTACTATTTTATCGGCATACAAAAAAGAGGTAGCTCAGCAACACTGAGCAACCTCTTTTTGTTATTCAACCCAAGATTTCAATTCCATACCTGGGCGGCCATTCATCATCATATTTCCTCGAATACCAGCTTCAAACATCGGTGTTGCAGCAGCGCCTATCATTGCTGCATTGTCTGTACACAATTTTAATGGAGGTACGAAAAATGGAATGCCCTCTTTAGTAAATACTGCTTCAAGTGATGTACGCAATCCTTTGTTTGCAGCTACCCCACCAGCCGCAATAACTTGCTTCACTTTATATTCACGTGCCGCACGTAATGTTTTAGCTGTTAATACTTCCACTACACTTTCTTGAAAACCTTTTGCAACAGCTGTTGGGGAAATCTCTTCGCCTCGCTGATCCATGTTGTGCTTATAGTTAATAACGGCCGATTTTAAACCGCTAAAGCTAAAATCATAGCTGTCTTCTTCAAGCCAGACGCGTGGAAAAGCAACCGCTTCTTGCCCTTCATGCGCTAGCTGATCGATACGAGGACCACCTGGATAAGGTAATCCTAATACGCGAGCAACTTTGTCATATGCTTCTCCCGCTGCATCATCCCGCGTTTCTCCGATTACTTCAAAGGAGCCATGTTCTTTCATATACACAAGCTCCGTATGTCCCCCAGATACAACAAGTGCAAGCAGTGGAAACTCCATTGGTTGGACAAGTGCATTAGCATAAATATGACCTGCAATATGATGCACACCTAAAATTGGTAAATTATTGGCAAATGCAAATGCCTTTGCAGCATTTATGCCAATTAATAATGCCCCAACTAGACCCGGACCTTCTGTAACAGCTACTGCATCTAAGTCAGATGGTTGCATATTGGCTTGTTTAAGTGCCTCTTCAATGACTACCGTAATTTGCTCTACATGGTGACGTGACGCAATTTCAGGTACAACGCCTCCAAAACGCTTATGGCTTTCAATTTGTGAAGCTACTACATTAGACACTATTTCTGAGCCGTTACGAATAACAGCTGCTGCCGTTTCATCACAGCTAGATTCAATTGCTAAAATAACTCGATTTTCCATTATAAATTCACCCACATGACTAGGGCATCCTCCCCGTTATCTGTATAGTAACCTTTACGTATGCCGCCATCCTGGAAGGCAAGCTTACGGTAAAGATTTTGTGCTACAGTGTTGGTTTCACGTACCTCTAGACTCATCACATCCATGCCATGCTCACGCGCAATACGCATTGCTTCTCGCATTAAGCCTTCACCAATCCCTCTGCCGCGAGCCGACTCTACAACAGCGACATTTGTAATTTGCGCCGCATCGATGACCATCCACATTCCGCAAAAACCTAGAATAGTATTGTTTTCATCTATCGCTAAAACATAATGTGCATATTGATTTTCATGCATCTCATAGTAAAAAGAATCTAATGTCCATGGCGTAGGGAATGTAGCAAGTTCAATCGCATATACCGCTGGAACATCCTCTGATACCATTTTCCGATACATAACATTACTGCTCATGTGTTTTCTCCTTTTGTTCCTTTAACCAATTCGCTTCGGCCTCAGCAATACGTTTGTATTGAGGCGTAAAATGGTGAACTGCTTCGACGCTCGGTAACACTTCTGCGCTTGCTAAGCGAATGGCTGCACTCGCACGTGGTAAGTCTTCATGGAAAGGTGCACGATACGCGTTGTGATCAAGTACTTCCACGATTTTATCCCAAAATACATCGACATCTGTTCCTACAAATAATATTGGTGCCGCTAATGCCTTTAAACGAGCTAACAGTCCATCGATATGGTCATGATAATCTTCTATAACGACATCTAGCTCTGTTCCTTTATAAACAGCTGTATAGACATTGCCTCGGCGTGCGTCAAAAATAGGACATACAAGTCCTTCAAAAAGCGCTACATTGGCGGCTAACACTTTTAAACTTGAAACTCCAACTAATGGTTTTTGTAGCGTCCATGCTAATGTTTTAGCAAGCGTCACACCAATTCGTACCCCTGTGTAAGAACCAGGTCCTTCTGATACAGCGATTGCATCTAACTCATTTGGTTTTACACCAACATTCGCTAGTATTGTTTCAATCGCTGGCATTGCTCCTGCTGAATGCGTTAGTTTTATATTTTGTACTACTTCAGCCATCACTTTTCCATCTTTCACAACTGCTACAGAAAGTGGCGCATTGGCTGTTTCAATTCCCAACCAAATCATCTCATTAGCTCCTCACATATTGCCTCAAATCGCTTGCCATAAGGCATTAACACAAATCGTCTTTCATTTTCACCCATACGATAAATTTCAATAGCTAAACGCTCTTTAGGTAAATCCTCTTCTATTAAATGGGCCCACTCAACTACCGATATCGCATCGCCATAAAATAGCTCGTCCCACCCAAGGTCCTCATCACTGTCTGCCAAACGATAGACATCTAAATGATTAAAAGGTAAGCGTCCCTCATATTGTTTCATTATTGTAAATGTAGGGCTGTTAACGGTTCTCGTAACACCTAGACCTTTTGCTAAGGCTTTTGTAAATGTAGTCTTGCCGGCACCTAAGTCGCCTTCTAACGTAATTGTATCTTGTGCCATCAGCAAACTTGCAAGCTTGATGGCAAAGTGCTCTGTATCTTCTAGTGAATTCATTATTTTCTCAAACTTCATCATTATGTCCTCTCCTAGCTCAATACTTCTAGTTTACCGAAACATGCGCAAATGTTCAAAGCATCGAGTAATTTTCAAAAAATAAACACGTCCTCCTTATCGAAGACGTGTCTACTCTCGTGTTGAATATCCCTTTAGCGCAATAACTTCTTTATTAACTAATTGATTATCTTTAAATTGAACTGTATATGCTTGCGTCATAAGTATTTCATCATTCCATCGATAATACTCGCTGCTAATCATCTCGCTGGCATCACCGCCGGCAATTTCGACTACTTCCATATAGCTCATCCCTTGCTGTAATTGCTCAAATTCATGTTCATTCATATTTTTTTGCCAATGATACGAATTCGATTCCTCTATATCAATAACAGGAACTCCACAAGCAACTTTAAGTAGAAAGATTAACCAATATATAAAGAATCGAAATGCTATGGACACCCCTCCGTCCTTCCTTGCAAAAGCTCATACTGTCTATACATATGCACTGGACAACGATTTAGTCCATCTCATTTATGTATTTACTATTTTATTGAGCTAGGACGATTCTATATTTATTGGCACTTCATTATCCTACAAATAAAAAAAGCCTTATGATTCATAAAAATCATAAGAACTGTAGTTTCATATAATGGCGGTCCCGACCGGGATCGAACCGGCGATCTCCTGCGTGACAGGCAGGCATGTTAACCGCTACACCACGGGACCTCTTTAAGACATTTATAAATATACCATAGGTAAAGATACAATGCAATACTTTTTTAATAGAATTTAATCTATTCTTTAATATTATTTTTTATTTTCCGCTTAAATGCTATTATTACCTACAAAAAATAATATATGAGGAAACAAGAAGTTTCCAATATTTGATTAAACAAACTCCAATATAATATGAGAATTCAACAAGAGCCATAAAAAAAACAATCAGCACTCAGCTGACTGTTT
This sequence comes from Lysinibacillus sp. NPDC097195, assembly GCF_044762075.1. Classification (NCBI taxonomy): domain Bacteria; kingdom Bacillati; phylum Bacillota; class Bacilli; order Caryophanales; family Bacillaceae; genus Lysinibacillus; species Lysinibacillus sp. NPDC097195. The sequence continues at coordinate 147 of NZ_JBIWDP010000009.1, read as the reverse complement.
TTGTTGCCTAGCGACGTCCTACTCTCACAGGGGGAAGCCCCCAACTACCATTGGCGCTAAAGAGCTTAACTTCCGTGTTCGGTATGGGAACGGGTGTGACCTCTTTGCCATCATCACTAGACTATTTACGGCTTTCAATATACATCG
>NZ_JBIWDP010000008.1:0-98944 GCF_044762075.1 Lysinibacillus sp. NPDC097195 | reverse complement strand
GGTCGTTTCCTGCTACATCTGTGAAGCCTGCTGCAGATGCCACTGGTACGATTGCAGATGCTACTAATGTTGCCGTTGCAGCCGTAGCTACGAATGAGGGTGGGGGACTCCAGCTCACAATACAAAAATTGTAAGCCACAAGCCTCGCGCCAGCGAGGCTTATGGCTTACTGTGCTGAGCGGAAAGCCCCGTCGCAGCGGAAAATATTTTCGTTCTTTTCGCTCAAATTGCTTTCCATAGCCTTGCATTACCTATATTCATTTGGTAATAGATTTCTATAAATAGTATAATTTACATTACGTAAATAGTGTATTAACACTATTATGGTTTCATATATATGTACTGTAGAAAAATCGTTTTACTAGTATTGATGGTACGGAGTATGTGAGAAAAGCCGCTTGCGGTGTAAGTTCAAACCGAAAGACGAGATAGGTAGATAGTAGATTTTCTTCACTTGATTTAAGCAAATACTTAAAGAGGAGCTAAACGACAATGTCTAAAAAGAAATGGAACAAGTCTTTTAATGCTTTACTAGCATCAACTTTAGTTGCTAGTGTATCGATTCCAGTAATGCCTGCTCAAGCTGTCGCTGCCGGACCAGCAGCTGATTTGATTATCTCAGAATATATTGAAGGGTCGAGTAATAACAAGGCGATTGAACTTTATAATGGAACGGGTTCAACCATTGATTTAAGCCAATATAGACTTGAACTTTATACAAACGGTGGGACTACTCCTACGAACAAACAGACGTTAAGCGGAACTTTAGCACATAATGAGACAGTTATTATTTATAATGCTAGTGCCGTGGCAGCAATCAAAGATAAAGGTGGATTTGCCTCAGCAGTTACTTCGTTCAATGGCAATGATGCCATTGTCTTGAAAAAGGGCGAAGAGGTGATTGATTCCTTCGGTCAAGTAGGCTTCGATCCAGGGAAAGCATGGGATGTAAATGGTGTATCCACTGTTGATAAAACATTGGTTAGAAAAAGTGCCGTGACGTTAGGTGACAACAATCCAAGCGATGTCTTTGATCCTTCGTTAGAATGGCAGCAATATCCAATCGATACATTTGATCACTTAGGTAGTCATGTAATGGATAGCGGAGAAGTAGGGCCGATTACAAAGGCTGAAGCAGTAACAGCTTCCACACCATCTGGAACTGTTGCGGCTGGTACAGCGATTGCCTTATCTTCTGCAACAGATGGCGCAACGATTTATTACACAACAGATGGTACAGAGCCGACAGTGGAAAGTGCTGTTTATTCGCAACCAATTATCATTGATAAAACAACGACGCTAAAAGCAATCGCAGTAGCAGATGGACTAGAAAATAGCGATGTCCAAACATATAGTTACACAGTAATTGGACAAGCAGATGTGCTGTCGATCGCTGATGCACGGAAAGAAGCAAACGGTACGACTGTTACAATTAAAGGGATTGTAGCAGGAAAGCTGAAAAATACGATTTCGGTGCAGGATGGCACAGGTGGTATTGCCGTACGTCCATCTAGCCTTAATGTAGAAATTGGTCTCGAAGTAACGCTGAAAGGGAAGTTAGCGGATTATCGAGGATTACTGCAATTAGACGCAGCTCAAATCATCGATAAAGTCGCAGGCGTTGGTGCACCCACTGCGAAAGTCGTAACAGGTGCAGAGGTCGGAGAAGCAAATGAATCGCAACTCGTTACGGTAAAAAATGTCACGTTGACGAATGCTCAAACAGGAAGCGGCTGGGCAAACTTCAGCGCGAGTGATGGCAGCACTTTCTTAGTGCGTGATGAAACTGCTACGCTTGGTTTAACAGCAGGCACAACCTATGAATCGATTACAGGCATTGTCCAACAGTTCGATAATGATTACCAAGTGATTCCACGTTCTGTAAATGATATTGTCGTCGATAGTAAAGCATTAAAACCAGCAATCGCATCTCCTGGCAGTGGAACATTTGTAGGTAAAACGACTGTTACATTATCGACATCTACAGCAAATGGTGAAATCTATTACACAGTAGATGGTACTGATCCAACTGTAGCAGGTACGAAATACACAACGCCAATCGACATTACGGCAAATACAACATTAAAAACAGTTGTAAAAGCTAGTGATGGCACGTTTAGTGAAGTGATGACCTATGACTATAACATTACTGATGCATTGCAAATCCATGATATTCAAGGGGAAGGGCATGCTTCACCATATGCTGGTAAAACGATTGAGGGCATTGAGGGGATCGTAACGTATTCATTTTCTTTAAATGGTAGTTATTATTATACGATTCAAACGCCTGATGAATTGGCGGATAATAATCCGAATACATCGGAAGGTATTTTACTTTATAGTGGAAAAAATGCTTGGCCAATTCAAGTAGGGAATTTAGTATCGATCAAAGGTAAAGTTGATGAATATGCGTACGATGGCTATAGTGATGCCAACCAAACAGATTTAAAAACAACGCAAATCAATGTACGAAATGACCAAGGTGGCAAAGTAGAAGTGCTAAAAAGTAGTGTAGCCTTACCAAAAGCCATTCAAATCGATAAATTAAAAATGTCATTTAGCCAAATTGATAGTGACAATCTGCAAGTTTTCAACCCAACAATTGATGCCATCGATTTCTGGGAAAGTATTGAAGGCATGCGCGTGGAAGTGGGCAATGTCAAAGCTGTCGGTCCACAAGAACATGGTGATTTAGTAACGGTTCTTGAAAGTGAACCAACGAATACGCTTCATGGTGGCGTGTTATATGAAGAAGGGAAAACAAACCCGAATCGTATCCAATTTAGATTAGAACCGAACGGAACAGCTCGTGATTTTGAAGTGGCAACAGGCGATAAGTTCAATGGACCGATTACGGGTATTGTTGGCTACTCTTATCAAAACTTTAAAATTTATGTGCCATTAGATCAAATGAAGCAAGCACATGTAAAAGGTGCGGCAACACCTGAGACAACAAAAATTGTTAAAGCAGAAGATAAAGTAACAATTGCTTCCTATAATTTAGAAAACTTCTCTAATAATAAATCATCTACTTCAGATGACAAGGCGCGTAAATTAGCGCGAGCAATTGCTGTTGATATGCAAACACCAGACATTGTTGGGGTAACAGAAGTACAAGATAATAACGGTGAATCTGCTGGCGATTCAAAGGCAGATCAAAGCTATCAACGTTTAATTGACGCCATTAAAGCGGCAAGTGGTGTTGAATATAAGTATGTCAATATTGACCCGGTAAATAATGCAGATGGTGGTGCTCCGAACGCTAATATTCGCGTTGGTTTCCTTTACAATCCAGCAAGGGTGAACTTGAAGGAAGGTAGCCCAGCAGGGGATGCAACGACGGCTGTTGGTTATCAAGACGGTCAATTAACGTTAAACCCAGGTCGCATTGACCCGACAAATGAAGCATTTGATAATAGTAGAAAACCGTTAGCTGCACAATTTGAATTCCAAGGTGAAGATGTTATCGTGATTGCCAACCACTGGAATTCTAAATCAGGCGACACGCCATTGTTCGGTGCGATTCAACCACCGCAATATAAAAGTGAAGTGCAACGCCAAAAAATCGCCAATATTGTTTATGGCTTTGTGCAAGATATTAAATCAAAAAATCCAGATGCAAATGTTGTATCTTTAGGTGATTTTAACGACTATCAATTTGCTGCACCGCTTAAAATTCATGAGGGCGAATTGATGACAAATATGATTAATAAAGCAGAAGACGCTGATCGTTACACATATTTATATCAAGGAAATTCGCAAGTATTAGATCATATTCTAGTTTCTAATAACCTGAAAGACAAAACAGTGATTGATATTCTTCATATTAATGCCGACTTTACAGATATGGCAGGACGTGCAAGTGACCATGACCCTGTTATGGTGCAAATGGACTTGAAAAAAGGTTCAACTGTGGAGCCGATTGTACCTGAAATCACTTATTACTATGAGAACTTTAAGAAAAATATTTTAAACATTACAAAGCCTAGTGTGGCATTGCATTTAGATGCGAATTCCTATATTACAAAAGGCGTACATCTTAAAGGGAAGTATGTAGAGTTACACGGTGAAGGCTTTAAAAACACAGATGTCATTATTACGCCAAATCATCCAGGTTCCATTGTAGATTTAAAAGGCAACATTTTTAAAAAGATCACAATTGAAGGTAAAAATGTCAGTGAAATTCGCGGCGCGGACAATATCGACTTTAAATTGATTGAACTAACGAAAGGTGCAACGTTAGAGAGCATAAAATTCACGAATTCAAAAGGGGACATCATTGTACCATTTGAAAACAAGCAACCAATCGTAAAAAAACCTATTTCAAACCAGACAGTAGCTGTAGGCACAGCAATTACAATTGATTTAACGGAACATTTCGCTGATCCTGATAATGATAAGCTGACATTTACAGCGACGAAAGGGTCAATTAATGGCAATCTATTAACGCTAAATTTAGAAGCGGGTAGTCATATTGTAGGTGTGACGGCATCTGATGGTAAGAAAAGTGTTACTACTAACTTTAGTGTTAGCGTAACGGCTAACAATGACTATTATGCTGCTGCCTATGACAAAGAAGGGCTAGCACTCAAAAAGGCGCTACACGATATTATTTCCAATCAAAAAGTACTGTCATATGACGATGCATGGGATGCATTAAGATATACGGATGAAGACCCGAATAATGTCAATAATGTACTATTATTTTACTCTGGTAAATCAAGCCCGAAAACTAATAACGGCGGCAATGTAGGCAACTGGAACCGTGAGCATACGTGGGCAAAATCACATGGTAATTTTGGGACAAGCAAAGGGCCAGGAACAGATATCCATCATTTACGCCCAACCGATGTACAAGTGAATAGCGCAAGAGGCAATTTAGACTTTGACAACGGTGGCAGCCCAGTCGCTGGCTGTAATGGTTGCTTTAAAGACTCCGATTCATTCGAGCCGCCTAATAATGTAAAAGGTGATGTCGCTCGTATCTTATTTTATATGGCAACGCGTTATGAAGCAGGCGATAAAGTGGATCTTGAACTAAATGACAAAGTCAACAACGGCACCAATCCTTACCACGGTAAACTGTCGGTTCTTTTACAATGGCATCAACAAGATCCTGTAGATGACTTTGAAAAACGAAGAAACGAAAGAATTTACGAAATCCAAGGCAACCGCAATCCATTTATCGACCACCCGGAATGGGTAGAAACGATTTACAGTAACAAAGCAGCGCTGAAAATGGTGAACTAACCACTAATAAGAAGCCCACTTCATTTGGATATGAAGTGGGTTTTTATCAATAAGAATCTATTAAAGTGAATTCCTGTTCTTTTTGTATGATATTTAAGAAGTATTTCAGAATATGATATAATAAGAGCCAAAATACGAGTGGTTAACGTTCGTAAAAAACGGTTATTACAGGGTAGAAATATGGAATCTTATTTATTTTGTTATCACGGTACAACAAAACGTGATGGAGAAAATATTGAACAGCGTATAGATTTGTCGAAGGCGCGTTTTCGTACAGATTTTGGGAAGGGCTTCTATGTAACAAATAATTTGAAGCAAGCTGAAAATTGGGCGATTGGAAGAGCTAAAGATGAAATGATAGATGGTCGATTGCCTGATGGTACTGAGCCAGTAGTTGTATATTTTCAATTAGATGTTAAAAAGTTGTTGAGTTTAACTACTAAGCAATTTGAGCAACCTACAAAGGAGTGGGCAGAGTTTATTTTCAATTGCCGAAGTACTGGTTTTATGAATGAATTATATCATTCTTATGATTGTACGCTCGGCCCACTTGCAGATGGGCGCACCAACATTTTAGTGCGTAAAATGCTTAATGGAATGATTACCCTTGATGAATTTTTTGATAGTATCAAGCCACTGTATAGTAAGAATTCTCAGTTAGCGTTACATACAGAAGCAGCAATTGAATGTTTGAAAATAGTGGGGGTGAAGGAAATTGAAATGGAATGAATACACATTTAATGAATTAGATTTGGAACTTGTCTTTTCGATTCGAGATGAACTAAAAAAAGTGTTAGGTGAGAAAGCTGATGAAGCGCTTATGACTTCTGGTTTCCTCCATCGTTTGCAAGAGGATCCACTCTATGTTCATCATTTTGATGAAGACTATTGGGTGAGCCATATTATAAAACGATTTCAAAAATCGATAGCGGGTTAGATGAAAAAAAGATTTAAGAAAACTATTGGGAGGATTCCTGGATATTAGACAGTTATCTTTTGTCCTTGTCCAATACCACCTATTGATTTACGAGTGCTCGTTGCTTGGTCTTGTCGATAATCTGTGTGCATATGATACTGCCTCCATTTAGGATATGAAAGAGACAGTAAAGTGCGAAAACTAGCCTGTTGTCGGTGCCTCATCACTGACAACAGGCTAGTTTTATTAAAACTGTATATTTAAGGAATTGAATCTAACAAAATTAATTCTTTTTCATCGATCCTATTTAATCGTGAATTTTTTAGTTCACCTTTTATAATTTCTATCTCAACTATCTATTGTACTTCCTCGGTATTTCTACGAAAGAAAGAATTAATTTCCTATTTTTGTGTTAAGGTATTTAGTAGATTCGTTTTTTCTCTATGTGCAAAGGATGTGAAATGTGTTGTTTAAAATCAAAGCAATTGCTGCTGTGCTTACAATCATTACGGGGATATTTATTATTCCACTATTTATTACTTCCGCTTACAGCATAGTATATGGGATTTATGGTACTATTTTCACTGCGCCTTCTATGATTGTAGCTTTAGTAGTTTCCTTACTTATTGAGAAATATAGTAAAAATAAAAATATATTATTTATGTATAGTAAACATTTATGTTATGCATTCATTTTTTCACTGTTGTTCACTCTACTAAATTTTGATATTAATACTTATAAGGATACGCTGTACATTAGTGCTTTATTGGGAAGTATTTATATTTTTATATTTGTAACATTTGATTATTTGCTTAAATTTGTATATAGGGGCGTTAATACTAATGAAGTACAATAAAGCAAAAAGAATCTATAACATATACATAAATTATTGTTCGTCATGAATAGGAAGGTTTGTCTAAAATGAAAAAGTGGTTACTTAGTTTAACAATTGCGGGGAGTTGCTTCTTTGCAACAGACGCACTTGCAAAGGAAGCAGTCGTTTGGGATGGCGCTGAAGTTGACTATGGGCAAGTTGGAAAAATGACGTTTTCTAAAGATGTGAAAGTATATAAACAAAATACAGACGAGACGTTTACATCACTCGTTGTGAAGAAGGGGAACTTTTTCCGTGTATATGGGGTGGAACAAACCTCCATTGGTAAAGTTTATACTATGAGTGGTGGTTATCGTGTACAAGCTACAGATTTAGTCATTTATCGTGAAGTACCTTTATCTATTCAACAGCAGCTTGGCACGAGTTTTACAAAAGGATCGAACATTTTTGTTTCTTCTAAAGGCGGTGTGGCCATTAAACCTGAGCCGAGAATTGACGTTGACAGTATCGGACATACAAAACACGGTGCGATATTACAAGTCATTGGAACAGAAGGGGATTATGTAAAAGTAATGTATGACCCAGGGCAAGGTTCAGATTATGTAGTAGAAGGTTATGTCCCTAAAAATTTTGTCTCAGCAATACCAACAGCAACAACTCAATATTTAACGGAAGAAGTGCGTTTCGGGAAACAAATTGAAGCGACATCTCATATGGGGAATTATCCACGTGGTCAAAAAGTTTCGACTTACTTTACAACGGTGAGTGGCTATACCTATATTTCTATAGGAAATGTATTTGGCTTTGTAAAAACGACATCACTTTCAAATGATAAAGTTATAGACAAGCCACTTCAAAAAATTGATGTGTCAGCTAACATCGCTTTTGATACAACAAAAGAAATAAATTATGGAACTAGTGATAGTCCAGCTACGAGCGGTGTGACGACATCCGGGCTATATAAACCCGTGTCTCCAAATTCGCTAGAAGGCACCATTTATTCAACAGATGGTGATGTTGAATTTTTTAAGAAAAGCATGTTTCAAGCGAATGTCACCGATAAAGAAATTGTTTATAAAATTGATGATATGACAATTAAACTTGCATTTCCAGTTAAGGTTGGAGATGCGATTGAAGTGAACGGGAAAAAATATAAGATTGAAAAAATTCTTGAGACATATACACCACATTATTCAACTTCTACTGTGGAAAATGCAATCTTTGCAGGCGACTTTGTAATCGGAAAAGAATATATATATCAAGGAACACAATTTTACTGGCATGCTTGGTATCATTATGTAGAATTATAACGACAAAAGGCAAGAATACTAATATAACAGTATTCTTGCCTCTTTATATTAAGGTCCTTTTTATACTTATTTTAAAAAAAAGGTGACAGGCACGCTTACTGCACGTCTAATAATTTCTTCAAATAGCTTCGACGGATAATAAAGAAGCTGCCTATAAATAATAGTAAAAAAATACTAATGCCGATTGCGGTCATTTCATAAAATGTCGAAGAAATGTAATCGCGCATGGCTAACACGACGCAAACAAGTAGCATGCTTGCCAATGTAAATGGGATAAAAACTAGCATAGCTAATTCTTGTGTAACGACGGAACTTACTTCACGCATAGATAGGCCGATTTTGCGAATGCCTGTATATTTTGCTTTTTCACCTTCAAGTGATGTTTGTAGGTAAAAGTATAAAATGCTCATTGCCGCACTTAAAAAAATTAGACTAAGCATAAAGCCGATGAAGAACATGATACTTTTTACAAACTTCTCTGTAGCGTATAAATCAATTTTCGATGACATTAAATGCGTATCATTAGATGAGATAGTAGCAGAAATAGTTTCCGCTACATCGATGTGGTTTGTCCAATCTTGAAGCTCAAAAGCAAACACTTTGTAGACAGGGAAATCCAGCTTGTCGTAAATGGTATCCGGCACGATATAATAAACATTTTGAAGGCCGGTTAGTAAAATATTTTGTTCTTGTAAACCAGCAAATTGCAGTTTTGGTAGTGCGTATTCATGGATCGTGTCAATAGCAGGACGTACGCCTTGATGGCCTGCTGCAACGTAATATTCATTATCTTTTATTGTAATGCTTTCATGAAAAGCGAGTGCATTGTAATTGCTTACAGACATAAACGCAATTCGTCGTTGTGCATCTGTTTTGAATGCCGAATAATAAGCATCATACGGACCTGCTTTATCTAAAGCCGATTGGATATAGCTAATATCTTGTCGTTCTTGTGCAAGTGAATTCCCAGGAAGGGAAGTATATTGGAAACTATAAGGGTACAAGCTTTCCGTTCTCTCTTTTACATTGTAGTAAGAGCTGTAGAGGACACTTGTACATAAAAATACACCGAGCAATAAAATCGTTAGTAAGTAGATTATATGTGCATGGGAGCGACCCTTTGCCTGTAAGTTAGAAACAACAAGCATATTGGTTTTTCTATAATAGGAAGTGCCCTTGATTTTCATTCTTATTATCCATAGTATGCCTTGGGTAATGATGAAATAAATTGTTAACAGTGAGCTAATCATTAAGGCGATATAATACAGCATGCCGAATGATTCAACCCAAGTAAATTGTAATTTCATTGCAAGCAATAAAACACTACTTACGATCACTGATAGCAATAATTTAACAGGCGAGGAGGCAATAATTTTCTCTGTTGTCACATCAGCTTTTAATAGTTGAATTGCTTCTTCCCGATTGATAAAGCGTGTAATAATTTTCGATACGATTAAAAACAACATGCTGAACAGAACGACGGTTAACAAGATTGCTGCTAATGGTACATACATTCCGAATGTATTTGCTCGCAGCACACGTTTTGCAATCATTAAAAATAAAGGTGAAAGAATAAGCCCTAGTGTGATTGCTGTCATAATGGCAGCACCACCAATCAGCATATTTTCTCTGAAAATCATTGTGCGAATTTGCTTCATGGATGCACCTGTAATCATAAACGTGCCGAGTATTTTTGTTTTCTTTTTCAAAAACGCAAAAATAGAGTAAATGATAAAGATAAACGAGAAAATATAAATAAAGAAACTAGCAAACATCATCGTAATGCCAAGCGTACTATTTTGATCAATAGCAGCAAGCATTGGATGGAATGCTGTAATGGAAAATAGAAAGAACACTAAAATGGAAAAGACACTACTTAAAAAATAAGAAATATAAGTCCATTTATCACGTAAAATATTTTGTACAACAATATCATTAAATTTCATGCTGTCCACCACCTAAAAACGCAAGTGTGTCCATAATTTCTTGGTAAAATTGCTGTTTATTGTTGCCGCGCCTTACTTCGTTATAGAGAGAGCCATCCTTAATAAAAACCACACGCTGTGCAAAGCTTGCGACATAGGCATCATGTGTCACCATTAAAATCGCTGTTTTCAATGTTTGATGAATGGATTCCAATAATGCCATCACATCATTGACCGCTTTGGAATCTAAGTTTCCAGTCGGTTCATCGGCTAGCAATAAGCTTGGTTCATGAATAACAGCCCTTGCGATGGCTACCCGTTGTTTTTGCCCACCTGAAATTTCAAATGTGCGTTTCTTTAAAATCCCTTCAATACCTAATAGTTGAGCTACATTCGCTAAACGTTTGTGCATATCATTGATATCAACTGAGTCTAATGCTAATGGTAGTAAAATATTTTCTTCAACTGTCAATGTGTGAACAAGATTAAAGTCTTGAAATACAAAGCCCAGCTCATTGCGGCGGAACTTTGCTAGTTCATCGTCATTAAGCTCGTATGGATTTTTGTTATTGATAGAGATTTTGCCACTTGTCGGGCGGTCAATTGTAGAGATGCAATTAAGGAAGGTTGTTTTACCACTACCGGAAGGACCCATCACGGCAACAAATTCATTGTCAGCTAATTGAAAATCGATGCCCTTTAATGCTTTATAGACAACTTCTCCCGTATACTCTTTGTGAAGCTGATGGACCTGTAGTATTGTGTTTGACATGTATCATCACTCCTTGTGTATCTGTTGTACTTTTAGTATAGATACTTTCGTGAATTGCATATATCGCTATACATGACAGCAGTATGACAAAATTGTCATACTACTTTTTTATACTGTTTGAGAAATCAATGATGATCGTCGTCTCATTATTTACGGACTGTAACTGGAATGGGTGGTCTAACGTTGTGAGTATTCGTTTCACTAAATACAACCCGATACCAGTGGATTCCCCTTTCTTGCGCCCTATAGAACCTGTGTAATACAAGTCAAAAATGCGCGCAATTTCATTTTGGGGAATAGTTTCACCATGATTTTTTATTAGTAAATGGCCATCTTCATAATGGATGTTTACCGAAGAATGCCGTTCGCCATATTTAACGGCGTTACTTAATAATTGATAAATAACGACCTTTAGCCATTTGCGATCGGAATAGAGTAACACGTCGTCTTGGATTGTGCATTTGGGGAATAGCTCTGCTTCAATAAAGTAATCTTTTAAATCATTAATTACTTCTTGTACAACTACTTTTAGTTGTATAGCTTCAATCTTTACATCTGCCAATAAATTCGTCGAGCGACTGTAAGTTAGTAGTTGATTCAACGAAAAATTCAGCTTGTCACATTGGGCTTTCACCTTTTGCCATTCAACAAGTAAAGTCGCATCTTTCCATTGGTTGGACTGAATCAGTAGTTGAATGACAGAAAGGGGTGTTTTCATTTGATGCACAGCATGGGAAATGAGCACTTGCTGCTCCTGTGAGAACTGCTTGTATTGTTCTTCGTGAGCTAGCAGTAAGTTTTGTATCGATTGTACTTGCTGTGCGTATGCTTTTTCATACGGAGCAAGAGGACGATAAATAGCTTGTAGTGTATTTTCTTCAATATGTGCATACATTTTTTTACGGCGTACATAACGAACATACAATAGGACAATTAACAGTACAGTCGCTAAAAATACAAAATAACCGTAATGGTTGTCAAAGCCATCTAACAGTTGCATAGCAATAGGGAAGCATAGAAACGTCAAGAGATATAAAACAATAATACTTAGGTGGTCTTGTAAAAATAGCTTCATATTTGCTTCTCCGATAGTTGATAGCCTATGCCACGGATGGTTTGTATTGCTAATGATGATTGAATGGCCTCTAATTTTTTACGTAGCCTTACAATATTGACCGTTAGCGTATTTTCCTCAACAAAGGTTTCATCATCCCAAATAGCACTGAGTAACTGCTGTCTCGTCACGACATTTGGATATGCTTCAAAAAGGATTGTACAAAGTCGCAGTTCTTTGACCGTAAGTAGTTCTTCATTTTCGGCTGTGCTTAATCGGACTGTATCGATGTTTAACGTTGTATTACCTTTATGAAGGATGCGCGCTTGTGCATCTACCGCATATTCACCATATATTCGTCGGATTTGTCCATTAATTTTTGCTAACACCACTTCGAGAGAGAATGGCTTTGTAATAAAGTCATCTGCGCCGTTTTCAATCCCGTAAACTTGATCGGCATCACTCATCCGAGCGGACAAAATCATAATGGGGCAGTTCGAAACTTGCCTTATTTTTCGTGACCAATAGTAGCCATCGAAGGCAGGGAGATTGATGTCCATTAAAACTAAGTGCGGTTGATATGTTTGAAAATCCTCGAGTACTTTATCAAAGTCTTGCACAATCGAGCCTTGATAGCCGTATTTAGCAAGTTGGTTTTTTAATGTTTGTGCAATATCTATGTCATCTTCAACGATTAATATTTTATACATTTTATACCCCTCTTATAGCTAGAAGCTTTCTTTTATCTTTATCATGAATCGATTTCAATATACGCCAAATATTGCATATTGGCTATTGTAAATGAAAGCATTTGCTGTTTGCTAGCAAAGTAGATTACAAGTATCACCATTGCAAACATCGACAATCTATGACATCCTTAATAGAGAGAGAAAGTATTAGGAGAATGTTGTAGTGATAAAAGAATGGGATTTACTACGTGTGGTGGCATGCCTATCTATTTTACTATTGCATACATCATCGTGGATTATTATGGAGGTTGGGGTAGAGCCGGAGCAACAGTTTTACTTATTTTTACGTATTGCACTTTGCTATGCAACACCGACGTTTATTGTGTTATCCATTTTAATAATGTCGAATCGATATCGTGAACGACTACCAAGTAATTTTTGGTCGAGTCGTATTCAATATATTTTTGTACCTTTTTTAGTGTGGGCTTTTTTAGATGCGTTATTAGTGGAGTCGATTTATCGAAAAGGTTTGCTATGGGACAAGTACTATCATAACGTGGTGTCTGGTGAGTTTGTCGGTTGGTTTGTCGTTGTCATTATGCAACTCTATGTGATCATAGCGCTGATGAAGCGCTTTAAGTGGTCGATTGCTTGGTTTTTACCGCTGAGTGTGTTAATTACACTTGTGCATCATGCGGTCATTCGATTGCCATATCCTATTTTTGAGGACAATGTCATGGTAATCCGTTTACTATTTACAGGATGGCTCGGGTATTTTGCTGTGGCCTATGCGCTTGGTGTTTATTATGAACAGATTGCGGAGTTGGCGAAGAAATATCGCGGTGCAACAGTAGTATTTGTGTTGCTATCTATGGTGTTCTTATATATTCGTGTGCAACTTGGCTATATAGAAGTGCATTCAAGACGGCTAGATTTAGTGCCCCTTGTGGTGAGTATTGTACTTTGCGTAATTGCCTGGGGGCAGTCGCTGCCATCGACGAAGATTGTTCGTATAATAAGTCAATATGCCTTTATGATTTACCTTATCCATTGGGAAGTGCTGCGCCTATCCACAAGCTGGTTCGTGGCGCATTTTGACAGCACCATAACTCGTGTTCCAATGCTGTTGCTGTGGACGCTTGTTGTTTGTATCGGACTGACAAAGCTGTTGTCAGTCCTACCATTTAGCCAATATGTTGTCGGCAAGCTGAAGAAACGTTAAAAGCAGTGATTTCTATAGTAGAAATCACTGCTTTTTTGTTGCTGGTCGGGCGTTGGCATCTCGGGTAAAGTTGGGTAAATCGCGGGTAGACTTGTGTGAAACTCGGGTAGAACCCCGGGAAACGCGGGTAGACCTGTGCGAAACGCGGGTAAAACCCTTGGAATCGCCGATAAACCCGAGCGAAACGCCGATAGAACCCCGGAATCCCCTGTAAACCCTGGAAATCGTGGGTAAACTCGCGCAAAAACCACGAACACCATGGGAAACGCCACATAACTTGGGAGAATCGCCACAAAACTCATGAGAAACGCCACCACCCAGCAGAAATCGCCGATAGAACCCCCAGAATCGCCGATAAACTCGTGCGAAACGCCGATAGACCCCCCGGAATCGCCGATAGACTCGTGCGAAACGCTGATAGAATCCTCGGAATCGAGGGTAACCTCGTGCGAATCGCCACTAACTTCGGGTGAAACGCCACAAACCTATGAGAAAACGCCACTAAACCCTGGCAAATCGCCACAAACCCCGGCAGAATCGCCACTAACCCAGAAAGAATGGCTCCCCACTCTTGCAGAAATCCCTGATAGAACCTTGCAAATCATCGCTCTTGCTTCACGAACGATGATTACTCCGGCATTAATTTTAAATTACGGTCATTGTAGGCAAGAATAACATAGTCCGGTTGCATGTTTTGCAAGTAAGGAATAATATCTTTCTCTAAATAACGTAAGTCTAAAATTGTTAACGTTTTAAAGTGACTGGCTACATGAAATTGAATCGTGTTAAAGTATGAATCTTTAATGACGACGAGGTGCTTATCGCTGTCATAGTTTTTATTGACGATAGTGAGCTCGGCAAAGTCACGGCTGTAGGCTTCGGCGTAGTTCACGACTGCATCGGCACTCATTTGTTTGGCGCGTCCGTACACTGCTTCATACGGGGCAGTGACGCCATCTTCAATTGTACCGTCGTAAATTGTAAATTGTGATGCGAACGAAGCGGGCTCATTGTAGCAGATTTGTTCATCATTATCGACGGTCATATACAGAATTTTATTCCATGAGCCGGCAAACTGATTTGGTAAACAAAATGTCTTCTCTTCATCATAAGGAATGGGTGCTATCGTTTCCCCAAGTCGTTCGCTTAGTGTGTGAATAAGTGCTTCGTAACCAGAGTACGCACCACGGATTGTCCAGTGGTGATCCGTTTTATAGAAGTTGCGCTCAGCAGAAAAATCATCCTGCATGTCATTATAAAGACGAACATTGTCTACCCTAGCTGCTGTCACCAATTCGTGCAGTTTTGTATTGTTGGCAATCCCCGCATCGTCAGGCATATAGCTTGGACTAGGCTCACGTGAGTAAGTCGCCTTTGCAGGTAGTGAGTAGAACGTAAACGGAATATGTTTTTCGGCTAGTCCTTCACTTAAGCGCTGTAAGTCTGAGGCAAAGGAAGCTAGCTCTTCTTCCGGTTTGGCTGCGGCTGGTTTGGAAATAATCCAACCGCTATTATCATCGACTGCGTACTTATCGTTTATATACGTTTTGCCTACAATCCGCTGAAAATTAACATAATTGCGCATCCATGTATCACGTGCAGGAAACTGATCCGAAATATAAGTTTCAACTTGTTTGGACCAATCACCTGAAAAGATTTCCTGTGGACTAGGCGTGATGTTGGCAGATGCTAATGCACGGTTTTCCATTTCTGATTGCGGGCGATCCACAGTTAATACATGCACGACGAAGCCACCGAAAATGATGCAAAAAAATGTAATTGGTAATAGATACGTTTGAATTTTTCGCATGATGTCCCACCTAAAATCTAAAGTAAATGAATGGATTATGTGTTGCGTTCACTAAAAACATCGTAATAAATAACAAAAGAGCACCATAGTAAATGGTTTGCGTAATGCGTAGGCTCCAATCAAATGACAGGGAAGTGCTAGCCTTTTGCTCGCTCCAGTTGTGATAAATCTTATAAATTGGCATCGCAAAAATAATCGCGATAACAAAATAAATAGCATAATCCTTTGACAGTAAAATCGTTTCATAATTGTACAAAGGAGCATCCGTTAGACCAAACATTGTTTTGATAAATGCAAATGCATATGTAAAGTCATTCGCTCTAAAGAAAACCCAGCCAATCATGACAATAATTAAAATATACATATGTCGTAATACACGTGGAATACGCGTTAACCATTTCAGCAGTACCCATTTTTCCAGGCAGATTAATATCCCATAGTAAAAGCCCCAAGCCATAAAAGTCCAGCTAGCCCCGTGCCAAAAACCAGTTAGTGTCCATACCACAAGTAAATTGCGATATAGCTTCCATTCGTGACTTACGCGGCTACCACCGAGTGGGAAGTAGACATAATCTCTAAACCAACTGCTAAGTGAAATATGCCAGCGACGCCAAAAGTCTGTAACAGATTGTGCTATATACGGATAGTTAAAGTTTTCTTCAAATTTAAAGCCAAAAATACGAGCTAACCCAATGGCCATATCACTATAGCCTGAGAAGTCGAAATAAATTTGAAGTGAGTACGCTAAAATCCCAATCCACGCAGTACCTGTTGTTAAATCTCCACCTGATAAGCTAAATACATGATCGGCTACTTCGCCCATTGGATTGGCAATCAGTACTTTTTTCGCCAAGCCTTGCACAAAGCGGCGTGTCCCAATCATCCAATCTTCAGATGTAGCGATTCGTTTTTTGATTTGCTCAGCGACTGTTTGATAGCGAACGATAGGTCCTGCAACGAGCTGTGGAAATAATGTAATGAAAAGTGATAAATCCAAGAAATTGCGCTGTGCCTTGACGTCTTTGCGATAAACATCGATGACATAACTAAGTGCTTGGAACGTGTAAAACGAAATACCAATTGGCAGTGGCACAGCCTGCCATTCAATCGGTTGCGCCAAATAATTGTTAATAATGTCTACGAAAAAGCCAGCGTATTTGTAATAGCCTAAAATCGCTAAATTACTAACAATGACTAACCAAAGGAGCGTTTTGCGCTTTGATTGTGAAGCGGTGTTTTCAATGACAATACCGAGCACATAATTGAGCACAATGGATAACATCATTAAAAGCACATACTTCGGTTCACCCCAAGCATAGAAGAACAAACTAGCCAACAGTAAAATCGTATTGCGTAACATCTTCGGAGAGATGAAGTACAAAACAATTACTAATGGCAAAAAGACATATAAAAAAATAAGACTACTAAATACCATTTCTGTCAAATCCCCATCTCTGTAAATGATAGAACTTCTTGAATCGCTGATAGATTCTATGATCGCTGATAGACCAGAGTAAACCGCCGATAGAATGCTATGAATCGCCGGTAGACCAGAGCAAACCGCCGATAGAATACCCTGAATGCAGATAAACCCAGCTATATCAAGGGTTGGAGCTCAGTAACTGCAGATAGAATAAAATAAACTCGCCTATATTCTGGTTTCCAAAATAACTTAATCCATTTTTCCAAGGGAATAAATGAATAAATTACCTATATTATTGTAACGTAAATTCATGAATTGTTCACTATTCCATTAACAGGGTAGTTTGGCTTAGTAAAAAAAACCTGGAAGGGAAAAAGTCTCAGTAAGTGTGGGTAAATTGGTATATTTTATGCATAAAATCCGCGTTTTCTACCTAATTATTGGGTGGAATCTAATATATAAATCAACTAATTTTTGTATTTATAACCAGTGAAGTATTACCGTTACCACATCTTTCATTCCAGATATTTCACATGGAAATATATGTTCTACTTCTCTTATAATAGAATCGTAGTCATAAAAGTGGCTAATTTATCTAGGAGGTTTTTAGACATGAAACAAAAATATAGCAAATGGGTTGTCGGCGCAGCATCAGCAGCTCTAGTAGCATCAGCAATTGTACCAGTAGCTAGCGCAGCAAGCTTTTCTGATATTGAATCAAGTGATCACAAGGACGCTATCTTAGCATTAGCGGACGCAAACATCGTAGGCGGATACCCAGACGGTACATTCAAACCGAACGCAGTGGTAACACGTGGTAACGTAACAAAATTCTTAGGTAAATGGTTAGTATCAGAAGGTTATGAAATTCCAACTGATTACAAAACAGAAGCTCGTTTCACTGACCTTCCAACTACAACTCCTGACCAAGAATTATTACAATATGCAGCACTTGTTAAAGACGCTGGCGTATTCAAAGGTTCTAACAACAAATTAATGCACACAAACAACATGTCTCGTGAACAAATGGCTGTTGTATTAGTACGTGCTATCAAAACTGTATACGGTGTAGATTTAGTAGCAGATTACAAAGAATCTGATTTCAAATCTGCAATCACAGATTTAGACAACACTACAGCAACTGAAAACCGCGAAGCAATCATTGCTTTAGAATATGCTGGTCTTACAAACGTTAAAGCGTTCAACCCTAAAAACTCTTTAACACGTGGTCAATTCGCATCATTCTTAAACCGCACAATCACTAACGTTGCACCTACACCTGCACCAGTGAAAGTAGAATCAGCTAACGCTACAAACGGTACAATCACTGTTAAATTAGCAGAAAAAGCTGAAGCAGTAGAAGCTGAAGACTTCACAGTAACTCAAGCTATTAACGGTGGCGAAGCTACAGAAGTTAAAGCATCAGCAGCAGTACTTTCAGCTGACGGATTAACTGTTACATTAACAGTTGATAAAGTAGCAGCTCAAGAAATTACTGAACAATCTGTTGTTTACACTGTAAACGAAGTTGCAGCTCCTGCATTTGTTGTTGAAGCAACAAACGCTGTAGTTACTTCAGTTACTGCAATTAACGCTAAAGAAATTAAAGTTGCATTTAACAAACCTGTTAAAGCTACAACTGTAGAAGCTGCAGATTTCACTGTAACTAAAAACAATGGTACTGCTGTAGCAATTTCTGCTGCTTCTGATGCAATTACAGTTGCTGAAGACGGTCGTTCAGCTGTAATCACATTAGATGCTGGTTTAAGCAATAATGATGTTGTTAAAGTGGTAGTTGCTAAAGATTCTATCTTAACAAGTGCTTATGATAAATTCGAAGGTGCTACTTTCTCTGACATTAAATTTGTTGATAATCAAGCTCCAAAACTTTTATCTGCAAAAGCTACAGATGGTACAACTGTTGAATTAACTTTTGATGAGCCAGTTGATTGGACAACTAATGTTGGTGGTATTTCAGTAAATGGTGCAACTCTAGTAGCTGGTGCTAACACAACAAAAGCTGGAAACTATACTTATAGCTTCACAGTTGCTCAATTAAAATCAGGTGCTAACACAGTTCAAGTTCTTAACTATGCTGACTTTGCAGCGAATAAAGAAGCATTAACAACTACTACTGTAGATTATGTTGCTGATACTTCTATTCCAGAAGTTAGCTCTATTAAAGCTGAAGATAGTGCTTCATTCATCGTAACTTTAAACAAAGCTGTTGATACAATCGCTAAAACTAACTTCACAGTTAAAAAAGGTAACTATACTTTTGACTCTAATGATTTAACTGTTGGTTATGTTGACGCTAAAGGTGCAGATTCAGTAGCTGCTACTAAATATGTTAAAGTTACAGTTCCTACTCAAGCTACAACAGCTAATCCATTATATGGTACTGACGAAGCTTCAGTAGGTTTATCAGTAGCTTTATCAGGTTATAAAAATGGCACAGTTTTAGGTAAAGAATATACTGGTTCAGTTACATTATCTAAAGATGTAGCAGCTCCAAAAGTAGTTTCATCTAAATTAATTACTTTCAATAAAACTGCAAAAACAATTACAGTTCCATTTGACAAAACTTTAACTTTAGCAGATGCTACTAAATTAACAGTTGTTAGTGGTTCAGTAAAAGTAGCTGCAACACCTACTGTTGATGGAAAGAACCTTGTAATCACAATTGACGATGCTGCTGGTCTTACTGATGGAAATTACAGCCTAGTACTTGATAAAGGTTTAGTTAAAGATGGTAGCAACAATGTAAATGAAGCTACTACATTATCTACAACTGTATCAAATGCAGTTGCAACTTTAGTAAAAGATGGTACTATTTTCGGTACTACTGCAGTAGCGGAAAACGGTAAAAATGTAATTACTGTAACATATGGTGTTAAAGTTGACGATGCTGCTGCAACAGCTTCATCTTATTCATTAAACGGCTCAGCACTTCCAAGTGGTTCAGTTGTTTACTTCACAAGCTCAGCTAAAGATACAGTGAAAATTGAATTACCAGCTTCTTATACAGTTGGTTTAGACAATCTTTCTGCAAAACTTTCTTTAAATGCAAATGCAGTTAAAGTAGCAGATTCTACTAGTGCAGATTATGGTAAAGTGATTTCTTCATCTGCAACTGAAGCTAAATCTATTGAACAAGTTGTAACGTTAAAAGATAATGTTGCTCCAACAGTTACAAAAGTAGAATACATTAAAGATTCTGCAACTGGATTAGCGACAGGTCTTAAATTAACATTCTCTGAAAATGTAGATGATTCTACTTTAGATGGCGGAACTAACCCTACATTCGTAATTAAACAAGGTACAACAAATGTTGCGTATACAATGGCAGCACCAGCAGGTACTGATGCAGCTGATGACAATGTATTAACATTAAGCTTTGCAGGTAATTTAACACTTGCAGCTTCAAATGTTGTTCTTTATACTTCTGCAACAGCAACTGATTTAACATTAACTGATTTAAGTGGTAACAATAAAATTGGTGCTATTTCAGGTATCTCTGCGCAATAATCTTAACGATTATTAATCCACGCCTTCCTTTATGAGGCGAACGGATTCAAAAACTCCTATCTTCTTCGGAAGATAGGAGTTTTTTTGATTAATATCGTTTGGATTCTCTTTTTTAATATATTATTATCTTGAATTCTAGCTCTCATGTATGCGTGCATGAGAGCTTATATCTTTAGGAGGGAATGTGAATGAATGCTCTCGTAGAAACGTACAGTACCTAAAAAGAAATTACCTTTTTTCGTTGCTTGTGGGTATACATGAAATACCTGTCTGAGTTGTTTATAAAATCATTCCTTTACATAATCCCTTCATTTTTTAATGAAATCTACAAGTAAAAGATTTTTAATAAATGACATACATTTACGAACAATTTCTAAAAGAGATTGTTTTAGGAACAGATAAACAAATTAATTTAGGGTTAAATGGAAATAAAAGCAATACATAACAAAGAATCATTATGAAACTTTTCCTATTAATCCCACGTATTATCATAGTATGATAGATAAAATGGGTAGGGGGTTGAGCGGATGAAGCGAAACAGTTTATTTCATGGGGCAATGGTTGCGGCATTAGCGACAAGTGCTATTGTCGTGGTGCCGACAGCGCAGGCGGCTGAAGGGTTTAGCGATGTGGATATGTCGAAAGAATATGGTGCAGCGGTCAAAGATTTAGCAGGGCGAGGCATTATTAATGGTTATGCAGATGGGACGTTCAAGCCGTTTGCAGATGTGACACGTGGACAAGTTGCTAAAATTTTAGCGAACTTATTGAATTTAGATACACAAAAAGTGGTAGATCCAAAATTTACGGATGTTCACCAAAGTGATGAATACTATGGCGCGATTGCGGCATTAGCCAATGAAGGAATTGCCTCCGGTTTTGCGGACGGTAGCTTCGCTATCAATCAAGCCATTACACGAGAACAGTTAGCGACGATGTTAACGGCTGCTTATCAACTAGAGAATGATACAAATGATTGGACACTGCCATTTACAGATATCGTGAAATATTCCGATGCCTATTATGCGGTTGGCCCTTTGTTTGAACAAAATATTACTAAGGGAATTACTGCAACTACATTTGGCTTAAAAGAAACAGTGAAACGTTCGCAGCTGGCATTATTTATTCAGCGCATTGAAGCGATGCAAGCAAATCGTGTCATGCAAAAGTTTTCTGCTCGTGATTTAGGTGCAAATCAATTGGATGCTTATTCTTATGACAATGTTGCGACAGATGGGGAACAGGAATTTTTCAAAATTCACCATACAACGAATGGCATAACGGTGGAGGCATTGCGAGAAGGCTCGGGCTACTTTATGTTAATTGGCTACAATATTGATAAAGATGAAAACTATGAGGTCGTCGATACCCAAAAGTATAAAGTCGTTGTGACAGAAGTGGACGGCAAGCTTCAGCTTCAATGTCAGCAAACGGATGAAATAACACCTGGTACTGCACTGCTGTTTGAAGAGGAACTAGGTTTTGATCCAGTTCATATTCAATTAACTACTGCGAAAGGGTACGACGTAGGTGACAAAGTCTTTGTCTATCAACCATTTGATTTTGAAGGTTGGGAGCAAGAAAGTATTCCACAAGGCGGCAATTATGAGTTGAAGTTATTGCAAGCAGGAGACTACATTGCAACATTGTCTGATGATAAAGGGAATTCTGTGCGCGTAGGCATACGAGCTGAAACCGACGGCTATGATATGTATACATCAGCAGCACTTGAAAAAAGTAGTGCATTCATTCCAACGAGTGATATAGGTTTTACTGTTAAGGACGTAAGTATCGAGCAATACACAGGAGCAATGATTGATGACAAAATTGTGGATGTTGAAACTTCAGCTGACGGTGTAACACTTAAAAAAGTTGGCAATGGAGATGCGCTTTTTGCCATTCGTCTCAATGGTACAAATGGTGAAAAACTCTATGTACACGGCATGATGTACGAGCTATGCGGAATATCATCTTTGTACTATGAATTAGCAACACAGCAAGATATGGAGAATGCTTGGTGAATTGTGAGTAAGCTCGTGCGAATCGCCACGAAAACCTCGGGAATCGCCAGTAAATCTGAAGAAACCGCCACAAAAACCATAGGAACCGCCACTAACCTTGGAGAAATCGCCAAATATTCATGATACCTAATTAAAGCCCTTTGTATTTCTAACCATACAAAGGGCTTTTTGGCGTAGTTGTAACATATTTTGTGAAATATGAATATGGATAGAGCGATGACTAATTTCCCTTATTCTATAAATTGTCCGATAAGGAGGACGCCATGAAACCCCGCATTTTAATTGCTAGTCCTGTGCGACAAAAACCTTCTATTTTAGCTTATTTTCTATTTTCACTTCAATCGTTAGAGCAAGAAGAAATTGAGCTGGATTTTTTATTTATCGATGATAATGATGATTCACAATCCACAGAGCTATTAAAGTTATTCCAATCCAAAATGGAACGCGTAAAAATTATTAAAAATGATCAAAAAAATGACCTTTATATGAAGGATGAACAGACACATTATTGGACAGATTCACTCATTGAAAAAGTTGCAAAAATGAAAGACTCCATTATTGAACACGCCATTCAATTACAATATGATGGATTGTTTCTAATTGATTCGGATTTACTGTTGTACCCAAGTACAGTGCAAAACTTATGGGGCGAGCAAAAAGATATTATTTCAAATATATTCTGGACGCAATGGAATAAAAACGATGACGCACTGCCGCAAGTTTGGATGATGGACGAATATACTTTATACCAAATAAACAATGGGGAAAAATTAGATGCTATAGAAATTGCCAAGCGAACTTCCACGTTTATTGAAAAATTAAAAGTACCGGGCGTTTATGAAGTAGGGGGGCTAGGGGCTTGTACATTAATAAGTCGACAAGCACTACTAAAGGGTGTTCGGTTTAAACAGATGAAAAATCTATCTTTTTGGGGTGAAGATCGACATTTTTGTATCAGAGCATCGGCTTTAGAATTAGGGTTATTTGTAGATACTCGTTTGCCTGCCTTTCACATTTATCGTGAGTCAGATTTAGACGGTGCTGAAAAATTTAAAAATGATATCATTATGCCTAAAAAGAATAATGCCACAATTAGTTTATGTATGATTGTTAAAAACGAAGAGCAAGTGTTAGCTCGGTGTTTATCTTCCTTACAAGGATTAGTAGATGAAATCATTATTGTTGATACAGGCTCCACAGATAAAACGAAGGAAATTGCTAAGCAGTTTACAAATCACATTTATGATTTTCAGTGGGTCGATGATTTTTCCAAAGCGCGCAATTTTTCATTTAGCAAAGCGACAAAAGATTATATTTTATGGCTAGATGCAGATGATGTTTTACATGAAAAGGAAAGACCCAATTTTTCAAACTTAAAAAAAGAACTAGCTAATCTTAAAGCGGACAGTGTAATAATGGATTATTTTTTAGCAGTCGATCAGCACGGAAATCCCACACTCAGCCTTAAACGAAACAGACTCGTCAAACGTTCTTGTTATTTTCATTGGGTTGGCGCAGTACATGAATACTTGTCCGTCCATGGGAGTGTTATTCAAAGCAATATCGCCATTACACATTGCAAAGAACAAGCACACACAGACCGTAATTTGAACATCTATAAACAGCAAGAAGAGCAAGGAAAGCCGCTATCCGCACGTGATTTGTTTTACTATGGCAATGAATGTAAAGAACTTGGGATCTACGAAGAAGCGATTAAAAAATACAAGCAATTTTTAGCTACAAAACAAGGTTGGATGGAGGATGAAATTGCTGCTTGTTTAAATTTAGCACAGTGTTATGAAATGCTGAATGTGCGTGATAAGCAGTTGCAATTTTTAGTAAAGCCATTATCCTATGGCATACCACGCCCCGAAATTTGTTGTCGCTTAGGTGCAAGGTTTTTACAAGACGAACAATATGAACAAGCTATCTATTGGTATGAACAAGCGACATACGTGAAAAACAAGGCTATGCAAGGGAATTTAGTTGAACATGCAGCTTGGACTTGGTTACCGTTTAGTCAGCTAGCTGAGTGCTATGAACGACTAGGGCAGCATGACAAAGCACAAGAATATCGGTGCCTGGCACACGAACAATTCTGAATTGTTCGCGTGCCAGGAACTTACACAATTCTCACACAATTCAACAGCAAAAAAGTGTTAGCGTGACAACAGTCACGCTAACACTTTTATTATTTAAAAAATAATATATTTCACATAATCTTTCCAACCGACTTCTTTGAAATGGTGCCAGTCAATTTTTTTCACAGGCATTGAACAGAAAGTACGTGCTAAAATATTGCGTTTTTCATTTGCTAGCATTGGTGTACCTTCGTCGAAGTAGCTTTTGAAAATCGTTGAATCTTTCGTTGTAAAGGAAACATCAATATCCTCAAGGCGGATTTTTCCATCCTCATCGATAATATAAACGCTCTTGGCACCTTTTACTTTTTTGACCCAAGAAGACTTCACTTTATACGCATCGAAAGCTTCATTCACAACAATTGAAGCTTGGCCAACTGTTGAAAACGGAATGTTTTCTAACAGATCGTCCTGCTGTAACGTTACTTCATAATTCGTTGGCTGTGGCAGATTTGCCGTTTTGGCTAATTCATTTGCCCAGAGCGTGTCTTCATTTGTTGCAATCATTTGCTTTTCAAGGACAACACCAGTGAGCTCATCTTTAACATGCTGTAAGTTAATATCGACCCTTTGTCCAGCCGCAACCTTTTGCCATTCATCTTCCGATAAGTATGCAAGCACTGCTTTTTCTGTAGAGTAAATTTCAAATGTCACCGTACCAGCTTCATCCGTTATATTGGAAATAACGCCGTCAACTGGGCTTATGACACCTTGACGTGCCTGAATTTGTGCAATTTGTGCATCCATGACCGCAATTTGACGAGTGGCCTCGGCAATATGGCGATTTAAAATAGCCACTGCCGTAGAAGGTGTATTTTGCTGAGCTAATTCTAACTTAACTGTGACATTCAATTTATCACTAATTTGATCGGTATTAATGGAACTTTTAGGATTTACTTTATCGCCAAAATCTGATTCCACGTCGGATAAAGCAGATTCTAAATCGCTTAATTCGCTTTCATAGGCATCACGTTCAGCCTCAAGCTTCGTTAACTCATCGTCAACTTCCTCTGTTTTATAAGTAGCGAGTAAATCCGATGCTGTAATGTTCTGTCCACGCTTCACGTTTACTGCGGACAAGCTTTTTGCATCGGCCGCGATAGTATACGTTTGTGCAGGTGCAACAATAGCATCCTTTTTTACCGTTTCTACACGGTCACCAGTAGTAGCTCGTTGAAATTCATCGACGAAATACGAACGGGCTACTTTACTATTGTCTTTGAAAACGAAAAAGGCATTGACGCCAACTAAAAGTGCCATCACGATAATACTAATGCTAGTCCAAGGTCTGGATTTAATAAAGCGCATCATCCTAACCCCCTTGTAATCCATTCTTGTAGTGGTAACACGCTAATTAGTCCAACAAACACAGCCATTATCACTTGCAGTACAATAATTTTGACTAACAGTGCTTTACGATCGGACGCTTCCTCCCACTTGGAAAGGAACGTAAAATGCACAATAATTGTTAGCACAGTTGTGACGGTTAATTGATTAATAATAAATAATACTACATCCTTATCGAGTACTTGCTGAACAGCAGGGGCAAGTGACAAGAAGGAGAACGTTGTAGAGTAGCCAACTGCGTAGAACACGGCAAATAAAATCGTCTTTTCAATTAGTAAAAATGCCATCACATACAGTTGCACTTTTTGTATCCATTTATAAGGTATGTCCGTTAATAAATATAAAATATATGTAACGCCGTAATAGTGGAAGCAATAATAAATAATTCCCCACACAATGGCTCCGACCATTGACAGCAAACGAGCTGTATAATATTCATCTTGCTGATTCATTGCAAATAAAGATGTTAAGCTTTCAGTGCCCATTCCCCAAAACTCTCGTATCGCAAAAAGGAGCATAAAGAGTATGAAAACCGTGATGGCTCTTTTTTTATAGCCTCTTATTTCTCCTGCTTCCATAGCCTGTGTAAAAATCGTGGGGTGCGTTAAGCTATGCCAAAACTTGTAGTGATAAAACATATCTAGCTCCCTTTCTAGTAAATTAAATATTAAAGATGTAGTATACACCTAGTTTCACATGAATGACATAGTATAAATGCTAGTTTTTTTAAGGAATTTTCTCAATATGGCAGGACTTTTATGAGCTAAAATATTAACGTCCGAAGCGGGATAAATGCGTCTACCATAATTATATAGTATTCTAACAATAACTTCCTTTAAAAAGTCTATTCTATCTAAAAATAGCAATTATCTGTAAGTTAGTAAAGGAAGTACGTGAGTTTACTAGAATAGCTTGAAATCAAATGATGATAACCGATACTTAATATAGTAGATTCGCAATAAATGATACATATCTATGTTCCTATATAATGTAATCAGAAAGGATGAGCAAGTTGAAAAAACCTTTAAAAGTAGGTGTCCTAACAAGCCTTTTATTAACACCAGCGGCACTTGCCAATGTACAAGAAGCACAAGCACAAACGGAAACACAAGCTGAACAAGTTGCTTATATGAATACCGTAGCAGCAACTGATGCAAGAAATAAAACGATTGAGCAGTTTGGTAAACTGTCAGAAACATCATCAGCAAATGACATGGTCATTGCAGATGGTGACGTCC
Source organism: Lysinibacillus sp. NPDC097195 (assembly GCF_044762075.1). Lineage (NCBI taxonomy): Bacteria > Bacillati > Bacillota > Bacilli > Caryophanales > Bacillaceae > Lysinibacillus > Lysinibacillus sp. NPDC097195. The sequence continues at coordinate 71,463 of NZ_JBIWDP010000008.1, read as the reverse complement.
AAGTGTTAAGTACGGATGATTTTAATGATGATGAGATCGGATTTATTACAGCTAAGTATAATTATGTAGTCGCACAGCGAGCGTTCCTTAAAAACTTAAGTGAGATCGCTAAAAGTATTAATACCCTATCATATACAAACAAAACGTTTATAGTCGAAGTTGATAAAGTTCAGAAAGCTTATGATGACTTCTTAGGTTCTACGTTACAACCAAATTCCTATCTTGCTGTTCAAAAAGACTTCAAAGATGCTGTCGATACAGCCTTAGCCAATGAAGCAAAAAGTATTGTCTCAGCAGTTCGCGGTACATCTCTGCAATACGGTTACGACGATGCTGAACGTAACAACTACTTTAAAAAGAACGGTGCAGATATCGCTAAGCTTTTAAAAATGACGGGCGATGCTACAGCGGCAAAAGAAACAACTGACAAATTAGATGCTTTTGTAAGCACACTAGAAGATTCGTCATCAACTGCTAGTCTAATTGAACAAAAAGCAAGTGCTGTTACGGAAAGCTATAACAAACTAACAACAGACCAAAAGAAAATTATTACAGCCTACAATCCAAACAATGTAGCTGTAACACCCTATAAAAAATATACTGATGTGCTAGTGAACTTATCTGTTGCAGATAGAGTACGCGTTAGCATTGAACAATTAGTAGTTAAAAAGCCAGCAGATTTCCCAACTGCCGCAAGCTTTATCAGTGCTGTCACAGCCATTGAATCTGCTTACAACAATTTAAAGGACGAAGCGACAAAAAGTTTAGTTTCCAATTATGGCGATTTCAAACCATACCAAGATGCGGCCAATGTGTCTAAGCAAATTACGGCGCTCCGTATTTCTAATAGTGATGCGTACCGTGTGGCGGTGAATGCGGCAAAAGATTTATATGAAGCGTTAGACACTACAAAGGGCTTTGTGAAAAACGCCGCGGATTTACAATTAGCTGAGGCAAATATAGCAGCTGCAGAAGCAATAGAAACGCTTATTGCGGGCATCGCTACAGCGGACGATAAAATCTCCAAAATTGATGAAGCACGTAAAGCATATAATACGCCTGTACTTGAAGGGCAAAATATTGACGCAGCAAGTGTCAAAAAAATTGTCAACAATTTGTCTGAGTTAACGAGCTGGGAAAGTTCACATAAAGCAGTGTTAAATGTTATTACGTTAGTTGAAAAATTAGATCCTGCAGCGAGAGATTATACAAAAAAAGCGAAAGCTGCTAATACAGCATATTTAAAGCTAGATGCCACAAAGCAAGAGTCTGTAAAAAGCTATAAAAACAATAGCTTAAAAGACAAAGTAGCTGCGATGAACATCATTGATCCAATACTCGCTTTAAGTACTTCACGCAAAGACTACAAGGAAACAGTAGCCAAATTGCTCGAAGCCTATACGAACCTATCACCAGCAGCGAAAGCATTAGTAACGAATTACCCAGCGCTTATAACTGCACAAGGCTACATCGAAACTGCACAGCAGTTCGATGATAAAATCATCGCATTAGCGAATGAACCGGACGCTTCATTTGTTGCAAAAGTAGTGGCATTATCTGCTGAATATAAAGCAATGGACAAAAATGCAAAAAAATTAGTGACACAATATAAAACATTAACGACGTATGAGAAAAACAATGCCAATGTTGTAAAAGTGATTAATTTAATTGCTGCTTTAAATCCAACAAATAAAGACTATACGAAAAAGGTAATTGCAGCACGTAAAGCATACAATGCTTTAGATACAGCTTCCCAAAAGCGTGTGACAAACTATGAACAGTTAACAGCTGTTGAAGATGTGGCATCGTTAATTGGCTTAATCGAAACATTGAAACCAACAAGTAAGACATTTTTAAACGATTTACAAACGGCACGTGCGAATTACGATGCGCTACCAGAAGAAAAACAGCAAGCGATTATTAACTATGACAAGCTTGTAACGGCAGAAGCTGAGCTAACTTCAGCAAGTGGCGTGATTGCTTTAATTGAAGCGGCAGATCCTGCATCAGAAGACTATTTAACGAAGCTAATGAACGCTCGTATTGCCTACGATAAACTATCATCAGGGCAAAAGAAGCTTGTTTCGAATATTAAAGTGTTAACAGACCGTGAAAAACAAGTAAAACCGATTTTATCTGTCATGGTGCAAATAGATAGTTTAGATCCAAGCACAAGCAGCTTTGTAAGCAAGGTGAGTGCCGCACGTAAAGCATATGATAAATTGACGAAAGACCAAAAAGGGTTTGTTAACAATATTGCGACATTACAAAGCTTTGAACCATTAGCCAATGTAATCGACTTAATTAGTAGGCTGAAAGCATCGAGCAAAACATTCCAAGCCGATACGGTAGAAGCACGTGCATTATACGAAGCTCTGAGCAAAGAAATGCAGCAGTATGTTACAAACTATAAGTTGTTACAAGCGGCTGAAACGAGTATTTTGGGAGCAGGAAATGTGCAACGAATGATTGATGAGCTTCCGTCTGTCGAGCCACACCAATATGTAAAACGTATTGAGGAAATTCGTGCAGCCTATAATGCATTACCGAAAGATCAACAATTGGCAGTAGAAAATTATAAAACATTACAAGACCAAGAAAGACTGATTAAACCCGTTATTAGTGTGATCAATGAAATTGATAAGCTAATGACTTCAAAAAATATGGACAGCCAATATCAAAAAATATTAAAGGCTTATGATAATTTAACGGCTACACAACGTAAATACGTCTATAATGAGCAGCTGCTTCTGTCTTTAGATAATGTTATTAAAGTGTACAAAAGTATTGCGGCTTTAAAACCAAGTGATAAATTGTATTTTGGAATGATTGAGTCAGTGCGTAAAGATTACGATAGTCTTAATACAACAGATAAACAAAGAGTATCCAATTATTCGCTTTTACTAGAAGCGGAGAAAAATATGAGCGAAGTGAAGAAAGTAGTAGAGCTAATCGCTAACCTTTCACCAACATCGAGTACTTACATCCAAGATGTAGCGAATGCAGTAGCAGCTTATAAAGCTCTTGACTCCAAAGTGAGAGGACAAGTCATTAACTACGATAAGCTAAAAAATGCAGAGAAAGATACAGCAACCGTATTAAAAGTAGTAGATGCTATTTCCGAGCTAGATCCGGACGCCAAAACATTTGAGAAGAAAGTAATTGCGGCGCAAAAATTATACAGCTCACTGACGCTGGAGCAACAAGATTTAGTTTATAATTACCGCATTTTAGAAGAGCATATAAAAGCATTGGGATTAGAATAAACGAAGAAAGAGGGCATGTCCCTCTTTTCGTTGTTCAAAGGGGGAAGGACATTGAAAAAAAAGCAAAAGTACTTATTGGCGTTTACCACGGCATGCGTAGTAGCCCCTTGCATTGCCGTCATTCCTACGCAAGCTGCTACAATGCCATTTTCAGATATAACAAAAGATACAGAGTTATATAATGCAGTAAATGACCTATACAATAAAGGGATAATTTTTGGTACAACGACGACAACGTTTAGTCCTTACCAACAATTAACGCGTGGGGAAGCGGCCTATTTTTTAGCACAAGCATTGCAATTACAGACAGACCATGTTGACAACCCAGGCTTTAGCGATATCCCAACATCACATCCATATTATAAATCCATTGCAGCACTTGCAGCGAATGGTATTATTCAAACAGGTAGTTCTTATCATCCAGATGCTTCAATTAAACGAAGTCAAATGGCTAAAATGTTGACACTAGGCTTTCAATTACAACAAGCGACATCCTTATCGGCACCTTTTACAGATTTTACAAAGGATATGGAAACCGATCGCTATATTCAAACGTTATTAAATTATGGGATTACACAAGGTACTAGCGCAACCACATTTTCACCCTATATGGATGTACGACGTGGTCAAATGGCATTATTTCTTTATCGCATATTACAAAAAAACAATGATGGCTTTTACATTATTGGGGTTGAATAGCATGACAAACATCACTCTTAGGAAAGTAAGAATCTTTAGAGTGATTTTTTTAAATTCGTTGTAGGAAAAAACAGGTAATAATGGTATGTTTATATATATAGAAATGCGGGTATAGTACTACATTATTTATACATATATAGGGAGGTAGCTATGTTCAAAAAAGTATCTAAAATTATCGGATTGTCGCTTATTTTGCTGGCTACACCATCTGCTTTATCTTTACCAAACCTACTGGACGTTGCGTCAGCAGCAGAGGTGGCGAAGGATGTTCCATCTTCCCATTGGGCGAGTAGCTCAATTCACCACATGTTAGATAAACAATATATGACAACTTATCAGGATGGAACGTTTAAGCCAGAGCAGGTGATTACAAGAGCAGAAGCAGCTGCCGCCATTGCGCGCTCGATGCATTTAACAATGACAACGCAAGCAAATTTTAAAGATGTAGCGGCGGATCATCCGTATTACAAGGAAATTTGTGCACTTGTGGAGTTGGGCATTTTACAAAATGGTGATTGTTTTAATCCTGATGCACCATTAAAACGTATGCAAGTCGCTAAAATGTTAACGCTTGCATATAAAATTGAAGTTGACTCTCAAAATAATAGTAAATTCAGTGATGTAACGGAGGGGCACTGGGCAAAAGATTATATTGAATCACTTGCAGATGTAGGTGTCATTAAAGGGGTCGACACGAAACAATTTGCTCCTAATCAAATGGTCACACGTGGACAATTTGCTTCTTTAGTGGAGCGGAGTTTGGACTTTTCAACAAACCTCACAAATTTGGAAGTAGCTTATGACTATTTATCGAAATCCTATATTCCGACAAAAAACTATTCACTCTCGATGTCTAAGGACGTCATAAAATTAGTGAATAACGAAAGACAAAAGAGAAAATTACAAGTGCTGAGCTTTGATGAAGCTTTAACACAAGTTGCCGTTATTAAGGCACAAGATATGGTTAATCGCAATTATTTTGAACATGAATCCCCATATTACGGCATGCCGTGGGATTTAGCGACATTATTCGATTACCCTTATACGAGCTTAGGTGAAAATATCGGAAGGAATATTCCGAGCCCAGAAGCAGCTGTAAAAGCATGGATGGCATCACCGTCGCATCGTGAAAATATTTTGCGAGAACATTATACAAATACCGGTGTAGCCATTGCAGTCGATGCCAAGGGCATTTACTATTGGGTACAGCTATTTTCAAGTCAATAAATAGAAAAAGAGGGCACTTAATAGGAGAAGCTGTCCTCTTTACTAGTTAAATGATAAATTCTATTAACTTTTTCATAAAATTCTCGGCATTGTGCTGCTTTCAGTTTTAATTCCAATAAAGAGAACACTTCAATAATTTGAAGTATTGCTTTGTTTTTCGTCTGATCACCGTCAATAAGCGCAATAATGGCAGAGAAAAATTTTATCATTGTCTGCATGTACATATTATCAACGACACTTACTTTAATATTTTCTAACTCAGCGAGATAGATTTTAGCGCCTTCTACATCTTTACACATAATTTTTTTCTCTAAAATATTGAAAATCATTAACGCAATCTCATTGCGATAACGCGTAAGATTTTGATAGCGTTGCAATGTTGTTTTAGCACGTTCAAAGACAAGATCAATTAATTCGATTGAGTAGAAACTTAAACTATTAGCGAATAAAGTAATTTCGTAATAACCCCAGCTTTCGCAGTTCATTAAATATTCTTGAAGCACTTCAATTTCTTTAATATGCTCCTCGGTTCCTCGCAGGTCATCGATTAATAACAAAATTAAAGATCGGTAATGCAAAAATTTATGATTGCTCGTTAATTTAAATTCATTTTCCACTTGTTTGGCAACCAAGTATAGCGCATCTACATCTCGGTTATAGAAAGCTTCTACATACTTTCTTCTGTAATCCAAGTCTTTATTGCCATCATTATAAATAATACTGAATTCTTCTAATGTAATGTTTAAGTGATCTAACATCTCTAAAAATTTTTCAGCTGTTGTATCACTTTCGCCTCGCTCAAATTTAACAATAGCTGGTCTACTCAGTAGATCTTTGTATAGAACGTTCGCACGTAAATTTTTCTGTACGCGCAATTCACGAATTAATTCTCCAATTTTCATGTACGTCTCCCTTTGAAAAAAATGTTAACTTTTGTTTACATTTTAACAAATAAAATTGAAAAGATAAGATAATATAGAAAATTAAATGGCAGGAGGGAACAATTATGTGGGCAGGATTACAAATCTTTGCAGCTAACACTTCAACTATTGTTACTTACATTTGGGACTTAATCGGTAGTTAAGTATTAGACAAACTTAGTAAGAAAATTTTCAACTTTGGAATTTTAAATACATGCAAAACGTTAATTGGGAAGTAAGGTAAGGTCTGAAATCGGTATTGTATCGACTCAGGCCTTTTAACTATGCCTTACTTTATTTGCTAAAAAATTCAAATAATCCTGCCATATGCCCCCTTTCATTTATCAGCAAATAACGATTAATAAGATATTATGAACAAAACTTCAAATACAGAGATGTAACTATTATTTAATTTTTAGATGTTTTTTCATAACAAACGGAGTAAAAGGAGAAAAAATATGAGAAAAAGGATAATGGTTATTGATTGTAGTGTGAATACGTTAAAAACAATTAAAAAATTAGGCATAAACGTCATATGTATTGAAAATAAATGCAAAATCCAAATAAAGGAATTATTGCATTCGGAAGATATATACTGTGAAATCGATTATAAAGACATAGCATTACTAAAAAAGGAAGTAGGATATTTGTTAAATAGATTCCCCGTCGATGCTATTTTGTCATTTTCAGGGGATGGACAAATTGCTGCCGTCGCTTTACAAGAGGAATTTCAATTCAACAACTATAACCAAGCAGAACAAATAAAATTATTTAAGAATAAATATAACTTACGTCATCTCCTTAACAGTCATGATTTTAGTTATGTCAATGCGAAACTCATTAATTCTAAAGAAGCACTCATCGAATTCGCCAATGAAAATGGATTTCCTTTTATCCTTAAACCATGTATTGGAACAGGTAGCACAAATATAAAAAAAATCTCAACATTTAAGGAAGTATACGAATTGTTGGATAAAGAAGATCCAACAGCACAACTTGCTGAGGACTATCTAGAAGGGATAGAAATCAGTGTTGAAACATTTACTTATAATGGCAAGCATATAGTAGCAGGCATTACAGATAATTGTTTTGGGCCAAATTTTATGGCATTCGGTCACAGTGTGCCAACAACATTACAGGATGATTTAGTAAATAACATTAACCGATTTGTTGTGGATTTTTTAACTTTAACAGGTGTTGTCTTCGGTCCATGTCATATAGAAATTAAAGTTACTACGAATGGCCTGAAAATTATAGAAGCGCATAGTAGACCGGGTGATGACCAAATTGTTGATTTGCATCGACTTGTTTTTGGCATTGATACTAGACAATGGACTTTAGAGGCCATCTATACGAACAATTGGCATGCTTCCTATTTTGAGGACAAGTATCCTGCAGCTGCTATCCGCTTTTTTAATTTTGAACCGAATAAAAAAATAGCTACACTAGATGAAACTATAATTACTTATCAATATAATTTTCAAAATGGGGACGTACTAAAGAACATTAAATGCTCAAAGGACAGACATGGTTATCTTATGGCTATAGGGAATAATGTCGAAGAGGCTGTTGTGCATTGTAATTCAGCAATTCAACATATGCAAATTGCATATGCAGAGGAGCTTGGCCACCATTCATTGTAAGTGCTTTGACACTTACAGGATGTTGGGTGAAAACTTAGATGTTGGCATGCCAACTGCTCAAAGCCTTCTATAGAAGATTTTAAAAATACGTAGCATTACAGAATATAAGGTCTTCCTATGTAAATGACTAGGGGATATTGCAGAAACGAAAAAAATGGCGGACATATTTGCACTAACGTTCAAGTATTACCTTCTTATTAAGATAGGATAGGCATATCAGTTGGTGACGACTACAGAGAATTGCAATGTCTCACTAACACAATACGATTGGCAGTGCGCAATATGTAGGAAATGTCGTCAATGAGTAAGACGAATAAGAGGCTGGGGATAGTGATTTCGTGTAAGCACCGCATGAGCAAAAAAGTGTTAAATCGACTGGAATCAATTTAACACTTTTTCTCTATTAAGTTGTCCACCAATGGGGTAGACATAAAACTTTAGTAGTAAGTACTCTATTGTAACAAAGCATGGCTAATATTACAGCAATGTTACAAAAAGCCGTAATACCCATTAATTAATACCCATATTTTAGTGTTTGTAAACCAAAAAACATTGGTATATCAACGTTTTTTCTAACTTTCAAAACCGTTACACAATTGAAAAATTACAATACCCTCATTTGTGATAGTCTATGTATAGGCTAAAAAGTTCCTTGAGAGGGGTAACAAACGAATGAAGAAAAAATGGTTATTACCGATTTTTGCATCTTTTATGTTATTTTCAACAGTTCAAATAGATAATGCTGAAGCAGCGACTCCTTCTGATGTCACTGAAACAGCTTCGAAATATTTAGGTATTCCTTATGCTTACGGTGGTACAACTACTAGCGGATTAGATTGCTCAGGCTTTACATCTAAAGTCTTCAGTGATTTAGGCATTAAATTAAACCGTACATCAAGCTCACAATATCAGCAAGGCACTGCGGTTGCAAAGAGTGATCTACAAATTGGCGATTTACTTTTCTTTAACACGAGTGGTAGTGGTATCTCACATGTGGCGATATACATAGGTGATGGTAAAATGATTCACTCTCAAACTGGTAAAGGTGTTAGCTACTCTAATGTAAATGATCCTTATTATTGGGGCTCTCGTTACGTTGGTGCAAAACGCGTTGCACAATTTGACGCTGAACAACAAGCAGAAGTGACAAAAGTTGCGACGTCTGAAGTAAAAGACGCTGCTATCGATTTTACAGTATATGCTTCACGTGCTGAAGTTGCTGTTCAAATTGCAAAAGCTTTAAATTTAGATACATCAGATAAAAATACAACATTTGCAGATGTTAAACCTACTTATGCACATGCAGGGGCAATTGCTGCTGTAGCGAAGTTAGGCATTTTTGCAGGTGATGATCACGGCAAATTCAATCCATCTTCTCCGATGACTCGTGCACAAATTGCAAAAGTTTTAGTTGTTGCATTTGGTCTTGAGCATAAGGGCGATGTAGTGACATTTGCAGATGTTCCTGAAAATTACTGGGCTTCAGAATATATTTCAATTATCGCATCAAATGGTATTACAGCAGGCAAAGATAATGGTGACTTCGGTTATAATGATATGTTAAAAATTTCTCAACTTGAGACTTTTATCGAGCGTGCTAAGCAAGTGAATAAGTAATCAATTTCTACTTCGCTTCGGACAAGGGCTACGTTTGAAGTGAAGCAATGCATGGAAGTTCTTTTAAATAACGTATAAATGGAGGAGAGTTTGCACTTGCAGGCTCTTCTTCTTTTTATGAATCTTTTATGAAATGAGGTGATATAAAAAATTGTCGAATAGTTGCAATCTATGATAGTTTTACATGTGAATTTTTGTTAAAATGAACACAGAACACGAGACATGAAGGGAGGAAATAAGACATTGTACTTTAAAAAAATCAGTCTTATATTATGCGTCTTATTCATTTCAGCTTCTATGTTTACGATACATAGTGCCAATGCAAGTGGTGGTTTCGAAGATGTACCCCAAAAGCATGAAGCTTATGAAGAGATCAATTATTTAGTTAGTTTAGGTGTAATCAAAGGATATACGGAAAACGGTAAAACGTATTATAAGCCTTATAATAACGTAACGCGTGGACAAGTTGCCAAAATGGCAGTTGTCGCTTCAGGCAACAAACCATTAACTGTTAGCAAGTCCAACTTTTCGGATGTAACGGTTGGTACCGAGCTTTCAGGTTACGTTGAACGTGCCATCCAATTGGGGTTCTTTAAAACGAATACAACTGGACAGTTTTTACCGAACAAGCCTTTAACTCGCGATGAAATGAGTTATGTCTTAACAAAGGCATTTAAGCTTGATATTAGTGAATATGAAAACATTGATTCTCCTTTTGTTGACGTTGGGATTACACACCCATACGTTCAATACATTAATACTATTTACTATAATGGTATTACAAAGGGTAGTGGTCAAAACTATAATCCAAATAGTCAAGTGACACGTGCGCAGTTTGCATTATTTGTTGCGCGCGCTAAAAGTGAAAAATATCGCTTAGAGCTACCTGTAAAAGGTACTGCTGTTCCGGATACAACACAGGTGATTGGATTAATTCAAGTGACAACAGATGGCTTGAATATTCGTAAATCAAAAGATTCAACTTCTAGTAACAACATTGTAGGTACAGTCAATAAAGGCGGCAAACTATCAGTCTATGCAGTAGAAGGAGACTGGTTAAAAGTAACGTATAAAGGTGCTTATGCTTATATTTATAAAACGTACGCTCAGTTTTTAGATGCGGACGGTAATGCATTAGGCAAAGTTCAAAAAGAAGTAAAGACAACACAAGGCATGAATCTTTATGTGAAGGCTACTTCGTCTTCTAAAATCATTTCAACAATCAATAGCAATGTCAAACTGCCTGTCTACAAAACAGTTAATGGCTACTATTTAACAGTTGTGAATGGTTTGCCAGGATATATTGTGGCAAATAGTACAGAAGATGTGGAAGTAGAACAACCTTCAATTCCAACGCCTCCACCAGTTGCAGGAGACTTACTAGGCCGCACAACAGTTGATAGTTTAAATGTCCGTAAAGAAGCGAACAATACTTCTACGGTATTAGGTAAATTAAGCAAAGGTGATTATGTCCATGTTAATAGCATTAGCGGCTACTGGGCTCAAGTTACTTATGATGGTCAAACAGGCTATGTGCATAAATCTTACTTAAAACTATTAAATCAAAGCGGTAATCCACTTAAAAATCGTATTATCATTCTTGACCCTGGTCACGGTGGAAAAGACCCTGGAGCTGTAGTAGGTTCCAATTCAGAAAAAGCTATTACATTAAAAGTTGGTACATTAGTAAGACAAAAACTAGAAGCAGCTGGAGCAAATGTAAAGATGACACGTACAGGTGATACGTACCCATCATTACAAGATCGCGTTGACTTTACCGATGCAAACTTCGGTGAAATCTTTGTGAGTATCCATGTAAACTCTGCATCTAGCACCGCTGCAACTGGTACTGAAACATATTATGCTGTGACAACAGGAGATATGTATCAAGAAGATATAGATCTTGCTACTTTTGTAAATAACCAAATTGTTAATAACTTAAACATGAAAAATCGCGGAGTGAAAGAACAACAATACTATGTTATCCGCAACACTCTAATTCCAGCGATTCTAGTAGAGCTAGGATTCCTAACGAATAGCGAAGACCGAGGCAAAATGACAGATGATCAATATATCGAATTATTTGCTGAAGCTATCTACAAAGGAATTTATCAATACTACGCAAAACAATAATATGAAAGAGCTATATCGTTCAATTGATGAACGATATAGCTCTTTTTTTATAGCTGCGTACTATAAAGGCCACATAGCCGTTTTCAGTGGCGCTATAAGAGTTCTTACCCGCGATTCATGGTCTTCTATCCGCGATACAAAAATTCTATCAACTCTAACACGAAAGTCATTTAGCGTTTGCATGTAGTGTACGATTGACAAATTGAGCAAAGTTTTGACGAGTTACCGTATTGTTTGGTTTAAACGTTTGATCAGCATAGCCAGTTGTAATACCTAGTGCATAAAGCGCTTGAATATCTTTAAAATAGATATGTGATGCAGGGACATCTATAAAGGTATGTTTAGCATAGCCTTGTAGCTTAAAGCCTTTTACAAGTGCATGTGCCATGGCAGCACGCGTCATTGGTTGATGGGCATTGATTTTCCCATCTTCTAAAGAAATGATGCCATAGCGTACCCCTGTTGCGAGTACTGCATAACCATAGTCTTCTTTTTTTATATCACTGGCATTCAACATAGCTGAACTTGAAGCGGTGATACCTAGAGCACGTAACACCATTTCGGTAGCTTGTATGCGTGTTAATGTGCCTTGAGGGTTGAATTTCCCATTACTACCTTTCACTATGCCAAGTGCGTGTAAGTTTTTAATATCATAATATGCATCAGTTGACGCTGACACATCTTGAAAAAATGGGGCGACTCCAATCGAAGCCTTGTTGGAACCTTTTGTGCGTGTGAGCGTTTTAATTTCTGCCACGGTTGCAAACTTTTCGTCAACATTTTGACGATCATCGCGACCTTCTATAAAGGAAGTTCGTATCGTATATGTTCCAGCGGCTAAATTTCCAGGCATGAAAATTTGATATTTTTCCGAGTGGGTACTAATATCTTTGCGGTCAGCATTCGTTGTTGTCGCATCGGCAGCTAAACCTGGTATATAGCGTTCGTGTCCTTTACCGACAACGCGATCGTTTGCGTCAAGAATTTCTACTTTCAACGTACCACGAGCGGGCACATTGCCATTGTTCTTTATTGTTACAGTAGAGTAGAAAACGAATTGACCAGAAGGCGCTACATAACTTTGCACACCGTCAGAGGATAGTGATAGATTATAGCGACGTGGCACATGACCATCATGGTCTTCGGCAACCCAATGTAAAGCGTGTTTCAAAAATACTTGAGCATCCAAATCGCCACGTGTTGTGGCGTAGGCACTACCGTTTTCATTATCTTGCCAAGCTGCTTGCTCATTAATTGTAATGTAATCATAAATTTTAAATCCGATTTGTACGACTCTGCCTTTGCCATAGTCAATGGCATGTGCAGCACCAAACTCATTTTTCCTCATTGTTTGTGGCTTGTCTGTATAATCGTAATTTGTAAAATATAAAATCGGTGAAGCAGCGCCACCTTGCCATGGTTTAATTACCTCAACCCACTCATGATCGGATTTTGTCAAACTTAAGGTGCTTTTGCCGAGCTCTTTTGTCGCGTTTTGAATAATTGGATGCGTTGCACTAGAATTGCTAATTGTTGCATTACCTAGCACGATATCATCGATAAAGCGAGAATTAAAAACTTCTGAAAGGTTATCCCATTCCATGACCCATGAGTCGACATCATAGATTAAGGGAGATAGATCCATTTGACCAACCTGCGGAAATTTTGCTGATTCGTTACGGCCAGTTTGAAACGCAAATATTGCACCGCCACCATTGCGTACGTACATTTTGACATTTTCACGTTGCTGATGATTCATCATCACTGTATATGGAAAGACGATGGCATCATATTGACTTAAACTATCTAAATTACGTAAGTCCTTTTCGTAAATTTTCTCTACATGGAAGCCTTGTTGCTGATAGAGTAGGTATGCTTTTAGTTCCTTATTATATGTTGAGCTATAGTCGAGCTTTGGAGATACCGTTTGGCCATTATATGTACCACCTGGGTGAGTAGTGTTGGCATATTTCTCACTACTTTCTGAGAAAACAATACCGATTTTTTGAGTAGTTGCTTGCGTTTGCATCGGTACTAGAACGACAACAAGCATACAAGAGCAAAATGCAATAAGTGCAATGGCGAATTTCTTCAATAAATCCACATCCTTGTTTTTTATTTATCCTTATCATACATCTAAATATTTACTAGTTAGTAGAGATTTAGGTGAAAATGAAAATATTGAGCTGTTTTATGTAAAATCGACTTAATCCTTTCTATAAGTCTAGCGGTATTTATGATATAATAACTTTTGTTTTTGTAGGGAAAACTAAAGAATATAATAGTGTGTAACAACTATTGATTCATCATAGAGGAGGGCAATAACATCTATTTAGATGTATTACATGTATGAATAAACTGAAGCAAGTTTTCGCAAAGGTCAATAAGATTGATACGTTTTCACCGTATTTCTTTTTACCTTTTATATTAGTGCTATATTTCTTTACAAGTCTATTCGATTTCCATCGATTTGAATTATTTAATGTTCGCGTATCAATTTGGCCAGCTGTATTAGTAGCACTTGTTTGCTATTATATCGGTGTTTATATTATTGATAAATTGCAATGGACAATCCCATCATTCGGGCTTTCGTTCTTAGGTAAATATGTCATTCACTTTGTTGTATTACTAACATTAATCGGATTAGCTTCTTATTTAATGATGATTTTCGGTGGGGGTTTAGGAATTTCCGATGAATCAAATCGTCGTAATCTTGATCCAAAACTAAACTTCTTTAGCCAATTATTATGGTATGGTATTTTATTGTTGTTATCTTACAAAATGATTTTAGAAAAGCATATGACGTGGAAGAAAGCATTTGTATACGGCGCGATTTTTGCTGTTGTCATGTTCTTATTCTTATTAATGGGCTATCGTACGCCATTAATCATCATGCTGTTTACTGGAATTATCATTTTCCATTATGTTGTGAAGCGCGTAAAGTTAACTTGGTTCCTGACAGCTTTATTTGTCATTGGTGTTGCTTTCTCGATGTTTGGCTTCTTACGAGTAGTGACAGAGGATACAACCAAAGAATTTAATAACCGTGACCAACCAGATGTTGAATTAACAGAAACAGAAAAAGAAAAACTGTTAACCGTTGAACAAAAAGTAAATTTAACACCTAAATGGATTCGTTCAATAAATGGTGAAAGTGTAACGGGTCATATCGTTTTAAGTAAAATTATTGAGTACACGCAAGAAGAGGGGTACTTAAAAGGTGAAATTCACAAAGGGGTCTTTAATACGATTCTTCCAGGTGAGCAAATTTCACCACGTATGAAGGTAACAGAAGTGGTTAACTCATTAAGTGTGGACGAAGGGAAGTATATTACACGTCCAACGAGAACAACAACGCCAACCTTTATCGGACAGTTATTCCTAGATGGTGGCTATGCGCTTGTAGCGATTGGCTTCTTATTATATGGTGTATTAATTTCATTAATTTATAATAAAGTAAAACGTGCTGGCATCCGTAGCTTCCATTCAGTTGCCTATGCCTTTGTCATTACACTATTTACAGTGTCGATGCATACAGGCTTACTTGATTTAATCTTTATTTTAATGTTAGGTTTTGTCGTCATTGCGTCAGCAATAATTAAAACAGAACAACAAAAACTTCGATACTAACAGTAAAGGGCTATCCAATTGAGGATAGCCCTTTATTTTTTGATAACGCGGGAAAATGGTCGTGCCCCGCGGAAATCCTATGAAATACCGCGGGAAAAAGCGGATGTACCGCGGAATTCTCATGAAATATCGCGGGAAAAAGCGGATGTACCGCGGAATTCTCATGATATATCGCGGAAAAAAGCCCGTGCCCCGCGGAATTCTCATCACATACCGCGGAATTATGAACCTGAACTGCAAAATTAAAAAAGCGCCGTCCAATATAATGCAATTGGATGGCGCTTTTTCTTTATTTCACTGTATCGATCAATTTAATATAGTCTTTACTAATGTAAGCTGATCCCGTATGGAGCTTATCAGATAGTATTTCATGCCAACCATTGACGTTAGCGTTAATAACAATAACAGGCATGCCACTTCTAGCATATGTGAAAAGTGGGCTATTGTTAGTAGATGGGTCTATACGGACGTTTAGACCAGTTGTTGTTGTTAAACCGATAGTATATGGATTTTTAGCATCCTTAAAGCCTAACGCTTTTTCAGCACGATAATAGTGACCGGCGATTTTAGCTCCCCAGTATGGATCGGATGCATATTTAACATTAAAGCCAAGTGCCTTCGAACCAACTACAGCACCATTTGCATAATTTCTCCCTGGTGAACCACCCGGTGTAATATAGTTTGGTTGTAAAAACTTATCAACAAGTTCATTGATGTTAGCTGCGATAGTGTCGAATTTTTTGTTCAATGGGTTTGTGTCATATACATATAAACCGAATAGATTGTTTAAGTTTTGAGCGTGATCACTCATACCATATGCACTTTCATGCTGTGCAAGTGCCAAAATTAGCATGGCGTTAATATGTGACTTTGCTTCAATCTCTTTTAATGTTTTACCTAAGCCGATTAGTTTACTTTTAGTTGTAGCATCTTTATAAAGAGTAACACCTGTACTTTCAACTTCGGCAAGCTTAGTCATAATGTAAGCATCGATTTCTTCTGCTGTATATTGTGTTGTTGCGCGAGCAGGTAAAAACTGATAATAGTTATAAGCTTCACCTTTAGATGAGCCACTGCCGTTTGTGAAATAAATGCCATTCCAGCTATAGTATTTTTGGCCCTGTTTCATGAATGCAGGTGCTTTTCCGAAAACATAGCTAGAAGAATATTTATTTGTTGTGTAATCGTATAGTGTATGTTTAATTTCACCATTTTCATTTGTGTAATAAGAGCGTCCTTTACTTAATGAAAATGGAATGAGTGTTACATCCGCTTGTTTTAAATAACCAACTTGGCCAGCTAATCGAACTTTTACTTGTGTTGCATCACTGCTGATGTATTCCATTTCAGTATTACCTGCAACGGCGATTTGGTCTTTAATCGTTTCAGAGTAAAGGGCCACATAATTATTTGTCACAGCATAGCCTGAAGACATTTTGACAATTTTATCTTTTTGGACAATTACTTGTGTATTTTTAGTGATGGCTTTTTCAGCGGCTTCAAAACTTGTGAAGCCTTGATTACCGACTAATGTACCATTTGAAATTTCCTTCACCGCATACGTAGAAAAGTCAGCAGAAGCATCACCCGCAAGCAGCATTAAACGTTGAATAAACGTTGCAGCTTGTCCAATTGTTGCGTTTTTTTCTGGCATAAAGTAACCATTTGAACCGTTAATGATGCCTAACTGTGCACCCACAGCTACGGCAGCGCGGTAGTCTTTAATAATAGAAGCGTTATCCTTAAATGTAATAGTTGATGTACCTTTAGGGATTTTTAAATAATCAATAGCTCTCTCTAGCATAATAGCCATATGCTGTCTTGAAATGGCGGCATCTGGCTTAAATGAACCGTCTGCATAACCAGTGATGATACCAGCAGTAGCAGCAAGCTGAATATCTGTTGCATATACATATGTATCTGGCACATCGGTAAATGCCATGCCGTTGTTTGCTTCAAGCTTCATTACTTTTGTTAAATATGAAGCAAATTCTCCGCGTGTTACATTGTCATTTGGACGATAACTGCCATTGGCATCCATGACTAAAGCATTTTTTGAAATTAAATAGCGCAGACCATTTTCGTGAGCATGCCCTGAAAGTTCATCAGCGGAAGCCATTTGGGGTTGCCAAAAGAGCAAGCTAATTAATGTCATAAGCAATGCAATGATTGATAGTTTTTTCATATTATTAACCTCCTAAACTTTAACATCATTTTACCAAAGTTAGAGAGTTGAGATAAGGTCAAATATGTATATTCGTGTAAAATGCGTCAATGTAAATAGTTTTTTTACCATATATATGAAACTGGAAAATAGCTTAAATGTTCCATAGCTATTTTGGCATATTTTTGATAATCTAATAGAAGAAAAATATAGAAGGGAAGGTGAGGGCTCTACATTAACTGAGGAGCGCGCAAAAATGAAAAGAATAGCAAAAATTTTACTAGTGTTAGTTGTAATGATGTCGATTGTTGTTAGTCCACTAAATGCCTATGCATTTCAAACAGTAAAGAAGGATTACCCACTTTCAAAAGGTGTGCAGTATAACCAATATACATACAGCAATACCTATACAAATTCTATTAATCATTTAACGATTAATGTTGGAGATCCAACGACGGAAGTACAACTAGGGATGCCCGCAGCAGTCAATGGAAAAGAATCGACAGTAGCAAACGCGAATCGTCTTTCTCGTGAAGGCAATCGTGTAGTTGGTGCTATTAATGCAAGTTTTTATAATATGTCAGAAGGTTACCCATTATTTTTACTAGCCAAAAATAATGTTATTTTAAACGGCGGTACTGTTTCAAACGGTTCCGACCAATATATGAACGTCCCGACAGCGTTTGGGATGAATTCTGATGGTCGTGGTGTTATTGATTATTTTGATTTTGATATAACACTTTCTCATAACGGAACAAATTATGAAATGTCAGGCTTAAATCGTGTACGTAATATCTCAGAAGCTGTTATATACACACCGCAGTTCTATAGTAAAACAACAGATACAAATGAATACGGTTTTGAAATTGTAGTAGACACTGGGTCACCGATTACGGAAAATAAATTTGGACAAACGTTAACAGGTAAAGTAACGCAAATTAAACCATATGGCTCGAAAGATAAATTAACGATTCCATCTACAGGTTTCGTTGTATCTTTACAGGGCGGTGACTGGCACAATAAATTAAGCCATGTAGCTGTTGGCGATGAAATGAGTGTTAACTTCTCCATTGATCAACTTTGGCAAAATGCGCAATTTATTTTGGCGAGTGGTCCTTACTTAGTGAAGGATGGAAAACCTTACATTATGATGAGTACTTCTAGCTCTCGCGCCAAAGAAGTAGCACCACGTACAGTGGTAGCGACAAGTAATAATGGACAAACAGTACATTTTATTACAGTAGACGGGCGTCAAAGCCATAGTAAAGGCATGAACATGGTACAGCTTGCGAATTACTTAGTGGCGCTTGGTGTAGACAGAGCCATTAACTTAGATGGTGGGGGCTCCACAACAATGGGTATTCGAAACTACGGCAGTAATAATGTCGTATTAGCGAATTTACCATCCAATTCAGGAAATACGCAACGCCTTGTATCTGCCACTTTACAAGCAGTAAGTACAGCGCCAAATGGCAAGGCAACACATATGAAATTTACCAATAGTACAAATTATGCAACGCTGTTAGTAGGTGCTTCATCAAGTGTAGCTGTGCAATATGTGTTAGATGATAACTATACAACACTACCACTAGATGGCCATTTATCATTAGCGTCTCAAAACCAAACGTTACAAATTAATGGTATGAACTATACAGCAACGCAAGCTGGTACGGATCGAATCTATATCGGCTATGACGGATCAGCGGTGCAATCATATCAAGTGAAAGTTGTGGATGCACCTACAACGATGAATGTTGCACCAAGCAGTAAAACTGTAGGTGCAGGCGAATCTGTTAACTTTACGATTGATGCAAAAGATGATGCAGGCAAGCCGATTGTCTATAATCCATCTCAGGTGCAATGGTCTGTAGAAGGGAATATCGGTACAATTACAAGTACTGGTAAGTTTACAGCGCAAAATCCAGGTACGACTGGTAAAGTCATCGCTAAATTAGGCACGAAAAGTATGGCTGCTACGGTTACGGTAGCGAAGCCGGCACTGTTTAAAGACATTCCGAATAATTATGTCTACTATAAAGAGATTGAATATTTAACGTCTCACAATATCATTACAGGTCAGGCTGATGGTACATTTAGACCGAATGACAAACTAACACGTGCCCATGCGGCAGTTATTATTAGTCGTGCTTTAGGTTTAGATACGAAAAATGTGAAAAATCCAAGCTTCAAAGATATTCCGGCTAATCACATCTACTATAAGGAAATTGCAGCGGTTGTCGAAGCGGGTATAATGAGTGGCCGTGAAAACAATACTTTTGACCCGAGTGCAACATTGACGCGAGCACAAATGGCCAAAATTGTAGCAATCGCTTATAAATTAAAGGGCACAAGCAGTATTGCCTTTAAAGATGTGCCAAAAGATCATTGGGCTTACACATATGTACAACAATTAGCAGCAAACAACATCACGACTGGCTATGATGGCAACATTTATAAACCAAACGAAGCCATTAGTCGAGCACATTTCGGTCTGTTCCTTTACAGAGCCATTCATAAATAATAGAGGAATTATGCCCTAGCATTATATTGCGCACTGTTAGAAGTGAGGCATATGAAGTAATACTTTTATGCTGTTTATACTAAAAATATTAGTACTAGGGCAGTAGGAAAGGGGAGAATCTCGTATATATTCGAGGCTCCCCTTTTTTTTACTATTTTTAAAAAGAACGAATAACTGCAATTGTGGTATAATCTCTGTATTAAAAAGTAAAAGGATGTTTTTTAATGAAAATAGGCATTGTGGGGAATTACGGCAATGATAATAATGGTGATGAATCAATATTATACGGCATTCTTCAACAAGTAAAACAAACATTTTCGGTAACGAGTGACGACATTACCGTATTTAGCAATAACACACAACAAACATCCGCGCGTTATGGGGTACATAGCTATCCATTGTATTATAAAAAGGGCAATTTATATAAAACGTTTATCCATACGTATAGAAATAACAAACAATATGTTTCGAATTTTGACCTCCTCATTATTGGTGGTGGTGGTATTTTAATGGACTTTTATAAACGTGAGGCCCATCTTTATGGAACATACGCAATGATGGCGAAACAAAGTAATATTCCCTACATTATTTACGGATGCGGCGCAGGACCACTCGATACTTTCTCTGGTAAAATTAGTATCCGCGTTATGTGTCGTTATGCAGCAAATATCTCTGTGCGTGATCCTCAGTCTAAAAAACTATTAGAAAGTATTGGGGTTAAAAAACCAATTGAAGTAATTGGTGATCCTGCATTTACGCTAAAAGGTGATCGCAAAGACTATGCTGATAAGCCAATGAAAATTGGTGTTTCAGCCGTTCCATATTATAATGCAAACTATTGGCCAGAAGGTAATGTTGCAAAATATGATGCATATGTAACAGGTATGGCCAAAAATTTAGATCAAGTTATTTCAGAGCAAAATGTTCACATTACATTTTTTGCAACCAAGTTTCCTCAAGATGTAACCGTGACACATGATATACAAAAGAAAATGCAACATCGTGCAAAGACAGAAATAATCGAGGAAAATCTTGTGCCTGAACGTTTGCTTGAGGTAACAGCCGAGCAAGATATCGTTATTGGTACGCGTTTACACTCACTTATACTGGCGACCAATTCTGAGACTCCCATTATTGCAGTATCCTATCATACAAAAGTGCAAGATTTTATGTCCTTTGTTGGTGCATCGGATCGTTGCTTACAGATGCAGGATATAGAGGATGATGAGAAAGCTCTATCTAAATTAGTTGGTAAACTAAGTAGCAATTGGGAGCAGTCAATTGCGGAGACGAAACAAATTGCTACACATATTCATAAAGAGGCCATGTATGGTCAGGAATTAATGAAAAAGGCAGTGACACGTCTATGAAAAAAGTACTCGTCATTAGTAATATGTATCCAACATCTGATCATTTATCATTCGGTATTTTTGTGAAAAACCAAGTTACAGCACTTGAAAAGGCAGGACTAGACGTTGAAATAGCAGTGAATACAAACCCAGCCACTGGTAAGAAAAACACCATTGTCAAATATGCTAAATGGGGACTTTCTACAGTAATGAAGGGCTTAAAAAATCGAAAATCAATCGATATTACACATGCACACTATGTGTTTCCTTCAGGTATGTTATCACTACTTTTAAAGAAAGTGTTTGGTATACCGTACATTGTTACAGCTCATGGTGGAGACATTGAACGGATGGCAAAGAAAAATGCACGCATTCGCAACTGGACAGCTAGTATATTACGCGAAAGTGCACATGTCATCGCAGTTGGCCCTGTGCTAGCGCAACAAATTGAGCAAGACTTTGCTATCGAACCTGACAAAATTTCCGTTATTAGCATGGGGGTCAATCGTGAAGTCTTTATAAAAGGTAACCAAGCTGCAGTACGTCAACAATTGCAAGTGGCGAAGGAGTCATTTGTCTTTCTATTTGTAGGAAATGTCATTAAGCAAAAAGGTGTGGAAGAATTATTACAAGCTTTCCAAATGTTAAAAACAAAAGTGGATCGCCCAATAGAACTAGTTATTATCGGTTCTAGAAGAGATGATAATTTTTACCAATCTTTGCAACCATTTTTCAGTGAAGACGTCAAATTCATAGACCCACTAAAACAACAAGAACTTGTAAAGTGGTTCCAGGCAAGTGATGTCTTCGTGTTACCGTCCCATTTAGAAGGTTTTGGCCTAGTAGCATTAGAGGCATTGGCGACAGATACACCTGTCATCGCTTCAAAAGTAGGTGGGCTTGTGTCATTACTTGGTGAAGGAGCAGGGCGTTTAGTGGAGCCTGAGAACGCTATGGCTTTATCCGAGGAGATGCTGCGTGCAGTGAACACGCCAAAGGAACAATATATGAATCGTCAAGCGATTAATGACGTTTTAGAATTTAACGATGAAAAAAATATAACAGCAAGATGTATTGAAATTTATAAGTCGGCCATTAAAGGTAGGGATGACTTATGAATAAATTTATAAAAGTTGTCGGCGCCGTTGCGATTATTAATATCGTTGCTCGTGTTTTCGGCTTTTTACGTGAGATCATTATCGGTATCCAATATGGGAGTTCCCATACTGCGGATAGTATTTTTACAGCATACACCATTCCTAATTTTTTATATTTAGTAGTAGGTGGAGCTTTTACAACAGCCGTGATCTCGATTTATAATCGGGAAACAACAGACCGAGCTGTATTTGTAAAACAGTCCTTTACGATTGTATTGTTGACTGTTACGGCTATGACTATTATTTTATTAGCATTTACGAATCCAATCATGGAGATGTTCAACCATGAAAAAACGAATGGTGATGATTATAGTCAAAGTGATTTAGATTTATTGAAAAACTTGTACTATTGGATGATGCCATCATCGATATTACTTGTGTTATCTTCTTGGTATAGTGGCTTATTGAATGTCAATGAGAAATTCCACTTATCAAGCTTTGCGATTTTAATTTACAATGCGATTTTCCTAGTCATTGCCGTTGGGTTATCTCAAATTGAAAGTATCAAAGCACTTGGATATGGTATTAGTGCTTTAGCTAGTGCGGCGATTATGCTGTATTTCTTAATACTTGGTTATCGCAAATTAGATTCTCATAAAGTTGGATTTTCGTTTGAACATAATATTTCCTCAAAGCAGCTTTGGATTATGGTATTACCGATTATGCTGGGAGGAGCGACAATTCAATTATATGCTTTGTTACAGCGTATTTTTGCTGGTATGCTTTCTGAAGGGGCTGTAGCAGCTGTGAACTATTCTTCTAAGCTGATGCAATTCCCACAAGCGATTTTAATTACAGCTGTGACAACAGTAATCTATCCGATTCTGAGTCAAAAAGAAGCGAACAATGATTCTGCTTCTATTAAAAGCTTATATTCTAAAGGGTTACATTATCTTTTATTGCTACTGATACCCGTAACAATATATTCTTATTTCTACTCGGAAAACTTGATACAGGTCATTTTCCAGTATGGTAATTTCGATGCTGCCTCGACAGCGCTTACTGCACCTGTTTTAGCAATATTCGTGTTGTCCATGTATTTCTTAGCTGCAAATACGTATATTACGCGCTTCTATTATGCAAAGGGCGACTCCATGGCACCAGTTATTTTTAGTTTAATCAACGTATTTGGTGTCAATATTGCGGTTATTATGCTGATGGTAAAAGATTATGGAGCCGAAGCAATTGCTTGGGGTACATTAATTAGTGCCATTACAAACTTTATTATGTTAGTTGTCTATGCAATAGTGAAGTACGATTTGAAAATGGGCATCTTTAGCAAAGAGTTGCATTTTTTCAGAGCAATGCCGCCAATAATCATCATTACGATTGTTATGTATTTTTCAAGTCACTATTTAGTATTTGATTACAAATGGTTAACGTTCATTGTTGGTTTAGCGATTTTTATTGCTGTCTTTGTAGGCTCTTACTTATTATTTGGCATAACAGAAGTAAAAGAATATATGGATAAGCTGAAAAAGAAATTATTAAAACAATAAAAATTTTGAAAAGTATGCTGGGACTACTTCCAGCATGCTTTTTTATATTGTTTGTAAAGGCTATATAGGTACATTTTTAAGCAATATTGTCATGGAGTGGGTTTGAAACTTTTGATCGATATTTAGTGTTTTTAAAAGCAAAAAAAGTACCAAAAATCACATTATTGTTAAATATACATAGTGTAATTTTTAGAATTATATTATAATTAACATTATTCAAATAACAAAAGGAAAATGATGGGTTCGTTTATGGTATTTAATATCTTTAATACCATAAATAAACAAATAAATTAATATTTATTAGAGTAAGGTGACATTGATGGCAAGAGGCAGGAAAATTAATTCAAATGGTCAAAAAAGTAAACAATTATTACTAGAAAAAGCTGTGGAGCTATTTGCGGAAAAGGGTTATCATGCGACAAAAATAAGTGATATCGTGAAATCAGCAGACGTAACACAACCTACGTTTTATTTATATTTTAAAAGTAAAGAGTCGCTTTACAATGATTTAAACACACGATTTCAACAAGGTTTTAATGAAATAATGCGGAATGACCATGCAGAAGTTGAAAAAGGGTTAGAGGGCTTTATTGAAATACTTGAGCAAAAATTATATTTGCTGTTCCTCTATATCATGGAAAACCCAAAGCTAACGAAAATCGGCTTTTTTGAATCAAAACAATCGACGAGTGTTAAATGTCAATTAACACAGCAATTTATTGAGCTAGTCTATCGTCATGATTGTGAACGAGTGTTTCAATTACAAAATATTGATATAAAAATAATAGCAGATAGCCTAGTAGGGTCCTTTGAACGTTTAATATTAACGAATTTACTAGAACAAAAAAGTAAGCCTTGTGAGCTAGCACGTAACTTAGTGCATGTATTTTTTCTTCTAAAGGAACCCCACATGCGTGAGAACTTAGCTAATTGTCATATCTAAAGACGAGTTCAGCCTATGCGTCTGAGCTGAGCGGGAAGGTGACAGCCATAGTGGACTTGAACGACGCAAAAAAGTGTTAGATTAATTATGGTTAATCTAACACTTTTTCTAATAGTAGAGGAATTTTAAAAAGCTAAATAAAAGCGTTTGATTTTCGCATTGGAGCGATCATCAAACGCCTTTATATTGTGTGCGATAAACTTGTTTTTAGTTAGTCACAGCTATATGAAGATAAATTCCTTTTTGCAGTTTATCACCTGTTGCTTTTTGAATAGTTGGATGGACAACTAGCATATATTCTTGCCCTTTACCTAAAGGCTCAGTAGGTGTAACGATAAAGGAATTATCTTTTTCTACTTTTGTTGTAATTGGAATTGCATCTCCACCTAATGCAATGAGCTGTACGCTACCTTCAGGAATAGGTGTAGCAAAAGCTTGTGAGAACTTAACCGTAAACGTTTTTGTAGTAGGCACATTTTTTAGGCTTACTAGTTCTTGATAATCTTTGTATTGCGCTTTAATCGCATCATAATGTGCTTGGAAAATTGGTGGCGTCTTTGTTTTAATATTTGGCTTCACACCAACTTCATTAATAGTTTGACCAGCAGGGCCTGTAAATTTACCAACAGTAAGCTTTAAATAACTGCCATCATGCAATTCATAAAAGCCTTGCATTGCCCCTTTACCATAAGTCGTTTCACCATATAAAATCGCTGATTGTTGATCTTGTAACGAAGCAGCTAGCATTTCAGAAGCACTGGCACTATAACGATTTACTAAAATACGTGTATTTGCTGGGAATTTTACATTTTGTTGAATAGCACGTACTTCATAAGAGGCATGTGCTTCTTGCAGTAAATAAGCGATTTTTGCCTTTGGGAATAAGCCAGTAAGCTGTTCTGCTGTTGCAACGTAACCGCCGCCATTATTTTGTAAATCTAAAATAAAGGAAGTAGCGCCACGTTGTTTTAATTGAATCAAAGCTTCTTTTACGAGTTGTGCACCATCTTCAGAGAAGGAAGACATAGCTATGTAGCCGACATCACCAAATAATAAAGCAGACTCTACATTTGGCAGTGTGAATTTTTTACGTGTAATGTTTTTAGTAGAAGTAGTTCCGTTCTCGTGTAGTAGTTTAACTTGAACCTGTGTACCTTCATTGCCGATTAGCAGGGAGGAGGCTTCCTCTATCGAGCTTTCGACAATGGATTGACCATTAATGCCAACAATGATATCTCCAGCCACGACACCAGCCTCAGCGGCTCCGCTATCTTCGATTACTTGTAAAATGTGAATACCATCATCATGTTTTTCAATAACAACGCCTATACCAATTGTGGATAGATTGATGCTATTCATAAATTCTTCAAATTCTTGCTTCGAAAAATATGTTGAATAAGGGTCTAGCATATTAATGATATCTGGTACGGTTTTGGCATTTTGTAAGTTGCCATTAATTTTACCAACATAATTTTCTGTAACAATTTCTTTAATTTCTTCTACAAGTTGCTGCTCATTAGTTGCAGCAGAAGCGGTCGATAATGGAAAGATGACAAAGCTCACTATGAACAAGAAAGACCATAATATTTTTTTCATAAGACACCTCTTTTCTAAATTATTTATTTCATATTATACATGAATTTCCATATTGCCGCGAATGACAAAAGACACGTCTATAGAAGATGACGTGTCTTTATTGAACGATTATTTTGTTGTGAAAAGCTTGTGGATGATAAATCCTATCAATGCACCAATTAATGCTGGTACAAGCCAACCAAGACTTTGCTCATATAGTGGTAATGCATTTAACATATTCTCATAGGCTGACCATGTCATTTTCATTTCTTTTAATCCATCATACAGACTGACAAAGAATGTCGGAATTAACGCACAAATATAAACAATGCGCCCACCTTTGAAGAAATGGTCAACAAGCGATAACATCATCAGTACAATAGCGAGCGGGTAAATAATTAATAAGACAGGCAATGAAGTACTAATGATTGTTGATAGCCCAACATTTGTAATAGCTACACTTAAAAGCGTAAAGACGATTAAAAACGTTTTATATGAAATTTGCGGAAATAGCTTGTTAAAAAACTGTGCATTGGCTGTTAATAAGCCGACAGCCGTAGAGATACATGCTAATAAGATGGTAAGAGATAAAATAATACTACCAAAGCTACCAAATAGGTATTGCGCTGATTTGGCTATAATAACGCCACCATTATCCGATGTACCAATTGCACTGATACTTGTATTGCCGATATAGCCAAGTGAAATATAGACAAAAGCCAGACCAAGTGCAGCTACAATTCCTGCAAAAATGGTTGTTTTAACTTGTTTCTTCTTATCATGCATGCCCATACCACGTAATGCTTGTAAAATAACAATACCAAAGACAAGAGCACCTAACACATCCATCGTTAAATAGCCTTGCACAAAGCCTTCGTAAAATGGTGCATTCGTGTAATTGCCAACGGCTACCCCAGGGTCACCCATTGGTGTCATAAAACTTTTAACAGCTAGTACTAAAATAACTACCAACAGTACAGGTGTTAAAATTTTCCCAACGCGATCGACAAGTTTTGAAGGATTGAACGATAAATAAAGAATCAATGCAAAGAACACTATAGACGTAATAAATAGTGGAGCCCAATGTTCATTAGCAGCCTCTGTAAGAAACGGAGCAATACCGATTTCATAGGATACAGAGCCTGTACGTGGAACCGCGAAAAACGGACCGATTGCTAAATATACAATAGAGGTGAAGATAATCCCAAAAACCGGGTGCACTCGACTTGCTAGCAGCTGTAAATCGCCACCTGCTTTAGCTACAGCAACGATTGCAAGTAAAGGTAAACCGACACCTGTTATTAAAAATCCAATCATGGCAAGTGTTATATGTTCACCAGCTTGTTGACCAAGTAATGGTGGAAAGATAATATTACCTGCCCCTAAAAATAAGGCGAAAAGTAGTAATCCTACAGCTAAATTCTCTTTGATGAAAATCAAGATGTTTCTCATAAAAATTAAAAACTCCTTTATAATTGAAAAAATGAAACTTTCTAAAAATTTTAAATACAGACATGTATGTTATCATAGGACTATAAAACTTGCAATTATTATACTAATAGTAGATAGTCGGATTCTGTAGTATTCTATAGGATTCATAAATTTTTTGAAAAATAGTCAGTTTTTCCGATTTTTGTTTAGGCATTTCTTTAGTATGATAGACACACAAGGACATATTCTACCATGAACGGAGGCTATTTGATATGCTAAAATCACAAAAATGGAGAATTCTTGCTTTAAGCACTATTGCTACTTCATTTTTTGCAATACAAAATGCTCAAGCGGCGACATATACAGTACAAAAAGGTGATACGTTATCCAAGATTGCCCAATCTCATCAAGTATCAATACAAGACATTAAAAAATGGAATAATTTATCCAAGGACACGATTTATATAGCACAAAAGTTAGAGATTACAAAGCAAACGACAACGGAAACAGTAAAGCCGTCAAAGCCAACAACAACGACACCGCCAAAACCGACAACGGCTGTTCATACAGTTGTGAAAGGCGATACGCTATCAAAAATAGCGAAGCAATATAATGTGACGTTAAAAGAGCTAAAAGAATGGAATGGCATAGAGAACGACAAAATTTATATTGGACAAGTGTTAAAAATTTCTCCAGTAGCTGTGATACCTGAGGGTGATACAATACATAATAATGTGACAACAGATAAGGACAAGCCCTCAAAAGTGACGACGTCAGATCCAACAGTGAATGGACAAGCAATTTATAAAAAAACAGTGGAAATAGCAAATGCACTTATTGGAACACCTTATCTTTATGGTGGGAATACTCCAGATGGTCTGGATTGTAGCGGATTTATTTTTTATGCATTTAATCAAGGCGGTTTGAAAATAGGCAGAGATAGCAGCGAGGGCTATTTTAATAGCAGTACAACACAAGTGAAAAATCCTGTGCCAGGGGACTTAGTATTTTTTGAAAATACGTATAAAGATGGCATTTCTCATATGGGTATTTACCTTGGCAATAATAAATTTATCCACGCAGGTACAGATGGTGTGGAACTTTCTGATGTGACGTACTCTTACTGGTCAACTAGATTAGTAGCTTATAAACGATTTGATACAGTGAAATAATAAGTAGGCGATTTTTGCATAATGCAAAAATCGCTTTTTATTTGCTGGAATGTTAGACGCGATATCGCTGGCAGAACGTCGTGAATTGCGGGTAACTTATGGCGAATCGCTGGTAAGCACGGGAGAATCGCCGATAGAATGACGTGAATCGCCGATAGAATGATATGAATCGCGGGTAACCCGTGATGAATCGCTGGTAGAACGTCCAGAATCGCCAGGAAACTGTGGCTTATCGCCACAAAAGGGGAGTAAATCGCCACACATGGTGTGCGAACCGCCACAAAATGATAACGAACCGCCACAAGGACCGTGCGAATCGCCACAAAAGCAAATTTCCGAGGACACATAGTAAAAATCAAAGCTTTGTATACAGTAAAAAATCCTTCTTTCCGCAGAAAGAAGGATTTCGATTGTTATTAATTATTGAGTTACGCGTGCTGTCCAGCGTGATAGGTCAGCTTGTTGAGCATCTACTAGTTCAGCTGGGAAGATGAATGTCCAAGGTTTAGTTGAGTTTGGTTGGACAGTCAAGATTGGCTCCATTTTAAATGAACCTTTAGCGATTTGTTTACCTGTTGCATCGATAATTTCTAACGGTAATTGTTCAAGATTAATTGCTTTGTTGTGACCGTTACGAATAAAGATGGAGACATTCAAGTTACCGTTGTCAGCAAGTTTTGCCTGTAGGCCAGTGAAGTTGACTTCTGTTTCGCCTAACTTTGGTAATGTTTTAACGATTTTTGCAAGCTCTTCCTTTTGCGCTGCAGGTAATTGTTGCTCCCATGTCGGATCTAATTCTAATTGGTGACCACGTAAGGAAACAAGGTTAAAGGCGATTTTCCAACCGTCCTCTGGTACTTCGTCTACTTTAATTGTAGATTTTTCGAATTCAAATACCCATGGACGCGCACTTTCAGCGGGGATTGTGCCCAGTGCTTTGAAATCGAATTTTTTCGATGCTACAAGTTCATCGTTTTTATCCATAATGAATAATTCAATTTCACCAAGCTCAATTGCTTCAGCTAATGATGAACGGAAAAATGCACGAACTAGCCATTTGCCTGTGCGTGGCTCCTCTTCAATACTAATAGAAGATAGCGATAGTTGATTTGGCTTTAATGGCTCTAAGTCATTAGCAAGGAAGTTAAAAATGTATTTTTGCTCCTGTGGTACATCCCATTCAGGATGGAATGACAGTTTCGTCACGACATCACGATTGTCACCTTTATTAGTAGAAGCGTTGCCTAGTAAATCCTTTGAATCAATTGTATTTTCTTGCACGATTTTATCCGATTTTTTAAAAAATGAAAATAAGCCCATTATTGTACCTCCTGTTGTTGTCCTTCAACCATTTTCATGAAACCTGTAATTTCGATAATAATAGAACGGCGTAATTCTTGGAAATTTTTGCCGAATAATTCAAGTCCTTCGCGTTGGTAAATACGCATTGGGTCTTCTTGTTGATAATGGCGTAAGCCAATACCTTCTTTTAGGTGAGCCATTGCTTCTAAATGTTTCACCCAGCCACTATCTAAATAGCTCAGCATTACTTGTGGAATGACAGCCATGACTTGTGCATTTTCTGCGAATTTTTCCATATGATCAAGAAGTTCTTGCTCAGAAGGCTGAATGTCGGCTAAAATTTGTTTCACTTTACCAATTTCACGATCAATTGTAACAGGTGTGATAAATAATGAATTAAGTGAATTTTCCATTTGGTCATAAGCCCATTCTACAGAAGGGAGCTCTTCAGGTGCAGCATCACGTACGGCGAAATCGACTGTCTCGCTCAACATTTTTTTCAGCTCACCCATTACATCTTCGCCAGCTAAAATTTTGTCACGTAGACCGTAAATAACTGTACGTTGATCATTAATAACATCATCTAATTTTAAATTGTACTCGCGCATGCCATACTGTGAACCTTCAACGATGCGTTGTGTGCGGTTGATAAGTTCTTGAACATCTTTGTTTTGAATGACTTCATTTTCATCCACAACCATTTTTGTCATGAATTTTTCAACTTCTTCTTTTGCATAGCGACGGAACATATCATCTTCAATAGAGAGAATGAAGCGACTTTCCCCAACGTCTCCCTGACGACCAGAACGACCGCGTAGCTGGTTATCAACGCGACGACTTTCATGTTTCTCGGTACCGATAACATATAATCCACCTAGTGCATGTACATCATCACCTAACACAATATCTGTACCACGGCCAGCCATATTAGTAGCAACGGTAATTCGGCCTTTTTGACCTGCTTGAGAAATCAGTTCAACTTCTTGCTCAACTGTTTTGGCATTAAGCAATTGGAACTTTAGGCCTTCTTTTTTCAAATGTTCGGCAACCGTTTCAGATTGCAGAATGGAAGTTGTACCGATTAATACGGGCTGCCCTTTTGCATGGCGACGTTTCGCTTCAGCTGCAACAAATTTATACTTCGCTGCTTGTGTTTTGAAAATCATATCAGGCTGGTCAACACGCTGACGTGGGCGGTTTGTTGGAATTTGAATAACTTCCATGCCGTACACTTCGCGGATTTCCTTTTCCTGTGTTTTCGCTGTACCCGTCATCCCAGAAAGCTTCGGATACATACGGAAGTAGTTTTGGATCGTAATTTGAGCTTGTGCTTTATTTTCTTCTGTAATCGTTACGCCTTCTTTCGCCTCGATTGCTTGGTGTAAGCCATCGGAAAGAGAGCGACCTTCTAAAATACGACCAGTGAACATATCAACAAGCTCAATTTTGTCATCCTTCACAATATAATCAACGTCACGTTGGAACATGACATGTGCACGTACAGCTTGGATGACATAATGGTAAAGTGTTTGATGTTCTAAATCATATAAATTATCAACATTGAAAGCAGCCTCAACTTTTTCAATGCCTTTATCTGTTAAAGAAGTTGCCTTTGTTTCATCATCAAAGTCGTAATCTTCTTCTGCTTTAAAGCGTTTAGCTAACATAGCTGCTATGCGATGTAATTCATCGTTTGCAGGCATTTTACCAGCAATAATTAACGGCGTTTTTGCTTCGTCAATCAGTACGCTATCGACTTCATCGATAATGGCAAAATGATAGGCGCGTTGAACTTTATCAGCTAAGCTATGTGCCATATTGTCACGTAAATAGTCGAAACCAAATTCAGTACCAACGCCGTATGTAATATCCGCATTATAAGCGTCCTTTTTTGCATTTGGTTCCATCATTGGCACATTCAAGCCGACTGTTAAACCTAGGAAACGATGAATTTGTCCAACTAGCTCAAAGTCACGTTTGGCAAGATAGTCGTTGACGGTAATGACATGAACACCTTTTCCTTCTAATGCGCGCACATAAGAGGGAAGTGAGGCAACTAGCGTTTTCCCTTCACCTGTAGGCATTTCAGCGATATTGCCTTCAGTTAATACAAGTCCACCAATAAGTTGTACATCAAAATGGCGCATACCTAATACACGTTTTGAGGCTTCGCGTACAACAGCAAATGCGTCTGGGATGATTGATGTAATTGGTTCGCCTTGTTCTAAACGATCCTTGAAAATAAAAGTCATTTCTCTTAATTCAGCATCTGACTTGTTGACATATTTTTCTTCAAGATTATTAATTTGTTCTACTAATTTATAGTAGCGTTTTAATTGACGAGCACTCGTTTGCTCGTTGTTGCGTTTAAAAATTGAGAACATGAATTTACGCTCCTTTAAAGTTGTCTAAATGCTAGACACCTCATTATTCTATCAAATTTTACGAATGATGACTACATTTGACATTCAGTAATGCAAGTAGAATAATAGAGAAAAATGGAAAATGTGAAATGGTGGAAAATGTTTAGAAAAAGTATATTTCAGAGCTTGTTCGTGCTATAATCAAATTGGATTCAAATGTAGATTATTTTTTTGAGGAGGAGAGACATGCTTTACGTGTCTTTAATAGCAGCATTCGTTGCTTCCATTTTGTTAACTCCACTAGTTAAACGTTTAGCGTTTAGAATAGGTGCCGTTGACGCGCCGAACTATCGAAAAGTCCATGCACGCATCATGCCAAGACTTGGTGGTCTGGCAATTTTTCTTGCTTTTTTAATAGGAGTGGCTTTTTTACAGCCGCACAGTGAATATAGTTTAGCGATTATTATCGGAGCTTGTATTATTGTGGCAACAGGTGTCATTGATGATATGCGTGAGATTTCCGCAAAGGCAAAAATGCTTGGTCAAATTGTTGCTGCACTTATCGTTATTTTTGTAGGTGGTATTCAAATTGACTTCATTAACTTGCCATTTGGTG
Organism: Lysinibacillus sp. NPDC097195; assembly: GCF_044762075.1. NCBI lineage: Bacteria > Bacillati > Bacillota > Bacilli > Caryophanales > Bacillaceae > Lysinibacillus > Lysinibacillus sp. NPDC097195. The sequence goes on along the minus strand of NZ_JBIWDP010000008.1, from coordinate 38,236 downwards.
GGCAATTAGATTTCGGTTTCTTAAGTATTCCTTTTACGATACTATGGATTGTAGGTATTACCAATGCCATTAACCTAATAGATGGCTTAGACGGTTTAGCAGCTGGTGTTTCATCTATTGCACTAATCACTTTATCATGTGTGGCATTTAGTATGGGCGACATGTTCGTATTAGCTTTCGCAGCCATTTTAGCTGCAGCAACAATTGGTTTCTTATTTTATAATTTCCACCCAGCTAAAATCTTTATGGGAGATACTGGGGCATTGTTTTTAGGATTTATGATTTCAGTATTAGCATTATTAGGATATAAAAACTTTACGATCATTTCGTTAATTATCCCAGTTATTATGCTAGGTGTACCGATTTCTGATACATTCTTTGCAATCGTTCGTCGCTTACGAATGAAGAAAAAATGGTCTGATCCAGATAAATCCCATTTACACCATCGTCTATTGGATATGGGCTTTACACATCGTCAAACTGTGCTGATTATTTATGGCATTGCCATGATGTTCGGTTTAGCTGCTATTATCTTCTCGATGGCAAAGTTATGGGGAGCAATTTTACTAATTACAGTAATTTTAATTGCAATAGAAATTTTTGTGGAGATCATAGGACTTGCAGGCAAAAACTATAAACCGCTTTTAAATTTCATGCGAATTTTTAATAAATAATATTAAGACTGTAGAGTAGCTCATTTTTTGAGTAATCTACAGTCTTTTTTTGAACATAGCAATGTATATTTCGTGGTTAAAACGGTGGATATCGCGGGAAAAGAGCTAGCAGTGGGTATAGCTTTATGGGACATGTTCATGGAAAAACCAAATTATTGAGGGGGAGTAACATGAAAAGAAAAACAAAAGCGATTATCGTTATCATTGTAATGTTGGTCATTTTTGGTGGGATTTTTAGTACCATTAAATTCACCGAACAAACAGAGAAACCTGGTCCTGAAAAAGAAAAACCAATTGTTGTTGAAAATTCTGGAGCACCACTTGAAGATAAAAAAATTACAATGGAAGAACTGCAATATCCTGATAATTTAGTAGAAGAAAAGTTGAGCGAAGCTATTCACAGCATGTCTCACCAAAAGGTTCAGTCAGGTGCTCAGTGGGGTCACACGCAAATAACACAAGAAAAAGTTGAACGATTATTGGCTTTATGTAAAATGAACGATTATGAACATAACGATCTTTACATTCCAATATTAGAAAGATGGTCGAAAGGTGATTTTTCAAACGCCGTTGACGACCATAATAAAATTTGGGAAATGCATCAGGGCGGAAATGTAAACGCTCCAGGAAAAGCATCTCGTTTGTCGACTCCAGAGGAGGAAGGGTATTATATAAAAGAATACTTCGAAAATGAATCTGACAATCAAAATGAACCAAACTATGGCGCTCAGCGATGAGTGCTATTTTTCTATTTGTAAACCAATTACCTGTCTGTAACAATGCTCTTTTTACGAACCTTTTTGAAATCATTATTTAATCACTACTTATACACAATAAGCATTATTTTTTATGCAACTCAGACCTAACCCAAATATCGCGGGTAAGAGCGAGCTCCGCGGGCAAACTAAAATAAAAAAAGCCTTTCCGCTATCAGTTTCGATAGTGGAAAGGCTTTGTATTATTGGGCTGAATCGTTTGATGAACTATCATCGCCAGCTGCATTATCTTTATCAGTATTGTTGTTTGTTAACGTAGAAGAAGTTTTTAATGCAAGATGGTTTTTAAGAATTTGTGATACGTCCTCAACAGATTGTTCGTCTAATTGATAGTAGTAAACGCCTGTTGACATATCATCGGCACCATCTAACGTTAAAGAATCGATACGTGGTTTACCTTGTTTTAAATATGACAGGAATGATTTCATTTCACTAAATGTCATATTTGTTTTCATGTTATCGCCGATTGCTTTAATGACATCATCATATTTTGTAATAGAGCCAACGGACGCCACTTTATTTGTAATGGCTGTTAAAATTTCTTGTTGACGAATACCACGTTGAATATCATTGTCCTTTTTACGTGTACGAGCAAGTGCTAGTGCTTCACTACCATTTAAATGCTGTAAACCAGGCTGAAGGTTAATCGTATTACGATCAAATTCGTCCTTTTCGTGTAAAGCATAAGGTACTTCAGCTTCAATACCGCCTAATGCATCGACAACATCAATAAATGCGTTGAAGTTCATGCGCACATAGTAGTCAATTGGAATATCTAGTAAACCTTCAACCGTTTCGATAGTTGATAGGGTACCGCCTAATGCGTGTGCATGTGTGATTTTATCCTTATAGCCAGCGGAAGGGATATAAACATAAGAATCACGAGGAATACTTAACATTTTAATTGTTTTAGTATTGTTATTTAATGTTGCTAAGATTAGTGCATCTGAGCGAGAATGATCAGATCCTTGCCCACGATTTTCACTATCATCGACACCGACAAATAAAATCGAAACATTATCATGTACTGGTTCTACTTTTTCTTCTCGCAGTGTTGAAACTTCGCGACCTTCTAATTCTTCATGGGCTGAGTTCGCAGCGTGTTCGGCTTGCTTAGTAATATAAACACCGTAGGCCGTAACGCAAATTAGTAAACTAGCAACGAGAAGCAATGCTACTTTTATAATTAAAGAAGCTTTGGACGACCTCTTTTTCTTCTTTATATTTGATCTTTTCATATATGATATATTCTCCTCTTGAATTTGGGAATAATTAAATAATTGAACTAAATTTTATTCAAAATAGCATAGGGGCATAATTGAATAATAAAGCTCAACATTAAAATTATACTATGGACCTTCAGGATTAGACAATTAAAACTATTTATTTCACAATAAATTCGATAAATTGCGCGCTTTCAAAAGTGATTATCGCTTGTCCATTTGTCAGCTCCGTCATCCAATTTTTAAACTGCTCTTCTTGCTCTTTTAGCACGGAAACAACGATTTCAACACCCTCCAAGTAGCGAATTTCTTCTAACGAATAGATAGAATTACGAAGTTCATTTTCTACTTTTCCGAGCCAAGTGTAGTCAATTTCTATTTTCATGAGATGGTGCAGCTTACGTTCCACAACTTGTGCAGCAAGCAATCCTTCCGTTGTTGCTTTACCATAAGCGCGAATAAGACCGCCACCGCCCAATTTAATGCCACCAAAGTAGCGTGTGACGACAACGACCGTATCTTTTAAGCCTTGTTTTTTTAATACCTCTAACATAGGGACGCCTGCTGTACCACTTGGTTCCCCATCATCGTTCGCCTTTTGAATATGATCATGCTCGCCGATGATATAGGCAGAGCAATTATGTGTTGCATTATGATGCATTTTTTTGATGCGTTCTATAAACATCATTGCATCCTCTTCGGTTTCAGCGCGTTCTATATATGTGAGGAAGCGTGATTTAGATATAATAATCTCACTTTCTCCATAGCCTTTAACGGTTAAATAGTTTTCTCTCATAAGTGTCATTCTCCTTTATTGTAGGGTTGTATACTATAAATTTCATAAGAAAAAGCATTAATTTTTATCATTGTGATGCTATAATAGGTTTAGACTTAGATTCTATGAAATTGGTCTTTCAAAATACTATGTGATAATAAGGACATTAGACTGGGGAGTACACTATGTTTTCAAATGATACCTTCGATTTAAAGTCGCTTGATGACGTATTTAATCGAATGTTAGAAACAATAATGAGCTCTAAAGACGATATTTTCATTATAAGTGAACAAAGCCGTAGAAGCTTTGAAGATATGCAACAAGAGCTAGAAATTGTTCGAAAACAGATTTCAACTGTCATCGATGAAGGCGATGCTTTAGAAAAAAGCACGCAGCTTGCTAAGCAAAGACTTGTATTAGTGAGTAAAGCTTTTGATAATTATACCGAAGAACAAGTTAGAGATGCATATGAAACGGCCCATGATTTTCAATTGAAGCTCTCCGTCATTAAAACACAAGAAAAGCAACTTCGCGACAAAAGAGATGATTTAGAGCGACGTCTAAGAGGTTTACTCGATACAATTGAACGTGCTGATCATATTGTTAATCAAGTAAATGTTATTTTAAATTATTTAACGTCAGATTTAAAAAATGTTGGGTTAGCGCTTGAACAAGCAAAGATGAAACAAGATTTCGGTATACGAATAATCGCTGCGCAAGAAGAAGAGCGTAAACGTTTATCGAGAGAAATTCATGATGGACCAGCCCAAATGTTGGCCAATGTCTTAATGCGTACAGACTTAATTGAAAGAACGTATCGTGAAAAGGGCATTGAATATGCCTTGGCTGAAATTGCTGATTTAAAGAAAACTGTGCGCAATGCGCTGTCAGAGGTACGTCGTATTATTTACGATTTACGACCAATGGCGCTTGATGATTTGGGAATTGTACCGACTTTAAAGAAATATTTGTCGACTGTGACCGAATATAATCCTGGAGTGGAAATTCATTTCCAATCTAGAAGCACAGAACAACGTATTCCTTCAAATTATGAAGTATCCATTTTCCGATTAGTGCAAGAATGTGTAACAAATGCGATGAAACACGGGAAATGTAAGGATATTTGGGTAAAACTCGAATGGTTGAACAATGCGGTAAATATCGTCGTAAAAGATGATGGCATTGGCTTCGATCAAAAAGTAGTGAGAGATCATTCCTTTGGTATATTAGGAATGCGAGAACGTATTGAAATATTAAATGGTACAATCTCAATTGAAAGTGAGATAAATCGAGGCACCACGGTGTTATTTAAAATTCCGTTAGAAGTAGAGTAAAGAAAGATATGTGTTGCAGAATTTTAGGGGGTAAAAGACAAATGACGAAGATTATTATTGTAGACGATCACCAGCTATTCCGAGAAGGGGTTAAACGCATCTTAGATTTTGAAGATACGTTTGATGTAATTGCAGAAGGTGACGATGGTACAGATGTAGTAAATTTATATGCAGAAAATCAACCAGATGTTGTTTTAATGGATATTAATATGCCTGGCAAAAATGGTGTAGAGGCAACAGCTGATTTAATTGCAGAGTATCCAGATGCTAAAGTAATTATGCTATCAATTCATGATGATGAAACATACGTAACACACGCACTAAAATCAGGTGCACTTGGTTATATGCTAAAAGAAATGGATGCTGATGAAATCGTTGAAGCGATTAAAGTAGTGGCAAATGGCGGTTCTTACTTACATCCAAAAGTAACAAAAAATTTAGTAGCAGAATTCCGTCGCCTTTCTGAGCATGAAAACAAAGGAAACTTCCATCAGACAGAAATTCGTCGTCCATTCCATTTACTAACAAAACGTGAATGTGAAGTATTACAATTATTAACTGATGGCCAATCTAACCGTACAATCGGTGAGACACTGTTTATTTCGGAAAAAACGGTTAAAAACCACGTTTCAAGCATTTTACAAAAAATGAACGTAAACGACCGTACACAAGCCGTTGTAACAGCTATTAAAAATGGTTGGGTTGAAGTACGATAACTGTATAGTATTAACATGAAGGCTGTTTTTAAAAGCTACTTTAAATAGTAGTTTTTAAGACAGTTTTTTTATTGCGCAACATTTTTAATGGATGAACGTCTTAACAATGAAAAGCACCTAAATGTTGAAAAAGCGCAACAAAATTCCTACTAATGCATTTATATGCTACAATATTGCGCGGGAGGTTTTATGATGTTAAAAAAAATTATTCTGGCAGTTATAACTTTATTCGTGTTAACTGCATGTAGCAATAAAGAAGATGAATTAACGGCAAAAGAGCGAGAAGAAGTGATTGAAGATGGAACAGCAGGCTATGAAATGAAGGGCGAAGTAGTTCAAAAAGCGACGAATGTTCCAGCTAATGAGGAAAAAGCAATTTTAGCGGCCTTTAATGAATATATTGCCGCATTCAATGATAAAGACATTGAACGTTATATGAACACGATATCTAAAAACCCAAAAGGCTTTAATTATGAAGAAGATAAAGAATTTGCAGAGGAAGTATTTGATCAATCCGATACGAAACGTGATGTATCAAATGTAACGATTGCAAAGTATGATAATCAAGAAGCTCAAGTATTTGCCAATATGACAATACACTCATTGCAGCTCCAAACTAATGTCGAACATGAAAGCGCTGGACGTCAAGTAACGGTCTTTGTTAAAGAGGGTGGAGATTGGAAAGTGACGAGCGTCTTTTATATTGGTGATGATACTAAATCTAGCACAGGCAATTAATAAGGGGAAGTCATTCCCTTTACAATACATAGAAGATGAATGTGAAATGGATGCCACGACTTAACCTCGTGTGTAAAGCATCCTGATGCAATTACGTTATGGCGTAATTCAATTCACATTCATTTCTTTTTAAGGTAAACTTGAAACATAGGAGAGTGGACATGAATGAGGACGGCAATCGTAACAGACAGTACTGCATACATTACGCCAGAAGATCGCGCACGCTTAAACATACGTATGATTCCGTTAAGTGTAAATATTTCAGGTGAGTTATTCGCAGAGGAAGTAGATATTACTGCATCTGCGTTTTATGATAAAGTACGAGGGGCAAAAGAATTCCCTAAAACAACACAGCCACCTATTGGTGAATTCGCCGCTCTTTTTGAAGAGTTGGCAACAGATTATGACGAAGTTATTTCCATTCATTTATCGAGTGGCATAAGTGGTACATATCAAGGTGCGGTCCAAGCAGGAGAAATGGTGGAAGGTATTGATGTGTACGCATTCGACAGCGAGATTTCTTGCGCTGTTCAAGGTTTTTATGTGTTACGAGCAGCTGAAATGGCGGCACAAGGCTGTTCGGCAAAAGAAATACTAGCAACATTAGCGGACATGAAGCAATATATTCGTGCTTACTTCATTGTAGACGACTTAGCACATTTACAACGGGGAGGACGTCTATCTTCAGCGGCAGCTTTAATCGGAGGCTTATTACAAGTAAAGCCAATCTTACATTTTGTGGACAAGGTCATTGTACCATTCGAGAAAATCCGCACACGTAAAAAAGCTTTAAAGCGTGCAGAAGATTTATTAGCTGAAGATGCACACAAGTATGACAACATGGATGCTGTAGTCATTCACGGCAACTGTCAAAAAGAAGCTGAAGAATGGCTAGCTCAGCTCGCAGCAACTTACCCGAATGTAAACTTTAAACTAAGCTACTTCGGACCAGTAATCGGCACACACCTAGGCGAAGGTGCCATGGGCCTAGGCTGGACAAAAAAATAACGTGCAAAAGTCTCTACAACTTGTTGTAGAGACTTTTTTGTTGTTTTAAGGGGTCTACTTAGCGAGGGGGAGTGAATAGGGCGCTGGTAGAAGCCCGTGAATCGCGGGAGAGACCGCGCGAATCGCCAATAAAACTTGTGGTAACGCCACAAAGCTAATGAGAAACGCCAATAATTTTGCAGACCACGTAGAAAGGGGTGCTACACTCGGTCAAAACGCCGGTAGAACCCCGTGAATCGCCTATAAGCCGGTGCGAATCGCCGATAGAACCCCATGAATCGCCGATAAGCCCGTGCAAAACGCCGGTAGAACCCCGTGAATGGCCGATAAGCCGGTGCGAATCGCCGATAGAACCCCATGAATCGCCGATAAGCCAGTGGCAATCGCCAATAAAACTCGTGGAAACGCCACAAAGCTCATGAGAAACGCCACAAAACCCGGTCAAAAAGCCAGTAAACTATGATAAATCGCCACAATACACTGCCACCCCGACAGAACATCCCACCATCACCAAAAGAAAGGAGCAACTTAATATGAAATATAAAGGATGGCTCTTGCCCCCTGCTATGCGAGATTTTCATGAAGGACGCATTTGGTTACGGGAGCATACAGCATTTGCAAAACAAGATATACAACGTGCCATTATTAGAAAATATCTTCATATAATAGAAGGTATTCAAACAACACCACGGTTGAAATGCAATCGTTGCCATAATGATAAGCCTCAGTTTTTTACAATGTTTGATTGCTCGAAATGTCAGCGGCAATGTGTTTATTGTAGACATTGTCTAAGCATGGGCAGAGTGAGCAGCTGTTCGCAATTAATGATATGGCGAGGTCCTAAAGCCTATAGAAAAAGACAGCATCCACTCCAATGGACAGGCCAGTTGACGGAACTTCAACAACAGACTGCCGATGAACTACTAGAGAGTGTTAAAGCGTGTAGATCCCATTTAATTTCTGCAGTTTGTGGGGCGGGAAAAACAGAGTTGTTATTTCAATCTGTACACTATGCCTTAGAAAAAGGTTTACGGGTTTGCATTGCGGCGCCACGAACAGATGTGGTGCTAGAGTTATTTCCACGCTTTCAAAAAGTTTTTCCGCAAACAATCGTTCATGCTTACTACAGTGGGGCGCCAAAGCAAGACGGTTATGCACAACTCGTTTTGGCGACGACACATCAGCTCTATCGATTTGAACAAGCATTTGATGTTATGATTGTCGATGAAGCCGATGCCTTCCCTTATTCATTCGATAAAACATTAGCAAGCTCAGTGCAAAAAGCTAAAACGGCACAAGCCCCAATTTACTTTATGACGGCCACACCTTCGCCAACCTTACTCAATGACTTTCAACAATGCTCATTTATTGCGAAAAGATATCATAACAAGCCTTTACCAGTGCCACGATTCAGTGCACTCTGGGGCTATGAAAAAAAACTGCAGCGAGGCAAGCTCCCTAGAAAACTAAAAGAATGGACAGAAGAGCGACTTGCCAAAAATGAACCGTTTCTAATATTTGTACCGACAATAGAATTGCTAAAAATGGCAACACCACTGTTTCAAAAGCTACACGACAATATATTAGCTGTTCATGCAGATGACTCAGACAGAAAACAAAAAGTACTACAGTTGCGCGATGAAGAAATTCCGGGATTACTCACAACGACCATTTTAGAAAGAGGGATTACGATAAAAAATATTCAAGTCGCAGTGGTTGGGGCAGAATCAGCGATTTTTACGGCAAGCGCATTAATACAAATTGCAGGACGTGTCGGGCGGCATGCAGCGTACGCAGATGGAGATGTTGTGTTCTTCCATCATGGCATTACACTCGCCATGGACGAAGCACGCGAAAAAATAATCTATAATAATAAAATAGGCTTCCCACAATGAACAAAACAGAAATATTTTGTTTATTATGCGCACAGCCTTTGCAACTAGTCCCGAGCTGGAAATCCCTTTTATTTAATTACTTCCCGCCGTGCATTTGTGAGAAATGTTCAGCACAATTCCAGCGTTCATCTATACAAACTGCCCTATATCAATATAACGACGCCATGAAAAGCTATTTGCATCAATTTAAATTTCTCCAAGACGTAGCACTAGCAAAAGTATTTCGGCAGGAAATCCATGCGCAACTAAAACGCCAAAAAGCAACGGTTATCCCGATTCCGATACATCCTCAGAAGCAACAAGAGCGTACATTCTCCCATACGGAGGAACTGCTAAAAGCGGCAAAGATCCCTTATACACAGCTACTAGAAAAAACAACAACGGAAACCCAAAGTTCAAAAAATAGAGCACAGCGATTACAATCGGCTCCACTTTTTCGATTATTGCCCGAAGCGCAAGTTGAGCGTAAAGATTACTTGCTTTTTGACGATATAGAAACTACAGGGACAACATTACGGCATGCCCAACAGGTTTTACTAGAAGCGGGTGCCCAAAGTGTTCGAACCTTCACATTAATTAATGGATGAAAATGCTAAAACATCATGTATAATAGATTACGGTTTTAAGATACGTATAATTAGATAGTGATCTTGCAAGAGGAGGAAGAATAGATGGCTGAGGTTCGAAATTGTCCAAAATGTAATGAGTTTTTTAATTATACAGGGGTCAGAGACGTATGTCATAAATGCGCACAATCAGAAGAAGAGCTGTATCAAATCGTCTACCGTTTTTTGCGCAAGCGTGAAAATCGTGCCGCAACAGTAGAACGCATTGTCGAAGCAACTGGTGCTGAAGAAGAACTATTATATAAATGGGTTCGTAAAGGTCGCTTGCAACCGGCAATGTTCCCGAACTTAGGCTATCCATGTGATAACTGTGGTCACTTAACAACAAAGGGCAAACTATGTACAAAATGCCAAGATGAATTAAAATCAGACCTTCGTACATTTGAAGCGGCTAAAGAATTCCGTGAGAGCGTTGAACAACGCGATAAAGTAACCTATCATGCTGATCGCAAAAAATAACGATTTTACACCTTAAAAATGGCTGATAAGCGAAAGTGTGTTAATTTTAAACAAAATTAGCACACTTTTTTATATTTGAAAACTTAACATTGTTGGAGACAATCCGAAATAATAGTAAGATAAGCTTTTAAGACAGGGGGAAGAACATGAAGATTACATCGTATGGTGTTAATGCTGTTAACGCCTATAAAAATCAAGTACGCAATGTCAAATCTAGCGACAACAAAGCGTCATTTGCGGACAAAATAGAAATTTCAAAAGCAGCACAGGAAATGCAAGGTGTCACAACGTACAGTACAGAACGTGCAGAACGCGTACAACAACTAAAGGCAGATATTGACTCTGGTGAATACAAAGTCAATGCGCGTAAAGTTGCTGAAGATATGCTGAAATATTATCGTTTCTAGGTAAAAACAGAAAGGGTGCTTAGCAAAATGTCTGTAGAGACGATTTGTTCAACATTAACTAAGCTAGAGAGAATGCATAAAAGCTTACTCGAACTAGCCTTCAAAAAAACAGAAATTATAAAAGCTGGCGATATGGAAGCACTAGACCAAATGCTCAAGGATGAGCAGGCACATGTAGCGGCCATCGATAAGCTTGAGCAACAGCGTCAGATACAGGTAGCCGAATACCTTGGAGCAAAAGGAGTTGCTTCCACTGACAAAATGACTGTCGCTGATGTCATCGAGGCTGCTGAACAACTTGCTGAAAAAGAAACACTGTCAGCTGCTCGCAATCGATTAATGCTTATCATTGATGATTTACGCAAACAAAATGAGCTCAATCAAAAACTAGTATTTCAATCATTGCAATTCGTTAATCTTACATTAGATGCGCTTCGTCCGCGACCAGAGCAAATTAATTACTCTGGTCATGAAGTACGCGGTACGAATACGATTGCAAAAAAATCGTACTTTGATTCTCAAGCATAATTTTTATCACGTTCCTTAAAGGAGGAAAAAAGATGCGCTCAACATTTATGGGCTTAGAAACAAGTAGAAAAGGTTTATTTACACAACAATCTGCTTTATATACAACAGGTCATAATATTTCAAACGCCAACACACTTGGCTACTCACGTCAACGCGTAAACATGCAAGCTACACCAGGTTTCCCAACGGCAGGTTTAAACACGCCAACTTATCCTGGGCATCTAGGAACAGGGGTAGAAGCCGGTTCCATTCAACGTATTCGCGATGAATTTGTGGACCGTCAATACCGTCAAGAAACTAATAAGCTTGGTTATTGGGAATCTCGTTCAAACGCTATTTCTCAAATGGAAGATATTATGGACGAACCGTCTCAATACGGTTTAAACGCAGCATTAGAACAGCTATGGAAAGGGCTGCAAGATGTCAGTGGAACGCCAGAAAACGCGGCATCACGCAAAGTGGCAATCCAGCGTGCGGACCACCTCGCGGAATCCTTGAATTATATGGATACGCAATTAAAAACGATTCAAGGTAACTTAGGTAATGAAATTAATGTTTCCACAAATCGCATCAATTCATTACTAAAGCAAATTGCTGCCATTAATAAGCAAGTGCAAGAAGTGGAACCAAATGGCCATGTACCAAATGATTTATACGATGCTCGCGATGTGTTAATCGATGAATTAAATAGTTACATCCCAGTTTCCGTTGAACGAGTGCCTACAGGAGGGCTTGCTTCGAGCGTGGCTGAAGGTAGCGTAACGATTATCTTTAAACCATATGACGGAGCAACACCTATTAAGCTAGTGAATGGTAGAGATGCAGCAAGTGTTTCAGTGAATGGTAATGCTCAAATTGATGGCAATGATTTAACAAATGTCTTCAACAATATACAAGTTACTGGCTCCGGTACAACAGATAACGGCACGATTACATATAACCAGCTAGAACCAGGCAAAGGTAAATTATTATCGTTGATTAATTCTTATGGCTATCAAGATGGAGCGGATGTTAAAGGCTATTACCCAGAAACAATGGCTAGCCTTGACAAACTTGCCTCTGAATTTGCGAATGTTTTCAATGCCATGCACGCGCAAGGATTTGACTTTAATGGAGATCCGGGCATAAAAGATTTTTTTGTCCCAATTGATGGTAACAAACCGATGTCAGCAGGGAATATTAAAGTCAATGATGTGCTATTAAAAGACTCTTCAAAGTTGGCAGCTTCTTCAGGTGCCAATGAAGAAGGGAACGGTAAATGGGCGCTTGAACTTTCTAACATCCAATCAATGGTGCAAAACGGTTCACCTGTTACGATCTTAGGAAAAACAATTACAACAGGTAATTTAGAAGGTGCAACATTTAACTCATTTTATCAAGGCATAATTGGTAAGCTCGGTGTCGATGGAGAAGAAGCAGTGCGTTTAAACGCAACTTCTGAAACATTGCTTGTGACAATTGGCAACAACCGTTCATCGATTTCTTCCGTATCACTTGATGAAGAAATGACAAATATGATTACATTCCAACAAGCATATAACGCCAATGCGCGTATGATAACAGTGGTAGATGAAACTTTAGATAAAATCATTAACGGTATGGGCCGTGTAGGATTATAAAAATTTGAGTTAGACAAAAGAAAGGAGCTTTTACAACTATGCGCGTAACACAATCTATGTTATCAAATAACATGCTTCTGAACTTAAACAATAGCTACGGGAAAATGTCAAAGCTACAAGACCAAATTACTTCAGGCTCTAAAATAACAAGACCTTCAGATGACCCAGTAGTAGCAGTAAAAGGGATGGGCTATCGACGTGATCTAGGCCAAGTTGAACAATATTCACGTAATATGAATGAAGTCAACAACTGGCTAGATACATCTGACGAATCATTAAATCAAGTAGGCGAACAAATGAAGCGCGTGCGCGAGCTTGTTATTCAAGCGGCGAACGATACAAATACTCCAGATGAACGTGCGAAGATTAAATCTGAAATTGACCAAATTCAAAAACAACTGCAAGATGTAGCAAATACAAAAGTCGGAGACCGTTATATTTTCAGTGGTACAAAAACAGGACAACCATTATTTTTAAATGGTGCGATTAATACGGCAAATGTTAATAATGAAGATGTAAAAATCGAAGTATATGATGGCATTCAAATGACAGTAAACACTGCTGGCAGTGATTTATTTAAAAGTGTAGATGATATGATGAGCAAAATTTCGGGTTTATTAGACCCGAATAGAGTTCCTGTGGCTACAGGTGATGAGATAGGTTCTGCTTTAGGTGGCGTAACAAGTACGAGCACTACCGATGACATCACAACAATGCACAATAAAATTCTTGAAGCACAAGCGGATGTAGGTGCACGTCAAAACCGGGTAGAATTAATGGAAAACCGTTTATCTATTCGTGAAGTTAGCGTAACGAAGCAATTATCGAATAACGAAGATGTTGATTATTCAAAAGCTATTACAGAAATGGTAACATCAGAATCTATCCATCAGGCTGCATTGTCTGTTGGTGCGAAAATTATCCAACAATCTTTAGTCGATTTTATTCGATAAATAAGAGTGATTTTTCTGCTAATGAATTTAAGCGTTTGAACATTTTGTTCAGACGCTTTTCTTGAAAGGAGAAGTGTATATGAGACTCCCACAAATTCAAATTCGTACAACAGACGCACAAATTGACCTTAATATTGCCAAGCCACAGCAATATATTAAACAGCCAAGAGCTACCCAGCATATTGAGCAACCTGCCGCAATACTTGAAATCAATACTACAAACAGTGTACTAAAAATTGATTCATCCCAAGCAAGACGTGATTTAGGCTTAATTGGCCCACTAGAATCAAGTGCAAACTATGCGCAAAAAGGTAAACAAGAGGCAATGAAGGGCATGGCACGTAGAGCAAGGGAAGGTCGACAAATGATGGAAGGCGCCGGTAAAGAGCAAGGTAGAGCAACTATCCAAAATATCGCCAAACAAAACCATGGCCCCCACCGTGTGCAATTTAATGTGAAATTTGTTCCATCTGTAGGTTCAGTAAAAATTGACTATACGCCAGGTACAACTGACGTCAATATTCAACGAAGAGAACCAATAATTGACGCCCAAGTGAACAAACCAATCCATGAATACACACCAGGAAAAGTAACTGGTACAATGATACAAAGACCAGATGTTGACATTGATGTTATCGTCTAAAGGAGTGCACGGAAAATGAAAATTGCTACGAAATTTTTAGGGGAAGTCGAAATTGCTGAACAAGATATCCTGACATTTGAACATGGCTTACTAGGATTAGAGGAAGAGAGAGAATTTGTTTTACTACCTATAGATGCAGATTTGCCACTAGCACTATTACAATCTATTCAGCATGTCGAAATTGGCTTTGTTGTTGCCTATCCTTTTGCATTTAAACAAGATTATAGCTTTGATATTAGTGAAGAGGATCGTGAACAATTACAGATTGAAAAGGAAGAAGATGTTATTGCATATGCCATTGTGACAATGAAAGAATCATTCCAAGATTCTACGATTAACTTGTTGGCACCTGTTATTTTAAATATAGTAAAAAAACGAGGCAAGCAAATCGTTCTCCAAGACAATAAAGCCTTTCCTCTACGTTATCCAATGCAACCATTGGAAGGAAGTGCGAAATAATGCTAGTACTTTCACGTAAAAAAGATGAGTCTATTATGATAGGCGACCAAATCGAAATAAAAATATTAGCAATCGAAGGTGAGCAAATTAAAATTGGTATCGTTGCGCCCAAAACAGTCAAAGTACATCGTTCAGAAGTTTTTGAAGCAATCCAAGCACAAAATAAAGAAGCCCTTGCTTCAACTTCCAACTTTTTAGAGCAGCTAAAGAGAAAATAAGTTTGTGCTATGAAGCTATTACATAAAAAATAAAAAAACTTTAAAAAAACTATTAAACTTTTCCAACTACTAACGATATATAGATTGTAGGGTAAGGGAAGTACATATATACAACCTAAACCGACAATATTCCACACGGACGTGGAATAACAAAACAAACATTCAAGGAGGAATTCCAAATGAGAATTCAACATAACATTTCAGCTTTAAACACACACCGTAACCTTTCTTTCAACAACACTGAAGCTTCTAAAAATCTTGAGAAGTTATCTTCTGGTTACAAAATCAACCGTGCTGGCGATGACGCTGCTGGTTTAGCAATCTCTGAAAAAATGCGCGGACAAATCCGTGGTCTTGACATGGCTACTAAAAACGCTCAAGACTCAATCTCTTTAATCCAAACTGCTGAGGGTGCTCTTAACGAAACACACTCAATCCTACAACGTATGCGTGAATTAGCAGTACAATCTGCGAACGATACAAACGTAACTTCTGATCGTAAGGATTTACAAAAAGAAATTGACGCATTATCTAAAGAAATTACACGTATTTCAACTGATACAGAGTTCAATACTCAAAAATTACTAAATGGCTCATTTAACGGTAAAACTTTCCACATTGGTGCGAATGAAGGTCAAAAAATTACTGTAAGTGTTGGAAAAATGTCAGCTAGCGCATTAGGGCTTTCTGGACTTAGTATTTCTTCTCAGGGTGCTGCAGATACAGCTATCACTACAATTAATACAGCTATTACTAATGTTTCAGATGCGCGTTCTAGCTTAGGTGCTGTTCAAAACCGTTTAGAGCACACAATCAACAACTTAGGTGCTACATCTGAAAACTTAACTGCTGCTGAATCACGTATCCGTGATACAGATATGGCTAAAGAAATGATGGGCTTCACTAAAAACAATATTTTAATGCAAGCTGCTCAATCTATGTTAGCGCAAGCTAACCAACAACCACAAGGCGTTCTTCAATTATTACAATAATTGATTAATATTTAGGTTAAAATAAAGGAATCTGTCTTTCGGCAGATTCCTTTATTTTTTTAATTTTAGGACGATAATAGATAAGAGGTGGTTAATATTGAGTAATTATAATATTGAATATGTATCAACTAATAATAATTTAAAAACCATTAGAGTAAATAATTTCTTTTTACATAGTAAATACAATCCTATTCAAGAAGCAAAAAGACTTGTAGAAAAAGAGTTCGAACCCAATTTCGTACATGTAGTTTTTGGGTATGGTTTAGGTTATATTATTGATGAATTGAAAAATAAATTAGGAAAAAATGATAAGTTGATTGTTATTGATCCTTTATTTAAGGAGTTCAACGAAGAATTAATAGATCCAAATATTGATTTTACACTTATTGAAGAGGTAAAAAGTGAAGTTATTGAAGGTGTCGCATCTTCTAAATTGGGTAATTTTAGTAAACGAGTGAAAGTAATATGTTCACCGAATTATGATAAAATTTTAAAAGAAGAATACTTGATTGTTTTAGAAAGCATTAAAACAGTGCAGAGGCTTCAACAAGTTGGGGAAAATACAATAAGACAATTTTCCCTAGACTGGCAGGAGAATTATGTACATAATATTTTACATTCATATATGAATCATTCTTTAAATGAATTAAAACAACTCTATAATTGTCCAATTATCATAATCTCAGGCGGTCCATCTCTAAAAAAGCAAATTTTAAAGTTGAAGGAAATAAAAAATAAGGTTATCACGATTGCCTCTGGATCAACTATTAATTCTTTATTACATCATGGAATTGAACCTGATTACGTAGTTTCTATAGATGGAGGAATGGCCAATTATAACCATTTTAAGGGAATTGGCAATATAAAGTCCCAATTGATTTTTGGTTTTAGTAGTCATTATAAAATTCAAGAAATATTTCCAAACGGAAAATATGCTTTTCTAGATTCTGGAGATAATGAATTTCAAAATTACTTAAAAAATATATATAACATAGATGTACCACTTATAGCAGGTGGAGCATCTGTAGCGAATTTTGCTTTTTCAATAGCTTGTTATATGACAAGCGGGCCAATTGCAATTATTGGACAAGATTTGGCTTATACCGATAATAAATCTCATGAAGATAGTAATAAACATTATATAGAAGTAGATGAATCGTATAAGAAGAATCGAGGGATGTTTGAAATTATAGGATACTATAATGACAATGTTTTAACAGACTATGCGTTTTTACTTATGAAGAAGGATTTTGAAATGCTAAATAAGCAAATTCAGCACCCATCGCCAATCTTTAATTGTACAGAGGGTGGGGCAAAAATAGAAGGAATGGAACAAATGCCATTCACTGTATTTTGTAATTCATTTATTAATAAAGAAACTAATGTAAAGTTGGATTGCCATCCTAAACAACAATCACAAGATATTGATCTCTTAATTGGAAAAATGCAAGCTGAGATAGAGATTTATAATAAGATTATAAGAGAGATTCAAATTGGTTTAGCTAAATTAAATAGTAATAAATCGACTACAGTATTCGAAAAAAGTGTATTACGTGAATTAGATAAAATAGATAAATTGATTAAAAAATACAAAACAAGGACTGCAATGAACCATATATATGGTCCTATTACACTGGATGTCTTACGTAATTATGAACCAGTACCGAATGAAAGTGATCAAGCTGCTTATGAAAGAGTATTCAATCAAAACAAAGAACTTTATTCAAGACTATTAGAGGCTTTTAAAGTTTCAAAACAATATGTATTAGATGTAATAAAACAACAATAAAATAATGTGAGGTTGCAATGATGAACGAAATATTAAACGATATACTTATAAGTTTTAATGAATACGTAAAGAGATTACCTGAGGGATGTATGATGATTGCAAATAACCTACGCGATGATCGGATTGCCGAAGCTCTTAACCATATCCGAGATTTTTCAGAAGGTGCAGGATGGATAGCAGAAGCAAGTAGGCTGTTAAATGAAAATAATGTGGCAATCACTCTCGATATGACAAAAATTGTAGATTATTTATCAGAAATAAATGATGGCTTGTCAATAGGTGATTATAATTTAGTAGCAGATTTATTTGAATATGAGATTGTTCCTTTCTTTTCAGATATTGAATTAGGAGCTTCTAAAATTTAATGCAGTTTGAAAAAATAGAAGCAAAGGACGGAAATGCCACATTAAAGGTAAATAATATATTGCTATATAGTAAGTATCGGCCGATAATAGATGCGGAAAAGTTCATTGAATGCGAGTTTAATAATGACGATAAAGGATACTTATTAATTGGTTTAGGATTAGGCTACCATTTACATGCTTTATTAAAACTAGTTAGTGATTCCAAGCCAATTTTTGTTTATGCTTTGGATAGTCAAGAAATAGACTTATATAAGTCTATTTACGGTAGTAGGAAATTGCCGAAAAATGTTACTATTACTACAGACTTTAGGGAAATTGCTACTGTAAATGATTATCAAATTATTATGCCACACGTTTGGCTACAAGTAATGGATAAACAACATCCCCTTTATTTTTTACTAATGGATATTAAAATGAAGCAGATGTCTTTTAAACGCTTCGCTTCAATAATGGAAATGAACTTTTATGAAAATATTCAACAACATAGTTTTTCATTACAATATTTTCAAGAAAGGTTAAACCAGAAAAAGATTTCTTGTCTTATTGCTAGTGGACCTTCTTTAGACGTTACTAAAAAGTGGTTGAAAGTTGTTAATGAAAAGGCATTCCTAATGTGTGTAGGATCTGCTTTGAAAGTACTATTGAAGGAAGGCATAGTTCCAGATGGGGTCATTATATCAGACTGCCAACCAACAATTATCGAACAATTAAAGGATTCTGGATATACAGGAGATCTCTTCTTTTTAAGTACTGCAGATTTTAATACAGTAAGGTTCCATAAGGGAGATAAATATATATTATTACAAAAAGGATACGAACTAGCAGAACAATACGCTAAAGAAATGAATTATCCATTGTTAGAAACAGGCGGTTCAGTAGCTACTACTGGCTTTAGTTTACTGCAACATCTAGGATTCGAATCTATAGTACTGTTTGGTCAGGATTTAGGTTTCATGGATGAATACACACACGCCACTAATTCTACTTCAGGAAGAAATTTTTCTAAAGACGAGCAGTATATAGAAATAGAGTCCAACGCGGGAGCCCCTATTAAAACATTGCCGAATTTATACAGCTATTTAACATGGTTTAATCAAAATTGTAAAGAAAGTACATGTAATGTATATAATACTGCTAAAAATGGGGCGAAAATAGAAAGTGTACCTTTGTTAAACGAAAAACAACTTTATGAACTTATTAAAAACTCATAGATTTATGAGTTTTTCTTTATGAATTTAAAAATTTGTCGATATATATCATGTGAAAACTTAAGAAAAAACATTTGTTTAATTGATTTTTTAATTATATTTTATTTGATATATGATTGCTTATATAAGATAGGAGTTTTAACATGATTTCATTGGAAAACAAAACCGTGCTAGTAACAGGTGGTACAGGTTCGTTCGGTAAAAAATTTATCCGAAAAGCGCTTACATTAGGTGTGAAAAAAGTGATTGTTTTTAGTCGTGATGAGCTAAAACAGTACGAAATGAAAAAAGAGTTCCAAGATGACCGTATTCGCTTCTTTATTGGTGATGTACGTGATAAAGACCGTTTATATCGTGCATTTGATGGTGTGGATATTGTCATCCACGCAGCTGCTATGAAGCATGTAGATGCATGTGAATATAACCCATTTGAGGCGGTAAAAACAAATATTCATGGGGCTCAAAATATCATTGAAGCGGCTATTGACCGTGGAGTAGAAAAGGTTATTGCGCTTTCGACAGATAAGGCATGCAGTCCTGTGAATTTATATGGTGCAACAAAACTAGCATCTGATAAATTATTCGTCGCGGCTAATGCTTATGTAGGCGAAAAGAAAACACGCTTTGCAGTGGTACGCTATGGCAATGTAGTAGGAAGTCGTGGCAGTGTAGTACCATTCTTTAAAAAGATTAAAGATACTGGTAGATTACCTATTACAGATGAGCGTATGACACGTTTTTGGATTACCCTTGATCAGGGAGTGCAATTTGTATTAGATAATTTAGAGCGAATGTACGGTGGAGAAATCTTCGTACCAAAAATTCCGAGTATGAAAGTTACAGATTTAGCAAAAGCGATTGGTCCTGAATGTGAAATTGAAGTAATTGGGATTCGTCCAGGTGAGAAATTACATGAAGCGATGATAATGGAAGATGATGCTCGTCATACATTAGAGTTTGATACGTATTATGTCATTCAGCCTGAATTCTCTTGGTGGAATGCTAATAAGTTTGAAGGTGGCATTACTTTACCAGACGGTTTTGCTTATACAAGTGATAATAATAAGGAATGGTTAACTATTAGTGATCTAGAGAGAATGATTGGAGAAAAGAAATATAATGAATGTTAATGGGCGACATACAGTCGTGTATGGTATAGGATACGCAGCAAAAATATTAATAAATTACTTGGATTGGGTTGACAATAACCAGGTGGATTATATTTTTGTATCTCCAGGTCATAGGAAAGAACAAGAATATTCATATTATGATAAAAATGGAGAAAAAAGAAGTATACCTATCATCGAAATTACCGAAGCGAGTTTTGAAAAAGAAAACGTTCTTATTTATTTAACTGTAGTGGCTCATAATGAAGAAGTATATAAGTTTATTGTGGAAAATGGTTATGAAAATATAAAAAATGTACAGTCAATTGAGAATTATGAAGATTTATTTTTTGAAGTATATTTTAAAAAACATAATATTGATCTTTCAAAAGAAATAATAGATTTTAATGGTATTCAAATATATAACCCTATTTTATTTAATAGTGCATTAAAAGGTGCTTTTTATGAAACAGTAGGGGATGAATTATTTCCAAATATTTTAAACGATTTTTCATTAGTAGTAGATGGTGCTTATGAGTTTGAAAATGTTTATCTTAAAGAGGGAGATTTTATAATTGATGCTGGGGCAAATATAGGATTATATTCTTGTTACGCGGCTAATATGGGATGTACAGTATATGCTTGTGAACCGGGAAAAAAATCACTCGAGATTTTAGAAAAGCAAAAGAAATTATATGATAATATTCAAATAATACCATTTGGTTTGTCAGATCATCAAGGGAAAATGGATTTGTATGAGTCAGACACAGGAGTACTTGACTCTTTTTATATGAATCGTGGTAATTCTCAAATTAGATCAGTTCTTATCGATACAATTGATAATTTGGTTGAGAAAAATATGGTTAAGAAAGTGGATTATATTAAAGCGGATATCGAAGGTGCAGAACGATATATGCTAAAAGGGGCCACAAGAACTTTGAAAGAAATGGAACCAAGACTATCAATTTGTACGTATCATTTCCCAGAAGATGCGCAAATTCTCGAAGAAATAATAAAAGAAGCTAACCCAAAATATGTAGTTAAACACAACTGGAGAAAATTATATGCATATGTTCCAAAATGAATTAGTGGTGAATAATAATGAGTATAGAATTTAAATTATTAACTAAAGATGATTTAGATTTAATAATGAAATGGCGTACTAGTGAACATGTAACTAAATTTATGTATACAGATATTGAGCCTGATTTAAACAAACAAAAGAAATGGTATGAAAAGATAGACAAGGATAATACACAATTAAATTGGGTTATTATTTATAAAAATAATCCTATAGGTTTAATTTCATTAAATAATATTAACTACATACATGAGAAAGCCTCATCTGGATTTTATATTGGTGAATTAGAGTATTCTATTGTTTCAAGTCGTATATTGCCCTATTTTTTAAATTATTATTTCTTCGAAATGAAGTTTAATAAATTGGTAATTGAAGTGCTTTCTATTAATGAATCTATGTTGAAAATGGACTATCATTATGGATTTAGAAAAGTAGGTACGTTAACTCAGCATATAAAAAAAGATGGTATATATTATGATGTGGAAGTTCTTGAAATTTTAAAAGATACATGGATGAATGATTATCAGAAATATCATAAATTAAGGGCTCCATTCGAAGTGAGAGGATAAAATAGCAATGAATAATTTAAACAAGTATAACAATGTTTTTAAAGAATGTTTTAATGTTACAGAGGACCAGTTAAATGAAACGTTAGTATATAACTCAATTGAAGAGTGGGATTCTGTAGGGCATATGGCAATGGTTGCTGAGCTAGAAGATGTATTCGACATTATGCTTGAAACAGATGATGTAATTGAGTTTAGCTCGTATACAATCGGGATAGAAATTTTAAAGAAATATGATGTTGAAGTATAAGTAGGAGGTAGTTAGTATGCTTTTAAGCGGAAAAGTAGCTGTTATAACAGGATGTAATCGGGGTATTGGAAAAGCCATTACAACTGTATTTGCGAAACAGGGCGCCAATATAATTGCATGTGCTCGAAAAAGTACTGTGGAGTTTGAAAGCTACTTAACTAATCTTCAAAACGAGACAGGTGTTCAAATAACACCTGTCTATTTTGATATTAGTAAGGAAGATGAAGTGAAACTAGCCATAAAAGAAATAAGAAAATTATCTCCTACGATAGACATATTAGTTAACAATGCTGGGATTGCAGGAGATACAATTTATCAAATGACTGCTATGGAAACACTTGAAGAAAAAATGAAAGTCAACTTTTATGGTCCTTTTTTAATGACGCAATATATTGTGAAATTAATGAGAAAAAGTACAGCGGCATCTATTGTAAATATTACATCTATTGCAGCCGATGATAGTTATAAAGGGATGATTTCCTATACGGCAAGTAAAGCTGCATTTAATGCTTTTACTAAAACAATAGCGAATGAA
The DNA here is from genome assembly GCF_044762075.1 of Lysinibacillus sp. NPDC097195. NCBI lineage: Bacteria > Bacillati > Bacillota > Bacilli > Caryophanales > Bacillaceae > Lysinibacillus > Lysinibacillus sp. NPDC097195. The sequence continues at coordinate 15,293 of NZ_JBIWDP010000008.1, read as the reverse complement.
CTAGGTAGTGCTAATATTAGGGTAAATGCAATTGCTCCAGGTTTTACAGAAACCGATATGGTATCAAATGCAGTCACAAGCGAAGAATTTTTGACACAACTACAAAGTCATTTAGCTTTAAAACGTTTAGCTAGACCTGAGGAGATTGCAAATAGTGTGTTATTTTTGGCATCTGATTTGTCATCCTATATTACTGGACAAATATTACGAGTAGATGGGGGACTTTTTAATGATTAATGCAAGCATGGTAGAAAAATTAAAGAAACAAGCTAGTCATATGAGAGTAAATGCTTTGAAATTAGCAAATGCTTCAGGGAATAATGCTGCACACGTAGGCCCAGGCTTATCTATCATTGAGATATTAGCTGTTTTATACGGTCACACAATGAATATAAGTAGTGAAAATCTTTTAGATGAAGGTAGAGACCGTTTTTTATTAAGTAAAGAACATGGGGTCTTAGCTTACTATACTGCTTTATATGAAAATGGAATTATCACAAAGGAAGATTTAGCTAGTTTTATGAAAACAGGTAGTGCCTTTTTAGGTCATCCAGTAATGAATCGTGAAAAAGGAATTGAATTTACAAGCGGTAGCTTGGGAATGGGCTTATCATTAGCTATGGGTGTAGCGATGGGTTTAAAACGTAAGCAATTATCAAACCATGTTTATGTATTATTAGGTGATGGTGAGAGTAACGAAGGATCTATTTGGGAAGGATTTTTATCTGCTCCACACTTTAACTTAGATAATTTAACAGTCATTATTGATCGCAACGGTATTCAGCTAGGTGGTAAAACGAAAGATATTTTACCAATGAATCATTTGGAGAAAGTATTAGAAGAGATAGGGTGGGCTGTCTCAACTGTAGATGGGCATGATATTGAGGCATTAATAAACGTATTTGATAGTGTTTCTAATAAACCTAAACTAATAATAGCTAATACTATTAAAGGCAAAGGTGTTTCTTTTATGGAACACAATATTGATTGGCATCATGCTGTCCTAACAGATAAATTATTTAACGAAGCGATAGAAGAGCAGGTGAAAAAATATGAATAGTACATTAAAGAATCATAAAATGTTAGCGCGTTTAGGTCAACGAGGTACATTTGGAATGGTAATGTTAGAGAAAGCCAAAGAAAATGAAGATTTATTGGTGATAACAGCTGATGTATCTATTCCAGCAGGCTTAGATCGTTATAGAAAACAATATCCTGACAAATTTATTGATGTAGGGATTGCTGAACAAAATATGATTGGTATAGGTGCTGGTTTAGCCAGTGAAGGTTTTGATGTATATACAACAACATATGCTCCATTTCATACGCTAAGATGCTTAGAGCAAATTCGAATGGATATTGGTGAAATGAAACACCCAGTAAGGATGGTAGGATTATCTAGTGGTGTAGTATTAAGTATGATAGGTAATATGCATTGTAGTTTTGAGGATATCGCTGTTATTCGTGCTATTCCAAACATAACAATTATTTCGCCTGCAGATTCTTTTGAACTAGTAAAAGTATTAGAAGCTTTGGATAATTACCCTCATCCCGTATATCTTCGATTAACTAGTGGAGCGCCCTCTCCAATTATTTATAAAGAGGATTATAATTTTGAAATCGGAAAAACTATCTCAGTAAAAAATGGCGAAGACATCGTGATATTTGCAACTGGTTCTATTATAAGTGAGGCCATAAAAGCTGCAGAATTATTAGAGTTAGAAGGCATTAAAGCTGAAGTAATTAATGTCCATACTATTAGACCTTTAGATATTGAAGGAATAAAAAAAGATATTAAAGATAAAAAGCTTCTAGTAAGTATGGAAGAGCATGTTATTGCTGGGGGATTAGGTAGTGCTATTTCCGAAGCGATAGCTCTTGAGGTTAAAAAGCCTCCTCACTTAATGTTAGGATTACCTAGTGATTATAGTAAAGCAGGTATATATGAAGAAATGCTAGACCATTTCGGGTTAACTGCTAATAAAGTTGCTAAAAGTATAAAGGAAACATTAAATAATATTTAATTATTTATGGTGTGGTAGATGCTATCACACCTTTTCCTATAAAGAAGGAGCGAGTTTATGAACCTTTTTAATTTAAAAAGTAATGATGTGGCAATTATTACAAATGAACAAACATACGCTTTTTGTGAAATTCCAAAAATTGAATTTCGTAGTACAAATAAAGAGTTAATATTGATTCTATGCCAAAATACAATTGATATTTTAGCTGCTTATATTTCAGCTATGAATAGTAAGCATGCCGTCATGCTGATTGCTGAAGGGATTAATCGTGAATTATTAGCCAACATTATAGATACGTATCAGCCAAAATGGATTATAGGATTAGAGAGTCACGCAGGATATGAAAAAAACGAAAATCAACTATTAAGAACAAAAGAAATAGTTATAAGTATTCATCCAGACCTAGCAATTTTATTAAGTACTTCAGGTACTACCGGTAGTCAAAAGTTTGTCCGTCTTTCCTATGACAATATTAAAGTAAATGCTGAATCAATTATAGATTATCTACAAATTAATCAAAATGAACGTGCGATTATGAATCTACCGCTTTCCTATTCATATGGTATGTCGATCGTGAATAGTCATCTTTTAGCAGGTGCTTCAATTTTATTGACCGATGAAAGTGTAATGGAGAAGTCATTTTGGGAATTTGTAAAAAAACATAAAGCAACTTCAATTGCAGGTGTTCCATTTACATATCAAATGCTACAACGTATCGGTTTTACAAAAATGGATTTACCTTATTTAAAGACAATGACACAAGCTGGCGGACGATTAAATGAAAAGCTAGTAAAGCATTTTGCAGAGTATGCAAAAGAAAAAAATAAAAGATTTTACATAATGTATGGTCAAACTGAAGCTGCACCGCGTATTTCTTATATACCTCACGAAAAAGTATTAGAGAAATCTAGCACAATTGGAATTGCTATTCCTGGTGGTAAACTTTCTATAGATGCAGAAACAGCCGAGTTAATTTATAAAGGTGCTAATGTCATGATGGGGTACGCTGAGAATTTAGCAGACTTAGCAAAAGGCTATGAACATAATGGGTTACTTTATACTGGTGATACAGCAATTGTTGATGAAGATGGTTTCTTTACAATTACAGGTCGTATTAAGCGCTTTATTAAGTTATTTGGTTTGCGTATTAACTTAGATGATGTGGAAAAGAAACTTGAAGAAGAACTACAAATACCTTTAGCTTGCACTGGTTCTGACGATAAATTAATTGTAGCTATTGAGCAAGAAGATTTTGTTGAGCAAGTAAAAGAAGCGCTTGAACGTTTATATAAACTTCATAAAACTGCATTCAAAGTCAAAGTGATTGATGAAATACCGCGTTTTGTTAGTGGCAAAACTGATTATATGAAGCTAAAGGAGAGCTGCTTATGACGTTCCCTTATCATTTATTACAGGCTGAGAAAGAAAGTGAGCTTGTAGTTAAGTTAAATGAACTAACTAGATGGCACACGGAAAACTGCTATGAATATAAATCAATGCTAGAAAAAAGCAACGCATTACTAGAAGCAAGTTGTTTAGAAGAAGTACCTTTTTTACCTGTGCAGTTATTTAAACTAATGAATTTAAAATCGGTTTCACAAGAAAACGTTGTTAAGGTGTTAACGTCCAGTGGGACAACGGGACAGCAAGTATCAAAAATTTATCTCGATAAAGAAACATCGATTGCACAAACAAAAGCTCTTGTAGAAGTGATGAAACCCATTTTAGGTAATAAACGTTTGCCAATGATTCTGTTAGATACGAAATCCGTACTAAAGGATCGTAAATCATTTAGTGCGCGTGGAGCGGGAATTTTAGGGTTCTCGAATTTTGGCCGTAAACACTTTTATGCTTTAAATGATGATATGACATTGGATGTTGAGGGTTTACAAGCATATTTAAAAGAATACGAAGGGCAGCGTATATTACTGTTTGGTTTTACATTTATGATTTGGCAGTACGTTTATAAAGAAATAAGAGATAAAGGGTTAAATATTAATTTTAATAATAGTGTACTGATTCACGGGGGTGGATGGAAAAAGCTTAAGGATGATGCAGTTGATGCTTTAACTTTTAATCATCTTCTTAGTGAGCAACTAAGCATTCAAGAAGTACATAACTATTATGGAATGGTTGAACAGGTTGGCTCAATTTTTGTGGAGTGTAGTAAAGGACATTTACATGCACCGAGCTATGCGGACGTGATTATTCGTAATCCAATTACGTTTGATGTTTTACCTGTAGGGCAACAAGGGTTAATTCAGGTAGTGAGTGAATTACCGAAAAGCTATCCAGGTCATTCTTTATTGACAGAGGATTTAGGCACAATTCTTGGTATTGATGATTGTCCATGTGGATGGAAAGGTAAGTATTTTAGTGTAGTTGGGCGGATTCCGAAGGCAGAATTACGCGGTTGTAGCGATACTTTTCAAGGAGGCGTGCGTTTGTGAAAATATTTTGGCCAAAAAATGTTAATTTTAATGATGCACTATGTAACTTGAATAGTCAAAAAATGAATAAACCTTTTGCAGAAGAAGTCATTGCCTTTACACAAAGTTTATCGAAGCGTTTTGTGCGGATGCGTTCGATGCCCGAAGTTGTAGCGTTAGGTTACTGGCTCCGTAAATCAAATATTAAGCAAATGCAAGCAGAGTTTGAAAAGGCTACTGAGGGAAAAATAGTTCGTGGGCGTGGCACAGCTTTTCATATCGCACCTTCAAATGTGGATACTATTTTCGTTTATTCATGGATGCTGTCACTTCTTGCAGGGAATCGCAACATTATTCGAATTTCAAGCAAAACAGAAATAAATGAGTTATTACAAGTAATCTTAGAAGAATTACCGAATTTTAAATCGGTAGCCGAGCAAATTATAATTTGTACATATGGACATGATGAGAATGCAACGGAAGTGCTTAGTCTAGCATGTCATACACGTGTTATTTGGGGAGGCGATGAAACGATAAAAGCTATTCGTAATATCCCACTTGCGTCAATAGCAAATGAATTAGCATTTCCAGACAGATTCTCATTAGCCATTTTAAATTCCGAAAAAGTTAAGCTGTTAAATAATGAGGCACTAGATACATTACTTGAGCAATTTTATAACGATGTGTTTTGGTTTGACCAAATGGCATGTTCATCACCAAGACTTGTGGTTTGGATAGGCGAGAAAACAGAATCTTTCTGGACGGCATTTGAACGTAAAATCCAGATAAAGCAACATGAGTTATTAGCAGCAACGCAAGTATTAAAGTATTCGACTAGTCTACAATTAGCTGCTGAAAGTTATGTAGAAAAAGTAGCACCTATAACTTACTTTTCACGTATAAAGCTAAATGATGTTCCAGCGAATGTACGTGAACAGCATTGCGGTGGTGGCTTATTTTTTGAGTATGAAGTTGAAAATTTAGTAGACTTAGAACAAACAATAATTGATAAAGATCAAACAATTGCATATTTTGGTTTTGAGAAAACCGAGTTAGTAAAATTAGTTGATACAATTTCAACAAGAGGGATAGATCGGATTGTACCAATTGGGCAAGCACTAAATTTTGATGGTGTTTGGGATGGACAAAGTTTCTTAACATCGTTTACGAGGGAAGTAATAATTTTATAAATGGAGAGTTGAACTATGAAAACAATTGTCATTATACAAGCAAGAATGGGCTCCTCTCGTTTGCCAGGGAAAATTTTAAAACCACTTGGAGATGTAGATGTTTTAAAGTACGATATCGAGCGTTGTCGTGCCATCAAAGGTGTTAACGAGGTTATTGTTGCGACAAGTAAGTTAAAACAAGATGATGCAATTGCAAACTGGTGTGAGAAGCATCAAGTTGCATATTTCAGAGGTTCTGAGGAAGATGTATTAGATCGCTATGTTCAATGTGCAAAACAATACAAACCTGATTATGTAATGCGTGTCACGTCTGATTGCCCTTTTGTTGACTATGAAATGGGCAGTGAAATAGTAGAGTTAATGTTAAAAGAACGTAAAGATATCGTGTTGATTGATGGGCAATTACCTCGTGGATTAGCAGTAGAGCTTATTTCATATGATGCCCTTTTATATATTCATAAAGTAGGGCTAGAATCTCGACATCGTGAGCACGTTACTTATTATGCCTACGAATTTGCTGAAGAGTTTAAATCAGTCACTTATAAAGCACCTGCAAATCGAATTGCACCAGAACTAAGGATTACGCTAGATACAGAAGAAGACTATAAACTCATTTATGAGATAGCGAAGCATTTTAACAACCCTTTAATTTCAAGTGCAAATGTCATTCAATTTTTAAAAGATAATCCTGATATTGCAAAACTAAATGCTCATATCGAGCAAAAGCCGGTGATTTAATGAAAGTCATTATTCGTACAGATGCATCTATTGAAATCGGTAGTGGTCATGTTATGCGATGTTTAACAGTTGCAAAAAATTTGCGTCTGAATGGATGTGAAGTCATCTTTTGGATGCAAGATTTACCTGGCAATCTAATTGATTACGTAAACAGTGAAGGCTTCAGAAATATTTTTGAAGCTGAGCAAGCAGACCTTTATATCATTGATCATTATGGGATTGATAAAGAATGGGAGTCCAAAATACGTGTATTCACAAATAAAATTGCAGTAATTGATGATTTGGCGAACCGTAAACATGATTGTGAGTTACTCCTAGATCAAAATGTATTGCCATATTTTGAATCGCGTTATGATGGTTTAGTGTCTGATACATGTGTAAAACTATTAGGCCCAAAATTTTTAATTATGCGTGATGAATTTATTAATGAAAGACGACTTTTACGCAAGAGACAAGAGAAAATTGAAAATTTACTGGTTTTTATGGGCGGTTCGGATCCAACGAATGAGACGATAAAAATTTTGGAGGCACTTGAGGATTTTCAGTTTAAACGTGTTGATGTAGTTGTTGGTAATGGTAATATTTACAAGAGTCGAATTCGCGAGATTTGTGAAGAGCAAGGGTATTACTATCATTGTCAGATTAATTATATGGCAAAGTTAATGCAACAAGCTGATTTTGCTATTGGTGCTGGTGGAAGTACAACGTGGGAACGTTGTTATGTTGGACTACCCTCATCTAGTACAATTGTTGCAAGTAATCAGATGGAAGGGACAGAATATGTTGCAGAACTTGGATTAGTGATTAATCTGGGGTGGCACAGTGATGTGACATCTGAAACCTACAAACAGTTATTAAAAAATGTAAAGCTTAAAGATATAAGTAAACGAGGGCTTACTCTAACTCAAAATGAGCAACCAAATGCGTGGGTATATAAAATATTGGAGTTGATAAAATGATTAAAATAGCAAATAGAGAAATAGGTCGCCATACGAAGCCATTTATTATTGCAGAAATGTCAGGTAACCATAATCAATCATTGGAAAGAGCATTACATTTAGTAGAACTTGCTGCAGAAGCAGGTGTAGATGCATTAAAATTACAAACATATACACCAGATACAATTACATTAGATGTCCATACAGGTGAGTTTTTCATCCAAGAAGACGGGAATCTTTGGAAAGGTAATTCTTTATATAACTTATATAAAGAGGCGTATACACCTTGGGAATGGCATAAGGAGATTTTTGCAAAAGCGCAAGAACTTGGACTCCTTGCTTTTAGTTCGCCATTTGATGAAACTGCAGTAGATTTTCTGGAAACATTGAATGTACCAGCTTATAAAATTGCTTCATTTGAAAATGTAGATATTCCTTTAATTAGAAAAGTAGCGCGAACAGGTAAACCTATGATTATTTCTACAGGTATGGCGACAGCCGCTGAACTCGATGAGGCTGTTCGTGCTGCTCATGAAGAAGGTAACGATCAAATTATATTACTGAAGTGCACTAGTACATATCCTGCTACACCTGCCAATTCGAACTTAGTAACAATACCGCATTTGAGAGAAATGTTTAATACAGAAATAGGGTTATCAGATCATACTATGGGGGTTGGTGTATCGGTTACCGCAGTTGCACTAGGAGCAACGGTAATAGAAAAGCATTTTACAACATCTCGTGCTGAAGGTGGGGTCGATTCTGCCTTTTCAATGGAACCACATGAATTAAAAATGTTAGTAGAAGAAACAGAGCGAGCATGGCAAAGTTTAGGAAATGTGAGCTATGGACCAACAAATGCTGAAAAGGAATCAGCGAAATTCCGTCGTTCTTTATATATTGGCGAAGATTTAAAAGCTGGCGATATTTTAACTGAACAAAATGTTCGCAACGTTCGACCAGGACTTGGTTTGCCAACGAAGTACTATGATTTAGTAATTGGTAAAGCAATTAAGCAAAACGTAACAAAAGGAACACCATTAAGTTGGGAGTTATTACTATGAGTGATTCACCTCGATTTATCTCATACGGCAGTCAAAGTATAGATGAAGATGATATTCAAGCCGTTATAGAAACTTTGCGTTCGCCTAACTTAACACAAGGGCCGAAAATTGCACAGTTTGAGCAAGCTGTGGCAGATTATGTTGAAGTAAAATACGCAGTAGCATTTTGTAATGGAACAGCAGCTTTACATGGTGCTTGTTACGCAGCTGGAATTGGTGAGGGGGATGAGGTAATTACTTCTCCAATTACTTTTGCTGCAAGTGCAAACTGTGTGCGCTATGTTGGTGGAACAGTTGTTTTTGCGGACATTGATGAACATACTTATAATATTAATCCTGAACAAATCCGATCAAAGATTACATCAAAAACAAAGGCAATTATTCCAGTGGATTTTACTGGTCAACCTGTCGATATAGATGCAATTATGGATATCGCGAGGGAGCATAAACTCGTAGTTATCGAAGATGGTGCTCATTCATTTGGTTCTAGTTATAAAGGGCGTAAGATTGGAACACAGGCTGATATGACAATGTTTAGTTTCCACCCTGTAAAGCCTGTAACAACAGCAGAAGGTGGCGTAATAGTTACAAATAACGAAAATTATTATAAAAAATTATTAAAGTTCCGAAGCCATGGAATTGAGCCAACAGTTTATGCTAAAGAGCAAGGTGATTGGTATTATGAAATGACAGATTTAGGTTATAATTATCGGATGACAGATTTACAGGCAGCCCTAGGTATTTCACAAATGAAAAAGCTTGATCACTTTATTAAGCGGAGACAAGAAATTGCTACAATGTACAATGAAGCATTGAACAATGTTCGTGGAATTACAATACCAAAGCAATTAGAGGAAACTGAATCTGGCTGGCATTTGTATATGATTCAATTAGATGAAGTAAATCGTAAACAAGTATTTGATGCTATGCGAGCAGCAAATATTGGTGTCCATGTGCATTATTTACCTGTTTATTGGCATCCGTATTATCAAAAACTTGGTTATGAGCGTGGATTATGTCCTGTAGCGGAGGAATGGTATGAAAAAGCGTTAACTTTGCCTATACATCCTCGTTTAACTAATGAAGAGATTAACTATATTATTGCTGTATTAAAAGAACAACTAACACTTAAGAAGGATAAATTTGATTAAAAGTGTAGTATCGAATAATACATCTAGCCTAATGAATGTGGTGCTAGTCGTAATAATCAAATTTCAAATAAAATTAAAAAAGTAAAAAAGCTTTTGGTTCAGATTCACTTTTTGAACCAAAGGCTTTTTTACTTAAGTAAAGTAGTTACTTTAAAAAGGTGAAACATTCCTAAAAACTTCCGATACTAAATATAAGAACAAGAAATGTTTAGGAGGTTACATATTATGCGTATTGCAGCTCAAGGTCAATCTACAGATGTAGGAACTGCAACGTCATCTGCATTATCTAAGAAAGCTAGTAAAGAAGAAATTGCGGTGACTACTAGTAAGTCTCAGTTAGTAACGCAAATGCAAGGAGAAAAAATATCAACAGCTGAGGGGCAAGAAATATCTAAAGAGAAGCTGCAAAGCGTGGTAGACACAGTAAATGAGTTTTTACAAATCAATCATAACGCTTCTAAGTTTGTATTACATGACGGGCTAGACCGTTATTTCGTACAGGTTGTAGATACCCAAACAGAAGAAGTCGTAAAAGAAATTCCCCCTAAAAAACTTTTAGATGCATTTTATGAGATGCAAAAGCTATTAGGAATGATTGTAGACGAAAAAATATAAGCAAATGTAGGAGGAAATATAATGGTAAATAGAGTCGGCGGATTAGCCTCAGGAATGGATATTGATGCATTAGTAAAAAAATTAATGACTGCGGAAAAAGTGCCTTTAAATAAGCTATACCAAAAGAAACAAACTTATGAATGGCAACGTGATGCCTATCGTAGTGTGAATACAAAATTAAAAACATTTGATACTTACATTGCTGATAATTTAGTGTTAAAAAGTTTCCTTTCGAAAACAGCAGCTAGCTCAAATTCTAATTTAGTATCTGCTACTGCAACAGGGAGTGCTTCGGGAACACTTTCCATTGAAGGTGTTTCACAATTAGCTACTGCAGCTCGTAAAGTTGGTGATCAAGTAAATGCTGTTGGTACAACGAAAATGTCTGATTTAGGGGCAACAGGAACGATTGAATTTAAAGCGATTCAAAGTAACGGTCAATTAGCAAGTGAAGCTACAAAAATTGACATTACTTCTGATATGACTGTAAATCAGTTTATTAATAAAGTGAACACTAGTAATGCGGGAATTAGCGCGGTTTTTGAAAATGGTCGATTCTCCTTTACTGCCAAAAACACTGGAGATGTTAAAGGCGGAGAGGAAATCCAAGTTACAGGTGGAGTAGACATTTTCAACAAGTTAGGATTTGCTGATCCTAGTAAAGTTCAAACTACAGAAGGTAAAAATGCTATTTTTACTGTTAATGGCATTGCAACAGAAAGAACAACAAATACGTTTACGATTTCTGGTTATAATGTAACTTTAAAAGATACATTCAACGGTGTTCAAACAATTGCAGATAAATATAAAGCTGCTTTGGAAGAATTTAAAAATGCTACTACTAATTTAGCAAATAAACAGGCAAATCTTAATACAAAACAATCAGCTTATGGTGCAAGTGATGTTAATAGCTACACAGCGAACCATGATGCTGCATATAAAGCTGCATTTGGCAGTTCTGCTTTATCATTTACACAACAACAACAATATAACAAAATCGGAACAGCTACTTTAAAAAATCTATCCAATGAGGAAATAGATTTTATTAAGAGTTATTCATCAGTACAAGATATCAAAGATAATATTGATGGAAGCCCTTTAAGTGATGAAAGCAAAGCAAAGTTAAAGGCTTTTGATGACAAAACACTAGATGTTTTATTTTCAAATAAAGATCAATTAACAGATTTTAAAACTCAGGCTGATTACACAACTTATGGTGCAAAATTAAAAGATTTTGATCAAAATGCCATTGATGCACTAAAACGCTTCTCGTACAACAGTAATGATTCAATTGATAAAATTCATAATGATATAGACGATAATACGGAATTTTCACAAAAAGTAAAAGATGCATTAAAATCATTAAGTAAAGATGAGTTAACTAATTTAATTAGTAAGGATAAAGCAACTTTAGAAAGTTATTCAGAAAAAGCTATAGCTGATGATTTAAAACAAAAATATAGCCAATTCGGTGATGCAGGATTAAAAGGTTTGCAAAATGGTACTATAAAAGAAGAGAATTTATCAGATGACCAAAAAAAGATTTGGAATGAGTTAACAGCTGATCAAAAAAGTAAATTTTACGCGCTAGCGGATCAAAATATCCTGCGAAGAGAATACTTAACTGCTGATGCTGAAGAAAAAGCAGCTGTTACACGGTTAAATGAAGCTACTAGTACGCAAAATGCGGCAAAAGCAGATGCTGATGCAGCCGGTATTTTAAAATCTGATGGCAGTATAGATGATACGAAAGTAAATGCCGCACCACAAGCACAAGCAGTGACGATGACATCAACAACAAATGTTGACGATATAATGGCCAAAATTAAAGAATTCGTTACTACTTATAACGGTTTAATAAAAGATTTTACCGATCAAACGAAAGAAACAAAGTATCGTGATTATACGCCATTAACTAGTGAACAAAAAGAAGAGATGTCCGAAAGTGAAATCAAACTTTGGGAAGAAAAAGCAAAGAGCGGTTTACTTCGAGGAGATACTCTTATTCGTGAAGGACTTTCAAGTATGCGCTCATTAGTATATCAATCTAATTCAGGTATTGATTCTAAATATAATACGTTATTTAGTATTGGAATTACGACAACTAAAAACTATAACGATGGCGGCACATTAGAAATTGATGAAACAAAATTACGCAAAGCTTTAGAAGAAGATCCAGATTCAGTTGAAAAGCTATTTAAAAATAGTGAAGGTAAAAAAGAGGATGTAGTAGATGGTAAAACTGTTGATACACGCGGTTATTTAGATAAATTACGTGAATCGATGAAATCTTTAGAAGTTAATATTGAGAAAAAAGCTGGTCGTTCTACAATGACGGACGCTCAATATGCAATTGGGAAAAATCTAATGGATACAGAAAGTCGAATTACTACATGGAAGAGTAAACTAGAGAATATCGAAGCTCGTTACTGGAAACAATTCACGGCAATGGAACAAGCAATTAATAAAGCAAATTCACAATCAAGTATGTTCTCACAAGGTTCTTAATAAGGTTTTACTGAAGCAAGGTAGGGGAAGTTTATGCAACAAATAAATCAACTATTGCAGGCGTCTGCGAATCTCTATAAATTATTAGGTGATATCCCAAAAGGTGAAGATCGTGATGACTATGTGGTTACGATTAATAGTATGTTAGACAAACGTGGAACGATTATCAATAGTTTGAAACAAGAGGGTTTTCATTATGATGAACAAGATCGTGTTCATCGTACCTTGCTAGAATTAGATAATGGCATTAAAGAACGGTTAGCAGCTGTAATGAGCGCAGTAAAGCAAGATATGGCAAACCTTCAAAAAACGAAAAAAAGTGAAGTGCAATATTTTAATCCATATGGCAATGTCCGTGTTATGGACGGTATGTATTACGATAAGAAAAATTAATTTCTCTATTAGCTTTTCTTCATTTAATGGTTTAAAATAGTAAATAAGTAACATCTAAAAGGAGTTGTCCTTTATTGGCAGCAAATTTAACAGCACAAAATGCGTACAAACAAAATAGTGTCACAACTGCTTCACCTGGCGAACTAACATTGATGCTTTATAATGGATGCTTAAAGTTTTTAAATAAAGCTAAACTTGCGATTCAAGAGAAAAATATTCAAGAAAAGAATACAAATTTGATAAAAGCACAAGCAATTATTAGTGAGCTTATGGCGACACTTAATATGGACATTGAAGTGTCGAAAAATATGTTAGCACTTTATGAATATATGAATCGTCGTTTAGTAGAAGCAAATATCCAAAATGATGTTAGCATCATCGAAGAAGTGGAAGGGTTAGTGACGGAATTTCGGGATACTTGGAAAGAAGTTATTCGCATTAATCGACAACAACAGTTCGGTAATGGAAACAACGGACAAGTGTAATAAAAAATTAGAGACCATCGTTTGAAGATGGTCTCTTTTATTTATCATAAATATAAAGTTATTAAGATTATACGATAATCGACAAACTAAACTGTACATATAGTCATAAATTAGGTCATTAAATGGACAAATATGTTACTAATTCCCTCTAGATGGAAATCGTGCGTTCGTGTCATAATCAAGCTAACTATATGTTTGAAAAGTATTGGGGTGGGGAATATGATATTTAAGCGACAAGAAGGCTTTCGATTTAAATTTGATGAGCCTGTACAAATGACCTTTGCGGTATATGAAAATGGCAAAGTGAATCATACACAAACTGCGATGGCTGATTTATTGGATATTAGTCCAAAGGGATTAAAGATGTTTACCGAGGTTGATTTAGGTGTCCATCCTGCGCCTCTTGATTTACGTTTTGTACTGGATACGAGAGAAATTCGCGTATATGGAGAGGTTATTTGGAGCCGTCCATTTGCTAATGGCAAACAATACGGTGTGTACTTTAATAATCAGGGCGCAATTGAGGATTTAATTGTCGATGAGCTGAAAATGCGACGTAAAAAAGAAACAGCTGAAGCCAAACAGAAAAAAATTAATTCGTAAAAATTTTATTGAAAAAAGAATTATTTTAGAGGAATTTCACACACTTGTGTAGAAATAGAATGTATAGCAGTCATAAAGGAGGAGTTTACATGTTAAACTTTAACATTCGTGGTGAAAATATTGAGGTAACTCCAGCTATTCGAGAGTATGTTGAAAATAAAATCGAAAAAGTTGAACGTTACTTTAACGAAGATGTTAACGCCAATGCTAACGTAAATTTAAAGGTTTATAATGACAAGCAAACAAAAGTGGAAGTTACAATTCCAATGAAAAACTTAACACTTCGTGCAGAAGAACGTCATAACGATATGTATGCTGCCATCGATTTAATTGTTGATAAATTAGAGCGACAAATTCGCAAGCATAAAACAAAAGTAAACCGTAAATTCCGTGAGCGTGAAGGTGCAGGACTTTATTTTGCTATAACGCAAGCTGCAGCTGATACTGCGACAGAGGATGAAGAATATTCTATTGTACGAACTAAACAATTTGATCTAAAACCAATGGATCATGAAGAAGCGGTTTTACAGATGAACATGTTAGGCCATGATTTCTACATCTTCACTGATGCTGAATCTAACGGTACAAACATCGTTTACAAACGTAAAGATGGCAAATACGGCTTAATTGAAACAACTTAATGAACTATCAAAGAACCCTCTGTTTCTGAGGGTTCTTTTTTATATTAGAGGGTAGTTAGTTTTAAATAGGTATAAACTTCAATCCTTAACCACGTAAAGAGGTTGGCTTTTCTAATAGAAGTAAGTAAGGTATAGACATCATTTAATGGTTGTATGATTTGCTGGCATACTCACTAGGAAAGTTTTTTCATATTTTTTATTGACTAAACTATAATCAGTATGTTATTATTTAGTCCTGTCGTAAAACACCTATTATATTAATAAATATTAATTTAATTAAGTGTTGACAGACAAAAGGTTATTATGGTATATTGTAATTCCTGTCACTTCGACAGTGAAAAATAACTTAAAAAAAGTTGTTGACTAACATAATGATATTTTGATATAATATTATTACTGTCGCTGAAACACAGCGCGATATGAACCTTGAAAACTGAACAAGCAAAACGTAATCAATATAGTTTCTGAGCTAACTTCGGTTAGCGAACGAAACAAAAATTTTGGACATCAAAAT
>NZ_JBIWDP010000007.1:0-115791 GCF_044762075.1 Lysinibacillus sp. NPDC097195 | reverse complement strand
GTCCTGAGCCAGGATCAAACTCTCCATAAAAGAAATTTGATTAGCTCAAATTGTTTTGCTGGCATCAATTTTGATGTCCAAAATTTTTGTTTCATCACTAACCGAAGTTAGCTCAGAAACTATATTGATTACGTTTTGCTTGTTCAGTTTTCAAGGTTCATTTCGTCACCTTTTTGTTTTCAGCGACTTTTATATAATAACATTTTCATTTTTCGTTGTCAAGAACTTTTTTTAAAGTTTTTTCTTCTTTTTTAAAGCGACAACTTTTATATCTTATCACTTCAAGGTGTTGATGTCAACACTTTTTTTGTGATGTTATTATTATAATTTAGTACTTCATGTTGCATCGTCTTAGCGACAAGTAATAATTTATCATGTTTCTACAGACTACGCAAGTGTTTTTCTATAAAAAATATCATTTTATAATAATAAATTTGCTAGCAAGCTATAAAAATATGATTGTTTTAGACTACTAACACGAAAAACTTCCTATATATATGTCTGTGTGATTTTGCTATTTAGCAATTTTATTTCATGTTGAATAAAATTGCGTCTACCAGATAATTTCACGTATACATTCTCCATACAGTCGATAATAGATTCTTACAAAATAACAACTCTCTATATTTTCTCACTTACTATTCACGGTTTCCCTCGTCTATAATCATTTACTAGTACCTTTCCGCTGTAGCTTAACCCCATAGCGGAAAGGTACTATCTTTTAAAGCTTTATGGACATAAAACGTTTTTAAAACGGAAAGAAAAATGGAACTGCTATCATCATCACAATAAACATAACAATTTGTAGCGGTACACCAATTTTTACAAAATCCATAAATTTATAGCCACCTGCTGTCATTACTAATGCATTCGTTGGTGAGGCAATCGGTGTGGCAAACGCCATACTTGCTGCTACAGCTACTCCAATCATAAAGGTTGTAGGATTTGCATCCATAGCAATTGCCGCATTCATAGCAATAGGCGCAAACAGTACAGCAGTTGCCGTATTACTAATAAATTGGCCAAAAATGACGGTTAACACATATATCCCTATCAACACTCCATAAGGGCCATAGCTACCGAGCACATCAATAATGCCATTCGATAAAATAACCATGCCACCTGTTTTCTCTAACGCTGTTGCCATCGGGAGCATCGCTGCCACGAGTACAATACTTTCAAAATTCATATTGTTATAGGCATCTTCCATATTCCGCAAACAACCAGTCAAGAGCATCAATACAGCTCCTATCATTACTGAAATAACAGCCGGGAATACCTCAAAAGCCATTAATCCAATCATCAACAACATGATCGCACCAGCAATACCAGCCTTTCCTGTTGCTGCAGCAACACTGGCATGCTCCTTTGGCTGACCAACCACCACAACATCCTGCGTCTCTTTGGCAAGCACTAATATTTCATCCCAAGCCCCTTGTACTAAAATAGCATCTCCAAATTTCAGCTTATGTGTGACCATATCCTTTAATTTATAGCTACCTCTATAGTTAATACCAATAATATTAAGATTGTACTTTTCACGGAATCCAAGTGAGCTTACTGTTTCATTAATAAAACTAGAATTTGGTGTCAATAGAACTTCCGCAATGCCGAGATGCTTTGTTACTAATTCATCCGCCTCATTCTCTGTCAATTCCTGCATTACTAAGCCATAATCCGCTGCCAAGCAAGCAATATTCTCTTCCTCTCCTTGTACATAAAGTTCATCCAAAGCGTGAATGACACTGGTTGGCCCCGCCATTTCTTGATATGTCATAGGCAGTAAGTTAATACCGTCCTGTGATTTACGCTGAATTTTCATCATACAGAGGGCGTATTTCGCAGGGAGCTTTAATTCAGCTAGTGATGTGCCAATAATCGATGAATCTTCCGGCACGAACATTTTAAAGAGTCGATTGTTTAAGTCATATTGCTTAACAATTTTTTTGGGTGACAGTTTATACCCAGTCGAGGTTTGGGTTTTATTTTTATCATGTGGCAGCAATATATTGCGCACAAGCACCAAATATAAAATACCGGCAATCATGCCAACGATACCAATAGGTGTCACCTCAAAAAAGCCCAGTTTCGGATAGCCACGCTCAACCAACAACTGACTAACAATTAAGTTTGGTGGTGAAGCAATTAATGTCATTAATCCCGATAAGCTTGCGACATAAGAAAGAGGTAATAAAAACTTTGAAGGGCTTTCCTTCATATTAATTGCAATACTAACAACAATCGGCATCATCAAGGCAACTGTTCCAGTATTACTCATAAAAGCACCGACAGAGCCAACAATAATGAGCAATAATACAAATAACTTCAGTTCACTATTCCCCGACCATTTTAATAAGAGTTGCCCAGCCATTGCCGCTAAACCCGTACGCAAAATACCGGCACCTACAACAAAAAGTCCAGCAATCATGAGCACAACCGAGTTAGAAAAGCCAGCTAAAGCTTCCGCAGGCGTTAAAATATCCGTAATAACAAATGCGAGGAGTGACACAATGGCAACAAAATCCGCACGCACTCGATTTGTCATAAATGCAAAAATCGTCATTCCTAAAATAAGAAATGTTAATGTCAGTTGCACGTTCAACATTCCTTTCTAACTATAATCACAACTATATTCTATACGAAAAAAAGCATAAATAACGGATTTCTCCCTATTTATGCTTAATCTGTAATATTTAATTTGTCAATATTCCGCAATGGCAAACACATTAAGGTAATTGAACAGCAGAATCCACCTTGATAGTTACAAAAGAATACTATCCCGAACTACTACGCGACCATTTTTAATAACTGTATGCGTATGGTTCATGCCGTAAAAATATTGTAATTGCTTATAATTCGCAACATCTAAAAGAATAATGTCCGCTTTTTTACCCGCTTCAAGCGAACCAATTTCATGACCTCTGTTAAGTGCATATGCTGCATTAATCGTCGTAGCTGTTAATACTTCTTCCAATGTCAAACCCATATGCATACAAGCTAAATTCATAATAAACGGTAAACTCATTGTTGGCGACGAACCTGGATTAAAGTCTGTTGAGATTGCAACGGGTACACCTTCATCAATCATTAAACGCCCTCTCGCAAAAGGCGCACGCAAGAAGAAGGCTGTGCCAGGTAACAACACCGCAATCGTCCCAGCTTTAGCCATATTTTGAATACCTTCATCCGAGGCTACTAACAAGTGTTCTGCGGAAATAGCCCCTACTTCAGCAGCTAATTCCGCTCCCTTATAAGGCTCTATTTCATCAGCATGAATTTTTGGCGTTAGCCCAAGTGCTTTGCCCGCCTCTAAAATACGTCTAGATTGCGCTGGAGTGAATACGCCTTTTTCACAAAACACATCATTAAATTCCGCAAGCTTAAGTTCCGCAACATTGGGCAGCATCTCACGAATGACAACATCGACAAATTCATCTTCACGCCCTTTATAATCACGCGGTACTGCATGCGCGCCCATAAAAGTACTAATGACGTCTACAGCATGTGTGTCTTGTAGCTTTTTGGCTACCTCTAGTTGTTTCTTTTCTGTTTCCCAATCTAGACCATAGCCTGATTTTGCTTCAACAGTCGTCACGCCATGCTTTAAAAAAACATTTAAATGCTGCATCGTTTTTTCATATAACGCATCAAAACTCGTTTCTCGCGTTCGCTCTGTTGTAGCATGAATACCGCCACCTGCATTCATAATCTCCATATAAGTGGAACCGTTCAGTCGCATATTAAATTCTTGCTCGCGCGTTCCACCGTGCACTAAATGTGTATGACAGTCCACTAGCCCAGGCATTACAATCTTACCTGAGGCATCAATGACTTTTGCTACATCAACTAAGCTAGGGAACTCTTGCGCTAATTGCTCATACGTTCCAACAGCAACTATACGTTCTCCTTCTATTAACACACTGCCTTGTTCTATTACTGCAATGTCACGCATCTGTTCCTTTATCCGAGGCCCTGGCACTGCATTTTTCAACGTAATCACTTCATTGGCATTTTTAATTAAAATGGTCACTTCGCATCATCCTTCAACATTGGCATATGGACACCCTTGTTCTTGGCAGTATTAATTGCAATTTCATAGCCTGCATCAGCATGGCGCACAATGCCCATCCCTGGGTCTGAAATTAAAACGCGCGCAATCTTCTCGGCAGCTAGCGCTGTACCATCCGCTACTAACACTTGACCAGCATGCTGAGAAAAGCCCATCCCTACACCGCCGCCATGGTGAACACTTACCCAGCTAGCACCACCGGCCGTATTGATCAGTGCATTTAAAATCGGCCAATCTGATACAGCATCTGAACCATCTAACATTCCTTCTGTTTCCCGATTCGGCGATGCAACCGAGCCAGAGTCTAAATGATCTCGACCAAAGACGATTGGTGCCGATAACTCTCCATTTGCTACCATTTCATTGACCTTTAGTGCAAAGCGATGACGATCGCCATAGCCTAACCAACAAATACGTGCAGGTAGCCCTTGCCATTTCACCATTTTTTGCGCCATATCAATCCAATTGACAAGTCCTTCATCCTCTGCAAACATCTCTTTCGCTAATGCATCTGTTTTATAAATATCTTCTGGGTTCCCAGAAAGCGCAGCCCAACGGAATGGCCCTTTGCCCTCACAGAACAATGGACGGATATAGGCTGGGACAAAGCCCGGGAAGTCGAAAGCATTTGTCACACCCATCTCTTTCGCATATGCCCGAATGTTATTACCGTAATCAAACACTTCGGCACCTGCCTGTTGAAATTCCAGCATCGTACGAACATGCTCTGCCATCGTTTCTTTTGCCTTTTGCTCATATGTTTTCACATCATTTTTGCGTAATTCTAGTGCCTCTTCAAATGTCATTCCGTTCGGCACATAGCCATTAATCGGGTCATGCGCCGATGTTTGATCTGTTACGAAATCTGGAATGATGCCCCGATTCAGCAACTCTCGATTAATATCCGCACAGTTACCAACAAGACCGATAGACGCAGGCTCACGTTGATCACGTAGTTGATTAACTAAAGCAATTGCTTCATCCACTGTCTCAACAAGATAATCACAGTAACCCTCTTTTATTTTGCGTTCAATGCGGGCGCGTTCCACCTCAACGACTAAAATAACTGCGCCTGCCATTTTGCCAGCTAAAGGTTGTGCACCACTCATGCCACCCATACCACCAGTAAGAATAAATTTTCCGCGCAAATCAGCACTACCGAACACTTTCTTACCAGCCTCAACAAACGATAAATACGTCCCTTGTAAAATGCCTTGTGCACCAATATAAATCCAACTACCCGCCGTCATCTGACCGTACATCATTAAATCGCGGTCCTCTAGCTCATAGAAATGCTCCCAATTCGACCATGCAGGTACTAAATTTGAGTTAGCAATTAAAATACGCGGTGCATGCTCATGTGTACGGAAGACTGCTACAGGCTTTCCTGATTGAATAAGAAGTGTTTCATCATTCTCTAACTGTTTTAACGAAGCTATAATCTGCTCGTAGCTTTGCCAATTCCGCGCTGCTTTCCCTATTCCCCCATAAACAATTAACTCATCAGGATTTTCCGCTACTTCAGGGTCTAAATTATTCATTAACATGCGCATTGCTGCTTCCTGTGTCCATCCTTTACAAGAAAGTGCAGTTCCTCTCGGTGCACGAATTGTTGTTGGTGTTTTCATAATGCCATCCCCTTTGCGTTTATTTCGTTAACTCTACTAAATCATCACTTGCCAATAAGTACTTCGCTAACGCTTCAATTTCATCCCCTATAGGTTGATCTGCTAATAAAGGCGGGCAAAACTCACGCACTTTTTCTAAATACTTTTTTGTTGTTGGCGATAATTGCGCTTCTGCCTTGTCTAAGTGAATCGCTTGTGAAGCACAAATCATTTCTATCGCAATCACCCGTGCGGCATTGTGAACAATTTGTCGTACTTGTCGAGCAGATGTTGTTCCCATACTGACATGGTCTTCTTGATTCCCCGATGTTGGAATAGAATCGACACTCGAAGGATGTGCTAGTACTTTATTTTCAGAAACAATTGAGGCCGCCGTATATTGTGCAATCATTAGGCCACATTCAATGCCAGGATTTGTCGCTAAAAATGGTGGTAAACCGTCATTAAGTTGCGGATTAACCATGCGCTCCGTGCGTCGTTCCGAAATATTTGCCCATTCACTTACCCCAACTTTTAAAAAGTCCATCGCTAATGCAATTGGCTGGCCATGGAAATGCCCGCCGGATACAACTTCTCCATTTTCTAAAACAATTGGATTGTCTGTTGTCGCATTCATTTCAACTTGTACACGTTGCTCGGCATAGAAAAATGACTGCCATGATGCGCCATGAACTTGTGGAATACAGCGCAATGAATATGCATCCTGCATGCGGACTTCTCCTTGCTTTGTGACGCGCTTACTGCCGTCAAGCCACTTCCGAATACGGCCACCTACAAGCTCTAATTCTGGATGTGGTCGTACAGCTAGTAAGGCTGCATCAAATGCATTGGTAATACCCTTTAAGGCTTCTAACGACAGACTCGCTGCCATATCTGCGGCAAGCCCAATACGCTCTGCCTCATTCAATGTTAAAGCACCAATTCCCGTCATTGCTTGTGTACCATTTACAAGTGCTAAACCTTCCTTCGCTTGTAGTCTTACAGGTGTTAAGCCCGCTTTTTGCAACGCGACATTCCCCGCCATAAGCTCCCCGTTGAACTCAGCTTTCCCTTCACCTACTAGCACTAATGCTAAATGTGATAATGGCGCTAAATCGCCGCTGGCACCAACTGAACCTTGCGACGGTACGATCGGATGGACACCTTTATTAATGCATTCTAGTAATAATTGCAACGTTTCTTGCCGAATGCCTGAAAAGCCACGCGCTAAAGCGTTAGCACGTAAAATCATCATCGCCCGCACAACATCCGTCGGGAACGGCTCGCCAACACCCGTTGCATCTGAGCGCAGTAAATTTAACTGTAATAACTCAATATCCGATTCTTCAATTTGTATGTGACTGAGCTTGCCAAACCCTGTATTAACACCATAGATTACTTGCCCCTCAGCTAAGCGTTTTTCAATTCGTTCTCTACTCAATTGAACACGTTCCGTACTTTCAGCAGATAGTGCAACCGTTGCCTGACCTCTCACGATTTGTTCAATTTGTTGTCTCGTTAACGTATTGCCATCAAGTTCAATGATTTTTTGCATACGATATCCCCCTATTCCTAACAGCTTATGTAAAGTACAGTGTGAAAAAATAGAATTTCTCTATATCCATTGTACAAACTACCTTTTTCAGAAAATATAGAATTTTAAAAGAGAAAACAGGAATTATTTCAGTTTTTTATGTTATTTTTAATAATATAATCGTATTTTTCTACGAAACTAGAATATTTTCAGAAAGGCTGATTGCATGCGACTACTCTTAATAGATCGAGATCACACTGAACTTTCAGGTATTCGCTGGTTTTTACATACGTACTTCCCAGGAGATTTATCCATTGAGATGTGTACCACTATTTCCGAAGCTGCTCAGAGCATCCAACGCTTTACACCAGAAGTCATTTTATTAAATATTGATTTACTGCCTAGTAATCGCTTAACAGCTCTGTACGGACTTTTACAAAAGTATGCAGGTAAAATACTGGCGATTACGACAGAGCCATTATTTAAAAATGCATTAAAGGCAATTGATTTACAGGTGGCACATCTCTTTGTAAAACCCATTGATTTAGAAGTGTTGAAGCAAAAGCTCTCAACTATTTCACTGCACACACCTGCACTACAAAAAGCTAGCAATGAGGCAAAAGACGAATCTTTTTACTATCAATTATTTTTAGAAAGCACAACCAATTCAGCGGCTGAAATCCAATTTACGATGTTTGAACCGGAGCATGCTGAGTCATTAAATAAACTGTACATATGGCTCCAACAAACACCTATTTTTTATCAAACGAGCATTTATCCATTAGCAGATACAATCATCTGCTTATTTCAAACAAGCGATTTAAAAATTATTGAAAAAGATATTCGTACATTATTAAAAGAATGGCAAATAACAAATAGTGGTGGGTTGAATATCAGTATTTATGATGGCCCCCCTACGACCTTAAAAGAAATGTTTGCTATTACAAAGCGTGCTCTTCTTCAAAGTTTCTATGAAGGCTTTGGTCATATTTTTTATGCGACTAAACAATATCAAACACAGTCTCTAGACCCTTTACTCACACCAGAAGAGCAGCAACTACTTATTAAAAGCTTAGAGGAAGGTAATGTTGAGGCAGTTAAAGCGTTCTTATATCGCTTATCAAATGGAGGTATTTATTACGAGCAAGATGATTTACGTATACATCTAACAAGTGTCTTGGCGCAAATCCGTCGCTTTATGCTGAAATATAAACTGCATGAGAAAGCGGCTATTGAACAGAACTACCGACAGCTTTTTCATTTAATTATTGAGCACCCGATACTCTATACCATTCTCAATGGCATTATTTTATTCACCCAAAGACTTATTGACTTGGCTCGCGAGGCGCGCATTGAGAAAAAAGCAGACTATGTTGAATTAGCGTTAGAAATAATCGATCATCACTATCACAACAGTGAGTTATCCTTACCCTTTATCGCCCATAAATTAGGAATTAGCCCGAATTATTTAAGTACGATATTTTCCAAGAAGCAAGGACAGCCATTAAAACGTTATTTACAACAGGTTCGCATTCAAAGTTCAAGCAAAATGTTAATCGAAACAGATTTTGCTGTTAGTGAAATCGCATTGTTGAATGGCTTTGAGGACCCTAATTATTTTAGTAAATTATTTAAACGCCTAATAGGAACAACACCCAATCGATATCGCAAGGGTTGGAAAATATAAGGAGATATTGTAAAAAAGTGATTTTCAATTAGACCATATCATTTTCAATATGAAGATAAAATTTAGCGAAGTATCCCTACTACACGAAGTTAATACCTATATAATAGTAAATCACTATTTTCTTTAAAAAGGAGCGTTAACACTACAAATACAGTGAAAATATTTTAAAAAACTATGTCTATTTGTTGAAAACCTTGCATATATTATACTTTATATCTTGCTAGATAAATTCTTTAACGATAATTATTATAATGTACTAGAAATTCTATTTTATTTTTGTTATAGTTATAGCGAGGAGTTTGACTCACAATATTTTTCAGGAGGTAAACTAATATGACAAACGCAAATGATCGTAGCCGTCGTTTTACAACAGCAGGTGGTGCTCCAGTAGTAAGCAACCACGACTCTATGTCAGCAGGTCCTCGTGGTCCACTTTTACTTCAAGATGTATGGTTAGTTGAAAAATTAGCAAACTTCAACCGTGAAGTTATTCCAGAGCGTCGTATGCACGCAAAAGGTTCAGGCGCATTCGGCACATTCACTGTAACGCATGATATTTCTCAATATACGAAAGCAAAAATCTTCTCTGAAATCGGTAAACAAACACCAATGTTCGCTCGTTTCTCAACTGTAGCCGGAGAACGCGGTGCTGCAGATGCTGAGCGCGATATTCGAGGTTTTGCACTGAAATTCTATACAGAAGAAGGTAACTGGGACTTAGTTGGTAACAACACGCCTGTATTCTTCTTCCGTGATCCGTTACACTTTACAGATTTAAACCATGTCGTAAAGCGTGATCCACGTACAAATATGAAAAACGCAAATTCTAACTGGGATTTCTGGACACTATTACCGGAAGCGTTACACCAAATCACAATTGTTATGTCTGACCGTGGTATTCCAACTGGTTATCGTAATATGCATGGTTTCGGTTCACATACGTACAGCTTTATCAATGCTCAAAATGAGCGCGTATGGGTGAAATTCCACTTCCGCACAGAGCAAGGTATTAAAAACTTAACTGGTGAAGAAGCAGCTGAAATTATTGGTAAGGACCGTGAATCTTCACAACGTGACTTGTACGAAGCTATCGAAAGAGGCGATTTCCCGAAATGGAAAATGTACATTCAAGTTATGACAGAAGAACAAGCGCGTGAACTACCTTATAACCCATTCGATTTAACAAAAGTTTGGTATAAAAAAGATTTCCCACTCATTCCAGTTGGCGAATTCGAGTTAAATAAAAACCCTGATAACTACTTTGCAGAAGTTGAACAATCATCGTTTGCACCATCTAACATTGTGCCTGGTATCAGCTACTCTCCAGACAAAATGTTACAAGCTCGTATTTTTGCATACGCAGATGCAGCTCGCTATCGCTTAGGCGTAAACCACCACATGCTGCCTGTTAACGCACCAAAATGCCCATTCCGTTCATTCCACCGCGATGGCGCTATGCGTTTCGATGGTAACCTTGGTTCTACATTAAGCTATGAACCAAACAGCTATGGTGAATGGGAGCACAATTTAGACTATAAAGAGCCGCCATTACGTATTGATGGTCATGCTGATATTCACGACTTCCGTGAAGATGACAATAACTACTTCGAGCAACCAGGTAAGTTATTCCGTCTATTATCAGCAGAAGAGCAACAACGCTTATTTGAAAATACAGCAAATGATATGGCAACTGTTGAGGAATTCATCAAACGTCGTCACATCTTACACTGCTACCTAGCTGATCCTGCATATGGTGAAGGTGTAGCGAAAGCAATGGGTCTTTCATTAGAAGGAATGGATCTTTCTAACCCATATGTAAAGAAACAAGAAGTAAAACAAGTAGCAAACATTTAATATTCCACTTTATTGATATCCAATCATACTTGTCATTATTGGTAAGTAGACAAAAGGTAGCGAGAATTCATTTCTCGATGCCTTTTGTCATTTTTACTATGTTTTTTGCTAGTCCCACTAAAGTTATCCGAATAGCCTTTATAACAAGCAGCTACATTGGAAGACCATCATCCATTTTAATCTCCCTTTATCTAAAGCTTTGTCAATGGTCTCTAAAAACCAAACTATCCATTTCATTTCCTGCTCAGTTGATTGGAGCTAAGTTCTACCCCTCTTACTAAGAAGGCATCTCTCCCATCCACTGATACGGTAATTTACAGTGGAATCCAACGCTCTTTCTTACCTATAGTTTATTGATTCCTTAACTATAAAGTTCCCCATGTAATATAGGTGTTGTTAATAACATTTATCTTGAGTCATTCCACATATTTTGTTTGCGTTCATAAATATCGAATTTGAAAGTTGTATTGCTAGTGACAACTACGACAAAATCTAGAATGGAGGAAAATAAATGTCGATTCGAAACAAGCTTTATATGAGCTTTGGAACAATGATTCTTTTATTACTAATTATCTCCTCAATAGCCTACTATCAACTCAATCATATTGATAAATTGAATCATGACTTATTTGACAACCGTGTTTATAAACTTCTGCAAATCGATAAAATCCTTAGTGCCTCTGCCTTACAAGGAAGCTATCTTCGTTCATATATTCTTGAACCAAATGAGGCTACATATAAAAAGCTCGAGGAACAAGAAAACATTATTCAAACGAAGGTGGCTGAGCTAGACAGCCTATTCACTAGTGAAAATACACAAAGGCAAATGGAAATTATAAAAACAAAGCAAGCTCTCTTCGAAAAGGCAGCATTAGAGATTATCAATACATATGATTCTAATAATTTACAATCTGCTATCGATATTCTTAGAACAACTGCACGTCCTGCAAGTGAAGCAATTCAACAAGCAGTTCATGAAATTGCAGTTTATGAGGAGGAACAAATACAATTAGCCCGTGCCAAATCATCACAAGTAGAGGATATTAGTTCGTTTATTATATTAGTTCTCGCCGCCATCTCTACCTTTCTCTCCTTTATTATTGTGTTTCTGATGACCCGGGCTATTACAATTCCAGTCAATAAACTAGCTACTGCAGCAAATATCATTGCTACCGGAGATTTACGCCAAGAAGATGTGACAGTAAAAACAAAAGATGAAATTGGAACATTAGCTGATTCATTTAATACAATGAAAACGAACTTGCACACCCTTATTGATAATGTTGTAACAAATGTAAAGCACACAACCTCGAGCTCCGAAGAACTAGCAGCAAGCACAGACGAAGTTTCACAAGCTTCTAAAGATATTGCCAAACGTATTGAAATTATGGAGAAGGACGGTAACCAAGCCGTAGTTACTGGACAGGAAACAGCTATGGCCATGGATGAAACAGCACGTGGTGTTCAACGTATTGCAGAAGCCACACAAACACTTCACGTCAAAGCTCTTGATACACAAAACGTTGCCAATGAAGGAGATAAGATGTTGCAGACAACTGAAAATCAAATGATGATTATTCAGCAATCCTCACATGACACAAACCGACTCATTCAACAGTTAAGTGCACAATCGACAGAAATTGAAAATATTACGAAGACCATTACCGATATTACTGATCAAACTAACTTACTTGCGCTTAATGCAACCATTGAAGCAGTCCGAGCTGGCGAACATGGACAAGGCTTTACTGTCGTTGCAGATGAAGTACGTAAATTAGCGGAGGAATCCAAAATATCAGCTAACCAAATCATTCATTTAATTACTCAAATTCAGCAAAATACAGTGGAAGTTGAAAAAGCAGTGAGCATTACAGTGCATAATATTGATGAAGGTGTTGCTTACATTCAAAAAGCACAGACTGCCTTTCATAATATTTTGAGCGCGATCGGGTCGATGGCATCTGACATTGAAGACGTTTCCGCTTCTACACAACAAATTTCTGCTAGTACTGAGGAGGTAGCCGCTTCAGTCAATGAAATGTCCTCTGTGGCGAAAAATGTGGCGGAGCAATCTAAATCGATGGCTAAATCTTTAAAAGAACAAGCAGCAACCATTCAAGAAACCCATTCGGTAGCAAAATCATTAAGTGATGGCGCAACGACTTTGCAAGAAGAAATAAGCAAGTTTAAAGTCTAAAAAGATGGAGTTAAAACATGAAATGCGTGCGAATGTGGTGGTATATTTTCACCTACATAAAGTGAAGAGAACCGAGTTGTTGGTAGGCAGGAATTGCTACGGGAACGCACTATGCTGAGAGAAAGCTTACGCCGTAGCACCACAACGCTCATAGCAAAAAAAGAGTTAGATTGACTACGATCAATCTAGCTCTTTTGCCATTCCTTCAACCTGTTTGTTCTGTTCTAAGCAGAAGGTACCACCACTACTGTTACCAAGTGCCTTATGGGGTCTTGTACTTCATTACTGATACAATTTGCTGCCATTATTTTTAAACTGTTGCGCCTTTTCCTGCATCCCTTGGTGAATCGCTTCGGTCGTAGTTAAATCTTTTTCTTTAGCATAATTACGAATGTCTTGAGAAATTCTCATACTACAAAACTTAGGACCGCACATCGAGCAGAAATGTGCGGTTTTTGCTCCTTCCGCTGGCAATGTTTCATCGTGGTATTCTATAGCTCTCTCAGGGTCTAACGACAAATTAAATTGGTCTCGCCAACGAAACTCAAAACGTGCCTTCGAGAGCGCGTCATCTCGCTGCTGCGCTCCAGGATGCCCCTTCGCTAAATCAGCTGCATGGGCTGCAATTTTATAGGTAATGACCCCTACACGAACATCCTCTCGATTCGGTAGCCCTAAATGTTCTTTCGGAGTTACATAGCATAACATGGCTGTGCCAAACCACCCTATCATTGCCGCACCAATAGCAGATGTAATATGATCATACCCTGGCGCAATATCTGTAGTAAGAGGCCCCAATGTATAGAATGGTGCTTCTTTACACACTTCTAATTGCTTGTCCATGTTTTCTTTGATGAGATGCATTGGCACGTGTCCTGGTCCTTCTACCATTACTTGCACATCATGTTTCCAGGCAATTTGCGTTAACTCTCCTAGCGTTTCTAGTTCTGCAAACTGCGCCTCGTCATTGGCATCTGCAATAGAACCAGGGCGTAAACCATCCCCTAACGAAAAGGCAACATCATACGTCTTCATAATTTCACAAATCTCTTCAAAATGCGTATATAAGAAATTTTCTTGATGATGGAATAAACACCACTGCGCCATAATAGAACCTCCGCGCGACACAATGCCTGTTACGCGATTAGCTGTTAAAGGCACATAACGCAGCAAGACACCTGCATGAATCGTGAAGTAATCTATCCCTTGCTCGGCTTGCTCGATTAACGTATCTCGATACACTTCCCATGTTAAATCCTCTGCTACGCCATTGACCTTTTCAAGCGCTTGATAAATCGGCACAGTTCCTACAGGCACAGCAGCATTACGAATAATCCATTCACGTGTTGTATGAATATGCTTACCAGTAGATAAATCCATAATATTATCCGCACCCCACCGTGTTGCCCACGTCATTTTTTCCACTTCCTCGGCAATGGAGGAAGTAACAGCCGAATTGCCAATATTGGCGTTGATTTTCACATGGAAGTTACGACCGATTATCATCGGCTCAGCCTCGGGATGATTAATATTCGATGGCATAATAGCCCGTCCTGCAGCAATTTCGGCACGCACAAATTCTGGTTTAACATGTTCACGAATCGCCACAAATTCCATTTCCGGGGTAATAATTCCTTGCCTTGCATAATGTAGTTGCGTCACATTGCGACCCTTTTTCGCACGTAATGGTTTACGTGCTAGCTGTGGAAATACATGTTCAAACAGACGTGGATCATCTACTTTGCGGAAACCATTATCTTCTGGTTTTATAGTGCGTCCCTCGTATTCCTCTACATCATCACGCTCTTTAATCCACGCACTCCGCAAAGCTGGTAAACCTTTCGTAATATCGATTGTATACGTTGGATCTGTATAAGGCCCACTCGTATCATAAACTCGAATAGGCGCATTTTCTTCTTCTCCAAAACTACCAGTTGTTGGGCTTAACTTAATTTCACGCATTGGCACTAAAATATCTGGTCGTGTTCCTTCTATATATACTTTTTTACTGCCATCAAAGCTTGCCATAATGTTCATGTTTTTTTCGCTAATTGTTGTCATTTACTATTCCGCTCCCTTTTTAGTATTTTTTACAAGGACCGAATCTAGCTCACGCCAATAAGCTCTATTACAAATAAAAAGCCGAATCCAAAAAAATTTGGATCCGGCTGTACATGTAAGGTTTATTAATCGCACAGTTCAAAAGTATAAGGAGTGCGATGTTCATTAACTTTCCCACGCTGGTATGAGCCAGAT
This sequence comes from Lysinibacillus sp. NPDC097195, assembly GCF_044762075.1. Lineage (NCBI taxonomy): Bacteria > Bacillati > Bacillota > Bacilli > Caryophanales > Bacillaceae > Lysinibacillus > Lysinibacillus sp. NPDC097195. Next base: position 100,587 of record NZ_JBIWDP010000007.1, on the reverse strand, counting down.
CAGGTCCAAAGGGTCAAGAAACCTCCATGCGTTTCCCTCTCAGCCCGACTCATCAGACTCCCCTAGTTAAGCTATTCAGTTTGATGTTAGTGTACCAGATATTACTAATAGATGGAAGCCAATTATGTAAAGAGCATTTCCGCTATATAAATTACCACGGTCACGGTAATACAGCTAACGATTGTAGAAAATAGCACGGTTTGCGCAGCAGTAGCCGACTCGATATCATATTCTAGCGCTAAACTGGAGCTATTACGTGACGTTGGAAATGCACTTGCAATAAAGAGCGATTGAGCAACGACACCATCTAAGCCGAGCACAGAAATAATAAGTAATGCTACAGCAGGACCTACTACAAGACGCGTAATACAGCTAACAAACACTGTTTTATTGAACATCGATTTGATTTCAAGTTGCGATAGTTGTGCACCGAGTGTAATAAGTGCTACTGCAATAAAACCATCCGCCACATGGTCAATTGGAATCCGGATAAATTGCGGAATGCCAATATGAAAGAAATTCATTGCCACTCCTATTATTAGGGCATGAATAATCGGCATTTTTAGAAAATCCTTCACTATCGCCATCCCTGATTTAGTGGAGGAGATTAAATTATATAAACCATATGTATAAGTCGTCATATTTTGAAAAATAACGAGAAGTACTTGAATTGCAACTCCAACCGGCTGGGCTGCGAAAATCATTTGGGCTACCGGAATGCCATAGTTACCAGAGTTAATAAGCACAACACTATTTTTAAATACTGCCGTTTCTGTTTTCGCAAGACCAAGTGCCTTTGCTAAAAAGTGACTTAGCACCATTTGACTCCCGATAAAGAGCGCAATAAATAGTGCCACTTCCCCAAGCACCGTTAACTCCACAGTCGTTTCATATAAATTAACAAATACCGCTGCCGGCATAAAACAATATGTAATGAGTTGAGATAATGCTTTTAAATTAAAACTAAATTTCTTCTGCAAAAATGCTCCAAGTACAAGCAATACCAAAATAGGTGCAACAATTTTAAAGAAAATCATACCAAGATACAACATAGAGGCAACCCCCTTTCATCTCCTACTATAGTAAAACTGTTCAACCATCGGGTCAATGCTCCCTTACACCACCTCATCTATAACAGCTTTACATAAAAAAGACTATCCAATAATTGGACAGTCCAAAACTACTATTAATGCCGGTAGATATGCCCTGCTCCGCGGAATTCTTGCTCTGTTTCGCGGGATTACTTCTCTGCTCCGCGGGATTACCTCTCTGTTCCGCGGGATTCTTGCCCTGTTTCGCGGAATTACTCCCCTGCTCCGCGGGATTACCTCTCTGCTCCGCGGGATTCTTGCTCTGTTTCGCGGAATTACTTCTCTGCTCCTAGGAATTACCTCTCTGCTTCGCGGGATTACCTCTCTGTTTCGCGGAATTCTTGCTCTGCTTCGCGGGATTCTTGCTCTGCTTCGCGGAATTACTTCTCTGCTCCGCGGGATTACCTCTCTGCTCCGCGGGATTCTTGCTCTGTTTCGCGGGATTACTCCTCTGCTTCGCGGGATTACCCTCTGCTCCGCGGAATTACTTCTCCAATCCGCGGAATATCCTCTCTGCTTCGGGAAATTTAGCATTAATTAAGAAAGCTTAAAGCGATTCACGACCTCTTGCAGTTCTTTAGAAATTTGGTTCATATTATGAATCGATTCTGCAACCTTCTCCATTTCTGCTTGTTGATCGACAGCAGATGCACTTACTTGCTCTGCAGAAGCAGCTGTTTCCTCTGATACGGCTGAAATACTTTGTATCGCAGTAATGGCTTGATCTTTTTGCTCTAACATTTGTGAAAGATTCGTTAATAGCTCATTAATTGCTTTTGTAATCGCATGTGAAAGCTCATTATTATCCTTAAAGGCTAACTCTGTATTTTGTACCGATTCATTCTGGGCTTGCATTAAGCCAGCATTCGAAGTAATAACTGAAACCGTTTGTTTAGCGTCCTGTAGAATGCTCGCCACTGTTTTCTTTATCACTTCTGTTTCGGTCTTAGATTGTTCTGCCAGTTTACGAACTTCTTCTGCTACTACCGCAAAACCTTTCCCGTGTTCCCCTGCTCGAGCGGCTTCAATACTTGCATTAAGTGCTAGTAAGTTGGTTTGTTCAGTAATTCCTTGAATAGATACAATAATTTGATTGATATTGTTAATATTGCTAGATAAAGATTCCATTTGCTGTTGTATACGACCATTCATTTCATTAGTTTCACTATTACGGTCGCGCAAACTTTCAACTTCTTTCATACCTTGCTCTGTCGAAGCTTTTGTTTTCAATGAAAGCTCATCCATTTGCTTGGAAAGCATTGTAATAGCGTCAATTTGATCGGATAAATCAATCATGCGATAATTTGTTTCTTCTGTATCTTCCGATTGTTTCGATGCACCTTGCGCTATTTCGTTGATGGCTACAGATACTTCCTGATTAGAAGCAACAATTTCATTAAAGGCCTCGTTTACATCATCTGAAGATTGATTAAGTAATGTTGAAGAATTTAATACCGTATGTATGGCATCGTTCGTTTTATCCAGCATATTATTATAAGCGAATGCTACAGCACCAATTTCATCGGGTTTAATGAATTTTTCATCAATTTTTGATGTTAAATCACCCTCGGCAGCTTTTTCAATAGATGCACGTAAAACCTTTAGAGGCTTTAACTGTCGATAGATAAACATAGCACTTGCTGCAGCCATTAAAATGACCATCACAATTGCTGCTCCAATTGTAAATATAAGTACTTTATTATACGTTTCTAGTATTTTGGATTTAGGTAATACTAGCTGCACTGACCATACTTCATCAATATTTTCTAACTTCATAGGTGCAAAAGCATTGAATGACTGTTCACCAAGTTGCTTGGAGTCTACATAAAGACTGTCTGATACCCCCTCTTCCATTGATTGTTTAACATTTGTCCAATCAATAGCATCTTGCATATTGGTTCCGTCTAACTTTTCATTAATACTATTTACCGTTAAAATACCTTGATCTGTTATGATTCCTGCATAACCGCCTTCAGGCTCAATAGAAGCAGCTAATTCCTTTAAAAAGTCGATAGAAATAGTTGCTGATAGAACGCCAAAATATGTACCTTTATTATTCACTAATGGTACAGCAATAGTCGTCATTGAAATCGTATTACCGTTGACATTAAATTCATACGGTTCCGTTAACATTGCACGACCTTCTTCTTTTGGTATACGATACCATTCTGCACCATTCTTTTCGTCAAGTCCTACTACAGGATTAATAATAACTTTGTCTTTGCCTCTTGTTAAATAAGGAATAAAACGATTTTGTTGGTCAATTAAAGCCTTATCAGTCGTCGGCCCAACTTTCACCGTGTTATTTTCTAAAATCACCCCTACACCAAGTAAATCCTTATTATCATCTAGGTTATTATCCAGTATCTCCATTACATCCTCTGTTGATAATTGACCTTTACTTTGCAATGATTGCACAATACGTTTTGTCGTGTGCAACATATCATTTACTTTCTTAAAGCGTTCACTCATCTTTGCAGCCGACAATTCTGCATTTTGAAGTGTTGCTTTTTCTGAATCATGCACACTTTGATTGTGCAGAATAGTGCTTGTTACCAATGTATAGGTAATAAATAACACTAAAAATACTCCTAAAATTAGCGAGCAAAGTTTTAAAGCTATACTTCTCGTTTTTCCCATGACAATACCTCCATTTTTATTAAACAATAATAATGGAAAGACCTATGTTTCTCAACAATTAACACTCTGAATTTCCCAAGTCCATTAAAATTTTCTAGTAAAAATTACATTTAAAAGACAAGATTTTGATACACTTACCCATTTTTACTAAATTTTATGAAAATATGTTATATTTACTAGTAATACTTTAATGGGAGTGAATAACTTGAAAAATAAAGCGTTAACTACATTAATGGCAACTGCCATTACAACCTCTTTGGTATTACCTTTGTCAAATGCAAGTGCTGCTTCTAGTGAAACATCTGTTCATCAATCACATTACAATGCTCAAACTGAGGGTGTTGCTGCATCAATCCTTTCCGGAGAAAAGTCACTAAAAATTACGAATGTGACATCTGATACAGTTCGTACTTCTCTCGGACAATTTAAAATTAGCAGTGCCCTTAAGCCCATATTTAAAGTGGCGAATCGTCAAGCTTTAATGAATGCTGATGCGACAGTTATTGTAAAAAATGACGAGATTACAAGCATAACTTCACTGACTTTAAAAAATGCAGGAACGAACAAAAAAGCAGTCGTTTTTGATGGTGGAGATGCTAAAATTGCCGGCGATGTAACGGTAAATGCTGATTACATCAAAATTTTAAACTTAAATATTGCAAATGACCTTACTGTAACAAATAGAGTAAAAAAAGCAGTAACAATCGACCACGTTACAATTGGAGATACCATCACTTTCAAAGCTTTAGCCACTAGAAAAATAGACTGGTTATACGTTTCATTAAAAGAAATTGAAACACCAGAAATCATCGTTCAACGTACTAAGTTAAACATTGCTGCTGACAAAACGATTTCTTCAATTGATGTGAAAGACAAAGTTACTTCATTGGAGGTAATGGCTGATGTCAAAAAAATGGTGATTGATGTTGAAAATGATTTTAGTCTCTATGGAGAAGGTAAAATCGAGCAAGTAATCGTTAAACAAGGAGAAAGAATCGGCTTAAATTCAGAGCATCAAATTAACAAAGTTCAAGTCGACGCTAAAAATGCGAAAGTCACAATGCCAGCTGTGAACAAGACGGAACTAAGTAAATTACTTGCTTCCCCTCCATATGTTGCTGTATCCATCAACGGCAATGAAATTTTAATTTCTGATAAATGGACAACGCAAGCTGAGCGAACAGCATTCGATTCTGCTGTCACGAGTGCAAGAACGGTAGCCAATAATACAAATGCATCACAAGACCAAGTGCTTAATGCCATTACACAGTACAAAAATGCGCTTTCAAACTATCAAGCAGTGCAAAAATACGGTAAAAGATATGCTGCTGGCGACAAAACAACGCTTACAACATTAATTAATTCTGTACAGTATGTAACAGTTTCTTATAACGGATATGATGTACCATATAATACACCTTGGACATTGCAAAGCGAGAAAGACACTTTAGTATCAGCTGTATCATCAGCTCAATACGTCTTAAATTATTACTACTCGACGCAAACTGAAATCACAAATGCCATTACAAATTTAGAAAATGCTATTTGGAATTATAAAAATGCGTATAAATATGGTACGAATGGATACAATGTTGATAAAACTTCATTGACGACACTTATTAATTCCATAGTGACTGTAAAGGTTTCCTATTACGGAACTGAAATACCGTATTATGAACAGTGGACAACACCTGAAGCAAAAAGTAGCTTAGATTCTTCTATTCAGCAGGCATACTACATCGTAAATAGCACCAATGCAACCCATCAAGATGTGACAAATGCAATTACCAATTTACAAAATGCTATCTATTATTATGAAATTGCAAAAAGCTATGGCACATACGGATATTAATTGAAAAGACTCTACTCAACGTAAAGTCCTTTTAGACACTCAACAAAAGGCATCAAGTTCAACTTGATGCCTTTTGTCATTTTATTACACTACTAATTTGTTCAGTTGCTTAGAGCGAAGTGCGGTGACTCCTGCGGGAACCCAGGCAACGTAAGACGCACCAAACCGCGCGTTAGCGAGGATTGCGGCTTACGGTGTACCCATGGAAAGCAACCGTCCGTAGCGGAGCAATGTCCCTTCCCCTTTTAACTGATCGAATTTTTATAACTTATTAGTTGGTAGTTAGGATACATTATACCACAAAAATCACCGGACCTTTTTACCTATTCAACTAAAATATGCATAAAAAATCCCTAATCTATGATAAAATTAACTATAAAAGAATAGGAGGTTTGTCTGTATGAAACATAAAAGAAGCCTAGCTTTGCTGGCACTTGTAGCCGTTCCTTCACTTATTTATACAACGCCTATAACAACTGCATCTGCTGCCGATACCTCGACACATGCAAAAACATCATACATATATAATAATACATACTACTATAATGCTAACGTTGCGAATGTTGTGCAGCTTATTTCTAATATTAATGATACCTCATTTGCTTTTCAGGCATACTTAGAGGCCGCACTCAAAGCCTACAATGCGTTAACAGAGACCGAAAAACTATACGTTACGAATTATGCGACATTATCCAATCACCAGCAAACAAGACTACAGTATCGTAAACTAGCAGCTCAAATAGAAGAAAAATTGGCTTCGGTGGCCTCTACTTCGGTCAATTATTATCAAAATGTTATCGAAACGCGCGATTGGTACAATACCTTGAATACCGCGCAAAAAACGTTTGTCAGCGCTGAAACACAAAAAATACTGACATCGGCGATTAAACCGAATACTTCTGTTGATAAAGTGGTCAATAAAATTCAATTATTAAATTCATCTCGCCTTAACTTCCACAAGGATGTGGAAGAAGCCCGCGCTGAGTACAATGCCTTACGAAAATTTTCTAACGTCTCTTTGCCTGCAGGCATTGAACAGCTTTTACTAGATGCTGAACAGGTTGTGAAGATGGATAAAGCGGCTGCAAAAGAAGTGGAAAATGCGATTACCGCTTTATCACCTAAAACATCTACAACGCACGATGTTCAAGCAGTGAAAAATGCCTTTGAAGCATTAACACCTGTACAACAACAACTCGTTCCAAACGTTTGGAAATTAGTAGACTATGTAAAGGGAAAATATAAATTACCAAATAAAGTTAACACTACTACGACACCGGAGTTTTCAGACTCCGCCGCAGTGCCTGGTAAAAATACGCTCATGTCAAAAAGTCGCAACACCTATAAAGCAAAAATCAATGTTGACGACTCTGAACATAATAATGAGCGCTTTGTTTTAACAACGAAAGCAAATATGGCTGTCATTATTCCACCATTAAATACGCTTATCAATGAAGATTTAGGCGTAATGGACATTCAACTTTCAAGAAATTTAAATCGTATTACATTCCAGGCCGTATTAAATAAAATGCCGGCTAAATTTGAAGCTAATATCGAAATCATATTAGAAAACATTCCCGACAATTCATCGATCGTTCGAATCAATGAATTCGGTGACCAAGAGCCTGTGTCCTACACAGTAAATGGCAATCAATACATCATCGAAACCCAAACGTCTGGTACGTTTCAAATTGTTAGGAATTAAATAAGTTAAAACCCACATCCTACTTTAGAGTCACTTCGACAATAAATGGATGTGGGTTTTCTCTTTCGTCCATATACAAAAGATACTAGCTATCATTGTAATAGCTAGTATCTTTCTATTTTTAAATTATTTTGTTCTAGGCTGAATTAATACATAATCTAGAGCCGCTGGATCTGTTGATTCTTTTGCATACACAATATTTCCATATTTATCTTTTGTGAACAGATAAATTCGTTGATTTGCTTGGAATACGTTTACTGAACTTGGATCACTACCTGTTTGGATTGCTGTAAAGGTCTTCGCATTACTTGCATCAGAAGGTATTGTTATCTTACCTGTACCGTAGGAAATAATCGCTCCTCCAGTAATATCCGTAAAGTTATTACTATCTGCCTTAGCGATAATCTCTTGAATATTATCAAGTGACAAAGAATTATTATCGTTAAGTACAGCATAGTAATAGTGCTGATTCCACGAAATATCAACATTTAGACTCGAGACGACTTGAACCTTCTTAGAAATATTTAAATTGCCTTGGAAATCCTTATCCTCTAATAATGTCGCAGAAGTAATTGTATTACCCAATGTTGGATATTTATACTCTGCTCGATCTTTACTAAATGTCCAGCCTCCTTTATCTTTTGCGTTGGCATTTACAAGGATATCAAAGCTTTGTGTCACTTCACGATCAAACGTGATAATTAGCTTACGAGATTCCCAATCTTTTATACCCGTCATGTCTTGCCAGTCATATGATTTGTGGGACGGTGTAATAGCTGTTGTTGTACCTGGCTGAACTAATGTAAAATTAAACCCTGAATCGATAGCCTCTGAAAAAGTCACTTCAAATGTTTTACCATCAAGTCGTTTAAAGACTGGTTCTTGAACCTTTGGCGGTGTACCATCCGCTAAGAATGTATATTTCATCTCGCCTTTTCCTTGTCCAGCATCAGTCAAGTTTATCGTTTTATTTTGCTGCTCATCAAATGTGTAAACTTTTGATTCTGTGCCTTCTTGCAACATTGTTGCGTTACTATATTGATCTTTTACAGCAACATATAGCTCATACTGTTGATGTGGCTCAAGGGTTAAAGCAATCTCATTTGTATCTTTCTTCATATCTTTAGCAATTCCCTTAGCAATAACTTCTTCAGCACTTGTTGGCACTGGCGTGGAATCTCCTACTTTTCGAAGGACATAATGATATGTTCCTTTCTCGTCTGATATAAACTTAAAGGTTGCCTTCCGATCTCCCTCTGCTATTTTAATAGACGTATTTTTGATTACTGGTGGTGTACTGTCATCAATCACATGTTTTGTTTGAATATCCGAAACATTCCCTGAACGGTCTCGCAACACCATATAAATCGAATAGCTCTTAAATGGGCTTATTGGCGGGTCTGTATTTGGTAGTGGGATTGTCACTTTCTGTTTTCCTAATTGTGCTGGTTTATTTCCTCCACTACCGACAATCGGAATATTGATGCCCCCTACATTAAAATTATCTGCATTTAATTGCACAGCTTCGATTAATCGTAATCGGTCATCTCGAGTTAAATTTAAATCTGATTCCATAATTAAATAATGATATGTTCCCGCTTTACTAGCATTGAATTCCACAAGTGTCTGATCTTTAGCTGCGTTAATCGCTGGTTCACCGATAATATTTAAATATGGCCACTCACCGTCTCTATGAATATATTCGGCTGTATTACGCGGAACCGTATTCACTGGAGTATTGTTGATATTTTCAAAATCATTATCAGCCAAGTCTTTTACATTTGGAGAAATGGTTACGACCAAGTTATCTCCATTAACAAACCCTGTTAGTGAAGGGATTGTAAAGATTAATCTTTTTTGCGCCTTATTATACACTACTTTTTCTGGGCGAATCGGTTTTTGTAATCCTTGGTTAACAATACCTGTCCCTGTTAGCTCATAGTTTTCTACTTTCTCAGCAGAAACCTTATCTAATTCTTCACTTACTGTTACATAGAATTCATTTTTAATTTCATCTTGTAAAACGAGTTCTCCGTCAACAATATATGGAGGAATATTATCTAAAGCACCTGTTTTAAACTCTTTAATGGCCTCTTTTGGGATTGGATCAACTGAATAATTCCCCGAATCATCCTTCATCACAACATAAAGTTGATATTCTTGTACAGGGTCTAAACCTGTTAACAATCCGTCAACTTTCAATTCCCCAGCAACTACCTTCCCCTTACCTGTCGGGTTAGCAATAATATCCGCTGTTGTCGGATCTGCGGCAGTTGTTTTTTTACGTACATAATAGTAGTATTCCCCTGGTTCACTCGCTGTAAAGGTGAATTCTGCACGTGTCCCACCGTGAAGCGGGTTGACTGCTAGTGATTTTACAGACGGTGGCGATGAATCTTTCATTTGGAACGATTGCGACTTAATATCTGAAGCGTTTTTCGCTCCGTCCACTACCATTACGTACACTACGTATTCTTTTTTCTCACCTAAACTATTAATTTTAATGGTGTTTTTACCATTAACAGCCGATGCCGTGCCTGTTGCGACGTTTTTATCAACCTCAATACGATTCACCATTTCTCGTTTCGTCGGTGCTTCTACGCCCTTTTCGCGTACGATGTAGTAATACGTGCCTACTTTATCTGACGTAAATTCAACTTCTACATCACTACCGTTTAAGACAGTTACTTTCGTAATATCGATAACTGGCTTCGTTTTATCTGCCGGTTTCTGATTGTCGATATCGTCTTTATCGACTGGTTTGCCATCTGGGTCTGTAATATTCCCTACATTATCTTTATCGTTTAAGAAGTCATCAAAAATATTGTTTGGCCCTTCATCTTTTGGAAGGATGACTTTGTCGATATACGTGTAATCACCAATATCAATCCAGCCATATGCATTATCTACATAAAGTGTGCCAACACGACCATCAATATATAGCTCTAAATCCGTATAGCTATTGTAATTAATCCAATCGATATTGCTAGTTCCGTAAATCGTAAGCTTTGTTTCTGTATCTAAATTTAACGTACCAATATTACCTTGAATCTCAAATTCACGGACATTCCCGATAATATCTACACGTGGTAGCTTCGTATTTGTTTCGATTTTCGTACCATTTTGCGACACAACAAGTCGTGATACGGTACTATTGTAAAATTCAATATGCTTTTCAACGTTTTTCATTGTGACAGGATCTTTTGTCCAGTTTTCAAAAGGCTTGTTTTTATCTGGATTTTGATTGGAATCGGTCCAATTATTCAGGTCGCCTGACGAGTTACTATTAGATGAGTTATCCCCTTCTGGCTTATTCGGATTCGACCAGTCGATAAATGAAAAATTACTGCTAGCTACACGGCCAATATTTAATGGCTTAAAATAAGAAACATTTAAATGCAACGGTGGACGAACTGTTTCATTGACTAACATTGTGCCCGTTAATGTTACATTCGCAAATTCAATGTAGTTCCCATTGACAACAATTGTGCCGCCAAAAGATTTATGATCCCCATCAAACTGTAAAAAACGCGAACTTGTCCCACTAGCATTTAACGTTAACTTTGCAACCGAATAAAGCGTTTTCCCTGAAATATCACCCTCAATAAATGCACCCTTTAAAACATCTGCATTATATTCATTGAAAATATGTGAAAGGTTTTCAGGTACTGTATACGGTTCAGCATTTATGTAAAGAATATCATCTTCAACGCCCGTAATTTTATACGTTGATGCATTACTTTTTTTCTCTTGTGAACGAACAATAAACGAAGCAATTTGTCCACGAGTTACGGCATTAAATGGAGAGAATGTTACAGGTGTTGTTCCTTCTGTAATCTGTAAATCTACTAACGTTTGAATATAGTATGCATTACTCGTTTGGCTATTCACATCTTGGAAGCTATGATTAAATTTTGTAGCTACTTCAAATTTAAAGCCAAGAACTAAAATTTTTGCTAATTGCCCACGTGTCATTACTTCATTGGGCATAAATGCACCGCTTGCGTAACCAGACATAATGCCTGCATTTTGTAATGCGGCTACATATTTATAATATTCATTGCTCTTTGGTACGTCTTTAAAATAAGGATCTTCGACATTTTTTAAATCTAGCTTTAAAACCGTTGCCAGCATTTTCGCTGCTTGACCACGTGTTACATTTTGATTTGGTCGAAATGTCTTATCTGCAAACCCACTAATCGCACCTTGAGAGTACAATTTTAAAATATTGTCATAGTGACTTGAATATTGGTTAATATCTATAAATGGTGAAGTTGCTGCTGCTACCTTTTGTGGTGGTGGCACAACAACTGCAATCCCGCTAGTAGCAAAAACAGTTGCAATAAGTGCTTTGTTCACTTTTTGGATTTTTGTTTTATCCATCTCACTCTTCCTTTCACATAAAATTAAAACGCACAAACATTATTTTCATCATACTCTTTATATCGACAAGTAGATAGTGAACCTTCATATGTATTTCTAAAATAATGGAAGAAAGTCGTGCACAAATAAAAAAGCCAAGAAGCATCGGTGCTCTCTTGGCTTTCACAAATTATAGGCATACATCATATCACACTTGTTCTGTCATAAGGGAAAGGGGGATAACCTTAAGTCCTGCCAAGTCGATCGAGAGATGTGTCCCGAGTTTACGTATCATTTACAACAATAGCTTGCCCAAATAATTGGTACATTAATCATCTACCCTTAAAATTTACAAGCTAAACATTTTATAAAGGTGGGTCTATCGGCGATTTCCTCGAGGTTACCGGCGATTTATGCTCTTTTATCAGCGATTTTCCGGCTTCTACCGGCGATTCCCCTTTTCTTATCGGCGTTTGTCACACCACCCCATTAATCAACCATCTAAATTCTAAATTTTTTTACTTTTATTGTTATCGCAACATATAATTTTCTGACAAATTAATTTATAATAAAAATTAACGTAGTCAATGGTATTGTTAATCTGTTATAATACTGGATAAAATAAACATAATCTGTATTAATACAGATTAGTATAACTGCTTTTCACAATATGGGGATATGAGAAAAGCGCTACTAATGCATGGAAACGACTGCATGGTAGCCTACACAAAAAGGGGTTGGAAGATTTGGGTATTTTAAAGGGGTTAAAAATTCTCGATTTTTCTGCATTACTACCGGGGCCAATGGCGACAATGATTTTTGCTGACCTAGGTGCGGAGGTCATCCATGTGGAATCCTCCAAACGCGTAGATTTAACGCGTATTATGCCTCCTTATGATGAAGATCATGAGGCATATATTCATCAGCACTTGAATCGTTCAAAAAAGTCACTTACATTAAATTTAAAAGCGCCAGAGGCTGTTGAGATTATAAAGTCACTGATACAAGAGTACGACGTAATTATTGAAGGTTTTCGTCCAGGTGTTATGGAACGACTCGGAATCGGCTACGAAGCATTAAAAGAAGTAAATCCAAAATTGATTTATTGTGCAATTACAGGTTATGGGCAAACAGGGCCATATAGCAACCGACCCGGTCATGATAATAACTATTTAGCATTGGCAGGGGTGCTCGACTATTCGCGTCATCAGGACAAAAAGCCTGTTTCGATGGGGATTCAGCTGGCGGATATTGCAGGGGGCACGATGCACGCTGCCATCGGAGTACTAGCTGCAGCACTCCATCGCGAAAAAACTGGGGAAGGTCAATATGTTGACATCAGCATGACTGATGCCGTGTTCTCACTTAATGCTATGTATGGCTCTGCCTATATTGGTGGTGGTCGTGTTCCTCAGCCTGAGCAAGAAATATTAAACGGCGGTAGCTATTATGATTTTTATAAAACAAAGGATGGTCGATTTTTCTCCGTGGGCAGTCTTGAACCACAGTTTCGTAGGTTGCTCTGTGAAGCACTAGATATTCCTGAACTAATCGATAATACGTTTAATGATTCGTACTATACACAGATTCGCTTTAAAGAGGCCGTGCACGATGCCTTTTTGTCGAAAACCTACAATGAATGGCTTGAAGTCTTTAACGAAAATTTTGAAGGTTGTGTGGAACCCGTATTGACCTTTCCCGAAGCATGCGAACATCCTCAATTACAAGCTCGTGGCATGATTGTGGAGATTCCGAAAAACGATGGTACAACACAAAAGCAAATTGCATCTGCCTTTAAGTTTGATGGAGCCAATCCAACGTACAAGCACGTTGGTGCAAAGCTAGGCGAACATAACGAAGAAGTACTAACGTCAATTGGCTATAGCACGGAACAAATCAATGCACTTCAAGAAAAAGGTGTTTTAGAATAATAAAGTGCCAGGCACTCAAACAATTCTCACACAATTTCTGAACGGGTTCTATGGAACATACAACAAGCTAAATTAATATCTATTAAATTAAAAAGAGTATCCAATTAAGTCTATCCGACTTCAGTGGACACTCTTTTTTGTTACACATACGCACTAATAAAGACTCGTAGCTTTTCGAAATGGTCTTCCACGAGTAAATATTTTTTATAAACTTCTATTAATTTCTCAAATAGCTCGTACTGCTCTGTGACAAATAGGACCTTTAAAATATTGATCATATGCAACGAAGCGCTCTGTGCTACTAAAAAATATGGGGCGTTCGGCTGGCGGTAATGTTGGCGCCATTCTTCCACCGACAGGCCAATATGTTGTAAAGAATTATTTACTTGCAATGCTATATCTTGTTGCACCGATGCCTCAATAGCAATAAGTTGCTCTTTACTGTAATTTTGCTGGACTAATGCTGCATTTATTTTTTTATTGGATGCGAGGCCATGTTCTTTTAACAGTGTTAACCCCTCTTGATAACGTCCCAATCTGACATAGGTATCTAATAATACAGCATACAGATTTTCTAAGTAATTTAAATTATAATTTTTGATGATTGCTGGTGGTGTTGGTTTTCGATTTGGCAGTAAATCTTTATACTCCAGTAAAATTTCTATTGCGTAGTTATTAAGCCGTTCATCTTCTAATAAATATTCGCCATAGCGAAGGACATGTTCATAATCACGTTCTTGATGAGCTATGCGCAATAAAATATAGGCAATCAAAACCTTTTCCTTCTCTGTTAATGCATACATAGAATAACGCCAATCTGTCTCAAACGAAGCGACCAACTCTTTAATGCATTGATATTGCCCTTCTGATAACCGAAAATGCGTAACAATTTGGTAAAGTCGTAACTGCTTTTTCGCTAAACATGATAAATTACAGTTATCCACATAGGTTATACACTTATCCAGTATGTTTTTATAATTATACACAGAGTTATCCACATGTTCACAAAAAATTGTTGAAGATTGTTCAAAATGACCCATAATTTCATGGATAAATGTGAATTGTTCCAAAGGTTTGTGGATAAGCAGTGAATAAACTTTTTTCATAAACAGCCAATGCCAAAACAACGCTTCTTCGTTATAAATCATATGCACAAAATAGTCATTATTAAATTTATATAAAAAGATTGTTTGTAACTCATTTACAGGTAACTTAACTTGCCAGCGCTTTCCAAACACAAGCCCTACTAACCGTTCTAAATCCATTGTATGCTGGGCAAAAAGTTGCTCAAAAAAGACTTGCTTCCCTTTTTGGGTATAAAAAAAGGCATTGAGACGCTCATTCACAAATTTTGTATCCATACCTTGCTGATCAAAAAATTGTTGTAACTCTGGCGATACCCGTCCCCAATATTTCCGTGCTGTCGAAAAGGCAATGTTCATCGCCGCTTCTTCATTGACTAAAAATAATTGCGTTGACAATGTAGTACCTAGTATTTTAGGATCTGCATGTGAAGTAACCTCGGCTTCCGCCCATTTTGAAAGTAATTTTTCAGCGCCATTTTCACCACTTTGTCTATATGTTATGAATAATTGCTCATCACAATCCAACAGCATACAACCAGAGCCCCCCATCAAATTCATGCAATAAAAATCTTCCTCTATCCTGCGAAAATATATTTCTCAAATATTTCAATACTCTTTCTCCAATATATCAAATCCTATCCAACATATGCTAAAAATTTATAAATATGCACAAGAAAAGAGCTAAAGTGTTCGTCTATCCAACACTTTAGCTCTAACTTAGAGCAACATTAATATACTCCAACGCTCGTTTAATTTTATACAAAGGAAAAATGAGCGCATCTGATCTTTACCCTTAAGTTGGTAGCCCAGTGTATTGTCTCAGATGGCTCATTGCCCGACGCTCTATATGAGCGCCATCATATTTACATACTTAAGTGTCTACTAATTCTAAGAAAAGTTAACACTCCCAATGCAGTAGACGGATGACAAAAAATTTAGTTACACAAAATTTAATAAAAAGTTTTTATTTTTTATTACAGCCAACTGCTCACCAATACTGCGGGTATTTCCTTGTCTGTCGTAAATTATTTATCACCAAGCCAAAGAGGACAATAATGACTGCGCCTATTAACACTGGCATCAATAAATAGCTCCAGCCGTATCCTCCTAAAATGATGATAATCGGATTTGCTCCGGCTGGCGGATGGATAACACCCGAAAATGCCATGAAAAAAATCGTTAATCCAACACCAAGGCTGATTGATACGATATTTGATCCTAATAAGGCATTCATCGCCAATCCGATAAAGGCTGAAATTAGATGGCCACCAATAATATTACGTGGTTGCGACAATGGCGCATTCCATACAACAAAAACGAGTACACAGCTCCCTCCAAGAGATGCCATTAACCAAGGTGCGCCTGTAAAATTTGTTAAACAAAGTAATACAAAAATACAAAGTAAACCACCAACTGCACCTGTTATTGCATCCGCCAGATTAGTTCTTGAAGGAGCATGTCCACCGCCACTCATCTTAGCTATGTATGCTTTTATCCGATGATTTTTTGTTTCCTTTTCTTGCAAACGTACGAAATCTGCCATAGTCACCATCCTTGAATTTAAAAATTAAATTATATCTAAAGTAATTAAAAATGTAGATTTAGAAGCTTTTATTATTATATCAGTAAAAAGGGAGATTACAATTTGACTATTATATTTTAATAATGCTAAAAGTTGCAATAGTACAATCGAAATTTCCCAAAATATTTAAATGCCAAAAATAAATCCCACAGCAAACGCCGATTTAAGTCAGCATAGCTATGGGATTTATATTGGTTAACAATTAAAGCCTAATCGTACTGCTTTTTAACTGGTTTATAAATGCGCGCTTTTTTTAGCACAGGCTTCGGCACTTGGAATGTTGCAGTCACAACACCTGGATGGCGGCCTATTTCAATAGATCCCGAAATAGTTGCGCGATTCATCACTTCCGGCTCAGTCATTTCAAATAGTTTTGCTGCTCGATTAATGGCATTCGTTGTCGCATCGTTTAAGGTTGTCCCTGTACCAACTACAGATACTGGGAATGCTTCTTCCACTTGCTTTACACCAAATTCCTCCGCTAATTCGCGAGCTCGGCGTTTTTCTTCCTTAGAAAAAGGTTTCGCTGTATATGGCAGATCCTCTTCGTTTGGTAATAAAATAGGACCTTCAAGGGCTACTTTTTTCAAAACACTTACTTGCAGTTGGACAATGCCCGCAACATCTGTTGTGTGCCCGGCAATTTCACCATCTCCTTGCATCGCGTGCATATCGCCAATGTAGACGCCACCACCAGGTACTTTCACTGGACAAATAATCGTCGCACCTTCACGAACTCGACTAATATCCATATGGCCATCTGTTCGGTGAGCATCTAATTCAGCTTGTGTAAATGCATATTCATGTGGCGCTCCTATTAAAAATGAACCAAAATCACCCGCATTATGTGAATCGGGCATCGCCTTCGAAGGCGTTGTTCCCAGCTGCCCTAAAAATGGTCTCATTCTTGCCATCACACCTATTAAATCGCTCGGTGCTAACGCTACCACAGGATTTTGCATCGATTTTTCAGGTGTGCGCATATAATTTTTCGCATCTAGCGCTATACGTCGAGCTCCTTCTCGTCCGACCGTTACACCAATATTGCCTTTTTGATCAAGTGCCATTGTATAGCCGTTTGTCATTTTAAATGGCGCTGTTTCCGTATCACACGTTGAACAGCGTATAGCTTGTGAGCCAATACCAGTTACCACAGTACTTGGATGGAGTTTACCGCAGCCAGGGCATTTTACCGATACAAACGGATCACCGATAAATCGGTCCACAATGGCCTCATCATGCCCAGATGCTGTCGCAAGAGATGTTACCTGGATAGATTTAATAGTAATAACAATGGCATCACCAACCTCAGCGCCTTCAACATAAACAGGCTTCGTAACTTCGTGCCCACCACGAATGGTTGGTGTTAACATGGGTCCCCAGCAACCAGGCGTTGTATTCGCAATGATTGTACCTCCATTTTTCACAGGGCCAAGCATTGGTTGCTGTGGATCTAAAATGCCGTCGATGAACTCATTGACAAACAATGTTTCCACTGCCTCCACCTGCTGTACACTTTCATCATTTTCTGGTTGTTTAGCTTTTTCATGCATTTCTGTAATCATGTTCATCCACTCTCCCAATCCAAAAAATAGTTATGTAAAAAGACAACTCTCCACTTCTGAGTAGAGAGCTTATTTATTGATATACAAATCATCTAACTTATTATCTTTATTTCGACATGGAAAACAAAAGTTCCTGCTATTTCGAGTAAAGCATTAGCATTTGATTATTCATCTTTTTGATAAATCAGCTTGTTCGTGAAGAAAGTGACACTTCTATAGCATTTCATCACATTTCGTCTTTCCAGCACTTTCATTTATAATAAAGAAAGCTAAAATGAACCTTAATAGAAAGGGCGTATGACTGTGCCTGAACCAACTATTTTAATCGTAGAAGATGAGGCTGATTTAGCTAATCTGCTAAAGGTTAGTCTCCAAAAAGAAGGCTATAAACAAATATATACAGCTGGCTCGATTGCCAATGCTTGGACTTGCTTTCAACAAATAAAACCCGATATCGCGCTACTTGATGTGATGCTTCCAGACGGTGAAGGCTATGATTTATGCCGCCGCATTCGTGAAGTATCCCATATTCCAGTTCTTTTTTTGTCAGCTAAAAATGAAGAGATCGATAAAATTTTAGGTCTCGCCATTGGTGGAGATGATTATATTACAAAACCTTTTAGCCCTAAAGAAGTTGCTTATCGTGTAAAGGCCCAACTGCGTCGTGCAGGTTATCAAATACAGGAGGCTTCGCCGACTACTACTGCAAAGTTCATTCAAGTCGGTCCATTTGTACTTAATAGCGATGAAACAGAAGTACATAAGGATGGTATTTTATTAGAGCTAACGGCTAAAGAAATCGGATTAATGGCTTGCTTTATGCATCATCCAAATCGCATTTTAAGTAAGGAAACTTTATTCGAGCATGTCTGGGGTGAGGACTTTTTTGGGTCCGACAATACGGTTATGGTACATATTCGCCGTTTGCGGGAAAAAATAGAACATGATCCATCTAAACCGCTTTATATTACAACAGTCAAAGGGCTTGGCTATAAATTTGTCGTGCCAAAAGAGCCACAAATATGAAATGGCGATTAACTGCCCGCTTTCTCCTATCTATTTTGTCTATTGTCATCATTGTGATTTTCGTCAATACCGCCATTTTAATTGGGCTACTTATATATCAGCAGCTAAATAAATTTGAAAGTGCTACTGCCGATACCGAGGAAATCTTTGTGCGCAGTTTTCAGCAGTATATTGATATAACTAATGGTCAACCTACTGTAAGTGAAGATGGTCTACAACATTTACATCAAAGAAATGCTTGGATTCAATTACTTGATGTAAATGGGCAAGTGATCGATGCCTATTTCGCACCTCAAAAGGCACTTGCTCATTATACGCCCGTTGATTTAATTCAAGTGTACAAGTATAAGGAGTTCGATGTTGATACAACGGTTTATGTAGGTAGTAAAGATAATATTAGCTATTTAATTGGTATAAAAGGCAGTGGTGTTTCGAGGTTAGTAGTTCACCTTTCGAGCGCATCGATACTACCCCTTATCGGGAAATATGGATTGCTAATAGTTATTGCCGATTTATTAGTCGCAACACTTGTCGGCTGGTTGTTTGGCCGTACATTAACGAAACCTCTTTATGCCATGATAGAACGTATCCAGCATTTAAAAAATCACAAGCACCTGCCAATAAACGTACCAAAAGGTCTCTATCGACCTGTGTTCGAAAATTTAAGTGAAGTATCGAGTGAGTTAGCTGCCTATGAGCAAGAGCGGAAGCGTCTTGAGACGATGCGTGAAGAATGGATTAGCAATGTCTCACACGATATGAAAACACCACTTGCCTCCATTCGTGGTTATGCAGAGTTATTAAATGATGGAGGTTTAACACCTAAAGAACACAACGAATACGCGCGAATTATTGAAAAACAGTCGTTGCATATGCAAGATTTACTTGAAGATTTAAACTTAACAATGCGGCTAAGACATCAGCAGCTTCCACAGACATTAACTGAGGTCAATATCGTCCAATTTATGCGTGAAATTATTATCGACACATTAAATACACCAACGTATGAACAAGCAAATATAGAATTCGAGGCAACAGCAGAGGTCATTGTCCATTCAATTGATGAACACTTTATGCGGCGTGCTGTTGTGAATTTTTTACACAATGCCATAGTGCATAATTGTCCTGAGGTATGTGTTCACGTGTTAGTAGAAGCGCACACGATCACCATAACTGATAATGGTCGTGGTATAAGTGCGGAAGACCTTACTCATATTTTTGAGCGTTACTATCGTGGGACAAATACGGAGCAAAAACAAGGTACTGGACTTGGTACTGCTATTGCACGAGATATTATTGAAGCGCATGGAGGAACAGTGACTATTACATCTGAGGAACAACAAGGAACAACGGTAACAATCCATTTGCCTCAGGTGATGGAAAAATAAAAAGAGGAGCGGTCCAATTACACATGGACTGCCCCTCTTTATTATTTTATTTGTGCCTGGACCTTAGCCGGCATATCATCAAATTGAATTTCATCATAAGACGTCACTTCGTTATTATTTTTCACATAAAGTTTTAGATAAGCATCTAGGCGTAAATTTTTTTGTGCAGAAAATGTTAAGGTCATTTCTTCCCCGTTCTCTTTAAATGCTGGTAGCTCATACCAATATGTTTGTATTATTTGCCCGTCATTGGCCTTATATTCCTCTACTTCCCCATCGGTCGTTATATGCACATAGAATGTGTCTTTATTTAAACGGTTAAAGTCTACTGTCATGAGGACAATTAGACCTGCCACAAACAAAATAAACAGCGCTCCAATGCTTATAAACATCTTTTTCATATTAATTCCCCTGTCTCACAATTTTATAAAACGACCGTACAGTAAAGAGATAATACAAGCCGTAAATGATGGAATAGGCAATCATCCATAATAACACAGGCTTAGTTATATCCATATTAAATAATTGTGAAAATGCTAGCAGCGCGAAAGCACTGTGTACGATTCCCACAATCAGTGGTGCGCCAAATATAACAGCAACCTGCCCTGCAACGGTTTTTAAAATTTGTTTACTATTTACACCGATTTTATTTAATACTGCATACTTCGCTTGATCTTCTTCTGCCTCTGTTAGCACTTTAAAATAAATAATACTGCCGGTAGCCGCTAAAAATACTAGCCCTAAAAAGCTTCCAACAAACAATAATGAACCGACCGTCCCTAGACTATCTTCATAGCTTTGAGGCACACTTGAAAACCACTCTTGTTGCTCGGAAGTAAGCTGTCCAAAAATTTCTTTGGATACACTTTGTTGCTTCAAGTCATTGCCCATGCCAACAACCTGCATCGTGACCCCTTCTGCATTCGTCTTTTCAAACACCTGATCGTTGACAACAAGCACAGTGCCAGCTGGCATAAAGTTTAGCACACTATCTGTATACATTTTGTCGATATGAAACGATTCCCCACTCTGCAATTTAAAGTTTTCACCCGTAAAGTCATGCGAAAAACGTTCATCATAGTTAACGTCTAGTAGTACAGCGGAGCCATCTGCAATCTGAAGCTCACGTTCATTCCCTTGCAATGAGGCTAAATGATTGTAATCTGATTCCTTCAATAATGTATATTCAAAAAAAGCAAATTCATTATCGACACGTAAATTTTTTGCATGGATTGTTTCGTTGTATTTCACGTTCTGTTGATCAAATTCAACAGCTTCACCCTTCCACATAAATGTGTTGGGCAGCATATGACGTACTGACGCTTCAGTATTGTAATACATCCCAAATACTCCGCCACCAGCTGTAATGGTTGTTGCACTTAAAATGGCGATTATGGACAATGATTTAGCGTTTGCCCGTATACGATACAATAATTGTGAAACGCCTATTAAATTCAAGCCTCTCCAAGACCAAGTTGTTGCTTTTTTCAACGCCGTCAGTACAAACACACTTACACTATGGAACAGTAGATATGTCCCGACAATTGTGAAACCGATTACTAAAAGTGGCGTACCAAGAATAGAAAACACTTTCCAAATGGAACTTGTAAAAATATCAGAAGAGGCTGTGTAATAGCCAAATGCAATCAATATTGTTCCTAGAATAGCCGCTAACAGTGATGCACGTGGAATTTTCTCGCCTTGCTTCTCAGCATGGAATAAGTCGATTAGTTTAAATTGATAAATCACGCGGTAGCCCTGTACAGAAGTCAATAGGAATAACACTGCAAAGATTCCCGCCGTTTGAAATACTGCTTCAGGTGTAAATGTTAAATTCGCTACGACCTGATAGCCCATTAATCTTACTAAAATTGTTAATAACACCTTTGACATAAAAAAGCCGATTACAATACCTAAAATCAGTGATACGAGCCCAATCACTAAATTCTCAAAAAAGAGCATTAGGCCGATTTTTTGTTTACGTACACCAAGTAACGAATAGAGTGCCACTTCTTTTTTCCGCTTCTTCATAAAAAACGAATTGGAGTATGCGATAAAAATCACAATGAAAAATAAAAGTACAATCGATGATGCACTCATTAATCCTTTAATTTGTTGCGACATCCCTGTGGAACTTGCAAGATCGTCACTGTATTTTAGCGTGACAAATGTAAAGTAAATGACGATACTAAATACCATTGAGGCGATATATAAAAAATAATTGGATAAATTGCGCTGAATATTTTTACGCGCCAAACTAAATAACGTCATTTACTCCACCTCCGATGCCTGCAAGCACCTGTAAAATCTCCTGGAAAAACTGCTTTCTCGTTTTGACGCCACGATGAATCTCCTTGGAAAGCTTGCCGTCCTGAATAAAGAGAATACGCTGACAGAAGCTTGCTGCAAATGCGTCATGTGTAACCATCATGATCGTTGCCGCATGTGTTTGATTTAAATCGCTTAAGCTCTCGAGTAAATCTGTCGCTGATTTTGAATCGAGTGCACCTGTTGGTTCATCGGCGAATATAAGTTTCGGTGCGGTTACTAATGCACGGGATGAAGCTGTTCTTTGCTTTTGACCACCAGAAATTTGATAAGGATATTTATCTAGTAGCTCACGAATGCCAAACAACTGTGCAATGCGCTCTACTCTTATAGCTATTTCCTGCTGGGGTACTTTTGCAATTGCCAACGGTAGTACAATATTTTCACGAACGGTTAAGGAATCGAGCAAATTATAATCTTGAAAGATAAATCCTAAATTATCACGACGGAAATCTGCTAATTGCGTGTCTTTCATCTGTGCTAAATTTGTATTACTGATTACTATATCGCCCGTTGTTGGCGTATCAATTGTTGCTAATACATTTAAAAGCGTGGATTTCCCAGCTCCTGATGGCCCCATTACACCGACAAACTCACCTTGTTCTACTTCAAATGTGATATTTTCAAGCGCTGTAAAAGTATTCGCGCCTTTGCCGTATGTTTTTCCTACATTTTGTACCTTTAATAATGGCGTCATATACGCTCACCTCTTTCTGACTCCAGTATACGACCCCAAACTTACAGCAAAATTGTCGCAAGCTTACAACAACCTTAAATCAAAAATCAGAAATGACAACTGTCGTGGATTTCCGCTACTGACGGCCGCTTTACGCGGGCACACCGTAAGCCGCAGGAGTCGCCCGCTCTCCGCTCCAATCCACTAAACAAGGAAAGTTACACGGTAATTAAGCAGAGAAAAAATAGAAAAAGACATCAAGAATGAACTACCTTCTCAATGTCTTTTTCCGACGCTCTATTGCATGCTGCAAATAAATCATATTAATTTTTCAACTAGAGGATATGTTACTATCCCCAAAGTACTTCTAACCTAATACTTCCTTAATATCTTCCTCAAAGCTACTCGGTTTATCGGCAGAGCCGTAGCGTTTAATAATTTCTCCGTTGCGATCTACTAAAAATTTTGTAAAGTTCCACTTAACGCTACTACCAAGGAAGCCTTTAGAGTGGGACGTCAAGTAGTCAAAAACCGGGTGTGCATCCTTGCCATTGACCTTCACCATTTCATGCATCGGGAACGTTACACCATACGTTAATCGGCATTGTGAGGCCGCTTCTTCAGCAGTGGCAACTTCCTGCTTAAACTGATTAGAAGGGAAGCCAAGCACAACAAGTCCCTCATCCTGATATTTTTTATAAAGCTCTTCTAAGTCCTCAAACTGTGGTGTGAAACCGCATTTCGTCGCTGTATTAACAATTAACATGGCTTTCCCTTTATAACGCTCTAAGCTATATTCTGACCCATCTTCTAATGCTACGTGAATATCATAAATACTCATTACTAAGTCCCCCTTATTATAAACGTCCATTCATTCTAGCAACCTGTTGTAACGGATCCCATACACCATTAAAAGGAGGTGCATAGGCTAAATCTAAATCAAGTAAATCCGGTAATGTCATTTTATTGTATAACGCTGTTGCAAAGACATCGATGCGTTTATCCACACCAGCTGGTCCAACAATTTGTGCACCTAACAGTTGTTGATCTCGTTTGCGCACAATAATTTTAATAAACATTCGTTGGGCTCCTGGGTAATAACCTGCAATATGACGAGCCGACAATTTATATGCCTCATAGTCAAAACCAAGCTCCTTAGCGCTACGCTCATTAATGCCTGTTGTGGCAATCGTTAAGTCAAAAAATTTCAGTATAGAGGTGCCGACAATGCCTCGAAACGGTGCAAATTTCCCTGACATATTAAGACCTGCCAACCGCCCTTGTTTATTAGCGGTCGTACCAAGTGGAACATAATCTAAACGTTCTTTTACAATATGGAAATGCGTGGCACAATCTCCTGCCGCATAGATATTTTTTACCGACGTCTCTAAATGGCGGTTTACAATAATTGCGCCATTTTCGGCAAGTACAATATCTGTCCCATTTAAAAATTGCGTATTCGGTTTAATACCCGCAGCGACAATGACTAAATCGGTATCAAACGTTCCATTATCGGTAACGATACGCTCGACACGAGATGTACCTTCAAGCCCTTCCACACTTGTATTTAAGAGAAGCTCAATACCTTGTTTTTTCGCTTCGTCATGAACGTGCTTTGCTAGCTCTTCATCTAAAATATTGGCAACTTGATTCCCTCGCTGAATAAGTCGAACTTTCTTACCACATGCATGGATCGTTTCTGCCATTTCCAGCCCAATATAGCCCCCGCCAAGAATCGTTACTTGCTCTATATTTGACGATAGATCGGCAAGTAAATCTTCTAACGCAGGAATTGTTTTCACTTTATGAATACCTGCTAAATCAGCACCTTGTTGCACTGGAATAATGGGATCAGCACCTGTAGCGATAAGAAGTTTATCATAAGCAATTTGGAATGTTTCGCCTGAAGCTTGTGTTCCCATAACCAACTGCTTCTTTACATCGATATGTTCGACTTCATGTCCAACGCGTGCATCAATACCATATTTATCACGGAACGTTTCAACATCTCGCGCAATGAGACGCTTTGTTGATGAAATCCGTCCATCTACTACATACGGCAATCCACATTGTCCATATGAATAAATATAACCCCGCTCTAAAGAGGTTATTTCTGCACCAGGTACATTTCTGTAAATTTCCATAGCGGCTGACATGCCCGCCGCATCTCCTCCAATGATTACGAATTTCACCCTTCAAGCCCCCTTGTCATTACACCTAGTTTTTTTATTTTTCATAGATGACGTTTCCCGTCAGTCATAGCACATGAGGCATTATAAAACTTATACACCTTTTCACATGAGATGATTCATACCAACTTTTGATATGTACAATAAATTCTAATATTTGCCTCATAAATCAATGTTAACAAAAAGCGAATTACTAATGCACGTTTCCACTACCGCCTTTTTCAAATAAAATAATTAGACTACAGATGAGTAATTGCCATACAAAAAAACAGGTAAAGAAAACGATGTGTTTTCCTTACCTGTAGTAATACTTATGCTTTAGCTATTTCTTCTTTGCAGAAAGTTAAAATTTCTCCTAATTCATCATCTTCTAACGCAAAGTCTAAATACTCTCCCTCTGCCTTTTCCATAATGAAATAATTTAAAATAAATGGAGCACCATCTTTTTCACCGATTAACACACGAATTTCAATACCTGCTTCATGGTATAATTCGTCCTCTTCGTCAATATCCACATCTAAAATAAATTCAAAACGCTTACCCTCAATAATATTCGTTGGATCTAAAATTTCTTCCATTGAGAATTGTGTAATATCCATTTATACTAGCTCCTTTATCTTTACCTATTCTTTTCTATAATAATTCAATTTCAGCATGGGTCAACTAGAAAACCTGTATACACCTCCAAGCAATTATGCCACAATAAAATAAACTTTTAGTAGGAAGCTTAATTCAGCAATAACACTTTACACACTTAAATGACATAAGGAGGCTTTTTTATGAAAGAGCTACTATATTATCAAGATGCTATGTTACGTGAATTTACAGCAACGATTGTTCGTACTGGTATTGAGGCTGATGGACGCCACTATGTTGTGCTTTCTAACACAGCATTTTATCCAACAGGTGGTGGTCAACCACATGATACGGGCACAATAAATAATACGGACGTAATCGACGTTGAAAAAGTTGACGATGAAATTCGACATTATATCGCGGGCGATGCTTCGATTTTATCTGGTGAAGTGCACGGTAAATTGAACTGGGTGCGCCGATTCGATCACATGCAACAGCACGCTGGTCAGCACATTTTAACAGCAGCATTCGTCGAACTTTTTGATGCGCCAACAGTAAGCTTCCATCTCGGCAGTGAACAAGTAACGATTGATATTGCTGTCAATTCATTATCAAGTGAACAACTTGCGGCGGCTGAAGCTCGAGCAAATGCCATTATTTTAGAAAACCGCCCCATTGAAACAAAATGGATTACAGAACAAGAGTTAGGTCATTATAACTTACGAAAAGAAGTAGCTGTCACAGGTGATATTCGTTTAGTGATTATTCCTGATTTTGATTACAATGGCTGCGGGGGTACACATCCAACATCTACAGGGCAAGTGAGCGCCATTAAAATTCTCGGTACCGAAAAAATGAAATGCAATGTACGTGTTTCCTTTGTATGTGGTGGGCGCGTTTTAGAGGAGTTAGCCATGCGCAAAACCGTATTAGCCGATGTTGCAAGACAATTAAGTGTACCTGAAGCAGAAGCTGCCTCAGCACTTGCAAAATTACTAGCTACGCAAAAAACGACTGAAAAGGCACTTGTAGCAGCAAAAGAAGAACTACTAACCTACGAAGCGAAAGCGCTAGCTTCGAGCGATACCCATGTGATTTCAGCTTCCTTCCATAATCGCACAATACAAGAACTTCAAAAATTGGCACGCTTTATTGTTACTGAACGTTGCGATGCAATCGCATTACTTGTTTCAGAAAATGAAGACAAGCTACAGTTTGTCGCTGCTCGGGGCGCACAAGTAGAAGCAAGTATGAAAGAGCTTGCCACAAAAGTTTTACCATTTATTAATGGTAAAGGCGGCGGTAGTGAGCAAATGGTGCAAGGCGGTGGCGAGCGCATTATTGCTTGTGAGCAACTGCTTGTTACTATGCAAGAAGCGTTAAATTAACAATGTAACCTTAGAGACACAACGAGCCTCGCAAGCAATTATGCTTTGCGAGGCTCATTTGTTGATATGTTCACTTCATGAAGGTTGCTTCAATCCACGAAGTTAGTCAATTAATTGCGATGTTTTTAGGAAACGCTCAATTATTACTGCAACCTCTGCACGGCTAATATTTTCAGCTGGCGCTATTGTTTGATTGCTTCTTCCCGTTACTAGACCCGCTTTTACCGATAGTGCAATGTAACGCTTTGCAAAGTCGGCAATTTCTTGCTTGTCCTTAAATGGCGCTAAAATTGTATTGACTTCCTTATCTGTTATATCTGTATTAATAATTGTTAATGTCAAGGCGCGAGCTAAAATAGTCATCGCCTGCTGACGCGTAATTTTATCGTTTGGCCCAAATTTGCCGTTACCATAGCCTTGAATTAAATTATATTCTGTAGCTGTCGTTAAATAGTCTTTGTACCAAGCATTCTCTGCCACATCGCTAAATGAATTTGTTGCTTCACTTGGCTTCAACCCTAGACCACGTACCATGATTGCTACAAATTGTGAACGTGTAATATCTTTATTTGGTTGGAAAATACCTTCGCTAGTACCTTCAATAACGAAGCGAGAACCGAGGTTATTAATAGCATTTTTTGCCCAATGTGTGTTTACATCCTCAAATTCTATCGGATGCCATACAACCGTATATAAACTATTTGTTAAACTGTTAATTACCGCAAAATACTTTCCTTCTTTTTGGACAACTTTTGTAGGCACATGATAAGTGGTACCATCCGGTCTCACCACAATTCCCGTTGTAATTTTGTTTACATCGGCGCCATCCGGGAGCGCAATTGTACGTTCTACATAGGCATTAAACTTACTTATATCACCCTTCATATTGCCAAATGTATAAGTAACTTTAAAATCAACCGGCTTCGCCACTAATGTGGAATTCAATTGCTTTGCCGCAGCATCTACCAGGTTTGCCTCATGTTCTGTTACATTAGCAATTTCTATATGAATCTTAATATCTTTTAACGCAACAGTTTCCCCTAATTGCTGTGAGATGGCATCAATATTAATTTCTTGAGCTGGCAATGTATAAGAGGTTGTCGGTGTTTGCACAACAATCGATGCTTGCTTGTTTTCCATATTTTTTACGATTTCACCATTTAGCTCACCTATGACTATATCTGCACTTGTATCATTGATAGGAATGGTTACAATCGCTTTGTTGCCCGCAGTTTCAAGTCTTTCCAAAAGTTTTTCGGTATCGGCTGTTAATGTAACAACCTTGTGATTATTAACTGTCGTCTGTACTGTTTGCCCAATCGACACTTTTTCCCCATTTACAAAAATAATCGATTCATCTGTAGGGGAAGGTTCAGGTGTCGGCGTTGGACTCGGTGTATTCGAGCCATCGTTATTACTTTCAGCAGGAGCCGCTTTTGTAATGACGATTGTGTACAGTTGACTGGATCCGCCTGTCGCCGTTACCATCACCTGAATAGTATTAGCACCTGTAACAAGTTTAATCGGCTGTGTAGCTAATGTACCGTTGACAGTAACTGTAGATGTACTTTCTTCTACAATAGGTGTAATAATGACACTATCTACTACTGAAGAAACACTTGCTGTATAGGATGTGATTTCTTTGTTAAAAGCAGGGCTTAGTGTGCCACTTGATATCATTAGATTTTTCAAATTGGCATGACCCGCTTGTGATAAAGCTTTTACAATAATCGTGAACGTTTTCGTATTCGTTACACTACCTTTCGAAATCGTCGCTGTTAACATTACAGTTTGATTCCCTTGCAATAAAGATGGGCGAGTAACCGAGCCATTATTATCAATAAATTCCGGTTTACTCGATGACCAACTAATGGTTGTTTCATTCATACCTTCAGTCGGTAATGTAAGTTTTTGCGTAGCGGATGCTGCTGAATCCCCTTCGCTATATATTACTGCTAAGGAGCTTTTATCGTTTTGGACTTTATTTAAAAGTACTTGATAAAGTATTGTATTCATTTCAGATTGAAGCACTTCTACTTTATTAAACCCTTCACTAGGTCGAACTTGCAGCAATTGTTTACACACTTCGTCTTGCTCTGCTGTTGTTAACAATATGTAGTCACTATAGTTAAGTTCTGTATCTTCTTCAAATACCGTCCATAGCTCAAAAGAATCTACAGCACTATTTACATTTATTAAAAATGAGCGGTCTGCTAATGCATTTAAATAGGTTTGTCGAACTATAGTAGTTGAAGTATAGCCACCTTGTGGACGATTTTCTATCATCCAATGGGCTAATTCGTTTTGATCTGCTGCTTTGAAATTCAAAAACATTTCATGGGCGCTAGCTGAATAATGCAAGACATTCCACTCACTAATCATAGCTGTCTTCATATCATCAGTATTGTTTGCATTATTAAATAAAGCGAAATCATATTTGGCTGCTGAGGCATCCGACAATGGTAATATACATAATGCTACCGCCAATATAATTAAAAATAGGCTAGATATCTTATTTTTTTTGTATCGAATATGACTCATCCTTTACGTATCAAAATATAAAACACTTAAAAGTTCGCTCGAATAGAAGAATAATCGCCAGGACTTAATTGTCCCCATTCAGAGCTTTCAAATATAGAAGATCCTGATTGAAATCTGTTATGTCTTTTGAAGCCACCATTATTCGGTAAAAGGGCAGTTGTTGCAGTGGGGTCCCCTAGTAAATCTACTATTTGGCCATTACACTCTAAAGCTATCGCTACAATAGTACTACCACTTGTAGCATGGTACTCAGAATTATAATATTGAGCATTTGTTATATCAAAAAAATCATAAAATATTTCATTAATTGCGACGTAATAAGCAATATATGAACTGAAGACCTCGACTCTTTCCACATTGCGAGTGCCTGTAATTGGGTTATACTGATGGATGACAATTTCATATCCAACAGGTGCTTCGACTGGATTAGGGTTAAATAGTTCGATGACATCTCTACCTTCCCCGCCTTGCACAAAATCAGATATAAAGATCATTGGGGCAGTTACAGTCACTGTAAAGCTTGTTGAAGCTTGACCCCCATTGCCATCATCTGCAGTGACGGTAATCGTACTTGTCCCTACTTCTTTTGGTGTAAGTGACAGGGTTGTCCCTCCATTTGAAGCGGCAGTAGCAATCGCTCCATTACTTGAACTAGCACTGAAGGTTAAAACATCTTGATCTTCGTCGCTAAATACATCTTGCAGGTCCACATTCCAATTAGGCCCGTTTTTATTTCCTCGTTGATTTTTAATTGTTGTTGCCACGATTGGTGCGTGATTAGATGAAGCTGCTATCACTGTTACTGTAAAGGTTGTTGAAATAATCCCTCCATTACCATCCGAAGCCGTTAAAGTAATGGTAGCTGTCCCAACTTCGTTCGGTGACACGCTCAACGTTGTGCCAGTCAAACTTACTGTCGCTATTCCTGTATTATCAGACACTGCACTAAATGTTAAAACATCGTTATCTGCATCTGTAAATACATTGCTAATATCGAATGTGCTATCGGCGCTATTCACAACTAACGTTTGATTCGTAAGAGCTTGTGCTACTTCTGGTGAAGAATTGCTATAAAGTAAACCTTCCACTTCAAAGCTACTCATTGCTCTTCCTAATTTCCCATCATCTGCAGTTACTTTTATTCTCGTATTCCCTGGTGCTAACCCTTCGATTGTCAGCTGATTGCCATTTACTGTCGTAGTAACAATTCCTACAGGAGTCGAAACTACCGAATAAGTTAAGGTATCACCATCTGCATCATAGAATAACTTACTTAAGTCAATCACCTTCGTTTGACCAAGAGCTATTGTTTGTTTTGGAATTCTTTCAGATGCAACGACAACAGGTGGTTTATTGTTAGAAGCCGCATATGTTATTTGTCCCTGTGTAGTAAAACTAAAAATAGTTGAAATGAGCAACAACAAACAAACGCATACAGCCAATTTTCTCTTGTGTATTTTGTAGTGCAAAACAGTACCTCCTTCAATTATTTGTAAATTTTTAAGTAGTATGTAAACCTCAAATCCCCTTAAAGTATCTAAATACCCCGACTGATTATAGCAATTGAAAACTCTCAAAATTCTCTCAAACTAGAGTGCCAGTCACCCAAACAATTCTGAATTTTTACGACAATTCAAACCATTATTGTTGAGGTGAAAATAACCACCGTAGCAGACAATAACGGCATAGAAAAAAGTGTTAGATTGATTGGGAATCAATCTAACACTTTGCTCATTTTACAATTTAAATTTTTGGATGGCTCCTTGTAGACGAGTTGCCATTTCCGACATTTTCACCGTTTGACCGTTCATCGTTTCTACAGTGGTCATTTGCTCAGATGTTGCCTGTTTCACTTCAGATACATAATCACTTGCAGCATGTGCTGTTGCCGCCATTTCTTCCATTGAAGCGGAAACTTCTTCCGTATTGGCTGACATTTGCTCTGCTGAAGCATTCATTTCCTCAATTTGACCTGCAATTTTACCTACCGCTTGAACGATTTCTTCAAAGCGCTCCCCTACCGCGTCAATAGCAACTAAACCTCGGGCTACATTTTCTTCGCCGCTTTCTGCTGCTTTCACAACCTCTAATGTGTACGCCTGCACCCTATCGATTAATACATTAATCTTGGCAGCCGATCCAGCTGTTTGCTCTGAAAGCTTTCTAACTTCCTCTGCCACTACCGCAAAGCCTTTTCCGGCATCTCCTGCACGTGCAGCTTCAATGGATGCATTCAGGGCCAATAAGTTTGTTTGATCTGAGATATCCGTAATCATTTTCGAAATAAGCTCTATTTCTTTCGACTCTTGTTCCAGCTTACGAATAATCTCAAGCTCTACTGCTGTTCCACGCTGAATATCATCCATACGGTCAATCGATTGTTTAACAGCTCCGTTACTCTCACTTATTTTCTCGGAAATAAAATCGGTATTCGTTGCTATTGTTGAAGCAACCTCAGCAATATTTTGAATACCTAGTGCCATTTGCTCCATAGCTGATGCACTTTCTTCAGCCATGGCTGTTTGACTTTGTGCGCCTCGCTCTACCTCACCAATTGCACCTGCAATTTGCTTGGAATGTTTAGTCACAGCAAGTACATCCCCCGTCAAATCACATGACGCTTCATTGACCATTTTCGCTTCCTTACCAACATGAGATATCATATCGCGCATATTATCTGCCATTTTATCTAATGCTCGCGCCATTGTCCCCATTTCATCAATACGTTTCAAATATTTAGCCGGAATTTCTTGTGTAAAATCTCCTTCAGATAAGCCCTCACTTATACGAAGCACATGACGCAATGGTCTACTTACAGAACGAGAAATCGCAAACGAAATCAATAATCCTAATATTGAAACGATAATTGTCATGATAATGAAATTCGTCTTTAATTGCGTAAGCCCAGCTAGCATTTCATCCTCTAATGCGACTACGCCCATTTTCCACCCATTATTTAATGTGTGGTAACCCATCAAATTCGTACCACCTTCCTTCGTATCAAAGGAAAAGTAACCGCTTGATTTTGAAATCATTTCTTGTGCTGCTAATGATTCTCCCGTTATTTCGCCTGATTCTTCAGCCGCAGAAATCGTATTGACCTGCTCTTTTACAAGCGCATGATTTTTATGCCCAATAACAGTACCTTTAGCATCTAGCATCATGGCATAACCATTTTCGCCAACTTTAATATCTTCGACAATGTTGGATAAATAGTAGCCATCTATACGCGCTAAAAGCAATGCTTTTTCACCTGTTACTGTATCAATCGGTGCGACAATTAAAATAACTGGCTCATTCGTTACACGACTAATCGTAATTTCCGACATCACCGTTTTGCCCGCAAATCCTTCCTTTACATAGGCACGATCACTTAAGTCTGCCGTTGTATCATCTAAATAATGGGCTATTCCATCTGATGTAATAATGCCAAATCCTAAATAGTTTTTCGTATCTTTAAAGCGTTTCGTTAAGTATGTTTTTTGCTCTTCAAAGTCCATACTGCGGATAGCTGCTTGCTCCGCAATGGCTTCCACTTCCACTAAGGCTAGTTGGAAATGCTCTTCTATGTATTTCGATACGTCCTCTGCCCTCGAAATTAAATTCGATTGCACCTGATCCTCGACTGCTTTTGTACTATTCCACCATGTCGAAAAACCGAGCGTTCCGCATGTCACAAAAACTAAAGCAATAATTGCTACAACTAATTTACCACCAATACCTTTAATCCACATAATCTCTTTACCCATTCCTCCAATTTCTTCTTAATAATTTTGTGATTTTTTGCCCATCTTCAGAGTAAGGTCCTTAAAACTAGAAGTCAATAAAACTTTTCCAATAAGGATAAGAATTGTTTAAAATTGTATTTTTCATTATATTCATAGTGTTTATAGTCCAATACATTTTACCCATACACTAACTAATCTGTTATTTAACGGTTTCTTTTTTGGTTTAAATTTAAAATTTTCCCATGGAAATTTGATTATAATTTACTTTTTTTGCTGATTATAAAAGATAGAACACAATCTATATTTACTTTTGAGGGGAGGATTTATATGAGTACAGATAATAATGTCTCACGTCGTGATTTTTTAAAAACAACTGGTATTGCAGCTGGAACTTTAGTCGGTGGTGGATTAATAGGTGGTCTTGTTGGCTACAACATGAACGGCAAAGGGACTTCAACTTTAGAGCATGGTGGGACAACGAATGAAGCTGCAGGTTCACCTAAAGCTAAAATGTTCTTTATGAACGACCGCGATTTTAATATTTTATCCAATGCCACTGAGCGTATTTTCCCTGAGGATGATTTAGGCCCAGGCGCTATTAAATTAGATGTTCCTTACTTTATTGATCATCAGTTAGCTGGACAATACGGTAGTAATTCCAAGGAGTACATGCATGGTCCCTTTGCTGAAGGTGCCCCAACACAAGGCTATCAAACCCGCTTAACAAGGGCAGAAATTTTCAAACAAGGCATTGCATTAATGGAAACGGAAGCTCAAACTCGCTTTAAAAAAAGTTTTAACGATTTAGACGACAAGCAAATGGATGAAATATTAACTGCCTTTCAAAAAGGTGAAATTCAAATGAATGGTGTAACGTCAGCATTCTTCTTTACTTTATTACGTGCCGCTACTTTAGAGGGCGCCTATTCTGATCCTTTATACGGCGGAAATCGTAATATGGAAGGTTGGCGTATGAAAGGTTTCCCTGGCCATCAAATGGCTTATGTCTCCATGATTGAAGATCCTAAGTTCCAAAAAATTGAACCAAATCAATTAGGCAATCACTAATTAAGGGGGGTTTTGTAAATGGCAAAAACATTACCAAGTGTAGACGTTGTAACAGTAGGTGTCGGCTGGACAGGCGGTATTATCGCTGCTGAGTGCTCAAAAGCCGGATTAAAGGTAGTTGGTTTAGAACGTGGACAAAAACGTGGCACGGAGGACTTTTTAAATATCCATGACGAATACCGTTATGCTATTCGCTATGATTTAATGCAAAATCTTTCAAAGGAAACCGTTACTTTCCGCAATAATCGAAAGATGCAGGCTTTGCCAATGCGTCAGCTCGGTTCCTTTTTATTAGGTGAGGGACTTGGTGGATCTGGTACACACTGGAATGGTATGACTTATCGCTTTTTGCCGTATGATTTCCAGATTAAGACGATGACAGATGAACGTTATGGGGCAAATAAATTAGGACCCGACTATTTAATACAAGATTGGGCGTTAAATTACGATCAATTAGAGC
This sequence comes from Lysinibacillus sp. NPDC097195, assembly GCF_044762075.1. Taxonomy (NCBI): domain Bacteria; kingdom Bacillati; phylum Bacillota; class Bacilli; order Caryophanales; family Bacillaceae; genus Lysinibacillus; species Lysinibacillus sp. NPDC097195. Next base: position 65,406 of record NZ_JBIWDP010000007.1, on the reverse strand, counting down.
CTTATTTCGATAAATTCGAAAAAACAACCGGTATTTCAGGCGATGATAAAAATCCTTTTGCTGGAAAACGCTCAAGCGCTTATCCAACGCCTCCTATGAAAATGACGCCCATGCTTCAACAATTTGAGAAAGCTACAAAAAATCTAAAATTATCACCCTATATGGTGCCTTCTGCGAACTTATCAGAAGTTTATAAAAATCCTGACGGTGAAACCATTAATGCTTGTCAATATTGTGGCTTCTGTGAGCGCTTTGGCTGTGAATACGGGGCAAAATCTTCTGCAGAAGTTACCGTTGTTCCTACTGCATTAAAAACGGGTAATTTTGATTTGCGTTATAACTCTAACGTAGTGGAAATTTTAAAACAAGGAAATAAAGCAACAGGCGTAAGATATATCGACACGATATCTGGGGAGGAATATATTCAACCTGCGAATATTGTCGTTTTAACAAGCTACGTCTTTAATAATGCGAAACTGCTCATGCTCTCCAACATTGGTCAGCTTTATGATCCAACAACAGGCAAGGGAACATTAGGGCGAAACTATTGCTATCAAATTTTACCTGGAGCAACTGGATTCTTCGATGAGCAATACAATACATTTATGGGTGCAGGGTCTCTCGGTATGAGTATTGACGATTACAATGGTGATAACTTTGACCATAGTGAATTAGATTTTATTCATGGTGGCAATATAGCCCTTACGCAAACGGGTGCACGTCCAATTGGTTCGAACCCAACGCCTCCAGATACGCCTACATGGGGAGCCGAATTTAAAAAACAATCGATTCATTACTATACACGCTCATTCGGTGTTGGGGCTCAAGGAGCATCTATGCCACATAAAGAGAATTTCTTGTCACTGGATTCTAATTACAAAGATGCGTACGGTTTACCACTTTTACAATTAACATATAACTTTACTGACCAGGATCGAGCGCTCCATAAATTCGTTTCGGCTCGCGCAGCTGACATTATGAAAGAAATGGGCGCCAAAACAGTTGTACCAAATGCGGAGATTACAGATTACAACATCGTTCCTTATCAAACGACACACAATACTGGTGGAACGGTGATGAGCTCAACACCTGATAAAGGTGTTGTAAACAATTACCTACAACATTGGGACATGGAGAACTTGTTTGCATTAAGCTCCGGAAGCTTTGCTCATAATAGCGGTTATAATCCAACGGGTACTCTAGGCGCATTAGCTTATCGCTGTGCAGAAGGCATTTTAAAATATAGCAAATCAGGTGGTTCTTTAGTGTAAGTAGTCATCTTTAATAAACCCAAAAATGATATATAGGAGGTTGAAGCGATGGGCGGTCTTGGAGCAATTGGCGTTCCTGGCTTAATTATTATTTTAGTTATAGTACTAATCGTTTTTGGTCCGAAAAAATTACCAGAAATCGGTGGTGCAGTTGGTAAAACATTTGCAGAGTTCAAAAAGTCAACTAAAGGATTAATGGATGACGATGAAGAGCCTGCGAAAAAAATAGAAAAAAAATCTGACGCTTCGTAGGAGGTTTCCTATGGATCCTTATGAAGAAAAAAATTATTTAAGTCCACTTGATAAAAATGAACAAGAGCCTCCACCGTTACGGGAGGCTCTTGTTGAAATTACAAACGGTGAAGTTGAACAGCCAACACTTGAGGATAAACCGATATTCCCTTTAGATTCAATAGTCGAGCATGTTGCCGAGCTTCGGAAGCAAATCATCAAGGGCCTTGCCGTCTTTGTATTATTTTTTATTTTTGCATTTTCGACCATAAATATTTGGTTTCCTTATGTAACTCGGGGACATTCGCTTATTATTTTAGGACCATTAGAGGTCGTTAAATTTTATATGACTATTTCCACTACTTTGGCATTTGGTCTATCTATGCCTTTTCTCGTTCATTTCCTTTGGAGCTTTGTGAAGCCGGGCTTAAAAGAAGAAGAAAGTCGTTTCCTAGGTCTCTATGCACCTGTTATGTTCGTGCTCTTTTTATTAGGTATAGCGTTCGGCTATTTTGTTGTCAATCCACTTAGCTATTCCTTTTTAGTGAGCTTAGGTGCGGCTAATTTTGATGTCATGGTTTCAGCCAGTGAATATATGCATTTTTTAATTATGACAACAGTGCCACTTGGATTATTATTTGAGCTGCCCATCGTAGCACTCTTTTTATCATCCATTGGTGTACTAACTGCTGCATCCATGAAAAAAATACGAGGCTGGTCCTATATTGCAATGGGCGTTGGCTCAGCAGTCATTACCCCACCTGATTTTATTAGCCAATTACTCGTATTAATACCAATGATTATTTTATATGAAATCAGCATTCATCTTGTTAAACGTATGGAGCGTAAACAACTTGAAAGCACAGCTTAAAGTAGTGATTAGAGAGTGGCATGTTGATTTCCGCTACGTGCGGGTGCGTTCCGCGGGCACACCGTAAGCCGCAACCCTCGCTATCGCGCGGATTGTTGCGGCTTACGTGCTGTGCGTTCCTCTAGGAGTCGCCCGCCCTGCGCTCCAATCAATCAGTAAATTGTTCCAGAATTGTTTGAGTGCCTGGCACCCAAAAGTGGCACCCAAAAGGCATCAAGAGTGAACTTCAACCTCTTGATGCCTTTTGTTAACATTATTTTTTCTTTAAATCCATCACAATAATTTCTGGTAGGTTAAAAACTCGAAATGGTACACTACTATTCCCTAGCCCGCGACTAACGACCATTTTGGTGTTTTGTTGTTCGTAAACACCTGCTGTGAACTTAGGAAACAGTCCTTGCCCTGGTGCAACAAGTCCTCCTATGCCAGGAATCCGAACTTGCCCACCATGTGCATGACCTGAAAATACCAAATCTATTGCTTGATTTACATACGTACTAAACACTTCTGGCCGATGTGCAAGCAGCAGCTTTAGCATATCCTCCGGAATATAAGCTGTCGCCATCTCCAGCATTTCTTCTGTCGGTCTACCCATTAACGGATCTTCGATACCAATAATCGCCAAGCGCTCCCCGTCGCGCTCTAATACGGTTGATTCATTGGCCATCACATGTACACCTAACGATGACAGCGCCTCATAAATTTCACTTACCTTATTGGTCGCAACTTCATGGTTTCCCAGTACATAATATACATCCGCTAATTCAACTAACCCACTTACTGCCTGTAAGCTCTGTTCCAAATTATAGCGATTACTATCAATAACATCACCTGTTATAAATATATAATCTGGTTTTTGCGCCTTTACCTTTGCAATAAGTTTTTGTTGGTTATTACCAAAAAGGGCATCATGTAAATCTGATACTTGTACAATGCGTAGTCCATCGAATTTAGCTGGCACTTTTTCAGACTCATATACATGCTTACTGACAACCAGCCAGTGATTGTTTACGTACAAAAAAATGACTATAAAAACTAGAAAAAATACTACGTATAATAATTTTTTCAATCGCAATCGCTCACTTTGTGGCTACTTTTTCAGAAAAATATCTTACCCGTCTATTATAAGCAAAAAACAGTTCGATTGTAAGTATATGTGCTTCAAATACATAAAACGCCCAAAATCTAGCCAACCTATTCCCTTTAATAGCGTTCATCTACCTTGCCTCTATTCGCAGCTCACTTTCGCATGCTATAATATAGGTATAAATTCACATTTATTTACATAAAATTAATAACTCAAAATATGACAAGAATGCGAGAACAAAAATGAGAATGCGAAAGCTCTTACTTATTTTTATGGTCATTATTAGTGTGGTGATGATCGGGATGACATCTCGATTATTTAATAATGACAGCCAAAATGCTCCTACAGCTGTTGCAGGAGTAATAGATCTTAGACAGTATGATTTGCATCATAATACTGTCAGATTAGATGGCGAATGGGATTTCGTCCCTGACGAATTGTTGAATTATTCAGATTTCAATAGCTATCAGTCCTATTTAGTAAATGTCCCCTCCCTATGGTCTAGCTACAAACTCGATAATCAAAATTTCACGACACTTGGTAGTGGTACCTATCGTTTAAAAATTTTAATTAACGATACAGATACCATATTAGGCATCAAAACAGGTAATATTCGCATGTCGAATGCTATTTACATAAATGATAAACGAATTGGACAAAGTGGAGAACCGACAGAGGATTCAAGCTATGTACAACAAAATGTACCATACGTTGCTTATTTCTCCCCTGAAAAAGAGGAACTTGAGCTCATCATTCATGTTGCCAATTTTGATTATGCCTCAGGTGGAGGAATTATTGGTTCTATTTTTATTGGGGATCAAGAGAGCATTGGTAAATTAAGAGAAGGTTCACTTTTCTATGATTTAATAACCATTGCTGCCTTTTTTACAATGTTTATTTATTTTGCTGGTTCTTATCTATATGCCAAGCTTGAAATTGAGCAACTCTACTTTTCTTTATTTTGCTTCATGGTTGGTTTATACAGTACATCTCATGGGGAAAAAATATTAATGTTGCTACTCCCTATCAATTATGAATTTCTAATAAGAGTCCAGATCATATCAAGTATCGGCTCAGGAATCTTTATGTTGTTGTATTTTAACCATGTTCTACAGCAATTTTCACATAAAAGATTCGTCAAAGTACTATATATTATTGGCGGTTTATTATTAGCTACGGTTTTGCTCCCGATTTCCATTAGCTCATATTTACAAACGGCACACTCTATTTATATTTTAATAAATATTTTTTATTTGCTTTACATACAAACGATTGCAATCTTTAAACGTTTAGTAGGTGCGATTTATTTATGGCTTAGTACGATGGCCATTCTTATTTATATGGTTGTAGCGACTTTAAATCTCAATATTAATCTAGAAATTTACGCTTTACCACCATTGCTTCCTTTTATTTGTTTAACGATGCTCTCTCTTTATATTTCTCATCGTTTTACCGATTCATATTTAGAGAAAGGCAGATTAACAAATGCCTTACTTCGTGTGGATAAATTAAAAGATGAATTTCTTGCCAAAACTTCACATGAATTTCGTACGCCGTTACATGGGGTGATTGCCATATCGCAGTCCATGTTAGAGCCCAAAGAAAGCGCTTTATTAACTGTGGAACATCAAGAAAAAATTTCACTTATATTTAATATTACTGAGAAGTTATCACATCTTGTAAATGACATTCTCGATTTTTCTAAATTAAAAGAAGGCGAATTAAAGCTTCGTCTTACGACCGTTGATCTTTACTCTGTGACCCATGTTATCGTTGATATTTTATCTTACATCGGCAATAAAGACGTCAAGATTTACAATTATATCGAACGAGGAAAATTCCTAGTAGCCGACGAGGATAGATTACGTCAAATTTTATATAACATAATAGAAAATGCTGTGAAATATACAAAACAAGGGAAAATAGAGATTTCATGTTATGAAGAGCACGGATGCCTTACGATTGAAGTAAGTGACACTGGCCGGGGCATTGCTCCAGAACATTTAGAGTCGATATTTGAGCCATTTCGACAGTTAGAAGACGCAAGTAAAGGTACTGGTCTAGGACTAAATGTAACAATGGAGCTTGTGAAGTTGCATGGGGGTGAAATCACAGTCCAATCTGTTGTCGATCAAGGAACAACGTTCTGTGTCAAACTACCTGTGGAACCTATAAGGAAAGAACTGCAACAGCAGCAACAAAATAAAATTATTTTAACGAAAGATTATTTACCAATAGCATTCCCTTATTTTGTGGAAAGAAATAAGGGTAAAAAAATACTGATAGCCGATGATGATCACATTAACCTCAAAGTACTTATCGATATTCTCGCAAAGGAAAACTATTCTGTTATTGCAGTTGACGATAGTCGGCAAGTATTTGAGCAATTACAATTGCATCCTGATGTCGACTTATTAATTTTAGATATTATGATGCCTAACCTTTCTGGCTATGAGGTGTGCCAACAAATTAGAAATAACTATGCTGCGGCGGAATTACCGATTTTAATGCTTACAGCAGCTATTCGTCCTGAAGATTTACTAGCAGCATTCCAATCAGGAGCCAATGATTTTCTCCATAAGCCATTGGATACTGCTGAATTGCAGACAAGAGTAAGAAATCTTATTTTACTAAAAGAATCTGCCGAAATTGCTATTAAAATGGAAACAGCCTTTTTACAAGCCCAAATTAAGCCACATTTTATTTATAATGTTTTAAATTCTATTTTATCGCTCAGCTATTTAGACTTGGATAAAGCTCGTATAATGATAACGGATTTTGCTACATTTTTAAGAAGTAGCTTCTCGTTTGAAAATACAAATAGTCTTATTCCATTAGAGCAAGAAATTACACTAATACAAGCTTACGTCAATATTCACCAAACAAGATATCCAGATCAATTGGAATGGGAAATTCATATGGATGAGCCTTTAAATATACTAATACCACCTCTTCTGCTTCAGCCTTTAGTAGAAAATGCGCTTTTCCACGGCTTAAATAACAAAAATGGAAAGGTACTTATGACGATAAAAAAAGTGCATGAAATGATTGATATTGAAATCCAAGATAATGGTAAAGGCATGACACAAGAAATACTCGAAAAGGTTTTATCGGAAGAGCCATCTGTTCATCAAAGTGTCGGTATCCGCAATATTACTAGACGCTTAAAAAAATACGAGAATGCCACTTTCCATATCGACAGTATTGTAGGTGAAGGCACAACTGTCAAGTTGAGGTTTCCGCTAATTTTGGATAAAAAGAGGTGATAAGCATGTTAAAAGCAGTCATTGTTGACGATGAAATTTTAGCGATTAATTTATTAGAGACGATGTTAAAGGATAATGCTGCGATTGCGGTTATCGGGAAATTTCTGAACCCTTTAGACGCTATAGCAAACATTCCTACACTCCAACCGGATATTCTGTTTTTGGATATTGAGATGGCCGAGATGAATGGCATTGATTTAGCTAGTAAATTAGGCGATTTAGCACATGAATTAGATATCGTTTTTGTTACTGCCTATGAACGTTATGCAGTGGACGCTTTTTCTGTTCAAGCGAGGGACTATATATTGAAGCCCATTGACAAAGCGCGCTTAATGAAAACAATTGATAGAATTACGCTACGAAAAGAGAAAATTCATCAAACAGATGTCCCTATACGAAATGAAGACGTTCATGTTATTGATAATCTTCAATTTCATGTGCATTCAGGAAAGGTTTACATTAATGGTGGTGCTTTAATCTTATCTACGAAGGAGTTTCATATTCTGTACTTCTTAGCGCAACGACCTGGGGAAATTTTTCACCCCTCTGACTTATATAAGCTCATTTGGGCGGAAGATAGTATTGGCCAAACACAGGCATTAAAAGTTCATATTAGTAATTTACGAAAAAAACTGGAGTTCATCTCTGGCCACCGAGCGAAAATTGTAACTGTCAGAGGATCAGGCTATCAGTTCCTCTTTGACTAATGGAGACGGTGATGCGAGAGAAATTGCTGATTGAAGGCTGTGAATCGCCACTAAAAGTGCGGAAAGTTCTTGCTATAGCAAAAAAGTGTTAGATTGATTGCCTCAATCTAACACTTTTTCTCTTTTGGCTTAGTTTATTTTTTCGCCGCTTCTTGAATCTCATAAAAAGCCCAATGTTTACTTGGAACATCTTTAAATATTGCTACCTGCTGTTCCGTTTCTACTTGACGCTCAAACAAGCGATTTAGTACTTTGACAGCTTGGGCACGTGTTAAATAACCTTCTGGATTAAATGTATCGTCCGTCACCCCTGTCATAATGCCCAATGCATTGACAGCACTAATTTCTTTAACAGCCCAATGATGGGCACTTACATCTTTGAACACATTACCTTCTAATGTTGGTTTACAGAAGTCTGCATTTGTATCGTCCGAGCACTGCTTCTCTATCCAACGAGCTGCTACAGCTGCCATTTGTGCACGTGTAATCGAACCATTTGGCTTAAAGCTTGTCTCTGTAACACCGTTAAATAAGCCAGTCTCTTTGACAAATTCTATGGCATCTTTGGCGTCATGTTGCGCAGTATCTATAAATGTCGCCTGCGATGTTGGAATGGCATTCCCAGTTATCTGTCGCGCAAACATACTTGCCATTTGCGCGCGAGTAACAACGGCATTCGGTCGGAATGTACCGTCTGCATACCCTTGAATATACGGGGAATGTTTCACATCATCAGCCTGCTCTGGCAAATAAATCATAGAGAAGGTAGAGAATTTCTGCACATCAAATTGCAAACCTTGCATATCTTTTTGATAATCTACAATTTTGCCACGTAATAACTCTTTTGTACCATCGCTATGCTCGATAAAAATAGCCAAATGATCAAGTTGTTCTTGTGTGACATTTTTCGGTAATGGCATTGTTAATGTCACAGGGCGATTTTGCATATTCGTTTCAATCGTCATTGGACGACCAATTAATTGCACTTTTTCACTTTGCAATGTCTCTTTAATCAGCTCTTCTTTTTGTATTCTTTCTTCCACTTGTTGCTGCTGTTCTGAAGTTTTAATCGGCACCAATCGGAAGTATAAATCATCATTGAAAGCAACCATCGAGCTCTTTGGAATCGCAATTTTAGCATTAATCGTGTCAATTTCTAAATGCACAGCGCTTTGTTCTAGAATGGCTACAATATTACTTGGTATCGACACGTTAATTTGCTTCGTTTTATCCTGCAAATCCGGAATGATAATATGTGCCTTATCTGTCCCCTGCTCTTTTAATTTAGCAATCGTTTCTGTTGCGCTCTTTTCAGTAAATACTACATCATCATTAAATGTACCGTCAGCATTTTTTGTGCGTTTAATCGTCGTTTTTGAAACAGTCATGCCATCGTCTGATGCTACATCTACTACAATATTTTCAACATCAGATGAAGGTGGTGTTGTCTCTGAGCCTGAATTATTTGCTGGTGGATTCGTATTACCGCCATCTGTAGGAATGCTACCCCATTTAGCGTACAACGTAATATCCGCTGTTATAACATCTGTTGCAAAGTTCCATGCTGTTGTGAAAGTGGCGTCTTTATACCAACCTTCAAATACATAGCCTGGCTTCACTGGGTGTTCCGCTGAAATTTTTGCATTATATTGAACTTGCTTCGAATTAATCGTTGTTCCACCATTTGACACAAAGCGCACTGTAAATTGTTTTATTGCCCATTGTGCAAATAGTGTTACATTCTCGGTTACCATTTTAAACGAGTCATTTGGTGAATAATTAATTCCTGTACCATCTGCCTTTGTATTCCATCCCGTAAATAGATGTCCTGTTTTAACAAGCTGTCCATCATTAGCAGACACGACAATATCATCATACTGAGCGTATTCTGTACTATCTATTGGTGGAGTTCCACCTGTACTACCGTTACCATTGTACATAACCGTATACGTCACAGGGGAAATAATGATAGGCCCAGATGCAGTCCCTTGGTCTCCATCTAAAATAAGCCCCCCATCTCCTTTTGCTTGAACTGTAAAAGTATAGCTCCCTACTCCATTTGATAAGAGCTCTGTAGCAAAATCTACACCATTTTGAATATTTTCTGCTGAACTATTTTTCACCGTTCCGACAACCGTACTATCCTTATACAGAAGTACATCGTAGCTAACTGCATTGGGAATGCCTTGCCACTTGGCAACACTACCATCCCAGCTTAACCCATCCGATACAGTAGCTAATTTTATGATCGCTTGGCTATTGGAAGATGCTGACGCCTCACCGTCTAAATAGTCTAGCCCATCGCCTTTAGCTGTTATTTTTACTGTATACACCCCAGTTCCAGCAGCTCGCATGACTGCTAAGAAATTATAAGATGTTTTATTAGTCATTAGGCTAATGGCACTCCCAATTGGCAGGCTATCTTTATAGAGCTGTACATCATAAAAAAATTCGTTCTCTACATCCGACCAGGTTGCTATACCAACTGGGCTTAAGCTTACATTTGTCACTTGTTCAAGTGTAGGCAAGGCACGTATGACATCGATAGTATAGATTTTAGTTGTTAATCCATTTTCAGCCGTCACCATAATCGATATCGCGTTATGACCGGCGTTGAGAGATACTGTCTTCCCTACTGCATTTGTGCCTGTTTGCCCATTTATCGTAATTGTTGCATTACCATCTGCCGTTGTTGGAACGATATCCACTGTCGGCACATCGTGGGCTACATTAACTTGATAATGGTATTGCCCACTTGAAAAAATCGGATCTAGTTGCTGTGTTAAAATGCTTAAATTACTTAAGTCAGCATTATTGCTTGGCAGGAATGTTGTAAAACGCCATTCATTCACTGCAATAGCCGCCACTTCTTGATTGTCTGTATCGACAAATGCTCCATTATCCATTAATACATAATAGGTCATTGCTTTTGTTAAATATTTTGTCAACTGAATTGTCGCGGTTGTGCCATTCATTGTTACATTTGTTGAAGAAGCATCTATTGATTCTATTAAAGTATTTTCTTGATTATAGATACGAAGATATTTTCCTGCAACGCCACTGACATTTTTACTGAAATTTAACGTTAGCGTTGGTTTCGTTGAAGCATTTATCGCATTGTTAGCCGGTACTGTTGATACGACAGTTGGGATCGGCGCTTCCATAATATCTGTCACCGAAATAGTAAATGATTTTTCATAAGATAAGCCACCTTGATCGGTAACTCTAACCCGTACACTGTAGCTATTCTTTGTTTCATAATCAAACGGACTATTTGTTTTTAAACTATTCCCAGCTATGCTAAAGCTATTATTATCTGTATCTCCCGCTCCAATTACTAAACTATAAGTAAAAGTAGAATTTGCATCAGGGTCAATGGCACTTAATGTCCCAACTAAGGTGCCCGGTGGTTGATTCTCAAACACTTCATTCGAGCTTAATAAAATATCCGTTGGGCTTTCATTGACATTAGTAATGAGAATAGTAAATACTTTTTCGAAAGTAAATCCACCTTTATCTGTTACATTAATCCGAACACTGTAGCTGTTTTTGGCTTCATAATCAAATGAACTATTCGTTCTTAATTCATTTCCTACTATGGTAAAGCTATTATTATCCAACGCTCCCTGTACTAAACTATACGTAAAGGTTTCTTGTGTATCGGGGTCTGTGGTGCTTAACGTTCCCACTATAGTTCCCAATGGTTGATTTTCGGTCACTGCGTTTGAATTTAATGTAATATTAGTTGGAGATTCATTTACATCCGTAACGGCAATCGTTAACGTTTTTTCAAATGTTGAGCCCGCTCGATCTTTAACCTTAACTCGAACACTGTAGCTGTTCTTTGTTTCGTAATCAAATGAACTATTCGTTCGTAATTCATTTCCTACTATGGTAAAGCTATTATTATCGTTATCCCCCGCTCCGCTTACTAAACTATACGAAAATGTGTCTCCTGCATCGGGGTCAGTGGCACCTAATGTTCCCACTAAAGTGCCCTCTAGTTGATTCTCAGACACTTTGTTAGGGCTTAATGTAATATCAGTCGGTGCACTATTTTGTTGGGCTTCACCGTAAGTAATTTCTAGATATGGGTCCATTGTAGAACTAATTGTATTTCCAAATTTAACAATGACCATATTTTGAGAATCACTGCTTAGTAAAAATGTTATCTGTTGACCTTCAACTGCTGAAGGACTTTCTAATAGCTGTTTTACATCAATCGATACCTTCTCTGGTTCACCTGTATCACTTTTAGAAATTGATACTTTATTGGAGGGTAAACCAGATAATTCATTTGGAAAGCTTCCATTATTCCAAGTACTCGTCCCAATCTTTGTTACTAGTTCGGCAGTGCCCAATCCAGCTATATTATTGTTATCATTTAACACATATAATATAAGGTTTGCTGAAATAATGCTCTTAGACGTATCAATATCATCAAATTTCATAGCAGCTACGCGCGTTATATCATCAGTATGTGAAACATCAAACGCTTCATCATTATCTTCAATTAAGCTACCATTATTGTAAGCATTCAACTGCGCCACAGGATGTAACGTTTCTGGAGCAGTACCAACAGCTCTAGCACTAGCACCTGCAGGCTGTATTCCTAAAGTTGAGAAAACCATTGTAGCAATAGTGGCTATTACAATTATTTTGTATAGTGCTGTTTTCCTAAAAGAAGTTAAATTCATTGTCACTCCCTCTTTCTATTGCTTCGGAGGATAAACTCCTTCTAAACAAATAATAAAATTCATTGCAACAAAAGGCTGCATATTATTGTGAGGTTGATTTCCCCCTTGTGGCTTTACTATGTCTGCTTTCATTGCCACTGGGTCTTTCACATTCACATACGGTTTTGCCGAAAGAGCTGACTCGCTCCCCCAAATAGCATTCGTTGGGTTGTCAATGCCGCCTGCTACTACAGAGGAGCCTTGTGCTCTATGCGTATGAATAGGCATTTGCGTTTCGTTTAGCGTGACTGTACTTGTTCCAATTGTTTGCGCGATTGTCCTTGGCGTTAAATTAGGGCCATTCCCTAAGTGCATAGGGGCACGTCCCCTTAAATCAGGTAACTTAAATGTTGTCGTACCATCTCCGCCATAAGTTGCTCCAATTATTGAAAATAAAGCACTATTTTGCGCAACAGACAATTCACGTCCATCACAAAATGCCCAATCCCTCGGAGCATAGTTTCCTGCGAAAATTCTAATTTCACCTAAGTATGGATCCATACCTATATTCCTCCTTATCCTCTACTTGGGAATATCCCCAATGTTGCGATACAAAAAGAGACACTTAAATAGGGTTGCATATTAGGATGTGGTGTACTCTGTCCTGTAGTTGACAAAGCAGCTGCATTCATTGCCACATTGTCATTTTCAGCATATATATATCTATCTTTAACGGCACCCCATGTATTGTCTTTTGGTGAGGGCTTATCTGTTGTCGATGCATCTGCTGTTATTTGATGTGTATGAGAAGGCATTTCATTCACTGTCAATGTATGTTCTGCTTCTCCACCTACTGTTCCATAGGCAATCTGATTCCCTGCATGTAATGGTACTTTTCCTTGTAAATTAGGAATAGCGAAAGTTGTCTTGCCATCCCCTCCATAGGTAGCGCCTAACAATGAATAAAGTGCTGTATTTGTAGCTATTGAAAGCAATTGACCATTACAAGGAAGCCACCCACTCGGTATTTGATCAAAACTAAAAAGACGTATTTCCCCTAAAAATGGCTCTGCCATTGAACTCACTCCTCCTTGTAAATAAAATCAGGATAAAGACCTTGTGTTGCAATGATAAAATTAAGGACAAATGAAGGCATGATGTTACTATGTGCGTAAGTCCCACCTGCATAAGAAACTAACTCGTTGCTCATTTGTACAATCTTACTGGAAGCATCCGTTTGATAGTTTGTGAGATTCGATACACCCCATGTATTATTAGCTGGTGAATTTTTTGTCGCTTCAGCTTTTACATTATTGGCATAAACGCCATGTGTATGTGCAGGTAAATGTTCCTCCGTTAATGTCACTGTCTCCACTCCGCCTTTACTTGCTATCGGATATTGAGAACTGTTATGAATCGGTAATCTTCCTCGTAAATCAGGTACAGCAAAATTTGTTTGACCATCTCCACCGTATAAAATACCTATTAATGAATAAAGTGCCTCATTCCCTGTAATAGGCAACAATTGACCATTGCATAATTCCCATCCTACTGGTGCATATTGACCGCTAAACATGCGAATTTCGCCTACATATTGATCTGACATGGTGCACAACCACCCTTACTGTATTTTTTCTAATAAATTTACAATCACATTAAGCAACACTTGCTAATACAGCCTGATTTTCTTCTTGTATGGACTCCACTTCTTGCACTTCCATATCTAAAACCTTCGCAATCTCGGCTGGTGTATGTTTTGTAAATAACATATACATTGCCTTAATCTTTTTTGCCTGCTCTTTAGGAATGTTTAAAGTGCTTGAAATGCCAGTTAAATCTGTATTTTCCTCAATTAAATACATGCCCATTAAAGTAGTAGTGACTTTTTCTAACTCACTTTGATCTGCAACATTTTTACATAATGCTTCAGCCGCAATACTAGCTGCGATAGATAAATTCATTCCTTTTTCCTGCATACGTTTCATGGCATTAAATTGATCCGACCATCTACGTAAAGTGTTGCTTTGCTCCTTCACTAAGAAAACCAGCTCTCGATTATTAACATTTATATCTTGTAAAAGTCCTGTCTCCTTAAAAGTCTTGGCAACTTCTTTAAAGAAAGTGTTCACTTGATTTTGCCCACGTTGTATTTCTTGTTTTGTCTCTGTTAAATCCGCTTTTGCCTTATTCGTTTCAGCTTGGATATTTTCAAAATATTCCTTCCGCATTTCCCCTTGAATAATTCCTGTAATCAAATAAAGGACAGCAGCTATTCCACCAAGCACACCAAGTTTCGCCACTAAGCTATCCAGCACTTTTATTTTTCCAATACATTGATTTGCAACAAATAAGAAAAGTGCGACCCCTTTATCTAAAGAGATTTTTTTATATGTAGGCACAACAATGGATAAGGAAATTAGCGGCAACATATTTTTAAAGCACTTTCGCCACTCCAAAAACTCCATTAGCAAACTATTTACCTCATCTTGAATATCATGCTTTAAAATATTTAAATCGATTGTTGTTCCACTTAACTCACCTTTTAGCTCTTTTAATAGCTTAATTGCCTCTGCCTTGCGCTCCGGATTATCTGTACGAAATATATGATCCCCAATCCAAGCACTAATCTCTAAATCTTCGTCTAACAACTTAGAAATAATGCTATCAATGCCCTCTTTACATGCAGTCAACTTGTCTTCTACCTCATAAAGATTTTTTAGACAAGGTTGCAATTCTTCTACATAAGTTCCTAATGTCGCTTCTGTAATCGCCATATATACCCATCCATTCTAAAATTATTTTTTAACTAACGATTGCTAAAATATTGCTATTCGTCTCTTGAATTGTGCTGACCTCGTTTACATCCATCTCTAATACTTTTGCAATCTCTTCTGGTGTATGCCTTTTAAATAACATATAGGTTGCTTTCACTTTTTTAATTTTTTCTAAGGACATATCAAGCTTTTGACACAAGACACTATCAGACTCGCCCGTTTCAATAAGATAAGCACCCATTAACATTTTGATACAATTGTTCAATTCATTTTCATCATCTTGTTTAGTTACTAAAATGGCTGCAACTACTTCTGCTGAAAATTCAATTTCTAATCCTTTACTAATCATGCGTTTCATCGAATCATATTGATCTGACCACCGTCTTACAGTACCAGCTTGTTGTTTAACGAATGATACGAGCTCCTGATGGTTTGTAAATGGCTTTGTTAACAAGCCAGTCTCTTGAAAGCTCTTTGCCACATCATCAAAAAATGCATTTACTTGATTCTGTACCTCTTTAATATCAAGCCTTAGCTTATTAACATTTTCGATTGCTGTTTTTGATTCTTTTTGGATATTTTCAAATAGCTCCATTCTTTTTTCGCCTTGAATTAACCCATCTATTAACACCATCACAACGATTAGACCTACAACACCCAAACCTATCGCTTCAAATATCGGTAACAATATATCTTTCAACACGATCGTTATTACAAACCCTAACATTAAGCGATGAAAGGGATTAGAAGCCTGGAATTTAGGTATAGCTACGGAAAACGCAATAAAAGGTAATCGATTATCAAAGTAAGCTTTCCATTCGTCATATTCTTTTAATAAAGTATTTAATTCATCTTGGATATCATGCTTTAAAATATTTAAATCTATCTTTGCATTACTTAGCTCATTGTTTAGGTCGTTTAACAAGGCGATAGCGATTTCTTTTCTTTTTGGATTATCCGTGCGAAAAAGATTATCACCAAGCCATGCACCTAGATCAAATCCTTCATCGTTTAATTTGGATAAAATACTATCGATATCTCCACCTGTTTTGCCAAGACTATCTTCTAATTCAATAATATTTCTAATACTCGGTTGAAGCTCTTTGACATACGCGGCTAATTGGTTATCTGTAATTGGCATGGCATATACTCCTTTCTAATTAGGCAATGACGATAGAAAGTAAATCTTTATTTTCTTTATAAAAGAAATCTATATCTTTAAATTCCATCTCCACTTTTTCAGATATAGATGTTATTTCGATGTTATTCAGCAATAGATAGATTGCTAATAATTTCTTTGCTTGTCGCTCTGTAAGCTTTATATCTTGTGCTATTGTCGAATAGGCTACACCCGTTTCAAGAAGATACGCTCCCTGTAAAATTCTCTGATTTTGATATATTTGCGACGGTTCTTCTAAACTTTCACTTAATAACTTTGCGCTCAGGTGTACCCCATCATGAAACGCCATCCCTTTTCCAAGCATTGTTTGTAACATTTGATAATGATTCACCCATAGCTTGATATGTTGCGTCTTGTTTTTAACTTCATCCACAAAGTGCTGCAAACTGTACGTGGATGCTGGCAATATATCTTTTTGATATAAACTTGCACTCACATTCCCAATTTGCCTAACCAACTCGTTTTCTATCTCTGCTAGCATGCTGTTTAGTTTTCCTACACCTTGCTTAGCTTCATTTATTTGCTCTTTTATATTCACATCAAGTTTGCCAAGAGATGCAATTATCTCTTTAGCTTGCGTCGATTCAATAGTTGCTGTTAGTAGTGGTAATTTTGATACAATCTCTTCTTCGATTAAGGGGATTAAAAACACACTAAATTGAACAGTTGACGAAAGGCTTGTCTTAAAGGGAGAGCTTGCTACTGTAAATGGAAGTAATGGGAGCATTTCTTTATACGCTTGCCTTATTTCTCTACTAGTCGTTAGTAACGTGTTTACTTCGTTGATAAGCAACTGTCTGATATGTGCAATGCCTATTAAAGACTTTTGTAATTCAGCTTGTAATGCCCCTAGTATTTGGAGTGTTTTTTCCTTCTTTTTACTGGTTAAAAATATGCGTTTGCTTCTTTTTTGAATATAACTTTTGCGATTTTCTTCTAAGCGACCTATAATACTTTCTATTTGTCCCTCTAAATAAAAAAAGCATTGAATAGTTTGCCTTAACTCTACTTCGTATGTTAGTAAAACATGATTTGAAACCGGCAATGCTCATTCTCCTTACTTTTTAATAATGGATGGAAGATAGCAGTTTATTTAGACATAAAAGTGAGATCAACATGACGAGCTCTTCTGATATTGCCATCGCATTTTTAAATACAGTTCATCACCTGATACGACTTGAAATCCTAATCTTTCGTAAAGACCTCTTGCAGGATTTGTATGAAAAGCTTGCAAAACTACTGCTTTATTTCCTTCTCTTGCTGTTTGTAGAAGCTCGGCAATAATACATGATCCTATGCCTTTACCTTGGAAAGCTGGCAAAATAGAAATATCGATAAGATGATGATAATCTGCCATTTCTTCAATTAATAATCTCCCTACAAACTGTTTATCTACGACAATCAAGGAATGGCTTGCCTTAGAAAATTGCCGATTATATGAAGCTTGCTGTGAACGCCATTGCATTGCTAAAAAAAGCTGCTTTTGATCAACTGTCCATCCCCATAAAGCTACTTCATGATTTCTCGTTGAACGATAGACTTTATAAAGAAATGCCTCATCTTCATTTGTGATAGCTTTCAGCTCTACATTCATCAAAAGTTCACTTTCCTTTACTAGCTCTTAATTAAGTTTATCCGCCTTTATAATTCTCAATATTCTGAATATATTAGCCGTATGTATAAACGGACTATACCTTACTACCTAAAAACGGTGTCGATTATTGCGTTTTATTAGGACTCCCTTACTGTTTTTATTATATTATAAATCCCCTCATTTTTAAGTTAAGATTTCTTAACCTTTCTACCTACTACTGTGTTGTAATATATACCATAAGCCCATAGGAAAATAAAAAACGCATTAAAATTCCTTCTGTAAAAGGGTTTTAATGCGTTTTATTTTTTATAAAACTTTCTCTAAAAAGTCCTTTGCACGTTGTGTAGAAGGTGCAGAGAAAAATGCTTCTGGTGTTGCATCTTCTATCAGCTTACCGCCATCCAAGAATAGAATGCGGTCTGCCACTTCACGCGCAAAGCCCATTTCATGTGTGACAATTAACATTGTCATTCCTGAGTCAGCTAAGTTTTTCATAACTGCTAAAACTTCTTTCACCATTTCAGGGTCAAGTGCAGAAGTAGGCTCATCAAATAAAATTACTTTTGGATCCATCGCAAGCGCTCTAGCGATTGCCACACGCTGCTTTTGCCCGCCTGAAAGACGGTTTGGATACTCGTTTCGTTTCTCGAACAGGCCAACTTTTGATAATAAATCCTCACCATTTTTAATAGCGGTTGCCTTATCCACGCCCTTTACATTGATGGGTGCATAAGTTAAATTTTCTAACACTGTTTTATGTGGGAAAAGGTGAAAATGCTGAAATACCATACCCACTTCTTCACGGATTTTCATAATATTTGTCCCTTTATCCGTAAGGACATCTCCAGCAATCGTAATCTTGCCGCTCGTCGGCTCTTCTAATAAATTTAAGCAACGTAAGAAGGTAGACTTACCAGAACCGGATGGGCCGATAATCGCAATTACTTCTTTTTCTTTTACTTCTGTTGAAATACCCTTTAGTACTTCATTCTGACCGTACGATTTGTGTAAATCTTCAATTTTAATCACTTTTTCTCATTCCTTTCTCGATTCGTTTACCAAGGAACGTCAAGACAAGCGTCATAATATAGTAGATTACCCCAGCAAATAGTAATGGTTCAAGATAGCGATATGTTGAACCACCGACAATATAGGCACGGCGCATAATATCAAGTGCACTAATTACTGTTACAACGGCTGTTTCCTTATTTAGTGTAATAAATTCATTGACTAAAGAAGGTAAAATATTTTTTACTGCTTGTGGAATAATAATATCCTTCATCATTTTTGAATACGGTATACCTAATGCTTGAGCAGCTTCCATCTGTCCTTTATCAACAGCATTAATACCAGCGCGGATAATTTCAGAAATATAGGCACCTGAGTTTAACCCGAATGCAATAATTGCTGTTGGGATAGGCTCAATTTGAATATCTAATAATTGTGGAACTGCGTAATAAATAATTAATAATTGGAGTACAAGTGGTGTACCGCGGAAAATAGACGTGTAGAAATCCGCAAACCAACGCAACACTTTTACATTTCCAATTTTACATAATGCTAATAATATACCCACGACAAAACCGATGATCGATGCACCGATTGCAATTTGAAGTGTAACACCTATTCCTTTTAATATATAAGGAATAGAGGGAATGATTGCTGTAAAATCTAAATTCACAGCGTCCCCTCCTTTCTCGTTTCCTTTTAGTGAAATGGACAAGCGATAGCTCTAAATAGAGCTATCGCATTTCAATTAAATTATTCAGCTTTTTCTAACCATTTTTCTTCTAGTTGTTGAATTTTACCTTCATCAGCTAATTCTTTTAACGCTTTATTAATTTTATCTTTTAAATCGCTATCTTTTTGTACAGCGATCGCTTTATAGTCTTCTGGCTGTTCTTCTACTGGGAACGCAGCTAATTTATCGTTTGTTTTTAGATAACCTTTCGCTACGCCACCTTCCATGATTGCTCCGTCTAAACGTTTAGACATCATATCTTGGATAATTTCAGGAATTCGTGTACGTCCTTCAATCGATACATCTACTTTTTCAGCAATAGCTTTACCTAAATTTTCTTGAATAGATGCAGTTTGTACGCCGACTTTTTTACCTGCTAAGTCCGCTTCTTTTTTAATGCCACTATCTTTTTTAACGACAATTACTTGTTCCGTTTGGTTATATTTATCAGAGAAATCTACGACTTTTTCTCGCTCTTCATTTGGTGTCATACCAGAAATTACAACGTCGATTTTCCCTGCTTGTAAAGAAGGCACAAGGCTGTTAAAGTCCATATCTTGAACTTGCATTTCTACACCTAACTTTTCACCAACAAGTTTAATTAAATCAATATCAAATCCGATAATTTCTTCACCTTTAGCAGCGTCAACATATTCAAATGGTGCATAGTCTGCTGAAGTCCCCACTTTTACTACTTGTTTTCCGGCTGTATCGGAGCCAGTATTTGAATTTGTTGCATTATCATCTTTAGCGCCACATGCCGCAAGTACACCGATAACTAGAACGAGCATCAGCATGAAAAATTTGTTCTTCATATTCTAACATCTCCTTGTTGTCATTTTTTATTGTCTATGAGACACGTATGTCTCGAAAGTGTCGATTGGATATTTATTCATACATAAGAATAAAAAATCTATCTGCTAATTAAGATATACTCTTTCAATATAATTTTCAAGCTATACATGAAATTTTTTAACAAAATATTTTACACAGAATTTTCTAAAAAATCAATGTTTTTATATTTTCTTATTACTGCATCTCTCGACGTGTTACTTTACTATTTTCATTCTTCGCTTTATTTATGCCTGTAAAACAAAGGTCGTCGCTCAAAATCAACATATATGCTTTCGGACAAAATAAAAAAAGTGTAGGATTGATTGCCAGTCAATCTTACACTTTTTCATTTATTATTGTTGTTTGCTAAGATGGTACTTTTCGCAAAAGAATACCCTGTTTTTCCTCATATTTCATTGCACTAAATTTACGAAATCCTATGATCGCATCAATGAAAAAATTTATATGCTATTCATCGTCTGCAAATAACTTTGCTTTTAATTCATCGTCTCCTGATCCTTCAGCTAACGGTACACGTGATCGATAGGCAGCACGACATATTAAATGTCCTGCTACCGGTGCTGTTACAAATACAAAGAGAATTCCCAAAATTAATCGAACACTGACATAACCGTCATGGATCCAAAAATAAATAAATGCACCTAATAGACAGGTTAGTACAGATAATGTAGAGCTTTTCGTTGCCGCATGTGAACGGGTATAAACATCAGGCAAACGAATCATACCTAATGCACTAATGACGCTGACAATCGAACCGACAAGTATAAGGATGACTGCCGTCCACTCAATCATTTGATTTACGTTCAACAATCACACCTCTTTCAATATATTTTGTAAAGGCAATTGTACCGATAAAAGCTAATATACCTAAAATTAAAATTGCTTCAAGATATGCCTTCGTTTTTAATACGATGGATACAATAGCAATCGCCGAAAGTAGATTTATACCGATTGTATCGAGTGCTATCGCACGATCAGGCATGGATGGGCCTTTTATAACTCGATATAGTGACAGTGCAATCGACACACTAAATAACGCAAGTGCTAGTAATAAAATTTTCTCAACCATTAGCGTGTCACCTCCATAATTGCTTCTTCAAATTTCCCTATGGAGCGAATTACTGCGTCTTTTGATTGCTCAATATCCATCGCATGAATATAAAACATATCCCCTTCCTCTGAAACTTCCATCACAACGGAACCCGGTGTCAGTGTTAGCAAGAGTGCAAGCGCTGTAATTTCCCAGTCTCCATTCAGCTTTGTCTTATACGTAAAGATACCTGGCGTAATATTCAATTTAGGTGTTGTTATTTGTTTTAGTACATTGTAGCTTGAAAGTAATAGCTCCCAATTAAAAAGCCAAAGTAGTTTAATAATAGAGAATACACGGCGTAAATAAAACTGTGTACCATAAAAGCGGTGCATGGCATATAAAATGCCAATCCCAACAACAAACCCCATTAAAAAGGTTGTAAACTGTGGTGTAATTTCATCCTGTAATAATAACCATAAAGTCGCAATAAATAAATTTAGTATAAACTGCATTGCCATTACTGATTCACCTCACCTTGCCATTTTTCGCCGTTCAATACTGCGTCAATATAAATAGAAGGTGTGTGAAGCGTCTCTGCTGCATCCTTTACATACGGTGCCATCCACTCTGCACCAATACCTAAAGCTATTGTACAAACAGCTAATAACGTCAATGGTAGTACGATACGCTTCGGTAGTGGTTTTTCATCCTCAATACTAATAATCGTTTCACCGAAAAAGGAGGAAAGAAAAATACGAAGTAGCGAATAAAGAACAATTAAGCTAGAGAGAAAGCCTAGTCCTAAGAGAACAAAATTCCCTCCTTCTATCGCCCCTTGTCCTATTAACACCTTACCTAAAAATCCACTTAAAGGTGGAATGCCTGCAAGAGAACACATCATAACAAAGAATAGCCACCCGAAAAATGGATAGTTACGAATAAGCCCACTCATTTTATCTATAGTTGTTTCACCAGTGACATAAATCATCATGCCTACCGCTAAAAATAGCATGGCTTTTAAGACCATATCATGCATTAAATAATACGTTACACCTTGTAAAGCAGACTCCGTTCCGATTGCGAGTCCCGCGACGATAAAGCCAACACCGATTAAGACATTGTACGCAGCGATAGTTCTAACATCTCTTCCAGCAAGTGCACCCATACAGCCAGCAATAATCGTTAACCCTGCCATGATTCCGAGCATCGTATGTGTTACTTCTGTATTCGTTGTAAATAATAATGTAAATGTACGTACTAGTGCATAGATGCCCACTTTCGTTAACAGTGCGGCAAACAATGCAGCAATGGCCGTTGGCGGTACACTATAAGAACCTGGCAACCAGAAGAATAGTAATAAACCTGCCTTTAAGCTAAAAACAATTAGGAACACAAGCCCTACCGTTGTTATTAATGGATCTACGCCTGCTTCTGTCACACGCAGGGAAATATGCGCCATATTTAATGTACCTATCGTGCCGTATAAAAAGGCTAGTGCCACTAAAAAAATCCATGATGCAACAATATTTATTAGTACATATTTTAGTGCTTCACGTAGCTGCACCTTGCCACCACCTAAGCTAATAAGGGCATAGGAGGCAAGCAACATCACTTCAAAGCAAACAAACAGATTAAATATATCGCCTGTTAAAAACGAACCATTTACCCCCGCTACCATTAACAGCACAAATGGATAAAAATACATCCTTTCATATTGCTCGCCAATCGTAAAAAAGGCGTAAATCACACAAATTGTTGCGACAATATTCGCCACTAAAACAAGTAACACGGCAAAAGAATCAGCAACAAATAATATGCCAAATGGCGGAAGCCAACCACTAAAGTCAATACGCATAACACCTTGGTCTTGCACCTCTAGCAAAAGCACAATACTGATGATGACAACAAAGGCTAAAGTACATAAACTCACAATGCGTTGTATCATAATATTTTCTCTTAAAAACACTAGTAAAATGGCCGTAATTACCGGCACGATTAATGGTAAAACGATCATATTACTCATCAGACGTACCTCTCAGTTCATCAAATTCCCCGGTACCATTTGTTTTATAAGCGCGATAGCCGAGAACAAGCACAAAGGCTGTTACTGCAAAGCTAATGACGATAGCTGTTAAAATTAATGCTTGTGGCAGTGCATCTGTATAAGGACCTGCCGATTCACCAATAAGTGGCACATCCCCCTTTTTTAAGCCACCCATCGTTAAAATAAGTAAATGTGCTGCGTGTGAAAGTACAGCTGTTCCTAGAATGACACGTAATAATTGCTTTGAGAGGATTAGGTACGTTGCAACTGCAACTAACACACCAACTAATATTAGTATTAAAGATTCCATTGGCTATTCATCCTCACTTATACTTAAAATAATGGTTACAACAACACCTACAACCGTTAACGCCACCCCGGCTTCGAAAATAGTTACAGTCGAAAAGCCCATTTTCCCAAAAATCGGCACGTTGATATACGTATACGTTTGCGTTAAAAACGGCACATCAAAGAACAGTGAACCGATAGCAGTTCCCGTAGCTAGTAATACGCCCAAGGCTGCTACCTTCTTAAAATCAAACGGCATCCCTTTGTGCACCGTTTCTATATCATAAGCTAAATACAGCAGTACGATTGCCGAGGCCAACACAAGGCCACCGATAAAGCCACCACCTGGCGCATGGTGTCCTGCAAAGAATAAATAAACGCCAAGCGTTAATATAATAAATACGACAGCCTTCGTAATCGTGCGTAAAATAACATCATTAATTTTCATGGTCTGCCTCCTCTTTTCGTGGCTTGAGCTTTGTTAGCGTATAGACGCCTAAGCCAGCAATTAAAAGAACGACAACCTCTAACATCGTATCAAATGCACGGAAATCTCCTAAAATGGTATTTACAATATTTGAACCCCCTGCTAAATCATAGGCATCATTAAAGTACTCCGCGACCGTTTCAAATCGATCATAATGCACGACAGCTAGACCAACTAATGTCACAGTTGCTCCTACAAAAATAGCGATAACAGCATTCGACCATTTCACTCTCAAACGAGATATTTCAGGCATTAAATCCGGCAAATATTTGAAGCATAATAGGAATAATGCGGTTGTCACGGATTCAACAACTAATTGTGTAAGTGCCAAATCAGGTGCTCTGAAAATAACGAAGAAAAACGCAATGGAGTAGCCAAGAACACCGTTCAATAACATTGCTGTAATACGACCCTTTGCAAAAATCATCCATATGGCAGCAAACATCATAACAAAGACCAGCATTAGCTCATAGGAATCTACTGGTGAATCCTTTGCAAAATCAAATGCAAGTGCATCTGACCATATAAAATATCCCGCGATAAGTGCAACGAAAAATACATAAATATAGACAAAATAGTGCGTTAAATTACCTGACATATAACGATTTGTAACCTTCCTCGACCCTTTTTCACTAAAGTCAATAAGATAATTATAGTAGGTATTAAACGTATATTTTGGTGAAAAGACACGGTATATTGGCTTCCAGCTTTTCATCGTTTTAAATAAAATAATGCCAATAATAATAACACCAATAGTCATTAACAATTCTGTATTAACACCATGCCATGCATAAATATGCGGTGTTAAATCACTAGCGGAAGGATAAGTTGGATAAATACTTGCCATTGCAGGCTGTAAAATATAATGTCCAAGGACATTCGGAAAGAAGAATATGCTCACCACTAGTAAGCACAGTATGATTGGCGAAATAAGCATGCCAATCGGTGCTTCATGAGGTTTTTTATCTAGCTTAGCGGGCTGTAATTTACCAAAAAACGTATGACTAATTAAAATCATGCAGTAAACAAACGTAAATATACTTGCAACCCATGCCACAATCGGGAACAATATCCCCCAACTATCAATAGAAAAGACATCAACATGGCGAATGGCTAAGACAGCCGCAAAAAACATTTCCTTACTTAAAAAGCCATTAAACGGTGGTAATCCTGCCATTGAAAAGCCACCAATTACTGCGATTGTGAACGTTACCGGCATTAAGGCCATTAAACCCCCGAGACGCCGAATATCACGTGTTCCCACTTCATGATCGACAATGCCGACCATCATAAATAACGCGCCTTTAAACGTGGAGTGATTAATTAAGTGGAACAACGCGGCAAAGCTTGCCTGTGTATAAATAATTGAACTCTCCGCATAGCCAAAATAATGTGCTACAGAACCAAGCCCAAATAAACTCATTATTAAGCCAAGTTGGCTAACTGTTGAAAATGCCAGTAAGGCTTTTAAATCTGTTTGACGTACTGCGTTGAACGAACCCCAGAACAACGTTATTAGACCTATACCACTGACTAACCAGAACCAGATTGCCTCTCCTCCAAATACTGGAGAGAAACGCGCAACTAAATAAATACCTGCTTTTACCATAGTAGCTGAGTGAAGGTAGGCACTAACTGGGGTTGGGGCTTCCATCGCATCTGGCAACCAAATATGAAAAGGAAATTGTGCGGATTTTGTAAAGGCACCTATTAAAATTAATAACAGCGCAGGAATGAACAATGAATGCTCACGAATTATCTCTACATTAGCGACAATATCCCGGATGCTAAATGTTCCCGATGCTACATACAGCATTAGAAAACCTGCAAGCATAGAAAGACCACCAAATACTGTAATGGTCATTGCTTTTCGTGCACCAGCACGTGAAGCTTTACGATGATGCCAAAATGCAATTAACAAAAATGATGACACACTTGTTAATTCCCAAAATGTATACAGCACCATTAAATTATCTGAAATGACGACGCCGAGCATAGCGCCCATGAATAGTAATAAGTAGCAGTAAAAATGATGAAGAGATTCTTTCGTTGATAAATAAAAAATTGAATATAAAATAACTAAACTACCTACGCCTGTAATCAGCAAACTAAAAATAATGCTGAGTCCATCGAGGTATGTCGTGAAGTTTATAGAAAAAGAGGGAATCCACTCATATGTATGAATAAATGTTTTACCCCCGGCAATTTGAGGAATGTACCGTGCAAGTAAAATAAACAATATGATTGGAACGGATAAAACAAACCAGCCTAAATGTGCAATTCGCCTTAGTCGCCTATAAAGTAATGGGATAAGAGCGGCACATACAAATGGTAAAAGTATCGCAATGAGAACTGTACCCAAATGAAAACCTCCTACAATCAAATTCGTGCAGCGAATTTACGCCTGGATTTAATTACTTAGGACCGCATATTCTTAGATCCTAAGCTATTTTCTAAGCCATTCGCCGATGCTTTGTTTTGTTGCCTACTGAACAATGCAAAGCACTTCTATCACTACCCATCGTAAGCGGGTAGATTAAGCAAAAAGTTTAACGTATATCAGAATTCTTTTACCTGTATAAAAAGGAATTGTATTCAGAAGATTTATCATGCTTAAAGTACCCGATAAATGTTTCGATGCATCAATACTTGACTATCCATTTAACTCACTGCATAATAATGTGGCATATGGAAGCTATTTATTTAAATGCACATCTTGCATAAATAAAATAAGCATAAAACTTGGATTTAAGCTGAATTTCTTAAGCCTTTTCCGTATATCGTCATTAACTTTTATTCACTTTTAAGTATACAATATAAATAAGCATAATGCACTGTAACAGCATTATTTTTAGCTGTTTTAGGATATTTTTTTCATCATCTGCAGTACAAATAACAAAATATCAATAGGATAAAGAGGTGTATATTTTTAATGAAGCATGTTAAAGGGAGATTGGACGAAAGTATTTTAGTTTGTGTCTATTATGGGCTGAATGGGGAACGCTTAATTCGTCGGGGTCATAAAATGGCCATGATGCTTGATTGCCCACTCTATATTCTTTCGGTCGATTCACAACCTCTCGATGCATTTGATGCAGAGAAATCTGGTTACATTGAACAGTGGAAAGACCTCTCCGAAGAACTTGATGTAGAAAAATTTATTTTATTAGATAATGAAAAACGTCCTATCCAGAAAGTAATTGCTGAAGTAGCAAAAAATTACGGTATTTCACAAATTATCGTAGGTCAGAGTGCACAAAGCCGTTGGGAGGAAATTACCAAGGGCTCATTCCTAAATGTTTTATTAAAAGAAGTACCATTTGTAGATTTTCACATCGTAGCTGTCCAACGCCCTACCGAAGATGACGCGTATGATACATACGAAAAAGGTGTACGTGCCTATTTAATTAAAGAACAGGATCATTTTAAAGTAGCGTTTACTTGCCCACAGCACGTTTCTATTGAAGGTATTTTCTTCAAAGAAATTGGCACTGACTTTGACAACGGGGTATTTAAATTCACTTACAATGATAAAATGCATGAGGTTCATATTACTGAAGGCTTGGTCAATGATATAGAAAAGTTACCAACAGAGTTTACAACCCCATTACGACATTAGTACGCTGTAAAATTATTATGCATCTAGCTGACACGCCTCTAAAGTGGAGGCGTGTTTTTTACGTTTACAAAGCAGATGCTGGTTTATCTTTCGGTAAGAAAAATGCCACTAGTAATAATAACGGTAATAATGACACGATTAACATCGTAAAATCGATTCCTTTATGATCCATTAATACGCCTATGACAATCGCTCCAATTGCACCCATACCAAATGCAAAACCAGTCGTTAACCCTGCCATGGTGCCGATTTTAGTCGGGACAAGCTCTTGTGCATACACGACTGTGACCGAGAAGCTAATCATAATTAATGTACCGATAATCACTAAAAATATTGTTGCTGCCCAAAGTGGGACATACGGTAATGCTAAACAGAATGGCATTGGTACAACAACGGAAAGTAAAATGACATTTTTTCGCCCAATACGGTCTGACAACGATCCTCCAAAAAATGTACCGACAACACCAAAAGCCATAAAAGTAAAAATTAATATTTGACCGAGTCGCAAACTCACATCGTAATGATCCATTAAATAAAACACATAAAAACTTGTGATATTCGTTGTATAAAATGAGCGTGCAAAAATAATAGTAAACAATAATGTTAAAGCAACTCCGACTTGCTTCTTAGTCAATGGAGGTAAGGATGACACCAATGTACGCTTTTTCTTGGCTAGACGTTCTTGCTCTAATTGCTTTTTATACCACCCTGCAATTTTGCTTAAAATGAATATCCCAAAAGTGGTTGCAATTAAAACAAATGCTGCTCCACGCTGTCCAAAAATGTCCAAAATATAAGCACTAATTAATGGCGCAAGCGCTTGTCCTGAGTTCCCACCAACTTGATAAATCGATTGGGCAAGACCTCTTTTTGAACCTGCTGCCATAAAGGATACACGTGAACCTTCCGGATGGAATATTGCTGAACCAAATCCTAAAAATAATACAGCTATTAGAATTACCCAATATTGTGTTGTAAAAGCTAAAATGGCAATACCAATAAACGAGCTAATCATACCAATTGGCAATGCATATGGCATTGGCTTTTTATCGCTGATAAAACCGACAACAGGTTGCAGAGCCGAGGCAAACATGTTCAATACAAATGAAATAAGCCCGATTTGCGTAAAGGTCAAACCGAGCTCACTTTTCAATATTGGAAACATTGCAGGTATGACAGACTGCATTGTGTCATTAATCAGATGGGCAATGGCAATAGCAATCATTATCGGAAAAACTGGGTTATTCAAATTTGTCATTTGTTTATTCATGCTACTACCACACTTCCTTAATTGTTCTAAATTTTATTTATAGATGATTGTCGCATACAATTCCTGTTTTTGCACAAGCTATTTTTCGATAGCAGTTCTAAGGAGTTGAAATTGTATGACTGTAGATGAATTTTTCCATGCTAATGTATTGGAAATGGTAGTTAGGGCAACCCTTTCCTTTTTTGCACTACTCATTGTTACACGATTATTAGGGAAAAAACAGCTAGGTCAGCTTACCTTTTTCCACTATACAACCGGTATTACATTTGGGTCGATTGCTTCTGAAATTGCAGCCCAATCTGAGACGCCTTTTTTAGAAGGACTTATTGCATTAATTTGGTGGAGTGTTTTAACGTATCTTATGACGGTTGTCACGATTAAATCTAAAAAAGCGCGTGTACTGGTAGACGATAAACCAACCATTCTTATTCAAAATGGCCTTATTTTAGAATCTGGACTAAAGAAAAATCGTCTGCATATGGATGAATTAACAATGATGTTACGTGAACAATCGGTATTTTCTGTTCAAGATGTCCAATATGCCCTCTTAGAAACAACAGGAAATTTGAGCGTCTTATTGAAGCCGGCAGAGCAACCTTCCACGAAACAAGATATAAAAGCCGATGTTACGCCACCAACTTATTTACCAACAGAAGTTATTTCAGATGGACAGCTCATTAAAGAAAATATTGTTGAGCTTGAGTTAACTGAAGACTGGGTTATGAAAAAGCTAAAAAAACAAAATGTCCAATCTTATGAAGATGTCTATTTTGCACAAGTTCAAACGAATGGCTCCTTATACATTAGCCTAAAAGATAAAGCGAGACGGTCAAGCCCTTAAACAGCTTGTCTCGTCTTGCTTATTGTATTTGCATAATATCTAGTGGTGTAATTATACCAATTAGTTTTTGATGTATCTTGCCATGTTCTGTGATTAACAGTGCCTCAAAGCGTCGTCCACGTTCCACTCCTTGCTTAAATATTTCCTCTGCCTCATAAATCGTTATGTATCTACTGACAAATTTATAATTCACTCTATTTTTTTCGTGCAATAATATATCATGCAATGTTGGCACATGTTTCGGCACATGATTGCCACCCATTACTGATGCAAGCCAGTTGGTAATACCAACCGTTGTTACTAGACCTTTAAATTGGTCTTTATGATAGACAGGAAACTGGGTAAATTTCCGTTGGCGAATTACTTTTAATACATGTTTTAATGAATCACTTTCTTGAAAGACAAGCACCCTTTTTCGAAACATTTGCCCGACAAGCGTTGGCCTTGCAAGCGTTTCATCCATATATTCAATGCGCTCAACTACGTCTTCGTGCGGTTCTGCAATTACATATTCCATAGATGTCCGATGATGGACAATTGCATTACGTAAATCTGCATAAGAACGCAAATCATCCTCATATTTACGTACTAGTACATCCTTTTTCTTGGCCTGGTCGACGAGACGGTAAAAAGGCATAAAATCCTTTGCACCAATAATATCCCTTAACCGATGATCAATGCGATTAAAGGCCGTCAGAAAACGATCGGAATTTTGTGTAGTCAACTATATCACCCACTCCATAGCAAGATTTTATACTTCAAGTTATGAGACAACTCCGGAGTTATAGCTCCATTATATTCCTAAGTAATGGATATTCCAAGAAGTTTGGGTACTACTATCGGTGCCTGGCACTCTGCTGTTACATATAAAAATCCACTTCGCTTTCTTCAGGCTTATAGAAGCCATAAGAATCAAAGTGGATTTTGGGTGACAGGCACTGACACAATTTTAAATATTCGGAATCGTTTAGGTGTCAGGCACTATATTTTTGTCATGGCCGCATTTTTATTCATTGAAAAGACGCCAATACTTATACAAATAACTATAAGAACTATTGTAATAGCTAGGCTCCACCAATAATGGGGCATTTCCATTGTGCCACGAATAAGCTGCACACCATACGATGGTAACTTCCAAGGTGATATTGTCCAAAATGTACCTACAAGTCCATCAAGTATTTGACCTACAAAAATAACTATAAATGCGCATGTTGTAGCCACTACCGTGTTAAACATTGCACTCATCATAAGTGTTAAGGCTATGACAAATAATAACCAGATGAAATACGTACTGACACTGGCTAATAGAGTTCCTATTTCGAATTTGCCGTACAACACGACCGTATAATAGACACTTGCCGTAAATCCAGCTACGATACTTACAAAGCCCACTGTACTTATCACTAAAAACTTACTTATAAAAAACGCGCCAAATGAAATAGGACGTACATACAATAATGTAGCCAGACCGCTTGAACGTTCCTTGCTAATAGAGCCTACAAACGAAGCCATCAGTACAAGTAACCCAATTAATTGAAATTGACTTATCGTAGCTAACAATAGATCAGCAGGAACTAATTCTGGCATCAGCATTTCGAAACCTTCAGGCATATTACCAACAGCCTCTAAAATATCCATCATATAAAAGTTAGTCAGTGGTTCACTCATCCCTATAAGTGCGAAAACGAGCGGAATCCATAAAAACTTCCTACTACGCCACGCTTCACGAAATTCCTTTTGAAGCAGTACATTTAATCCATTCATGTTCGTTTCGCCACCTTCATGAAAATTTCCTCAAGCGACGCCGTTTGACGTGCTACGTTCCGTACTGCATAAGGATAAGCCGTAAGGCGTTCGAGTAATTGCTGCATGCTAGGTTGCTCGTTTTCAATTGCTACGTTCACATAGCAGCCATTCACTGTACATGTAAATGGCGATTGACTGGCAAAACGCTGTGCCTCTTCCTGCGTGCTAAATTCCACACCATAACTTGGTTCATCAAAGCGTTGGCGCACTTCTTGTAATGTTCCCTGCTCCACAAGCTTGCCATGACGTAAAAATAATAACTGGTCTGTCATTTCTTCAGCATCATTCAAAATATGCGTTGAATACAAAATCGTCGTCTCTTGCTGTAAACCTTTTAGTAAATCAAGAACTTCTCTTCGACCAACTGGGTCTAAAGCAGATACTGGCTCATCTAACAGAAGTAATTTAGGCTTATGCACAATTGCCTGGGAAATACCTAATCGTTGCTTCATACCACCTGAAAACGTTGCGATTTTTTTATGCAAATCATTGCCTAGTCCTACAAATTCTAATGTTTTTTGTGCCTCTTGCTTTGCTTTTTTAGCAGGTACACCACTTAATTTTGCTGCCATTTCTGTAAACTCCAGCGCACTTAACCAAGGTTGAAATTGCGGATACTGCGGCAAAAAACCAATATTTGCACGAATATCTCCATACGACATTTTTATACTACCTAAAGAGGGCTTTAATAAGCCTGTTAACATCGATAAAGTTGTTGTCTTCCCTGCCCCATTTGGGCCGATTAATGCTGTGGAAGTATGTTCATCTAATGAAAAGTCAATGGCATCCACTACCGTTTTATCACCAAAACGCTTCGTCAAACCCGTTACTTGCAGTAATGTAGTCATGATTGTTTTCTCCCGGCGATAAAATATGCAACTGGTCCTAATAGATTAATAAACAATATAATAAATACCCATAAAATTTTTGGCCCATTCGTTGCATGAATCTTACGAAGGTCAATGAGTGCAACAATCATTAGTATAATTTGTACCCCGATTAGTGGCGCTATAACAGCCCAAGGGATTTTTGCTAATTCCTCCATCATATAAACCACCTCATCTTTTGTTCTAATACAACTATAACAATTTTGTTCTAATATGTATAGAACAATTTTATCTATTTTGCAGCATTTTTATTCCATTGAAAATTTCCCCTATATATTTCATTTAAGATTGTCGCGTCTCCAGATAAAAAAACCACCATTTAAACATGGTGGCTAAGTTTATACTTATTCATTTGTTTCGTACCAGTAATCTTTTGAAATTCACTTGTCATACAACTGCTTTAAAGCAGTCGCCATATTTGGGCGTATCGTTACTTGGGAACGCGCCTTTTTCACAGCAGATTCCGCTTCCTCTAAGGAATTCGCTAAGCCAAGTTCCATTAACACAGCCGTTGCAGCTACACCTGCTCGTCCACCGCCACTTCCACAGTGGAAATAAACCTTTTGTCCAGATTCATAAGCAGAGACAATCTTTTTCGCGACCAGGTCGATAGACGGCGCTACTTCCGTTTCTTCATCAGCGATAGGGATATGGTGGTAGTCATAATGTGCGGCTTGCTGTTGTTGTTCAGTTAATCCATTTACTCGAACATCAATCACAACATCTACCTGCTCATTTGAAAAAGCAGCGTCTGCATCTTGTGCACCACCAAAAAATAATCGATCCTTCACTAACACATCATAGTTTTTTTCCATCATATCCACACTCCAAGCTGATATTTCTCTAATAAATGTCCAATCGCTTATTATACACAGGTTCCGCCTCAATCGCTCGTTGTTTCAAGACTTCTAGGAAAAACCTATTTTTTCCATCATATCTATTACTCGTAGTTTCAATGCTTCTAGAGAAAACCAATCTTCTTCGTCAACAACGCTAGCTTGTACTCTGTCAATTGCTCGTTGTTTAAAGACTTCTGGAGTAACCCAATCTTCTTCTTCGAAACTATCAATTGGCGCAACTTCAATACCCTCTAGACCATCTCCCCATGTAACTGTAGCTTTAACTTCCTCTAAAATTTCTAAATATTGTTGATATAATTCTTCTTTTTCTTGTTGACTTAAGACAGCTACTGGTGCTGCACCATTTTTTGTAATAAAGAAAATCAAGAGAATACAAGCCAAGGCAAAAACAATCGTGAACAATTTGTACGTTTTTTTGGACTCCATTCTATCCTACTCCTTATGATAGTTAGATGTCTCATAACGAAATATATTTTTGATTTACGTTATGAAACTACACCAGTTGGACTGCAATAGAATTTTGTATTTAATGTGTGGTAACTGTAAAGATTAAGGTAATCTAACCTTCCACCGATAGTGAATTAATAAGTTGTACCTCGATTAGTAACACGAGCGGCTACTCTCGATCGTGTAAAGTTACTTCATTATCAATCATTGGTATTGTTTCGTCTGCCACAGATGCTGGTTCATTCGTTTTCCATTTTGCGAAAACTTCTGTTTTTCTATTAATTGGTTTGTCAAAATCAAAAGTTTGCCCTTGGTCATCCACCCATTCAATAAATTCCCTGTCATCATTAATGATTGGGGTAAACGATTTTTGAACCTTTGAACCTCTAGGAACAATTGATTTGAATAACTTTTTCTTCTCTCCATCAATACTCTTATCATAATATGTGACCGTGTGGTAGTTTAAAGTAGCAGGGAAAATTCTTCTAACACTATCAATTGTGACAGTTCCGCGTGATTCTAACA
This sequence comes from Lysinibacillus sp. NPDC097195, assembly GCF_044762075.1. Taxonomy (NCBI): domain Bacteria; kingdom Bacillati; phylum Bacillota; class Bacilli; order Caryophanales; family Bacillaceae; genus Lysinibacillus; species Lysinibacillus sp. NPDC097195. The sequence goes on along the minus strand of NZ_JBIWDP010000007.1, from coordinate 31,046 downwards.
TATGATGAGCAGTTTCACTTTTATCAGTATCTGTTATATCATAGACATTATATGGTCCTATGTGTCTCACAGCAAATTTAGACGGTGCATTTCTAGTATAAAATGTAGCTAGGTTTTCCGGAAAAGCCAGTCGAATTATTCTGTTTTTCCATAAATTACTGTTACGGACTATTCTGCCATCTAAATTCATTCTAATGTGTGTACCAAATTCCAAAAAACCTATTATATTCCTTCCGTAAGGTCTTCGAACAAATTTAGGCTGGCTCTTCTCTTTTTTAACTACCTCTACTGATTCTTCTACCACCGATGTTGATTCTTCTATTGTCGGTGCTGTTCCACCTGCTGGCGATGCCGACTCATCTATCGATCCTTCTGCTGTTATTTCACCTGCCGCCAATGTTGATTCCTCTGTTGCTGATGTTGATTCTTCTGTCTCTCCACCGGCTGATTCTTCTCCCGTTGATGCTGTTGTTCCACCCAATTCTGGTTCTATTGGGGAGTTATTTGTTGCCAATACTAGTCCATCTGTTGATCCATTTGCCACTGGTGCTGATGTATCTGTTGTTTCACTAACTGTCGATGTTGATTCGTCCGATGTTCCACTTGTTGATTCTTCTGCCATTGATGCTGATCCTTCAGTTGCCGGGATTGTTCCACCTTCCACCAGTGTTGATTCTTCTGTTGTCGGTGCTGTTGTTCCACCTGGTTCTGGTGCTGATGCTAATTCATCTGTTGACATCGTTGTTCCACCGGTTGACGGTACTGTTTCGCTTGCCTCCGATGCTGATTTACCCGTTGCTCCATCTGTCGATTGATCCGCCAATTGTGTTGACTCACTTGTTGTTGGTGCTTGTCCACCTGTGTCTCCATCAGTTGAACCACTTGCTACCTGTGTTGAACCTTCTGCCACCGGTGTTAATTCATCTGTTGTCGGAGCTACTTCTTCAGATACTGTCGGAGCCGATACACCTATTGATTCTTCTGTCATCGATGTTGTTTTATCTGCTGATTCTTCTACTACTGATGCTGATTCCTCAGTTACCGGTGCTGTTCCACTTGCTGGCGATGTTACTTCTTCGGATACTATCGATGTTGAACCACTTGTGAAACCTTCAGTCACCACTGTTGACTTACCTGTTACCGGCGTTATATCATCTACCATTGATGTTGATTCACCTGCTGGCGATGCCGACTCATCTATCGATCCATTTGCTGTTGTTTCACCTGCGTCCAATGTCGATTCACCTGTTGTTCCACTTGCCACTGGTGCTGTTCTATTTTCAGCCGATGTTGACTCATCTCCTGCCTGTGCTGTTGTTTCACTTGATTCTAGTTCTGTTGGTGTTGTCATCGCTGTTGTTTCTTCTGTTATTCCAATTGTCGATTCTTCTGCCACCGTTGCTGATCCCTCAGTTGCCGGGACTGTTCCACCTCCCGCCAATGTCGATTCTTCTGCCACCGTTGTTGCTTCATCGGTTGTCAATGCTGTTGTTCCACCCAATTCTGGTTCTGTTGGTGATTTATTTGTTGTCGATGCTGAATCTTCTATCGTACCACTTATCAATCCATCTGCCACCGTCTTTGATTCTGTTACTGGTGCTGTTGTTCCACCTGCCGCCGATGTCAATTCTTCTGTTACTCCACTTGTTGATTCCTCTACCATCGATGTTGATTCACCTGTTGATCCATCTGCCACCGTTGTTGATTCTGGTGTCGGCGCTGTTGCACCACCCTTTGCTGATTCCTTTGCTGATGCTGATTCTTCTGTTGTTCTACTTGTTGGTCCTTCCACCACTTGTGTTGCCCCACCTGATACCGGTGCTATTCCCCCCATGGCCGGTGTTTTTCCACTTGTCACTGGTATTGATTCCTCTGCCATCGATGACGATCCACCTGTTGATCCATCCACCACTTGTGTTGCCCCGCCTGCTACTGGTACTGTTTCACCCATTGCTGGTGTTGTTCCACTTGTTGATCCATCTGCCACCGTTGTTGATTCTGGTGTCTGCGCTGTTGCTCCACCTTTTGCTGATTCCTTTGCTGATGCTGATTCTTCTGTTGTTCTACTTGTTGGTCCTTCTACCACTTGTGTTGCCCTACCTGATACCGGTGCTATTCCACCTATTGCCGATATTGTTCCACTTGTCACTGGTATTGATTCCTCTGTCATCGATGTCGATCCACCTGTTGATTCACCTGTTGATCCTTCTACCACTTGTATAGCCCCACCTGATACCGGTGCTACTCCTCCCATTGCCGGGGTTGCTCTAGCTATTGCTGATGTTAATCCTCCTGTTGTTCTACCTGTCGCCAGTGCTGTTCGGCCCGTTGCCGGTACTACCGGTGTTGTTGCTTCATCTACTATCGATGCTGATTCACCTGTTAATCCATCCATCATTCCATTTGCTACCGTTGTTGATTCAATTGTTGCCGGGGTTGGCGGGGCTGTTGAGGATTTCGCTCTACCCGCTTCTGATTTTACTTGTGGTAATTCAGCTCGAGCGGTGTCAACTGAACCATAGTTTGCGTCTGTTAAGTCATTGCTATCAATTTGATTTACTATTGCTGGTGTTGCGGCAGCAGCTACGGCGGCAGAAACAGCAATAATAAGTGCTTTCTTCTTTTTCTTCTTTGTTTCTTCTTTTTTCTTCATTTCAAATAGATCCTTCCTTTCTTTAAATTTTTCTGCGAATCAGCAATTTTCCGAAATTCAGGTACTACCTACTATTACTCCACCCCTCCTCAAAACTTTTAGAATAATTAAATAATAAAATGTTGAAATAGCTTTAGTCTAGTAAAAAGGATTGACAGAACCCATTAAAATAGCAGTTTTTTAATATATTTTATTAAAATATAATTCTAACAAAAGATTTTTTTCAAAAAGATCACTCATTGGTCTTGTACTTGAATAATTTTTTTGTATTTTGGTAGCAGTATGCGAAAAGCAATAAAACATCCTTTCAACTCGAGCCACTACGCTAATGAACAAAGCTATCGGCTATATTAAAGAAAAATACTTACATTATCATTTTTAAGCTACTTGACCGAGAGCAATGTTACACAATAATCTATTGAGATAGTTTTAGCTGTGTCAATTTAATTACTTTCTAAAAAGAAAAAAGATGTACTATAATCAGCACATCTTTTCGTTAATATTTATATAGACATTCACTTGCTTCGGCAGTTATTTCTCTAATAAATGTTTGATATCTTCATAATAAGGTAGCGCCGTCAATGCTCCTGCCTTTGTCGCTGCCATAGCGCCTAAACGATTGCCAAAGCTAACACAACGAACTAGCTCTTCTTCCGTTGTTGGTAAGCCATTGTAATGTACATCGCGCAATACGCCAGCCATAAAAGCATCGCCTGCACCAGTCGTATCAACTGGGACAACCTTTTCTGTCGGAACATGTATAACTTCGCCGTTTAATGCGGCATACGTACCCTCTTCACCTACTGTTACTAAAATGATGGGCACTAAATAACTATTTAACTGCGCAATACCTTCTTCTAACGTAGTCGTCTCTGTTAAGAAAAATAATTCATCATCCGTTACTTTTAAAATATCTACATTGTCAAAGAAAGAAGTAATCGTTTCACGACAAATTTCTTCACTGCTCCAACGTAATGGGCGAATATTGGCATCCATTGCGATAATAGCACCTTTTTCTTTTGCCATTTCAACAGCCGCACTAGTAGTTGCTAGGGCAGTTGGGTGAAACATTGTACCTGAGCACACAATCAATGCAGATGCATGTTTAAAAGCAGCTTCATTTAATTGCGCTGCCTCAACTTGTAAATCGGGTGTTTCATCGACATAATCTTTAAAAATTCGCTCACATTCTTCTGTTAAATGCACGTAAACGCCACTTACACGTTTTGCAGGATTAAATACCGCGAAATCAAGGTTTACACCTTCTTGTGCAAGACCATCTCGAACAAATTGCGAACCTTCGTCATCACCAGTAATTGTAATCAGTGCAGATGGAGCACCGATTCTGCTAATACCCGCTGCGACATTGACCGTTGCGCCACCCATATATTTAGTAAAAGATGAATTCGTTACATCATCAGCAATATAGTCAATAAAAGCATCTCCATAGACTAAAATAAAATCCTTATCTTCCTTTGTCATTATTGTCCCCCCGAAAGTCTAGTCATTATAGATTAACACGAAAGTTGATTTCCTATAAAGTTTTAAACTTTCGGAAAAATAATGAAATCCATACATTCTTTATAGAATCTCACTACTAAAACGCTATTTTCCGACTTTATTCGCTAAACTACACTGAACAATTATGATTCATCATTAAATGGTCATCCTAAGGATTACAGCGCAGGTTGTGCTTTAAAAAGTGACCGCACACAGCGTCCATTTGCACCGACAATCAACGGCAATAACCTCTATAACAAAGTAGTGAATATTTCAAAATCTTGAGACATCATCTATCTTTGTTATACTTGCCTATAGAAAGGTAGGGATTTTGACAATGAGTATTACAATTCGACAAGCGCAACCGCAAGATGCCCATGCCGTTGTGCCACTAATTATTGATGCGATTGGTGAGATTGCCAACCGTTTAACAGGTGAACAAACAGCTTCAATGGTTGAACAAGAACTAACACAGCTTTTTAAGCGTGAAGATAATAGACATTCCTATTTAAATACTTTTGTTGCTGTAGAAGGTGAACAAATATTAGGAATTCTTGTATACTACAACGGCGAACAAGCCATCCAAATGGATGCCAATCTCGTAAAATGGCTTAAAGAAAAAAATGCCCCTTCTATTACGATTGATAAAGAGGCACATGAAGATGAATATTATATTGATACAGTTTGTGTATCGCCAGAGGCTCGTGGTAAAGGAATAGGTACACTATTAATCCAATTCGCCATAGACCAAACGATCGAACGAGGCTTTACAAAATTATCATTAAATGTAGAAACACAAAAAGAAGATGCTCGTCGCTTATATGAACGCATGGGCTTTGTTATTACAGAACCATGGTCGATTATAGACGAACCCTTCCATCATATGGTGAAACAAGTTTAGGATGTGGATGAATTAAGTATGAAAACAAATTTATTATATCCTCTTTTGATTGTCATTGCTTCAAGTAGCTATGGTATTTTATCGACCATTGTCAAAGTAGCTATGCAGCATGGCTTTACATCATCAGAGGCGGTATCGAGTCAATATATTATTGGCTTTCTGCTTGTTGGGATGATTTTTATCATTACCCAAAGGCAACTACCGAAACTTTCAAAAAACGGGCTAGTTATTTTAGTTAGCGCGGGTATTTTTACAGGCACTACCGGCATTGTCTATGGTGAATCATTAAAATATTTACCTGCATCACTTGCCGTCGTTATGCTCTTCCAATTTACTTGGATTGGTTTATTGTTAGATTGCCTTATTCGTAAGCGTCTACCGAGTAGACCTGAAGTTATTTCTATAGTGGTTTTATTTGCAGGAACGATTTTAGCTGCTGGTGTATTAAATGTCGATTTAAGTGGTATTCCTGTACAAGGCTGGTTATTCGGGTTAGCTGCTGCCTTTACCTTCGCCTGCTTTATTCAATTTAACTCTCGTCCCGTTGAAGGTGTTACAACAACATCAAGAGTTTTAATTGTTTCCTTTGTAGCACTTATTATGATCAGTATTTTCCTAAGTCCTGAAATTGCATGGAATGGGAAATTATTCGCAGAGGGCTTGTGGAAGTATGGACTAGCACTTGGACTTTTCGGTATTATTCTACCGATTTATTTATTTTCGATTGCAGTACCTAAAGTTGGTGGCGCACTTGCCTCTATTTTAAGCGCGATTGAGCTACCTGTTGCTGTCACTGTTTCTGTCATTGTATTGCATGAATCACTTACGATTTTACAAGTCATTGGCATTATTTTTGTTATTTTGGGCATGATGCTCCCTACTCTGCTCGCCAATCGTAAAGCAAAAACGACTTAAAAATGGTTCTAGCCATTTTTAAGTCGTTTTTTATTTAGATGGTTGAAAATCGTTATTTTTTTCATTTATGATAATATTACGTTAGATTTTTTTAATTATTCTAACATTAATGCTTTGTTTAAGTATTATACTGCACTATGTAAGTAACACACTATAGGAAGGGGAAGATGATTATGAAAAAAACACGTATTTTCGGATTTTTGCTTGTGTTGATGCTTATTGTTGTAGCTGCATGTAGCAACAGCGACGATAAGGATTCGACAAAAGAAGCCACAAATGGCGACACTGCATCTGATGCTAACAAGGCAGAAGACAACACATCTCCATCGGGCAAACTGGTCATTTACACAGGACGTGATGAAGAAATGGTGCAAGGCGTAATCGATCAGTTTAATGAGAAGTACCCGGACATTCAAGTGGAGTTTTTAACAATGGGAGCGCAGCAAATATTGGAGCGCCTTCGCGGTGAAAAAGCGAATCCTCAGGCAGATTTTTGGTGGGGTGGTACACAATCGGCATTAATGGTAGGTGCTAATGAAGATTTACTACATGCTTGGCAACCGAGTTTTATCGACACGATCGATACAAACTATAAAGATGCGGAAGGTCGCTGGTTCGGTGAAATGCTATTACCTGAAGTTATTATGATTAACAGTGACTTACTAACAAAAGAGAGCGGCCCACAAGATTGGGACGATTTATTAGACCCAAAATGGAAAGATCAAATTTTAATTCGCGGCGTCTTAGCCTCTGGAACGATGCGTACTATTTACTCTTCAATGATCGTTCGCCAAGGTGCTGATACACCTGACAAAGGTTATGATTGGCTTTTAAAATTAGATGCCAATACGAAAGAATATACACAAGATCCAAATGCCCTTTATTTAAAGCTTACAAGACAAGAAGGCACTCTTTCTTTATGGAATTTACAAGATATTTTATTAAAGAAATATACAACGGATTATCCATTCGATTACATTTATCCGAAGAGTGGTGCACCGATTTTAGTTGATGGTGTTGCGGTCGTTAATAATGCCAAAAACTTGGAGAACGCAAAATTGTTCGTAGAGTTTTTATTTGAAAAAGACATGGTCACAAAATTAGCGAATGATTATTACCAAATTCCAACACGCTCCGACATCGATCAGGCGACAATGCCAGAATGGTATCAAGAATTAGATTTAAAAACATTTGATATTGACTGGCAACTTATGGCGGAAAAAGAAGCCGAGTGGATGGAGCATTGGGATACAAATATTAAAGGTAGAGGAAAAAAATAAAATTTGTCGACTGATACTTCACGAAATAATACAGCTAGTGGGTCCTGTACAAGGATCCACTTTCTCTTAAAAACAACGCACATTATTAACATTGTCTTATATTGAACTAATAAGACTTTTGTTTAAATAAAATACTTCCCACTTATTTGGAGTTAGAACCCGTATAACTCGGATTGTTTTTTGTCGTCCCTTGCCTATTAATTATTGTGCGGCCGTGAAATTTCATTCGGAATATCTATACTATAATCTTAGGTGAAGAATCATGAATACAATCTACGCTTATTTCAAACTTACCCTAAAAAACTTTCCTCTTTTTTGGGAAGCTTCCAAGTTTTATTCGATTATTTTGTTCATTATTATTCCCTTTCAAGCAATATTGCCATCTCTAACAATATGGTTCTCGAAAGGGTTAATTGATGCCATTTCTACTACCGACACAATCGTGTATTCTATCATTATTTTCTTTGTAATTTGCTGGATAGTTGTATCATTTATGAACGCCATATTAGGGCCACTAGAAATGACTTTTCAAGGCTTGATGACCGATAAATTAATTGCCAAGTTAAACAAAAGCTTGATGGATAAATCCTCAGCAATCAAGGGACTATACTACTTTGAGAATCCAGAATTTTATGACGATATACAAGTACTTGAGCAAGAGGCTGCATGGCGCCCAGTAAACCTTATTGTTTTTACTTCAGGCATGATCAGTAGTGTGCTAACAGGTATTTCGATGTTGTTGTTATTGACGAACTTTAATATATGGATTGCATGCATTATTTTTATTGCAATCGTTCCGCAGGCTATCGTTACCTATCGATTACAAAAAGAAGCATTTGAAACACTGGTCATAAATAGTCCTGAAGCAAGGAAGATGCAATATTATAGCTCCGTTATGCTGTCAAAAGAACATATTAAAGAAGTGAAATTGTATAACACAGCTACCTTTTTCATTAATAAATACATGATGACATTTCATAAAATTCATACAGATATTAAAAAAATCAGATATAAACAAGCCTGCTATTCAATCGTCTTTGTTGGCATTGGCATGATCGTCATTGGCTTTAGTTTTTGGTGGGTGGTTACTGGTGTACTAAATAACAAATTTACGTCAGGCGATATATTAATTTTCGCTTCGTCTATTTTACTTGCCCGTCAAAGTTTGGCGAGTTTTATCGAAAATTCAAGCTTACTATATGACACGCTACTTTATATGGAAAAATATTTTAAATTTATCTCTTTACCATCGGATATTACATCAGGTGAGAAAGTATTGACCCTAGAAAAAAATGATTTTACGATTCGTTTTAAAAACGTGTCCTTTCAATATCCTAATTCCTCAAAACGCATACTCGATAATATAAGTTTTACAATCAACATGGGTGAAAAGATTGCCCTCGTTGGTGAAAATGGTGCTGGAAAATCCACCATTGTGAAGCTAATTACCAGACTATACGAGCCAACCGAAGGCATCATCGAATTAAACGGCATTGATATTGCAGTATACGATATTGATGTTTACCGCCAAATCATTGGTATCGTGTTTCAAGACTTTTCGCGTTACCAGTTAACGTATAAAGAAAATATTTTCATTAGTAACATCGAAAATACACACGATGCAAAAAGGCTAGCAGACGTGACCGAAAAAAGCACTCTTAGTGAGTTAGTTGCTAGTTTTGAACATGGCTACGATCAAGTATTAAGTAAAAACTTTGACAATGGCACAGAACTTTCTGGAGGCGAATGGCAGAAGGTAGCCATTGCAAGAGCCTACTACCGTAATGCAGCATTTCTGATTTTAGATGAGCCCTCTGCATCTCTTGACGCTCGAAGTGAGCATCAAATACTTGAAACATTAACAGACCTTTCAGCAACTAAAACGTTACTATTAATTACGCATAAATTATCGGCTTTAAAAATGGTTGATCGAATCATTGTATTGCAAGATGGTCACATCACGGAGGAAGGCTCGATGCAAGAACTATTAATGAATAAAGGCTATTTTGCGGAGTTATATCAATTGCAAGCAACTAAGTATGCTACGTAGCTTGTCGGGCATATCCATCTTTTCATAAAGAGAAAGGAGCATTTTAGTTGAAAAATGTCAAAATCGAAAACGTTTCTAAACAATTTGGGAAAGTGCACGGGGTGAAAGATTTAAATCTTACGATTAAAACAGGCGAATTTTTCACTTTCCTTGGGCCTAGTGGCTGCGGGAAAACAACGACATTACGAATGATTGCAGGTTTTTATTATCCTACTGAAGGAAAAATTTTTTTCGATAATCGTGATGTGACATTGTTGCAGCCCAACAAACGCAACATCGGTATGGTGTTTCAAAACTACGCACTGTTTCCCCATATGACTGTAGACGAAAATATCGCTTTTGGTTTGCAAGTACGAAAGCTCTCTAAACAGGACATAAAACAAAAAGTCGATCGCATTCGAGGGCTCGTTCACCTTGCACAATACGGCAACAGGAAAATCAACGAATTGTCTGGTGGTCAGCAACAACGTGTTGCATTGGCAAGAGCTCTTGTTATTGAACCGGATATTTTATTACTAGATGAACCTTTATCAAATTTAGATGCAAAACTACGCGAGGAAACGCGGGTTGAAATTAAAAGGATTCAATCAGAGTTAGGTGTTACAACTATTTATGTTACCCACGATCAAATGGAAGCGATGTCCATGTCAGACCGCATTATGGTGATGGACAATGGCTATGTGCAACAAATCGGCACACCGCAAGAGATTTATAATCGACCATTAAATCGCTTTGTAGCAGATTTTATTGGAGAGACCAATCTAATTGAGGCAACAATTATTGCACTGCATGATGATGAAGTACAAGTAAAAACAAAGAACGGACTTGTGTTAACTGGGCGAAAGCAACACAGCTCCCCTACTTTAACGCATATGATTGGAGACAACGTCTTTATTTCGATTCGCCCGGAGTCCGTCAATCAAGGTCCTGGGGAAAACACATTAACAGGAACCATCACTTTTGTTGAATTTACAGGAATCAGCGTGAATTATATTGTCGATTTTAGCGAGTTTTCATTGAAAGTTATGATTATTAATAAAAATGCTCAGCTCAAGAACATCGGTGAAAGTATTACATTAAATATAGCGCGTGAATCACTTTATTTTTTAGGAGAATAGGAGGCAAACCATATGGCAAAACCACCTGTATATTCTGATCAAAATAATGCTTGGACACGGCTAACTCAATCAAAATGGTTTGTTTATATGTTAATTTCACCATTGTTTTTAGTGTTGTTTGCCTATGTCGTCTATCCTTTCTATCAAACATTTCTTCAAAGTTTTTCAGGCGACAGCACCCTTACGTATTATCAAAAGTTTTTTAGTCTCGCTAGCCCTGCCAATCTCGAAGCACTCTGGACTAGTTTATATATCTCGATTATTAGTGTAATTTGCTGTGCATTTGTGGGCGTTACAATGGCCTTTTTGTTGGAGCGTTATGAGTTTCCAGGAAGACGGATACTGTCAATTTTAGTATTAGTGCCAATGGCTCTTCCACCGCTTGTTGGTGTCCTGTCCTTCACATTTCTATATGGGGAGAGCGGTATTTTCCCACGTGCCATCCAACATTTATTTGGACTACAACAAGTTCCTTTTTCTTTAAAAGGCATATGGGGTGTCATCGTCGTCCATACCTTTACGATGTACACATACTTCTACTTAACCGCTTCCGCTGCTATTAAAGGACTTGACCCATCTTTAGAAGAAGCAGCCACTAGTCTTGGCGCAGGGCGTATTCGTGTATGGACAAAGGTTATATTACCGATGCTGACACCTTCTATTATTGCATCTGCATTGCTCGTCTTTATGATATCGATGGCATCCTATACAGCCCCATTAATGTTTGGTGTAGAGCGAACGATGACTATGCAAATATATTTATCGCGTACAAATGGCAATTTAGGTATGGCTGCTACACAATCCATGATTTTATCCTTTGTATCGATATCCTTTTTAATTATCATGCGCTGGTACCAAAATCGTAGAAATTATCAAAACTTGAGTAAAGGCATTAGTGTGCATCGCTCTGAAGTATCTTCAAAATTAATGAAAATTTTCGCGACCATCGCTTCATTCGGTGGCACACTAATATTAATTTTACCGATTTTAGTCCTTATTTTAATTTCATTTTCAGTCGATGGTGCCTGGAAAACCCAGATTCTCCCGACCGACTACACAGTGGACCATTATGTTGCGCTATTTACGGATGAACGCACATGGAGACCTATTTGGAACTCTATCCAAATGGGTATTGTCGCAACGTTCGGCAATCTTCTTTTCGGTGTTGCCGCTGCCTATGCAATGGTGCGTCTAAACTTTAAAGGAAAAACCTTGCTTGATATTTTAATTATGGTTCCGTGGGCATTGCCTGGCACGGTCGTTGCCGTCAACTTAATTGCGGCCTTTAGCACTGAAAATATTTTCGCCTTTAACCAAGTGTTAATTGGTACGTTTTGGATTTTACCGTTAGCTTATTTTATACGGCATTTACCGCTTGTATTCCGTTCAACGTCAGCCTCCCTTGTGCAATTAGATCAGTCTATCGAGGAGGCATCACGCAGTTTAGGAGCAAATTGGTGGTATACGTTTCGACGTATTGTACTGCCGCTTACTTTTTCGGGCATATTAGCAGGAACTTTGTTAGCACTTGTGCAAAGTTTAGGTGAGTTCGTTGCTTCTATTCTTATTTATAGTACTTCTACAATTCCACTATCTGTAGCTATTTTTCAAAAATTATATGCCTTTAAGTTTGGAACAGCTTGTGCCTACGGTGTTTTACAGATTTTCTTAATTTTAATTGTTCTTATTATTTCCGAAAAGCTATCAAAAGGCAGTGCTGGCTCAGCCATTTAACTGTCATTCTATTAGGAGGCCATTACTATGTTTGAAGATTTCCGCAACAAAATTCAGCAAGAGGACGGCATCATTTTCCCTTCGAATATTTATCGTAAAATTGTTTTGCAACCGGCCTATGATGAAGCAAAGAAAAACTTTTTAACAATTATGCTTCAAATTAATATTGCACATTTAAAAATGCTAGAAGAACAAGGACTTGTAAAAAAAGAAGAAGCACAGCAAATTGCAGCTGCACTAAAAAAACTAGATCTGAACTATTATCGAATAGAAGATTATAGCCCTCAATACGAGGATCTCTTTTTTCGCATTGAAAATAAATTAATAGAACTTGCTGGTGATGTTGCTGGAAATCTTCATATCGGTAGAAGTCGTAATGATATGGGTATTGCCATATATCGCATGACTTTACGCAAAAAACTATTAATGCTGATGGGCGAGTTACTTAAATTACGGGAAGATTTAATCGCAGCAGCTGAGGAACATATTGATACAATTATGATTGGCTATACGCATACACAACAAGCACAACCAACTACTTTTGCACATTATTTAAAAGCTGTGATTGATCAGCTCGATCGTGATTTTGATCGAATGCAACATTGCTATCAAACGGTTAACCGTAGCAGCATGGGTGCAGCTGCTTTAACGACGACTGGTTTTAACATTAGTCGCGAACGCATGCGAGACTTATTAGCATTCGACGATATTATTGAAAATGCTTGGGATGCAGTTGCTGGTGCGGACTATATCGCCGAAACTGCAAGTATCATACAGCTAGCAGCCCTTAATCTTGGCCGTACATCACAAGACTTTTTACTATGGGCTACACAGGAATTCAACGCATTTACACTGGCGAGTCCGTATGTTCAAATAAGCTCAATTATGCCGCAAAAGCGCAATCCTGTGTCCATTGAGCATACGCGCTCATTACTGTCTGCAGTTGTTGGAGATGCAAGTACTGTTCTACAAATGGTACATAATACACCGTTTGGCGATATTGTGGACACTGAAGATGATATGCAACCATATTTATGGCGCGCTATAGACCGATTAATCGGCATTTATAAATTATTTGGCTCTCTTGTCGTAACAATGGAAGTCAATAAGAAAAAGCTCCGAAGTCGCGCAGAAAATAGCTTTGCTAATGTTACCGAGCTTGCGGATTCATTAGTACGCTCTGAAGGTATTTCATTCCGTCAAGCACACAGTATTGTAAGTAAATGCATCAAGGTGTTGCTAGCGCACGGAGAAGAATCCCTGGCTAGTCTAACGTGGGGGCTAACCAATACACAAGCCAAATTAGTTACTGGCAAACCTTTACGTATTTCCGAAGAAGACTTCTATAATACCTTAAAACCAGAGTTTTTCGTAAGTGTCAGAACATTACTAGGGGGTCCTTCACCTGAGACAATGCGTGCATCTATTGAACGTTCGAAGGAACAAGCACAAACTTTATTTGAGTGGATCAAGCACAAAGAAACAGCAATTACGGAAGCTGAAAAGCAATTAATTACGTTTATAGAGGAATGGGATCATGAATGAATGGCTACTAATTATTGACGGTGGTGCAACTAAAACGGCATGTGCTATCGTGCATGCCGAGTCAGGTGAAATTCAATATACAACGGCATTAGGTGGATCTAATTACCAAGCAATTGGAGTCGTATCTGCAACGGAAATATTACGAACATTATTAGAGAAAGCGCGAGTATTTTTGCAGGAACAAGCTATTGCTAAAATCGCCGTTGCAACGTTTGCTATGGCAGGAATTGATTCTCCAAAGGATCATCAAATTGTGAAGGCAATGGTCCATGAGGCTATTACAGCGGCACAGCTAGACATTCAGATATTAATTATCGAAAATGATGCGCAAGCTACTTTATTAGGTGTGACAGCTGGACAAGCAGGTGCACTGCTTATCGCAGGGACTGGGGCCATCGCATTTGGCTTTGATGGGCAACATATCACTCGTTCCGGCGGCTGGGGCCATCGTGCAGGTGATGAAGGGAGTGGCTATTGGTTAGGTCAAGAAGTCATCAGGGCTATTTTCCGCATGGAGGATGGCCGAGGTGAGTCAACCATCTTACAAGAAGCCGTTTATAACTACTTGGGTATTCAAGATGTTACAGAGTTGGCTGCATGGTTGTTCCGTCCAACTTATACAAATGCTCAATTAGCTAAAATGGGAGCATTTTTAGCTGATGCTGTCGCTAAAAATGATGCCTGTGCTATTCGTATCTCTATGCAGGCGGCCCATGAGTTAGTTACACTTGCAAGTGCTGTACTAAATAAAATGGGCTATCAAGGCGCAGAACCATTTCACTTTTATTGTAATGGTGGCGCTATTAAACATAACCCACTTATAATAAAAATATTTTCCCAGGAAATGAACTCCTTGTACCCCAAAATTCAAGTTTCCCTTTGTCAGCATCAACCGATACATTATATTATTCATCGTACAAAAAGGGCGTATGACCATCGTTAATGTCATACGCCTTTTTATGCACCCAACACTATAGTTGCATTTTCTTCAGTTCATCGGTCATAAAATATAAATAGCCATCCTTAACAATTAAATCTTTCGTATCTTCTCGATTCAACAGTTGTTCGCCGCTTCCATCAGGGCGTATTTTCGTTAAATAAGCACCGTGCGAATAATTACTAAAGTAGAGCCAGCCATCTGCATAAACAATATATTGGGCACGTGTTTTCGTGACGCGTTGTGCTTTACCTGTAGTTATATCCAGTACATACAATTTATTATCATCACTTATACTGCTATAAAATATTTGATTTCCTACCTGTGCAGGGAAATCGATATCTTGGTAGTAACTATAAAGCGTGCTTGTTGCTTTCGGATAGTCATTCGCTATCCATGTATGGTCACGTGCCATTGTGCGATCATCTACTAAAAAGTATTGATACCTTACAGCGCCTTTTCGATCAGGCACAGGGTCATTCCACGTTGTATCAAGGTGGTACCATTGTCCATCAAGCTTCACCAAATTCCAAGCATGCCCTTCTTGACCAACATACCCAACAATATATTGTGTTTCGAAACCAAGTTTTTGTAACAAAGTGTGTGCTAATAACGCATAGCCCTGACAAACACCCCCATGCTCCGCAAGCACTGTATAAGCACTATGGGGACTTGACTTTGTTTGCTCTGTATAAGCCGTATTCGCTACGATATAATCATTAACAGCTTTAATTTTCTCTACATCCGTGCGCGCATTTTTCTCAATCGAAGCTACTATTTCTTGCGCATTCATCTCGACATATGCCGCTTGTTCTGGCGTCATTAAATAGCTTTGTTGTCCTATAATTTTAGCTGATTTTGCGCCATATTCATAACGTATGGAATGCTTACTTATATGTCCGTATACGTAATCGTCTCGTTTTATGGCATTGTCATATGCTTCTTCCACTATCTTCTCAATTCGTTGCGTACTGCCCTTATATTGAATCTCAAAGCTAGGTGAAAAACTACTATAATAGGCGTACATTGCATCCGCCAATTCCTTAGTATTTGTGACAACAAGTTTAGTTTCTGGTTGCTGTACAGCTCGAGCCGTAACAGCTAGCGCCTGTTCCTCAACATCTTCAGGATTGGCTGTTTGGATGGAGGCATCTTCTGAAAATTTAGTGGTAACATCAACAATTTTCTCTTTTGTTGCTAGTAACATTGTTTCAATGTCATCATTATTTGCCCAAGTAGCGACTTGTTTGACAGTCGTTTTACCAACTGTATAAATTGGTTCAATAAAAATGATCAATATTATAATAATGGCTAGCTTCTTCCACAAAAATCTTCACCTCACACAGTTTCACTACTATCATTATATACAAAAAAAGCACAAAGAACTCATTTAGGAGCCCTTTTGTGCTTAAAATAATATATGCAATAAACATGTAATATAGAAGCTTGCAGTTGACCTGTAAGCATTTCATTCACTATTTATCAGTTAATCTTTAGTTTTTGTTCTTTACCCTTAACTTTATATATTAAATAACCGTTATGAATCATTAAGTCTGTTACCGATTGCTTTACCACTACACTTGTCTTTAATGTTTTCAGGTTTAGTTTTGTTAAGAAACCGCTATTACTATAGTCGCTATAATAAAGATTATCTCCTATACCCGTAATGTATAGTGCACGGCTATTCATAACCTTTGTTTTCTTCCCACTTACCAAATCAAGTTTATATAATTTATCATTGTCTGCTGTATTGCTAAAAAATAAAGTATTGTTCATTTGATGGGCAAAATGTACATTTTGCATAAAACTATATGTCGTACTCGTTGCAGCAGGGTAATTTGCAGCAATCCAAGTATGATTTTTCTTTAGTTGCGCATCTGTGACAAGGAAATAATCATAGGATGATGCACCTATACGATTTGGTAATGGATCATTCCACGTTGTATCTAGATGGTACCACTTGCCATCAACCTTCACCATATTCCATGCATGTGCTTCATTGCCATTTACATACCCTACTACATATTTCGTTTCAATGCCTGCTTGCTCCAACATTTTATATGCGGATAGTGCATAGCCTTGACAGACAGCTTGTCCTTCAAATAATAATGCGTAAGCGCTATGCGGACTTGCTTTCGTTTTTGTACCATAGGTAGTATTTGACACAATATAATCATTGATGGCTTTTACTTTTTGAAATTGTGTCATGGACGGCTTAATAATCGTTTTTAAGACGCTATCAATTTTCTTTTGAACGGCCGTTTCCTGTGTTGAGTTCGTAAGATATTTGGCTTTATAAGTGACATTACCTGCGGAGTCAGCAGACATTGTAACACCTTGAAGATGGCCGCTTGCATACGTAGCCTGTTGCTGTGCCTTTTCAAAAGCTTCCATAAACTTTTTATCGAAATCCGTCATTGAGCCGCTATATGTAATTTTAATTTCTGTAGCGAATTGATTAAGTTGTTTTGCTATTTCATTTGTTAACTGTTCAAACGTTTCAATTTTTGTGCTCGCCATGACATTGTATGACATCGTTGCGTGCGCGTTCATTGGTTGAGTCTGTGTACTTTGTGCATGGGCTACTGTCGGGCTTAACATTAACAATGTTGCACTGCTTAATAACCATTTTTTCAAGATAAACTCACCTTCTTTTTTATAATATATCTTTATCATTATTATAAAAGAAGATATAACATCAAATCTATCATACAAGTTCACTACATGTGACTTTTTTCTATAATTTTCATATTACAGTTTTAGGATTTTACACCTAATCAATCCGTTTATTTAATAAATTCAAGTAGTTTTTTGCATAATCATTGAATATAAAAGCCCCGCCCGTATATATCAAGGCGAAGCTCGTTCATTCAATCTTATGGATGTTAGCGACTTTTCACGACTAAATTAACGGCCTCTTGAATAACTTCATTCATTTTTTCGCCGTCCCCTTCAGCATTTTGTACGCATTCTAACAAATTTGTGCTAACGATTACGCCTACTGTACGATCTACCGCTGAGCGTACGGCCGATAATTGTGTAATAACAGCTTTACAATCCTTTTCTTCTTCCATCATTTTTAAAATACCGCGTAGCTGACCTTCCATGCGCTTTACACGATTTTTTACTTGATCTGAATATTCCACATGCATTACCCCTTCTTTAATAATGACCACGTCCAGTTGAGTAATTATTATTCTAGCACAAAATGTTTAAATTACACCTATTACACTTCTCTTACTAAGGTTTCAAATAATTAATCAGCATCTTGGCCATTACCGTACCTGCATTCGTTAATTCATCATATTGAATAATTGAATTCTTTTTAATGCGTAGCTGACCAATTTCGACTTCGAAAATTGGACATTTTCTTTTTAGTGCGACGACTAGCATATTGGTATCGTATTCAAAACCATCACCTTGTACTTCAATAAGCCACGGTATTTCTTTGATTGCGATGTAGCGCAAGCCTGTTTGTGTATCCAAAAGCTTTTTATGAAACAATAATTCAAATAACAAACTAGTCGCTCGATTTCCCCAATAAGACAAGAACGTACTATCAGATGAATGAAAATTGCGAATGCCAAGGACAATGCCTTCTGAAAATACTTTGGTCATGGTCAATACTAAGTTGATATCCTTCAATGTATGCTGGCCGTGTGCTCCTACTGTTAGAACGCCCTGAATATCCCCTTGCTTTGACCATATATAAGAAAATGCTGTTTTCAAAGCGGCCCCTTTGCCAATGTTTTGGTCATGTTGGAGAACTTTACAGCCTTCTATTGTCTTTATCTCTTCAAAAATAGGTGTATATTTTTGATCGCTACCGTCATTTACAATAATAATTTGTGTAATTGAGGTGGCTAATAATTGACGTATAAATGTTACAAATGATTGTTGTGGATTAAATGTTGGAATAATTGCTGTAATTTTTTTCATCAACCAATCCCCCTAAAGGCTATAAACGAACTCTTAAATCAAATAGTATCATGTAATAATGACATTTCAACCGATGAATTCATCTGCAAAGAATCAATAATGGTCATAATTTCCCGATATATGATAAAAGACTATTACCATTTTTAAATATGAAGAGGTGCGTACCATGGTCATACATTCCGATATCCTACATGAGCAATGTAAAAAGTTACGTCTATTCGCATTTACACAATTAGCAGAAAGCTTAGAAGCTGCTAGCAGTCTTGCTATAGCTCAGCCGTCCATTGCCCTACAGAAATCACGCCTCGTTATCGAGGAAATTATTTATCACTTTTACGAGCTGGAAATGCATGCCCAACCTACAATAAAGAATAGTCGAACACTATTAAATAACCGTAACTTCGTCGCCAAAATACACCCACGTCGCATTTATTTATTAATGGGGCTTGTACTTAAAATGACAAGTACTAGCAATAATGACATTGTTGAAGCAAAATCCGCTAAAATCGTCCTCGATTATGTCAGTGATATCGTTGAGTGGTTTATTCAACGTTATGATCGTAGCCTTAAAAATTCTATGTCAGCGCGAAAAGGCATGAAGTTTGAGGATATAATGCCACTAATAGATACGCAACTGATTGATCAGTACGCTGCAAAAGACTACGAACAAGCTGCTAATTGGTTTGCATTAGCCGCAAAAAAGGGCTCTGCAAGTGCTCAATACAATTTAGGATTTCTTTATAATCATGGGCGTGGCGTCCAAAAAGATTATGCTGCTGCGAAAATGTGGTATGAGAAAGCAGCGGCACAACATGATGCCAATGCACTTTATAGTCTCGGTGTGTTATACCATTTAGGACAAGGAGTTAAACAAAATTATCTTGAGGCTGCACAATATTATCAGTCAGCGGCTGATTTAGGAAATGCTGACGCGCAGTATAATCTTGGCGTACTTTACAATCAGGGGCTTGGACTTCCTGTTAATTTTGAAGAGGCGGCAAAATGGTATATGTCAGCGGCCAATCAAGGCAACACAAGTGCACAAAATAATCTTGGCTTTCTCTATCATAATGGCACCGGTGTCCAACAAAGCTTCGAAAAGGCGATAGCCTATTTTGAAATGGCTGCACTTGCTGGAGATGCAAGTGCACAGTATAACCTTGGCTATATGTATTTCAAAGGGCGTGGCATCCAACAAAATTTTGAGGAAGCTGCAAAATGGTTCCATATGGCTGCACTTCAAGACCATACAAATGCCGAATTTCAATTAGCCTTATTATACAATACAGGACAGGGCATTCAGCAAAATCACCTGGAAGCTATGAAATGGTTTAAACTTGCGGCACATAAAGGGCATACAAATGCGCAATATTGTCTCGGTTTGCTTTATCAGAAAGAACAAAATACTATACAAGCGGAACGATGGTTACAGCTTGCCGCTGACCATGGACATATTAGTGCTGGCTACGAGCTCGGTCTCCTCTATGTCTATCAGCTACTGCAACCTGACAAAGCACTACCGTATTTTAAAAGTGCTGCGGATAAGGGCTATGCGGATGCACAATTCGAACTTGCTTTGTTATATGCAAATGGTGCCGGTGTTACATTGAATTATGGAAAGGCTGTTCATTGGTGGAGAGCTGCAACTGATCAATCTCATATTAAAGCTGAATATCAGCTAGGCTTACTATATGAGCAAGGATTGGGTGTTTCCCAAGACTTAGAAGAAGCTCGTCGTTGCTATAGACTTGCTGCTATTCAAGGACATTCAGGTGCACAATACCAACTTGGTAACTTATTTGATAAGGGAAAAGGTGTGAAGCAAGATTTCACGGAGGCAGCTAAATGGATTGAACAAGCTGCTTCTAAAGGACATCCCAAAGCCCAATACCAATTAGCACAAATGCATAGTCATGGACAAGGTGTACCAAAAGACTTTGCAAGAGCAGCACAACTTTATCGACTTGCTGCTAATCAAGGGCATCAAAAAGCACAATTTCAACTTGGTATGCTTTACAAGAAAGGACAGGGCGTTGCACAAGATTATAATGAAGCAACACGCTGGCTCAATAAGTCATTAGAACATTTAGTACAATAGGGACAGGTGCTCTACGAAGCGAAAAAAATATAGGCAAACTCAAATGCTTTGAATTTGCCTACACATTAACCGCGTCACATACTGGCGCGGTTTTCTATTAATTTTTTAGTGCCTCTTTAGTATTTACCATAAATGTTACAACAATAAATAATGCGAAACTAATTAACAATGTTGTGCCACCTACGATAAAGAAAATTAAAGTAAAAGTATGACTAAAGTTAAAAGGGTTAATATTGTAAAACCACATACCAAGTGTTAAACCGAAGACTCCTATAATCGCTGACCAGCCATGTAGTGCCACTAATTTCTGTGATTTTACTTTAAAGGCACGATAAAATATACCCCAGGCAAACATACTTAACCAACCAACAAGTAACACGTGTGCATGAATTGGTCGAAACTCATAGCTACCTGACCCTGACATATGTGAACCTAAGTACGTACCCACTAACGCGAAAATCGCGGCGAGGCGAATAAGACGTAAACTCCATTTTTGCTCCATACGACAACTCCTCCAAGTTTTTAACTTACTGAGAAGTTTATCGATTGAATATGAACTTTATATGAACTCTATATTACAATTTTGGCAGGTGTATACAAACGCTTGTCCCAACATTCATAGCACTTTTCATTTGCACTTGGCCACCATGCAATTCAATTATTTGTTTAACAATAGCTAGGCCGAGTCCTGTCCCCTGTTTCGTTCTAGAGTCGTCAGCTCGATAAAAACGGTCATACACCTTTTGCAGTTGCTCCTCATTCATCCCAATACCACTATCCTCGATGAGCACCTCTATGAAAGTAGCTTGTTCTTGAAGATGGATGTGAATTTCTCCCCCATCCACATTATATTTAATGGCGTTTGTTAATAAATTATCCCAGACATTTTGCAATAACCCGGCATCGCCGTTATATGTTACTGGCTCCATCTGATACGATAATTGGACATTCGCTTCCTCTAGCTGCCAACGATATTTACGCACCGTTTCCTTCAATTGCTCCTCTAAAGGATATGGTTCTCTTTTCAGCATTCGAGTAGATTGGTCGAGTGATGTCAGTAGCAATAGTTGCTTGGTCAATGTCGACAGTCGTTTTGTTTCTAGCTCGATAATCGTTGCATATTCTTGCCGTTCAGGTTCTGAAAGACTTGGATTTTTCAGCAAATCCACATAACCTTGAATATTTAATAATGGCGATTGAAAATCATGGGACACATTGCTTATAAACTGTTTACGAATCCGGTCATTTTCTTGTAATTTTTCTGTCATTACATTGAAGCTATCTGCTAGTTGTCCAATTTCATCTGCTCGATCTATTTCAAGTAACGTATCAAACTTCTCATGCGCAAGTTGATGCGTTGCTTCTGTTAACTGGGTGATCGGTCGAATTAGCGCTTTTGCAAACAGTAGCATAGCCAGTAGGCTCAGCACCGCCATAACAAGAATAAGACCGCCTAATAACGTATGGGCTTCAGAGAACAGCAGACGGATATCAGGTCGAATAAACAATGCGTATTGTTGGTTATTGTAGGTGAATGGTACACCAATCGTATTAATGAGTTCATTTGCAAAAAAACCTGTCATAAACGTCTCTTTTGGAAACTCCCTCATACCATGATAGACTTCCCCTTCTAAAACATGGTCAATGACATTGGTAGATAATCGTTTATCTCGATATTCGCCACCAAAAAAACGATGCTCTTCGCCCGTTGTAACATAAATTTGATAACCAATCTCCCCAAGCGTTGTCAAATAATTATCTAAATCCATTTGCTTTGACGATTCAATATAATTAACAATATCCTCTGCAATCGCAACGTTTTTTGCATCATTTTTTTCTTTTGTCACTTGATGATAATACGTATTCGTCATTAAAAATCCAATACATAGGCTTCCAATCATAATGAGCATCGTTGTGATAACAAACTTACTATACAACGTCTTCATGTCGGACATACCTCAAGCTTATAACCGACACCACGCACCGTCGTGATCTCGACCCCTGTATCATAACGATGCAAGCGCTCTCGAATCCGCTTCACATGGGTATTTAACGTTTGCTCGTCCCCTTCATAATCATAGCCCCATACTTGTTCCATAATAATGCTACGTGTAAATACTTGATTGGGACGAGAGGCAAGCAACGCCAGTAATTCAAACTCCTTTAGAGGTAAAACTAGCGTGTCTCCTCCAATCGTCACTTCAAAGCTACGTCGATCAATGTCGAGCTTACCAACCTGTATTGTAACTTGATTTTTTTTATCTAGCCTACGTAAAATTGCAGCTATGCGAAATAGCAACTCCTTAGGCTCGAACGGCTTCACAACATAATCATCGGAACCTGCTAAAAAGCCCCGCTCTTTATCTTCAAGCTCTCCTTTAGCTGTTAATAACAGCACCGGAATATCATAATCTTTACTTAAAATTTCCGTTAGTGTAAAACCATCCATTCCTGGCATCATCACATCGACAACTGCTAAATCGGGCATATTGCCATCAAGCAATTGCAATGCTTGTTCACCGTTCTCTGCCTGCATTACCTGATAGCCCTCGCGTGTTAAATAAATATTGACTAACTGCAAAATATGCACATCATCATCGACCACTAAAATTTTCATTCACACTTGCCTCCGTTCAATAAAGTGCTCTAAGAGTTCATTTCCTAAACTTTCCACAACGTTAAATTTTCAGAATTGTTTGGGTGCCTGGCACTCAAGTGGGCACTAAAGCGAAAATATAGAAACCAGCAGCAATAGTAGGAATGGCAAGCCAATGACGATATAACCTCTTGGGTTTGCAAAATTCATTGTCCAGCCTACCCCAAAACGTTTTTCCACAAAAACAGATGGATCTTGGCGATTAATATAAATAAGACCGCCCTTCCAGTAACGATCCTCATCAACATCCATTATCTCTGAAACGACATTGTCTTTATATTTCAAACGTAACTGTCGCTTTTTCCATGCATAAACAAGCACTGAACCTGTAATTAGAACAATAAAAGCCATAAAAAATGGTAGCAGCCTTTTACCCTCAGCCATCTCAGGGTATATATTACTTAACTGTAGTATTGTTAATAGGCCTGTTAAACTATAGCTGACTAACGCGATATTCCAGCTCATAAATTTCCGTGCTTTTAATTCACTTTCCAAAGACTCCTGTTGACGATTAACAGACAGACGAATCGCCGAACGCTTTAGAGAATCAGCAGTACCCCACATCATACATTGCATCATTAACATGACTACTGGTAACGCAATTGCCGTAAAATATGTTTTTTCCTGCCACGCATCTGCCGCTCCGCTTGGTCCCCAATGGACGGCTACGGCATTTGGTATTTGATCATAATGCAACAACGTAAATACAACGAGATAAATCGAGCCCACTATAGGTACTACATAAAACGGCCAAGGTAGTATTTCATCACGGCTACGAGCTGTTAAATCGACTGCTCGCATTTGTTTTAAGTGCATGCCCCATTGCTCACGTATTTTCAGCTTCATTATTTTTTGATGATTAAACCAGTATAACACCATACTGACGGCTAACATTCCAAATAAACAGCTAAGTAATAGAATGCCTTGTGCACTTTCAGATGGTGCGAGCATTCCGTAAAGCACAAACATAATAATTAAAATAAGCACGCCACAAAGGCCTACTATTTGCGCATAGCGCTTTTTCGCAACAGCTAATGCAGAATGCTTTACATGCTGTTCAGGTACTGAAACACCAAATACAATTGTCTCACGGACGATAAAAGGGACAAAAACTTGCATAGCTAATGTCATCATATACAAAATTGTAAAAATACCTAGTAGCATGCTACACCTCTTCTAGTGGCAGTTGCAAATCTGCAAATACCTTTTTCATCATGTGCTCAATTTGTTCAACTGTTGCGCCGAGCACCATTCCTTCTGCCACAACAGGCTTTAAGTTTTTTTCAATTTTCTGCAACTGTTCTGGCGTTAGTGCACGCTCCTCGGTTGAGCGAATAATTGCGCCTGATTTAGCACGAATTGTAATAATTCCTTTTGCCTCAAGCTCATGATAGCTCTTGTTAACCGTATGCATATTAACACCTAAATCAGCGGCTAAACTACGTACTGATGGCAATGTATCACCTGGGCTCATGTCTCCTCTAGCAATGCCCTCTATAATTTGCCGTGTAACTTGTTCATAGATAGGTACATCCGATAAAGGCTCTATTTGAATTAACATCTATATCAGCTCCATATTTGTTATATAAATAGTATAACAAATATCCAATTTTATGCATAGAAGCAGCTGTATCAAAGGGCATAGTTTTTTATAGCCTCAATAAATTTATGCACAAGTACACTGTGCTTTTCATTATTCCTTGTACAGATTACCACTTTATGTTTACTCTGTATCCCCGGTATATATACTCTTGCCAATTGCCCCGTTTGAACATACTCTTTCACTGCGAGTGATGAGATAAAGATTGCGCCATACCCAGCCATAACAGAGCGAATGGTTTCATTTATTCCACTAAATTGCAATGCAACTCTTGGTGGTTGAATTTGGTGGGTTTCACAAAGTGAAAAAAGATGATCTCTCATAGAGCTCCCTTCCTCTCGCATAATAAAAGGTTCCTTCATGATATCCGCTAAAGTAATCGTTTGATTCGCATATCGATGTTCAGGAGCAACAACAAACCACAACTCATCTTCAAAAAGCTCATCCCATAATACTTCCTCAGGTCTCTCCGCAATGCCACCTCCATAAATAGCGATATCCGCCTTATAATGTATAAGCTGTTCAAATGCTTCCTTCGTATTGGCCGTTGTAATAACTAAATTAACCTCTTCATTTGCACCTTTAAAAGTGGCTGCCCATTTCGGAAGTAAAAAATTTGCAGGTAAATATGTAGCTACTATATGAATCGTTCCAGTTTTAGCAGTACGATAGTCTTCAATAAATGACGCAATATGTTCCTCAAGTGCAATGAGGTTTTGTGCCTTTTCAGCTAACGCCTCACCGAATTCAGTCAATACAATGCCTCTGCCTTGCTGTTTAAATAACGGCACACCTATTTCCTGTTCAAACCTTTTAATTTGGCTGGAAACTGCAGGCTGACTAATATGCAAGTATTCAGCAGCCTTTGTAAAACTCCCTGTTTTCGCTACTTGGTAAAATAATTTTAATGCGTGGCTATTCATGCCTTCCCCTCTCTTATAACTTTAAGTTATAGATAAGTAATAATTATATATTTTTATTATGGTTTATTTTAGCATACACTTTAGTTGCAAGTGAAACCACTTAGGAAAAGAGGAGTTATCATATGTTAACAAACAATGTATGGCATGATGTAGATGAGTATTTTTTTGAAAAGCTAATTCCAGTTGATAAGACGTTGGACAACGTCTTACAAACAAATAAAAATGCTAACATTCCAGAAATTGATGTATCACCGACACAAGGAAAACTGCTCTACCTACTAGCAAAAATAAAAGGTGCTCAAAACATTTTAGAAATCGGTACACTTGGGGGCTATAGTAGTGTATGGCTTGCGCGCGCGCTTCCTGAAACAGGGAAAGTCTATACATTGGAGATTGACCCAACGTATGCAGAAATTGCGAAACAAAACATTTTACAAGCAGGCTGTGGCCATAAAGTCGAAGTAATTGTTGGGAATGCATTAGATTCATTGCCAATCTTAAAAAAGTCAGGGCCTTTATTTGACTTCATTTTCATTGATGCTGATAAACCGAATAATCCTCAATATTTAAAGTGGGCATTAGAATTGGCGAATACAGGTGCACTTATCATTGCTGATAATGTCGTTCGAAACGGAGAAGTTATCGATAGTAAAAGCGAAGATGAACGGGTACAAGGTGTACGTCACTTTATGGATTTATTAGAACAAGAGCCTCGTATTGAAGCAACAGCCATTCAAACGGTCGGAATTAAAGGCTATGACGGCTTTGTATTAGCAACTGTTAAATAAAGCGATGGTTGCAAGGCAGGCGTCCGTCATGGTCACAAAAAAAGTGTTAGATTGAATGCAATCATTCTAACACTTTGCCTTTCTGCTTTTTGAGCAAGCACAAAAAAATGCCTTACAAGCTCCCCATCAAAGCTCGCAAGACATTTTGGACCCCATTTTTAAATCTCGTTACTCTATTAGCAAACCCCTTTTATTAAACAGTGCTCAATGTGTTTCAGTAAGAAACGGGGGAACAGACCCCGTTCGTTACGTTAGTGGAATTTGTGAGCTGCATTCGAGTTCAGCCCACTGTAATGTAGGAAAGTTAGATTTATTCTTTAGTAGATACCGATTAATTAATTTAATTTTTCATATCCTGGAAGTGTCAAGAATTCCACGAACTCATCTTGCTCAATTAAAGATTTAAACAGTTCGGCAGCTTCATCATAGCGACCACTGTTATATGCTTGTTCCCCAACAGCCTCTTTAATTTTCACAAGCTCTTCTTCCAAAATTTCTAAGACAAACGCTAGTGTAATACCACGGCCATCATCTAAAATACCCTTTGGATGGCGAATCCATTGCCATACTTGTGTACGGGAGATTTCTGCTGTGGCTGCATCTTCCATCAAATTATTGATTGGTGCAGCACCATTGCCTCGTAACCAAGAAGCAATATACTGTACGCCCACACTACAGTTGATACGAAGACCTTCAAGTGTAATTGTCCCTTCTGGAACAGCTACTAAATCTTCAGCCTTCACATTAACATCTTCGCGTTTTTTATGAATTTGATTTGGTGTCTCCATAATCGCATCAAACTGCTCCATAGCTGTTGCCACCATACCAGGGTGTGCTACCCAAGTGCCATCATGACCAGCTGTTGCCTCACGACGTTTATCTTCCGCAACCTTTGCAAATGCGACTGCATTCGCTTCATCATCACCTTTTACAGGGATTTGTGCCGCCATACCACCCATAGCTGGTGCGTTGCGTTTATGACATGTTTGAATACATAAAGACGTATAAGCCTTCATGAACGGTACTGTCATCGTTACTTGACCACGGTCAGGTAATATCACGTCAGGCTGATTACGCAAACGTTTAATATAGCTGAAAATATAATCCCAACGGCCACAGTTCAGACCTGCTGAATGGTCGCGTAGTTCATATAAAATTTCATCCATTTCAAAAGCAGCCAATATCGTTTCAATTAAAACTGTCGCTCTAATTGTACCTTGTGGAATACCGATATAATCTTGTGCAAAGACAAATACTTCATTCCACAAACGAGCTTCTAAATGGCTTTCTAGCTTTGGTAGGTAGAAATATGGACCTGTACCTTTAGCCAGTGCATTTTTAGCATTGTGGAATAAATACAGTGCAAAATCAAAGAAACTACCTGAAACAGGCTCCCCATCCACAAGTACATGCTTTTCGAGTAAGTGAAGACCACGAGGACGTACTAATAATACAGCTGTTTCATTGTTTAATTTATACGTTTTACCGTTTGATGCTTGCGTAAATTCAATTGTCTTATTAATAGCATCACGCATATTAATTTGGCCAGAAATCATGTTTTCCCATGTAGGTGCCGATGCATCTTCAAAGCAAGCCATGAACATTTTTGCACCAGAGTTCAATGCATTAATAACCATTTTACGGTCTACTGGACCTGTAATTTCTACGCGTCGATCTTGTAAATCCGCCGGCAGTGGCGCAATCGTCCAATCGCCCTCACGAATATGTTTCGTTTCTGGTAGGAAATCAAGTTTCTCACCAGCATCTAGACGCTTTTGACGTTCTTGACGAGCCTCTAAAAGCTCTTTACGACGAGCATCGAACTTTTCGTGCAGGGCAAGAACAAACTCAAGGGCTTCCGGTGTTAAAATTTCTTTTGTTTGCTCGTTTTGCTCCCCAACAATAGTAAGCTTACCTGTAGTTACCTGTTCCATTAGTAGTTCCCCCACCTCTCGTGATTTAAGTTTCCCCCGCTTAGGAGGTGCGAGGGAAACTTATCTATGATTATGAATTTAGGAATTAACGTAATTGAATTAAACGAATTGTTCTGTTTCTGTTGAACCAGCCATAGCTGTTGTCGAAGAAGTCCCACCTGAAATAACTTGTGACACATCATCGAAGTAACCTGTACCTACTTCACGTTGGTGACGTGTAGCAGTATAGCCCTTAGACTCAGAAGCAAACTCAGCTTGTTGCAGTTTAGAATATGCAGCCATGCCATTATCTTTATAGTCATGAGCAAGCTCAAACATAGAATGATTTAATGCATGGAAGCCTGCTAACGTTACAAACTGGAATTTGTAACCTAGTTTACCTAGTTCACGTTGATATTCTGCAATTTCTTCTTCTGAAAGATTTGCTTTCCAGTTAAATGAAGGTGAGCAGTTGTAAGCAAGCATTTTACCTGGGAATTCAGCATGAATTGCCGCAGCGAATTCACGAGCTTCTTCAAGTGATGGCTTAGACGTTTCACACCAGATTAAATCTGCATATGGAGCGTAAGCTAAACCGCGAGCAATCGCTTGTTGAATGCCTGGTTTTGTACGGAAGAAACCTTCTGGTGTACGTTCGCCAGTAATAAATTCAGCATCACGTGGATCAATATCTGAAGTTACCATATCAGCAGCATCAGCATCTGTACGTGCGATTAAGATTGTATCTACGCCCATTACATCTGCTGCAAGACGAGCAGCAATTAAGTTACGGACAGCATTTTGTGTAGGAAGTAATACTTTACCACCTAAATGTCCACACTTTTTCTCAGAAGCTAATTGGTCTTCTAAATGAACACCTGCAGCCCCTGCTTCGATCATTCCTTTAACAAGTTCGAATACGTTTAAAGGACCACCAAAACCAGCTTCAGCATCAGCTACGATCGGTGCAAACCAATCAAAATCATCTACACGGCCTTCAGCATGATCAATTTGATCAGCACGTTGTAATGCTTGATTAATACGCTTTACGACAGCTGGTACAGAGTTAGCTGGGTATAATGATTGGTCAGGATACATCTGACCAGAAAGGTTAGCATCAGCGGCTACTTGCCAACCGGATAAGTAGATTGCTTTTAATCCTGCTTTTACTTGTTGAACAGCTTGATTACCAGTTAATGCACCTAATGCATTAATGAACGGTTCTTCATGTAATGAGTTCCAAAGTCGTTTTGCACCTTTAGTAGCTAAAGTTTGTTCAATAACAACAGAACCTTGTAATTTAACTACCTCTTCAGCAGTATAAGCACGTTCTATACCAGCCCAACGTGGGTTTTCCGCCCATTGTTTTTCTAAAACTTGAATTTTTTCTTGACGCGTTGACATTTTGAAATTCCACCTTCCCCTTTGTATAAAATATACTCTGTTAAAAAACTTTTTTAATTTCTGTTCCATAACAGGTTTATTTGTTGTAAATTAATATATAACAGAACATCTGAATTTTCATTATTTTTAGATAAAATACCAAATTTTAAGGATGAAACCACATTTTTAAGCGACAAAATTTGGTAATCTGTTTTCATATAAGGGGGATAATCACAATGAATAATGAGTTCAATTCTTTACAAAAAGATATTTCACAACAATTTATTACGTTGTTACAAGACTGGATTCCAGCTAACTCGTCCATCGCCATTGCTGTTCCAAACTCCTATATTTATTTTCACGCTGGAAATCATGATATTCATTTTGAAGTAGGTCGGCCAGTAGAACGTGGCAGCATTGCCCACCTAGTACTGCAAACAAAAAAACGTACAGACGCAATCTTAGATAATACGCTATTTGAAACACCTCATTACGGTATTGGCTATCCTATATATATACAAGGTACTGCAGCTGCACTAGTAGTCGTTTTACCTTCGGCAACCACTACACAGAAATTAGAACCTTATCAATTTTTAACTGGTAAAAGAGATGAAGAATGGAACCCAGTCGCAATTGATAAAATTTCTTATATTGAAAGCCTTCAAAAAAGAACATGGTTTTATGTAGAGAAAAATCAATTTAAAACAAGTATTACACTTAAAGAATTACAAATGCGATTACCTCCATTCTTCATTCGCATTCATAGATCCTATATAGTTAATATTTATTTCATCAAAAAGATGGCACGTGATCTCACTTCAAATTTTATTGTAACTTTAAAAGATGGGACAGAATTACCTGTCAGCCAATCCTATCTGAATAACCTGCGAAACGCCCTTGAATTTTAAAATAAACAAAATAAAACAGCTGTATAACTACAGCTGTTTTTCATATGAGGTGTAATGCCATTTAGCTTTAAACAGAAAAACCCTGAGAATTTTATTCTCAGGGTTTTTATTTGCCTAGCGACGTCCTACTCTCACAGGGGGAAGCCCCCAACTACCATCGGCGCTAAAGAGCTTAACTTCCGTGTTCGGTATGGGAACGGGTGTG
>NZ_JBIWDP010000006.1:0-151219 GCF_044762075.1 Lysinibacillus sp. NPDC097195 | reverse complement strand
CCTGAGCCAGGATCAAACTCTCCATAAAAGAAATTTGATTAGCTCAAATTGTTTTGCTGGCATCAATTTTGATGTCCAAAATTTTTGTTTCGTTCACTAACCGAAGTTAGCTCAGAAACTATATTGATTACGTTTTGCTTGTTCAGTTTTCAAGGTTCATTTTGTTCGTCGTTTTTCAGCGACTTCTTTATAATAACATCTCTTTCAACTTGTGTCAACAACTTTTTCAGAAGTTTTTTCACTCGTTTTTTTAATGTTTTTCGTTACGTCTTAGCGACAATTAATATAATACAATATCAATATATTAATCGTCAATACTTTTTTATAAAAAAATATCGAGGTATTTTCTATACCTCGATTACTAGCATACTATATGACTTATTTAAATTCTATAGAATCTTTATTTACCTTATAATGTCGGTGGAATATCATTTCACTTTTTGCAACGACAGGTTCAATAAGAATGTAGCCTTTATCTACTAGATACTCTACAAACACTTCTAAGTCTACGGAATAGTTCACAAGCTCATGATGATCATGCAATTCTTGAATTGTCCATGACTCTTTTGTTTGCATTACTTCTAATATATGTTGAGCTCCGTCTTGTGTACGTGAATGGATTAAAAACTCGCTTGCTAAAAACAATAGTTCTAATCGCTTTTCTATTGGCTCAGTGCTCGTAACGAGTTCTTCATATAACTTATAAATTGCCGGCTCTATCTTTTTTACTTGTGCCCACACTGTAACTTCAGGATATAGTCCACTATCGATAATGGACAATCGCCCTAAATGATGCAATGAATCAACAACATGATTATAAGCATCTAAATAGCTTCCCTTATCAAAATATTCTTTTCCTTCTAAATAACGTCTAATTAACTTTGAAAATTGTATCCCGGTTTTTATTTTCCGACCGTTGAATGGAAACTCTTGTAGTTCAATTTTTAACTTATGAAGAAATTCATTACGATCAAACAAGACTCTACCGAAGAAAATCCAATCAACTACTTTTTTATTAGAACCAATAAGTAACCACTTCCGTAACAATTTTTCTGTAACAGTATGTAAGGCTACCTTATTCCCTTCATATAAATAATGCTTCGAGAAAACAGGTTGATCCGCTTCCTTCACAATAATAAGTAATATTGTATCAAAGGTGTCTGTAACATTACTTTGCTCTTCACGCTTTTCCATTAAAATGACACCTAATGTATTAGACTGACTCGCACGTTCTTGGTATATAGGACGCAAAACTTGCTCCATGTTCAGTCCCCCTCTATTTGTTATGTGACTTTATTTCGTTAAAATTTCGACACACTCCGAAAGTATTCCTTCTTTGCCTTAGTCAAAACTAAAATACTTTGTTCTTATATGTTATAGTAGATTTTAGATTGGGAGGCAAGATATAGTATGAAACCTTACAAAAGTAAAATTAATAAAATCCGTTCATTTGCATTAGCACTTATTTTTATCGGCTTTGTTGTTATGTATGGGGGAATATTCTTCAAAAACAATCCCATCCTTGTCTTAATCTTTATGACACTCGGTTTACTGTGTATTATCGGTAGTACGGTTGTCTATGCTTGGATTGGACTTCTTTCAACAAGAGCCGTTCAAGTTGAGTGCCCAAATTGTCATAAGCATACGAAAGTGTTAGGTCGTGTCGATATGTGCATGTACTGCAATGAACCTTTAACACTCGATCCAACACTTGAAGGAAAAGAGTTCGATCAATCTTACAATAACAAAGCAAAAAATTCCTAGCCCTTATGCAAGAGCTAGGATTTTTTTATGCCGCTTCTTTGGAGTTATTACCCCGTACTATATACTCACTGTGTACTTTGAAATATGCTTTTCTTTCAGACCAGCTATACCAATTTTGAAAAACTGCTGTTGATTTTGCCTGTCATCGAATGATTTTATCATTTGTTCTACTAATTTTTGCGCAATCATATCGTTTGTGTCACCGGAAGACTGTTCTTGTTCCTCATGCTTCGCCAGTTTCACTTCTCTCACAATTACCTTTTCGCCATTTTCTTTCGTTACGATATGGCGTACATAACCATGCTCTTTTTTGATTTCATATGTTGCTTTTCTTTTTCGATTGGTTAAAAACAAATCATCCGATAAACGGGTATCCTTTTTTAATGTACTAAAGTAATTACTACTCCCTAATTGTACATTCATTCTATCCCTCCTATTAATTATGGATTCCCTATTATTAATATCGTTCATAGTCAGTCTTTTTTTACGAATTTCTCACTCCACGATAAAAAGCAAGCGAGCTCATTGCCCACTTGCTTTTTATTGCTGGAACTTTGGTAATAAAACCAAAAACGTCTTATTGTACTTTTGCTGCTACATCTTTACAAGATGGGCATGTGCCGTATATTTCTAGACGGTGTGTGTGGACATCAAAGTCTGTTACTTGTGATGCGAAATGTTCAATTTCATCTAACCCTGGGTAATGGAAATCGACTATTTTACCACAGCATTCACAAATCATATGATAATGATCGTTTGTCACAAAATCAAAACGGCTAGAAGCATCACCATATGTTAGCTCTTTCACTAATCCTACTTCACGGAATACACGTAAATTATTGTAGACAGTTGCCACACTCATATTTGGAAACTTCCCCTCAAGCGCTTTATAAATCTCATCAGCCGTTGGATGAGTCATCGATTGAATCAAATATTCTAAAATAGCATGACGCTGAGGAGTAATGCGTACACCAGTTGTTTTTAACGTGTCAAGTGCATCCTGTAAATGCGGTATAGACATCGTCATGCACCCCTTTTCATAAGTATTATTAATTTATAATTGTTATAATTAGTGTATCCAATCAAGCTAACATCTGTCAACTTTCGTCCTAAGCATCGCAACATTAATTTGCAATTTAGTATCCTCTTGATAAATCCACAACATTTTCTAACGCTGTATCTCCATTCAACCACTTCACTAAGCTTGGTTTAAAAATATCTAAGCTCCGCTCCACATAACGAGAAGAATGGCTTGATACATGTGGTGAGACGATGACATTCGGACATGACCATAAAGGGCTACTCGCACGAAGTGGTTCCTCTTCAAAGACATCTAAAACTGCGTAGCCAATTTCAGCTGTTTCCATTGCATGCATAAGAACCTTCTCATCTACTAAATTCCCACGCCCAAAATTCATGAAAATGGCATCGTTTTTCATTGCTTTAAAATGCTCTTCCTTTAATAAATGCGTAGTTTCCACCGTTTTTGGCAAGACAGAAATGACGATATCCGCCTTCGGCAACACCTCTGTTAATTGGCCGAAATTTACCATCTCATCCATATAAGGTGCAGCATTCCCTGAACGGTTACAGCCAATTGTCGTTACACCGAATGCTTGTAATAAGCGGCCAACTTCTGCTCCAATTGCACCAGGTCCTAATATTAATGCGGTATTATCACGTAATTCCGTTTGCTGCCCTTTTTTCGACCATTCTTTTTTCTTTTGCTGCTCATACATCCAAGGCAATGCACGCTTTATTGCTAAAATATGCGCAAGCATCGACTCAGCCATAGGTGATTTATGAATTCCCCGCACGTTGGATACTAAAATATCGCGCTCTATAATGGCCTGTGCTGGCATTTTTTCAACACCTGCTGAAGCAACAAAAATCCATTTTAGTTTTGTTGCATATTGCATATTGTCATTATTTAAATCTTCACCATATGTAACTAGTACATCAGCTTTTTGTAGCTCTTCTATAGATAAGCCACTTTCAAACATGAAATCACATTGTGGAAACTCCGCTACTAACGGTTCGCGTAAATCCGGTCTTGGCTCAAACGTAAAATAAATTCTCATTCATGTTCCTCCTGGTTTGCCAAAAATGCGTATACTTCTTCTATATGATTTTTCACACGTACTTTGCGCCACGCCTTTATAAGATGACCCTCTGTATCAATTAAAAAGGTAGAACGCTCAATCCCCATATATTCGCGTCCGTACATTTTCTTTAACACCCAGACGCCATAAGCCTCCGCCACAGCATGATCCTCATCCACTAAAAGAGAAAATGGTAGCCCATGCTTATCAATAAACTTCGTATGCTTTTGGGCATTATCAGGACTTACGCCCAATACTACAGCGTTTAACTGACTGAAGTCCTCATGCTTATCACGGAAATCACATGCTTCTGTTGTACAGCCCGGTGTCATATCTTTCGGATAAAAATACAAAATGACATTTTTGCCTCTAAAATCTGCTAATTTTACGTGCTCCCCTTTTTCATTAACAAGTGTAAAATCAGGTGCCTTTTGTCCTTCGACTAACGTCATCACAATCTCCTCCTTTGTATGTCTTATTTTACTCTAAGTAACAAATCAAGTCATATACCTTATTTCTTTGGATTTCTTACACTGATAGGTCTACAATAGATTAAGTATAATTACTTAGGAGGCATAATTTATGAATCACTCAAAATCTGAAGCAGTACACGCAGAAGCGCTTTTACATATCGTTGGTGGTGTTAACAGCCCTTCTCGTTCTTATAAAGCAGTTGGTGGTGGTTCCCCTGTTGCCATGGCACGAGGAAAAGGAGCTTATTTCTGGGATGTTGACGGCAACCGTTATATCGACTATTTAGCTGCATACGGTCCCCTTGTTACAGGGCATGGCCATCCGCATATCGCGAAGGCCATTGCCAATGCCGCTGAAAACGGTACATTATTCGGTACGCCAACTGAATATGAGGTAACGTTTGCAAAAATGCTAAAAGAAGCAATTCCTTCAATGGATAAAGTACGCTTTAATAACTCTGGTACAGAAGCAGTAATGACAACTATTCGCGTTGCTCGTGCCTATACTGGTCGTACAAAAATTATGAAGTTTGCCGGCTGCTACCACGGTCACTTTGACTTAGTATTAGTAGCTGCAGGTTCGGGGCCAGCAACATTAGGTACACCAGACTCAGCAGGTGTTACAACGGCTACAGCAGAAGAAGTCATTACAGTACCTTTTAATAATCCACAAGCCTTTACTGAAGCGATGGATAAATGGGGCGATCAAATCGCAGGTATTTTAATTGAACCTATCGTAGGTAACTTCGGAATTGTTGAACCAAAGCCAGGATTTTTAGAATTAGTGCACGCTATGGCAAAAGAAAAAGGTGCACTTACGATTTATGATGAAGTCA
Organism: Lysinibacillus sp. NPDC097195; assembly: GCF_044762075.1. Classification (NCBI taxonomy): domain Bacteria; kingdom Bacillati; phylum Bacillota; class Bacilli; order Caryophanales; family Bacillaceae; genus Lysinibacillus; species Lysinibacillus sp. NPDC097195. The sequence goes on along the minus strand of NZ_JBIWDP010000006.1, from coordinate 146,044 downwards.
TTACGGCATTCCGCTTCCATTACGGTGGTGCACAAACTTTACTTGGTTTAACGCCTGACCTTACTGCTTTAGGGAAAGTCATTGGTGGCGGTTTACCAATCGGTGCTTACGGTGGTCGCAAAGAAATTATGGATACAGTTGCACCGCTTGGCCCAGCATACCAAGCAGGAACAATGGCTGGAAACCCTGCATCCATGCAAGCAGGTATCGCATGTTTAGAAGTATTAGCAACACCAGGTGTGTACGATGAAATGGATCGTCTTGGGGCAATTTTAGAAGAAGGTATTTTAGCTGCCGCAAAAAAACATGGTGTTACCATTACTTTAAATCGTCTTAAAGGTGCGCTTACAATTTACTTTACAGATGTGAAGGTAGAAAACTATGAGCAAGCCGAAAATACGGACGGGGAAATTTTCGGTCGCTTCTTTAAACTAATGCTTAACCAAGGCATTAACCTCGCTCCATCTAAATATGAAGCATGGTTTTTAACAACTGAGCATACAGAAGCAGATATTCGCGAAACAATTGAAGCTGTAGACTATGCATTTTCTCAACTTTAACATTGAAACAAAAAAGGCGACTTCCAATAGGGTGTCGCTTTTTTTATATGAGGGTATATAAATCTATGTATTTTATAGGAACTTCCTTCTATAATGTAAAGAAGCATTAATTAATCCTTGGCGTAATTACGTCCAAATTTTTATCGAGTGTACTGAAAGTCTGCGACAATTGCCGAGGTCTTTAACTTGCTTTAGCGCCACTTTAGTAGTGGACACTTCTACTAAGACAAGTAAAAATATTAGACAGAAAGGACATCGATTTTTTTATGAAATTAGGTGCCCGCGTATTTAAAACTGGCGTAGCGATTGTCTTTGCTCTATTTGTTGCAGAGCTCCTGCAATTACCATCCCCAGTATTTGCTGGAATTGCAGCAATCTTTGCGATTCAACCGTCCATTTACCGCTCCTATCAAACGATAGTGGAGCAAGTACAGGCAAATATTATTGGTGCCACTGTTGCAGTAGTCTTTGGTCTGCTTTTTAGTCATCACGTTGTGGCTATCGGTATTGCAGTAATTGTCGCGATAGGCATTATGTTAAAATTCAAGCTTGAAAAATCACTTTCTCTAGCACTCGTTTCTGTTGTTGCCATTATGGAAATACAAGGTGATGATTTTTTAACGTTCAGCTTAATCCGCTTTCTAACAATTTTAGTAGGTGTATTAGCAGCATTTGTTGTTAATCTTGTGTTTTTACCACCTAAATATGAGGTAAAGCTTTTCCGCAAAATTTACTTTTTGCAGGACGATATTATTCGCTGGACACGACTAGCTGTTCGACAAGCTTCTGAGCATACTTCTACGAAAACAGCTTTAAACAAATTTAGAGATCGTATGCTTAGAGTGGATACACTTTATGAGTTTTTTAAAGAAGAACGAAATTATTTTAAAAATAAGAAGTACGTGAAAGCACGGAAATTAGTGGTGTACCGTCAAATGATTACGACTTCAAAAAAGAGTTTAGAATTGTTACAGCGTCTGCATAATCATGAAAATGAATTAGCCCATTTACCGACGCAATTCCATTTAATGATTCAAGAGCGGTTAGATTTCCTGCTTACCTACCACGAGCAGCTATTACTGAAATATACAGGGAAATTGAAGCCTGAGCATTCTGAATGGAGTAAAAATATTGAGTACATTCAGCGCAATCAATTAATGGAGATTTTTATCCGTCAGGTGACTGTTGCCCATCAAGAAGGCGATACTGAATTTTCGAGTTATCACCTCCTCTATATTTTATCGCGTATTTTAGATTACGAAGAAAATTTAGAGCATTTGGATACGTTAATTGTGTCCTATCAAAACTACCATGGCGAAGAAATTAACTTAGAGATTGAAGAAGAGTTTATTTAATAGCTCGATTTTAAGCAAACCCCACCATCCTATGGTGGGGTTTGTTTCGTTACGCCAAAAGGTGCCAGGCACTCAAACAATTTCATCCTGACTTGCAAAAAAGTAAGAAGACCCTATGGTAACTACTCTGTGCCCTTGGAAAGGGTAATGGATTTTTACGGGTGGTAAGCTTATGCGTTGCTAAGTGTTAGATTTTAATACCATTAATTGTTGCTCAATTTGTTGACGTTTAGTTGCTTGTTCAGCCCGTATTTGGCGATAATCTGCAATACCCGTAACGATAGTGTCCCACATGTCTTCGAGTGACATCGTTGGCTCATATTGTTGTGCGGATTTCACACTTTCACTAACTGCATCACTATATTCCCCACCAAATTGCTTCAACCGCTGTTCAAAAGCAGCTGCAGACTGTTGTTGTAGCTGTTGACGTTTTTCATTTACTGCATTCATAATCCCCATCTTAAAAACAGGGATGGTCTTAATGAACGCTCCGTTAATTTGCTCCATTAATTGGCTATTGCCATTCACTAGCATATCCATTTGCGTTGCCCCTAAGATTGCCACCATTCGCGATTTCTCCAGCTCATCTATTTTTTGAGCCAATGTTTCCGTAATAGCTTGCAACGTTGTTAGCTCCATTTTAGCAATTTGATTACCTGCTTCACTTTGTTTTTCATACATCGGAATTAACGTGGTCGTAATTTCGTCTCTCTTCATTTCTGCTGCAACAATATATTTTTCCAGCGCTAAATAATAAGTCAAATTTTCGTTATACAAACGAGCAAGCATGCGATTATCATTAGCTAATGCCTCTTCCATTAACACAAATTGATAATGTATTTTTTCTATATCTCTGCCAAGACTATTATATTTAGCATATAAATCTTCCTTCACTTTCGGCGTGCGCTTAAACAGTTTTCCAAAGAAACCTTGTTGCTCACTAAGTTCTTTTTTATCAAATTTATTCATTAAGGCTTCAAGCTGCTTTAATAATTCATTAGATGCATTTACTTTTGAATGTGCAATCGTTTTTAAAATTTGGTCCGAGAAACGCGAAAGCTTTATGGCAGGCTCCTTACCGAGCTCTGTTAATTGAAGCTTATTTTTCACATCGATTTGACCTGCAATGTGTAGTACTTCAGGATTTTGGCATAATTCTTGTTTCGTTAAGTCTGCTGTTTCAGCTGTCAATCGTTCAAGAACAATCGCTCTCTTCGACATCTTGTTCCTCCCTTCCAGCCGTCAGAAGAAACGGTTAAATAATTTTTTAATCATTTTATCGGGTTTTGCCTTTTGTTGCTTTGGCGCTTCAAAAGGTAAATCAAACACCATATGCTCTAAGCGATGCACATCATACGTATCTTCTAGCAAATGTTTTTCTAAATCAAGCTTTCCGGTTGGATTGTAAAAAATAATATCTACACCGAAGCGATTTAAAAAAGCTAACAAAGCTATATCTTCTCGTGACAATGCCGGTTGCTGTGGAGCTTGATAAAGCACTAATTTTGGCACTTCCTGTGCATAGTCAAAACTTTGTAACAGGCGCAAAATGTCCTTTGGAATCATTGTCATTTGTTTAAAAATAAATAATTGCAAATCATACTGAGATTCATTCGGTTGTAGTTTTAGCATTGGCTGTTCACAGGATATTTTCATAGTATGGGCAATCGCTTGTTGTAGCTCCAATGTCAACTCATCATACTGCCACCAATCACTTTGCATAATGCGCTCGGTCGATAGTTCACCATTGACTAAACAATGCTTATAGTGAAAATGAAAATTAGCTTTACTCGTTTTAGCATATGGAAACTCCTGCACAAATACCGTTTGGGGATTTGCGAGCAGTTGATGCATATTCGCCCAATAGTCTTCACGTCTACTAGAGACACCACTAATTTTTGCGAATATAACAGGAATGACTACTTCATCTCGCAATACCTCAAACTTCGGGCGAACCATTGCTTTTTCATTGGCATAAATAAACACATCATCATATGTCATACGTAGCGTTAAGGAGCGCGGCATATGATCTTTAAATTGCCATGGTCGATAAACACCGGATTGCTGGTCATGCATTAAATGGTCAAAATGTTGGCTAGAGCTATAGCCAACGGTTGCTTGCCGATCTCGAAGTTTATCAGGAAATGGCTGTAACGCGGTTTGACTAACGTAAGTGTACGTAACAGAAAATTCATTTGCTGGATCAAGCGTTGCGAACTCATCTATGGCAGCAGGATGAAAAATCAATACATCACAGCCAAGCTCCATTAACAATAGAAGAAAATAACGCTGACTCATTGTCGTTTCTCCATACCAAACGACCTTCGGAAAATCATCAGTTGGCTTCATCGATTTTGTCCATTGAATCCAATGATTTTTTAACCACTTTACCATATCAATTAAAAAGCGACGAAAGTCATTTGCTAGTAAACCGAGTGATTGTTGCTCCCTGAAGCGCTCCACTACACGCATCGTGACGAGCTGTAAATGACGATTCATGGAAGGATCATCATGTTTAGGAATGAGCTGATGACCATACATCATGGCAATTAGTCGATTAATTGACAAGCCTTTAGGGGATTGTTGATGTTGCTCTAAAATGCTTTGTAATGCCTGAAAATCTTGCTGATCGATATGTTTGTTTAATTCTTCGCTTAAAATATGAACTTGTGGATTTTGTGACATTGTATATAAAGAATTAAAATAATCATCTTCCTCTATCGGAACACCTAAAATACGGACAGCAATACGACTAAAACGTACTTGTTGTGCTGTCACCTCGTATACTGTTCGTACATTTGCTGCATCTTGGAAGGCTTGTAACCAATCATAAGAATCTCTTTCTAAGACTGATTCAATTGTGACTGTTTGCATACAAGCATCACCTCCTACATCATACTTCCACAATTGGTTGCTCAGCAGCCAATTGCAATACATCTTCCAATAAATATTTTGTAAATGCTTCACCACTATAAGCACTATATATACTATTCTTTAATATTTGTGGTTGTTTGTCTTTTAAGTCCCCGTGCTTTGGCGTATAACCTCTATCAGCCGAAGCGAGCATGCCATAATCCATAATAGAATCACCTGCTGCCACGTGCATATTATATGTACAATGCTCCTTCAAATACGAGATGGCCGCTTCTTTCGTCAACACCTTTGGTAAAAAATACAATTTTCTTCCTTGTAGCAATACGTGCCACCCATAGGCTGCAAAATCTTGAATCATTGCCTGTACTTCGTCATTCTGCAACACATTACAATCTACATAATGAACATAAAAAAGCTCATCTACATAAAACGATTGTTGCAGCCATTGTTCAGATTTAATGCGATCAAACCTGCGTACTAAATCTGCCTGTGGAATAGCCGAATCTTCAATTCTTTTACGTAAAATTTTAGACCATTCCTCATTAGGGCGACCTTGTTCTATTATTGTACCCCCATTGCTCGTAATTGCAAAAGCGGGACGCAATTCTTTTATTGCATGGATGCGTTCATATTGATGTACTGCTCGTGTGGTCACTGGTACGAACAAAGTTTGCTGTTGGACTTGTTGCAATAATGACATCGTCACTTCGGTCATCATACTAAGGGCTTCCCCATTTTTTCGTTCAGCAATAACGGGCATTGTATTTGGTGGATATAAATCCATCATACGCTGGGAGTAAATAAGCGTTCGATCTAAATCAGATGTAAACAGTAGCATGTTTCATCACCTCTACACTTCTTTTATTAAGCCACAACACGCATAAGACATGTGTGAATATTCTTCAAGCTGAACATTTTTTTCCTTTGCTAACAGCACGATATGTGCTAATTCGTGCATATAGTTTGGGTTAATTAAAATTTTCCAAGGTACTCTACGTAGTAATACCCTTGTCGTTTCCCCAACGCCAGGCTTTACTAAGTTACTATTGGTTATGCCATAATGTTGTTGAATGGCAACTACCGATTCCAACCCTCGCCAAGTAATTGCAGATGGTTTTCGCTCCAGAAGTTGTTGCGCTACCTCTTGCTGAATTTGCAAAAAGTGCGCACTAATACGGTCAACAAATAAATTGGATACGTCGGCATCTTGTAGTTCCTGATAATATTTCGCGCCGTGAAAATCATTGCCATCCATAAACTGTTCATTCCATACCGTTCGGCTAACTAAGCCTGATACAGTTGAATTTAAGCAGGCAGATGGAATTAAAAAATCATTACGGGTACCATAAATTGCAGCACAATGCCCCGGATCAGCCAGTACTGCCAATGTTGCATCTAAGTGCTTATGATGTTGGGCATTAAAGCTTTCACAGGCTTGTTGTAATTCTCTTGTAATGGCACCTTTTCCTGTCCAGCCATCGATAAACTGAATGCGTGCATGTGGATGCTCTGTCAATATGTATTCTAAAGCAGTCTCATCAATACCCCGCCCTCGTAAAATCGAAATCGTATAGTGTGGAACGCTTACGTGATAATGCATGTTTATATAACGTTTAATTAAAATACCAATGGGCGTACCTGCTCTCGCTAAACTCACAAGCACCAAATGCTCTAAACCTTGACGTTCTACAATTTGCTGTGCCACTATCCCTACAGCAAGCGCAATACGCTCCGCATCGTCCTCTAATGTTTGATAAAACAAGTTCATATAGGCTTCAGAAGGAAGATACTCTACTGGTAACATTTCTGAATAATGGATACCTGATTGAATAAGTTGTTCACGCTGCTCATTTGCTATTTCTAAGTTTATGTTACTAATATCCCTTAGTAAAAAGACAACATCCTCTGAAGAATAGCTCCCCATTTTGTCGGGTTGCTTCATTATATTCATCATTCAGTCCCCCTTTTGTGCATGCAAATCACATAAATAGTAGCGTTACTAACAGATTTCAATGCTTGTACTGCACGTGCCACTACGTCTTCATTGGCTATACGTTCTATGACTAAAAAAAGTTCCGAATACGGATGACGCTGTAAGTTATATAAATAATTTTCCACACCATTATTTTCCGGACTTTCAAAAGCTATTTTTTCGGTAATTGTATAAGAGACATTATCCTCACAATAGATTGGGCTGCGCGTCGTTGATTGGAAATAGACATCTTCCCCTAAATAAGCCGCTATTTGCATTGGCACATACATAAACTCCCCTGTACCGATAACAAGTGCAGGCCCATCTGAACGAAGCGCTTGCATTTGTCGTGCAATCTTTTGATATGTTTGCTGTTGTGCAGCGTGCTGCGCAGTTGTTAACATAAAGCGGCCTGTTGCTAGCATATAAGGTGCTCTATTAATAACCCCATTATTAGCGATAGAATAATAATGTTTCTGCTCAACTGCTTCGTTCACTGCTAGCAACTTCATGTCTGTTGTTGTTTGAGATGTCGTTTGTACTTGGTCCGAAGTTAAAGATGGTGTGCCATCACAGTTAAATTGCCCACTTAAAATCGATATGAATTCAATTGTTATGCCCCATTGGGATTCAAGCTCTGCAAACTTAACTTGTTGCTGTGGCGAGCGCCAATCTAAAATCGATAAAACGGTATAATGCTGAACAGCAGTGAACTTTTGGCGCAATGTTTCGATTATATTAACGACGGTATTACCTGTTGTAATTTCGTCATCAATTAGCACAATTTGTTTGGCCTGTAGCAATTGATTTGGTTCCTCACAATACACCCGATGACTTGTCGCATGTGAATGTTCTTCTTCAAACGTGACAAATGGTTCGAGCTCCGGCAGTAGTTCGCGTGTTGTATGAATATAGGTTGCTTTGGACTGAAACGTATTAAAAACAGCATGACCTAGCGCGGTAGCTGTTTCAGCAAAACCGATAAACAATATGTCCTCAGCTAAATCTAACTTGTTTGCTTCTACTTGCTGTAATAGCTCTTGTACATTTTGCTGCTTTTTAAGCGCTTGTACAACTGAAGGTAATAACACCGCCTCATGACCAACATGTTTTTCATAATACATCATTGCTAATAATGCGCCAGTCAATATCGGCACTTGTGGACGAACAGCTAGATGCTTACCGAGAACAGTACTTACAAACAAAAATTGCCTCTTTTTATTAATACGTGTAGCCATATGAAATAAATCTGTCATGGCAAAATCATAAGGGTTGTTTGTAATCTCGATATCGATGTCATAATCTTGAATAATGTTCAACTTGTTGCTGAGCTTGGTCATCCTTACTTCCTCCTACAGGTGTATTTAATAACAGAGAGGCGAAATTGGCAGATTCATTGTAGACGCCGTATATAAGAGCTTGGCGCAACACTTTCTGTGCCCATCTCATATGGGGCTTCATCTCATTCATTTTATTGGCATACTGGCTTTTCACTACGCCCTTTTGCCCATCATTATTTTCTATAATACTAATGGCATCTATATATTCTTCATAAGAAACAACATACAAAGCATGCACAATGCGCAGATGACTAGGATGAATAATCGTTTTACCTAAAATGCCATTTTGCCTATCTAGCATAACTTCCTTCATCAAGCCATCTAAATAGTCATCGAGTAGCGCCTGTCGTGCAAATAATGCATCCTTCTCACTGAATGGTGTTGCTCTTAATGTTGGTTTTAATATCCGCTCATTGCTGAAATATTCCCATACTGGCCCCGAAATGACAAAGTCATCTTCCTCACGACCAAGGACATTAACGATATCTGCAATACAATCTCGAATAACAGCAATATCGTAAATGGTTGCATCTACTCTACGTCGAATTCCGTAAATTCCACAAAAATCAGTAGCACCAATACGGACATTTAGTACACGTTTGCGGTATTGACGTAGTACGTCTTTAATGGCAAATAATGCCGTCATGCGAGACTCTTTATATAAAATGTCCTGACTTTCTAAAATCGGCATGCCATATAACGTTAGTTGATGCTGTGCAATTGTTTGCTCTAGTATTTCAAAATAAGCTCTCCCTTGTACTGCTGTAAATTTAGGAAATACATATCCTGTAATCACTTCTTGATGCTTTCCTAATTCAGACGTTAAAAGCTGAAATTGCTCTACACTACGTACCCGAATAAAAAGCAATGGTAAATCTTCAAGTGCAATGTCTTTCTGAACATACAGCTTGTACAGCGCATTAATATCTTGTATTAATTTTTCCTGACAGCTCGCTAACTCTGCATCACCTACTGCATCTTCTAAATCGATAACAAGTGATTTCAAATCTTGATATTTTTGTGAGTATATCATTTCAATAATGTTTGGCATTGATGCAGGCATATATAACGTTGCACCTAATGCATACGATAAAATATCAGGTGTATCTAATTTCGTAAAGTTACGTGGTTGTTTATAAAAAATCGCTTCCGTTTCGGTTGCAAAATATTGCATCTACTTCTCTCCTTCATCATTATATGCACTTTGTAAAAAAGGCACTGCATCAACCTGTTTATACAGACTAATACAGTGCCTTTCGTTAGCTCATCATAATTAAATTTACGCTTACTAGAAATGCCCTTCGTTTAAGTAATCGTATTGAATTACTCTAGACCATAAGCTTTAATTAATGAAGCGAGACCGCCTTGATAGCCGGAACCCACAGCGGCAAATTTCCACTCTCCATTATTTCGGTAGAGTTCACAAAATACGACCGCTGTCTCAATGCTGAAATCTTCACCTAAATCATAGCGCAACACTTCTGAACCAGATTCTTCATTAGTTAAACGCACATATGCGTTAAGTACTTGTCCGAAATTTTGACGGCGACCTTCCGCATCGTAAATTGTTACCGTTACAACAATTTTTTCGATTTGAGGAGAAACTTGTTTTAAATTAACAAGAATTTTTTCATCGTCTCCATCACCAACACCGGTACGATTATCACCCATATGCTGTACAGACTTATCAGGACTTGTTAGATTATTATAGAAAATAAAGTCTTGTTCATTACGGCATTTTCCAGATGCGTCTAATAAAAAGACCGATGCATCTAAGTCAAAGTCATTTCCTCCATCGAATTGTTTAACATCCCAACCTAAACCAATACCGGCAGTATTTAAGCCTGGATCGTGCTTCATTAAATCAATACGTTGTCCTTTACTTAACTGAATACCCATTGAAAAAAACTCCCTTTCTCGTGTAAGTTAAACTTTTAGTTTACGCTTAAGCCATAATCATTACAAAGTGCAGCTAAACCACCTTGGTATCCAGCACCGATTGCGTTAAATTTCCATTCTCCATTGTGACGGTATAATTCACCTACAACAACGGCTGTTTCAATACTAAAGTCTTCACCTAAGTCATAACGAATGATTTCTTCATTTGTTGCGGCATTCACAATACGGATAAATGCGTTCGACACCATACCAAAGTTTTGGCTACGCGCTTCTGCATCATGAATTGTCACAGTGAAAGCTAGGCGTTGCACATGTGCAGGTACTTCTTTTAACGCCACTTTTACGATTTCGTCATCCCCATCGCCAACTCCTGTTAGGTTATCGCCCGAGTGTTCAACTGAACCATTTCCTCCGACCGTATTGTTGTAGAAGATAAAGTCATTTTGATCTGCTACTTTGCCAGTGTCAGCAAGTAAAAAGATAGAAGAGTCTAAATCAAAATCATGTCCACCATCGTATTTATTCGTGTCCCAGCCTAATCCTACGATAACATTTGATAATCCCGGATTCGTTTTTGTTAAATCTACTTTTTGTCCTTTTTGTAATGAAATACCCATTTGTATTCCTCCTCAAATTTATAATTATTGATATCTTCGAACTACATCACCAAGTTTTACATCATTTGTACCATTACCAATAGCAGCAAATTTCCACTCGTTACCGTGACGATAAATTTCTCCACATACCAGTGTCGTTAAATTCGAATAATCATCACTTAAATTATAACGAATTAACTCATTGCCTGTCTTGTCATCGTATACGCGAATATATGCATTTTGGATCATACCGAAATGCTGATTACGACCAGCTGCATCATAAATGTTTACAACAAAAACTAATTTATTGTATTGAGCAGGTACGGCTCCTAGCTCTACCGTAATGACTTCATCATCACCAGCCCCGTCTCCTGTTAAGTTATCTCCTGAGTGAATAACAGAGCCACATTTACTCGATAATTTACCGAAATAAACAACGTCATCGCCAGCAACAATACGATCATCTTGCAACATTAAAACGGAGGAATCACAGTCAACATCTCTACCTGCTGATCTATTACTAGAAAATAGGCCTCCTAAAAAGCCTCCACTTTTTGTTTGACTGACAGGGTCCCACCCTAAGCCAACTTTAATTTTATTTAAACCAGCATTGCCTTTTGTTAAATCTACACGCTGTCCCTTTTGTAAATTAATCCCCATTTTAATGCCCTCCTTATTTGCCTGCGCATCTGCAGAAAAAAGTTTGATGTGTTGAGGCTGCAATGCATTCCTACAGGCAAGCACCGAGTCCTCTCTCATTACACGAATCAATACACTTATTCCTTATACCCCATAAAAGGTTTTATGCGCTTTACTAAACCTTTATTAGTAAGCCGTAGCTACTTCAATAAAGTATGTATTTCAGCATAATTTAAGTCTAAAATAATATTACATAAAATTCAAATAATGGCTCCAGGATGAAATTGTAATTTTCCGTTTACACAAGTAAAAACCTTCTCGCTTTTTAAGCAGAAGGCTTATTACCCGATTAACTTTTCATTTTCGGATCTAATGCATCACGTAAACCATCACCCATTAAATTAAAACCAAGTACGGTTAGCATAATGGCTAGCCCTGGGAAAATCATTGTCCATGGCGCTTTTAGTAAGTAGATACGGGCATCGGCTAGCATTTTACCCCATTCGGGTGCTGGCGCTTGGGCCCCTAATCCTAGGAAACCTAAGGCAGCGGCTTCAATAATTGCCGTCGCAATAGCTAATGTCCCTTGTACAATAATTGGCGTCATGGAATTCGGTAAAATATGCGAAAATAAAATACGTGAATCACGCATTCCTATCGCTTTTGCTGCCACGATATATTCCTCTTCTTTCACACTTAACACTTTGGAGCGAATTAACCGCCCAAAGTTCGGTACGTTAATAATGGCAATCGCAATTAACGCATTTTGTAATGACGGCCCAAGAACAGCCACTACAGCGATCGCTAGTAAAATACTAGGAAACGCTAACATAATATCGAAAATACGAGAAATAATTGTATCAATCCATCTACCATAGTAGCCTGCAAGAATTCCAAGTAAGCTTCCTACAACCACAGACAGCACAACCGCAAAAAAACCTATTCTTAAGGAAATACGCGCCCCATGGATAATACGAGAAAAAATATCACGACCAAAGTCATCTGTGCCAAACCAATGCGCACTAGAAGGCGCCAATAATCGTTTCGACAAGTCCTGTTCATTAACTCCTTGTGGCGCAATGGACGGACCAAATATAGCAAGAAGAATAAAAAATACTACAATGCCTGCACCGACTAGGGAGATTTTGCTTTTTTTAAAGCTGCGCCACCCTTCTCTCCAAGGACCTGCCGCACGCTCTCGACTTACTACTGCTTCTTTTTTAATATCTATCGCACCAGTCATTATCGCATCTCCCTCCTATTTGTATTTAATGCGCGGATCGATAACCGTGTAAAGTAGATCGACAATTAAATTAATCATAATGAAAATAAACGCAACGATTAAAATACCCGATTGAATAACTGGATAGTCGCGGAAGCCAATGGCATCATAAATATAGCGACCAATGCCCGGCCAGCTAAAGATTGTTTCGGTTAAAATAGCTCCACCAAGAAGTAAACCTGTTTGCAGACCAATGACTGTTAACACCGGAATGACAGCATTTTTCAAGGCATGTTTATACACGACAACAAACATTTTTTGACCTTTCGCTCTAGCTGTCCGAACATAGTCCGAGCGCATGACCTCAAGCATAGACGAGCGGGTAATGCGTGCAATAATCGCCATCGGAATCGTCGCAAGTGCCACCCCCGGTAAAACTAAGCGCTTTAAAACTTCCGTAAACTGATCAAACCGCCCTTGTAGCAGCGTATCGAGCAAATAAAAATGGGTAATTGCATTGATAGGGTCACGCACATTATCACGTCCAGCTGTTGGGAACCAACCAAGCTTAATACTAAACGCCCATTGCTCCATCAGACCTAGCCAAAAGACAGGCACAGATACACCAATTAAAGCAATCACCATTGCTAAATAATCAAACCATGAATTTTGGAACCAAGCGGAAATAATACCTGCATTAACACCAACAATAATAGCAATAATCATTGCAAAGATTGCTAATTCTGCTGTCGCCGCTAAATAAGGAAAAATCTCTTGAGAAACAGGTAATTTCGTCCGTAATGACACGCCTAAATCGCCCTGAAAAATACCACCCAAATAGCCAAAATATTGTGTGTACCACGGCTTATCTAATCCTAAACTTGCGTTTAATGCCTCAACCGCCTCTTTCGTCGCCTGCTGACCTAAAATCACTTGCGCCGGGTTACCAGGAATTAAACGAATTAACATAAAGACGATAAAAGTCATTCCAAGCAAAACTGGGATTAATTGAAATAAACGTCTTCCCATATAGTGAAGCATCTTCTTCACCTCTCTGTAATTTTCTAATTATACTTTTGCTATGAAAAGCATTGAAGTCTATACACATCCTGTAGAAAGGGACAGCCTTCAACAACGTTTGACGCTTAGATGGATTATCTTTCATACAGAAAACGGGTTGCGACCAACATAGTCACAACCCGTTTTTACAACATTAGTCAAAGTCCAACGCTGTAAAAATCTTGTTACGTCACTATGAGTAAGCGACAATTTTCATTGCTCTATTGTCTAATTCATATCTACGCCTTCTAAACGGTCAGAGCCTGTTGGATGTGCCAAGTAATTTGTCACTTTAGCACTTGCAGCTAAAATAGGAATGGAGTGTGCAAGTGGTACCCAAGGCGCATCTTCAGAAATAATGACTTGCGCTTGTTTGTATAGCTCAGTACGTTTCGTTTCATCCACTTCTGTTTGAGCAGCAACAAATATGTCATGTAACTTTTCATTGTCATAGTAAGTGTAGTTATTAGAACCGATATTATCAGCATCTAATAATGTGTAAAGGAAGTTATCAGCATCGCCGTTATCCCCAGTCCAACCAAGTAAGAATGCATCTGCTTCACCATTTTGAGCTTTTTCTAAATACGTAGCCCATTCAAATGAAACAATTTTAGATGGCATGCCTACATCCGCTAAATTCTTTTGAATTGCTTCAGCAATTTTTTGACCATCTGGCATGTACGGACGTGGTACTGGCATTGCCCATAGCTCAATTTCTTTACCGTCATAGCCTGCTTCTTTCAGTAATGCTTTTGCTTTTTCAGGATCATATGCATAGCCTGCAATATCATCGTTATAGCCGGCAATTACTGGAGGCATCGGGTTTTTCGCAGGCTCAGCTAACCCTTCATAGAAAGCATCTACTAAAGCTTGCTTATCAATTGCATAGTTCACTGCTTGACGAACTTTTACATTATCGAACGGTGCACGTGTTACCGTTAATCCAAGATAACCAACATTCATGGATGGACGCTCGATTAATTGTAAGTCTGCATTCGCTTCGATTGATTCTTTATCAGATGGACTTAAGCCATCCGCTACATCTACCTCACCGTTGTTAAGCGCATTTAAACGTGCAGAGTTTTCAGGATACGAACGGAAAATGACTTTATCTAATTTCGGTAAACCTGCGATACGGTAGTCAGGATTTTTTTCAATTGTAATGGAATCATTGCGTACCCATTTGACAAATTTGAATGGCCCTGTTCCTACTGGATTATCGATTAACGCATCATCATTCGCTTCAAATGCTTTTGGAGAAGCAATAGCGAATGGAGACATCGCTAAGTTTTTCAAGAATGGTGCTTGTGGCTGTTTTAGTTTAAAGACCACCGTGTTATCGCCTTCTGCCGTAATCGATTCGATTACTTGCTCACCATCCATCGTAAATTGAGACATGAAGTATGGGAACTTATCAGCACCAGCTTTCCAGCGCTCGAAATTTTTCACGACTGCCTCTGCGTTAAAATCAGAGCCATCGTGGAATTTGACACCTTCTTCAAGCTGGAAAGTATAAGTTAATCCATCAGGTGAAGCATCCCAAGATTTTGCTAAACCAGGTTGCAAAGTAACATCTTTATCTCCAAAGTTAATTAGCGTCTCATAAAGATTTACTGTTACTTTAAAAGACTCTCCCTCTGTTACTGTTGCAGGATCAAGTGCAGTAGAGTCTCCGCCTCGACCATATACTAATGTTTTTTCGCCACCGCCAGCTGAATCGCCACCAGTAGACGTATCTTTTGAACCTGAATCCTTGCCATCAGAGCCACCATTACACGCAGCTAGGATTGTCGAGAGAACAAGGATTAGCATTACGCCTAATGACCAAAGCTTCTTTTTCTTCATTTACTTTCCCCCTAAAACTTTTTTATATCATTTAATGTTGAAGTGCATCATATAGATGACAAGCAACATAATGACCCGGTTTCACTTCTTGCAGTTTCGGTACAACGCTTGCGCACTGTTCTTTCTTAAACGGACATCTTGTATGGAATGCACAGCCGCTTGGCGGATTGGATGCACTCGGAATATCTCCAGAAATAATGAGCTGCTCACGTTCAAAAGTTGGATCAGGCACAGGAACAGAAGATAGCAATGCCTGTGTATACGGGTGGAGCGGCTCTGCATATAAATTCTCACTAGCTGTCAGCTCTACTAACTTGCCTAAATACATAACGCCGACACGATTACTAATATGTCGCACAACCCCTAAGTCATGTGAGATAAATATATAAGTAAGCTTTAATTCCTTTTGCAACGATTGCATAAGATTTAAAACTTGCGCTTGAATCGAAACATCTAACGCTGAAACTGGCTCGTCCGCAATAATTAAACGCGGATTTGTCATCAGTGCACGTGCTATGCCAATCCGCTGTCTTTGACCACCACTAAATTGATGCGGATAACGTTTTGCATGATATTCATGTAAACCAACGATTTCAAGAAGCTCTAATACTTTCTTTTTGCGTTCCTTCGAATTGCCCATGCCATGCACAATAAGTGGTTCCTCTAAAATCTTGCCAATCGAATGGCGTGGATTAAGCGAAGCATAGGGATCTTGGAAAATCATTTGGATATCTCTGCGCGCTTTGCGCATCTCATTGTTTGATAATGTCGACAGCATTTTGCCGCCAAATTCAATGTTCCCTGCTGTCGGTTCAAGTAAGCGCATTAATAGACGACCTGTTGTGGACTTACCACAACCTGATTCCCCTACGATGCCTAATGTTTCCCCTTCGAATACTTCAAAAGAGACGTCATCTACAGCTTTGACATCCCCAACTTGTGTATTTAAAAACCCTTTGCGAATAGGGAAATATTTTTTCAAACCATCAACTTTCAACAACACTTTCGACATGATGAACCACCTCCTGTTCTTCCAATAAGAAGCACCTTGCTTTATGATGCGCTGTCGCTGCGTATAAAGGAGGTGTTTCCTGTAGGCAACGCTCCATTGCAAATTCACAGCGTGCTGCAAAGCGACAGCCATTTTTAATGGTGCCCGGCTTCGGTACAGTGCCAGGTATTGAATAAAGGCTATCTTTTTTATAGCGCATATCTGGTACGGATTTAATAAGCCCCTGCGTATAAGGATGCTTAGGCGTTTTAAATATTTCTTGAATCGATGCTTCTTCTACAATTTGCCCTGCATACATAACGATCACGCGCTCACAAGTTTCGGCGACAACGCCTAAATCATGCGTAATTAATAAAACCGCCGTATTCATACGCTTGTTTAAATCTTTCATTAGTTGCAAAATTTGCGCTTGAATCGTTACATCGAGTGCGGTAGTTGGCTCATCTGCTATCAGTACCTTTGGGTCACAAACTAATGCCATAGCAATCATCACCCGCTGGCGCATACCACCTGACAGTTGGTGAGGATAATCCTTTAATAATTCCTCTGCACGAGGTAACCCTACTAGTTTCATAATGTCTATTGCTCGTGCAATAGCTTTCTTTTTCGACCATTTAGGATTATGAATTAAAATAGCTTCTTTCAGTTGCTCCCCAATAGTAAATAGCGGGTTTAAGGAAGTCATCGGCTCTTGAAAGATCATCGCCACATCCTTGCCTCGCACTTTTTGCATTTGCTTATCCGTTAATTTCGCTAAATTTTTGCCATCTAATAAAACTTGTCCACCCGTGATTTTTCCAGGGGGCGAAGGAATTAAGCCCATGATCGACAAAGATGTTACGCTTTTCCCACTACCTGATTCCCCAACAATCCCTAAAATTTCTCCTTCATGGACCGAAAAATCAATATCATCAACGGCAGGAATCTGTCCATCATCTGTGAAAAAGGTTGTTTGTAACCCTTTAACCTCTAACAGCTTCTTTCGCATGTTCAACACCCCGTCCTACCAAATTTTTATAAAATTACAAATTTATAGTTTATTATATACTAACTATCACTAAATTCTCTATTTTCAGATAATTCTAACTAAAATACCCCTCTCTTTCAATCATTATTATTCTGCAAATAACATATATTTTCTACTTTTTTCGACATCTCTTATAGTAACTTCCTAATTTTAATAATAAAAAAGCCTTCCATAAATGGAAGGCTTTCTACGGTGTCAGGCACTCAAACAATTCTCACACAATTTAGTTGTGGACCACTGCTTAGGCATACTCTATAATGGCGATGATGATTACCGCTGACGTATGTGTACGTGGCAAGCACTGCCATAACGAAATTCAACGGCAATCGTTATCTTTCATTACTTAATCTAAATGTTGTACTTGGAATAAATTATAGTAAGTACCTTGCTTCTTCATTAGTTGCTCGTGATTACCTTGTTCTATTAATTGTCCATGATCAATAACGAAAATTTTATCTGCATGTGTAATAGTAGAAAGTCGGTGCGCAATAATAATTGTTGTGCGGTCATGCACAAGGGCATCCAATGATTCTTGAATAAGTGCTTCACTCTCTAAATCAAGCGCTGATGTAGCTTCATCCAAAATTAAAATTGGTGGATTTTTTAGAAATACACGGGCAATAGCCACACGTTGCTTCTGTCCACCCGATAATTTGACCCCTCGTTCACCAACCTTTGTGTTATAGCCATTCGGCAAGCTCATAATAAAGTCATGCGCATTCGCCGCTTTTGCTGCAGCAATTACTTCTTCATCAGACGCATCCGGTTTCCCCATCAATATATTCTCTTTTACTGAATCACTGAACAAAATATTATCCTGTAATACAATTCCAATTTGAGAGCGCAATGAATGAATTGTGAGGTCTCTAACATTATGTCCGTCTACATAAACCGCTCCATCCGTCGTATCATAGAAACGAGGAATTAAACTGATAATAGTAGACTTTCCTCCACCGCTCATCCCGACAAAGGCAACTGTTTCCCCTGGATTTATGGTAAAATTCATATTTTGTAAAATTGCTGAACCATCTGCTTCATATTGAAAAGCTACATTTTCAAAACGTACCTCACCTGTTGCCTTCTCTAGTGTTAAAGCATTTTCTTTATTTTTCACCTCATAAGGCTCATCAATAAGGTCAAACATACGGTCCATTGAGGCAATCGACTGCGTCAACGTTGTAGATGAACTTACCAATCGTCGAAGTGGTCCATAAAGTCGTTCAATATAAGCGATAAAGGCAACCATCGTACCGACAGATAACGGTCCATTAATGACTTGATAGCCTGCATAAGCGATAACAAGTAATGGTGCTACGTCGGTAATCGTATTAACAACTGCAAAAGACTTCGCATTCCATTTTGTTTGATCTAATGCTTTTTCTAAAAACTCGCCATTCGCTTCGTCAAATAATTTTTGCTCATGCTTTTCGAGTGTAAAACTTTTAATAATACTCATTCCAGCCACTCGTTCATGAAGATAACTTTGGACACCCGCAAGTGCTTGTGAACGATTACGTGTTAACATCCTAAGTTTGCCAAAGAAGAACCTTACGCTAATTGCATAGAACGGGAAGGCAATTAATGCTACAAGTGTCAGTTTGACATCCATAGCCAACATAATAGCAACGGCAATGACAATCGTCGCTAAATCAAGCCAAACATTCATTAACCCTGTCATGACAAAGTTTTTCGTTTGCTCAACATCGTTAATAACACGTGAAATAACATCGCCAGCTCTTGTATTGGCGTAATATTTCAAGCTCAGCCTTTGTAAATGTGCATATATTTCTTTACGAATATCAAAAAGGACCTTGTTACTGACATGTTGTGCAAAGTACTGACGGTAATACTCGATTGGAGGTCGAATAACAAAGAACACAATAATTGTACCGCCTAACCAGTAAAACAATTCCTTTGTTTTTTCCGCATCCGTTAAGTTTTCCGCAGCAATAATATCATCCAATACTATTTTGATAAGCAATGGAATAAATAACGGGATTGCAAATTTCACTATACCGATTAATACCGTTAAAAGTATTTCCCATGTGTATGGTTTTACAAAACGCATATAACGTTTTATACTACCCATTTTTCATCACTTCCTTATTAGAAAACCACCTTTGTAGCTTTCTATACATTAAAAAACAAACAGACATTCTATGACGAATGCCCTTTCGTATTATAGCAATATTTAGCATGAAGTACAGTAAGTTGAACTTTTATGCTGACTATTTCCATTTCCACAGATCGTCTTATTCATAAAATACCCTTTAAAAAACAAAAAACACCTATTAATTTAATAATAGGTGTTACTGACTATCATCCGCTTGCATATCGAGCTGAAACTTATAGCGACTTGTCCAAGCATCGATAAAATCAGGTGCAAAGGGTCCTCTTTTTTGTTGTATCCAGCTAATTAATTTTTCGACATTACGCTTTAAAATTTTATCGATGACATCTGGGTAAGACATTTCCTGTCGATGCTGCTCATATTCATCTTCATCCAAAAGGGTATACGACATATCAGGAAAGACCTTAATATCTAAATCATAGTCAATATATTTAATGGCATTATTATCGAAAACAAATGGTGAGCTCAGATTACAATAATAATATACACCGTCTTCACGCAACATGCAGATAATGTTAAACCAATGCTCCGCATGGAAATAACAAATAGAAGGCTCCCTCGTTAGCCACGTACGACCATCGGATTCAGTCACAAGTGTTCGTTCATTCGCACCGATAATAATGTTTTTAGTTCCTTTTAAAACCATCGTTTCTTGCCAAACACGGTGGATGCGGCCATTGTGCTTATAACTATGTATTTGTATCGTTTCTCCTTCTACCGGTATTGCCATCTTTGAAGCCCACCTTTTCGTCTATGCTACCTAAATCTAGCAGTCTCTAGTATATTATAGCAATCTGTACGCGAAAGGTGTAGTTGAAAACTACAAATTTCACTGAGTCATGTTATTTATGTACAAATTTTCGTAAATTAATAGCAATTTCCATCATAATAGCAACCTTATTGGAATTTTTTAACTGACAGCTAAAAAATATAGAAAAGGGCTGTCCTTTTCATCTTTTCGATTTTCAGACAGCCCTTTAGAAGGTAAATGCAATTATGCAGTTACAAAATGATTACTTGCTAGAGTTTTGGTTATTCTTAGCAAATTGTCCTGAAGCTTGCGCTTTTTTCTGCTCAGCTTTAGCATTTTGCTGTTGCACTTCGTTGAAGTCTGTTTCATATCCAAACTCTTCACTTTGGCGTTGCATATTTTTATTTGCTTGTTGGTTCGTGTTTTGATTTTTCTTCATCAGTCATTCACCTCCACGCTCATTATTGTGTACAGAGGTGATGACATTTATGCTCTTTATTTTTTATTTTATCGCCTGCCAAATTTTTAACATGGGCACTGGCATTGGCAATAGCTCAATTTGTTCCCGTGTTAGCCATTCACCCTTTTCACATAATTTGCTCTTCATATAATGAGCATTTATATGCCATGTTAAATGAGAAAATACATGTTTAAATGTTAAAATGTCTTGCTTTGCTTGCGGCTCTATTTCATATTGTTGGACAAAAATTTCAAATGCATTTTCGTTCTGTTCAACCATTGGGAACTGCCACATATTTGCGAGTAAACCTTCTGAAGGACGTTGCTCCATTAATATTCGTCCATTGTCATCCTCACAGACAAAAACATCGAAGAAAATATGCTTCATCTTCACTTTTTTGGATTTCACAGGTAATGTCTCTGGTTGTCCTTCATGAAAAGCTGTGCAATAATCACGAACCGGACATAATAAACATTTCGGTGAAGTTGGTGAACAAATGAGTGCACCCAGTTCCATTAAGCCTTGATTAAAGGAAGATGGATTTTGTGGATCAATTAGTTCATCAACCGCAGTTTCGAAAATTTTCTTTGTTTTCGGAAGCGCAATATCGTCATGAATGTTTAGGACTCGACTTAACACACGCATAACATTGCCATCAACTGCATGCTCAGGCTTGTTATAGGCAATACTTAATATAGCACCTGCAGTATAGGGACCTACGCCTTTTAGCTTCGAAATTTCATGACGATTATCAGGTACAATCCCACCATAGTTTTCTAAAACTTCACGAACCCCAGCTTGCAAATTTCTCGCTCGCGAGTAATAGCCGAGGCCTTCCCAATGTTTTAATAAATATTCTTGAGGTGCCTCTGCTAATAATTCTAAAGTTGGAAAGCTTTCCATGAAGCGATTGTAATAAGGAATAACAGTGTCGACGCGTGTTTGCTGTAGCATTACCTCAGAAACCCATATTTTATAAGGGTCCTTTGTATGCCGCCAAGGTAAATCTCGTTTCTCTTCTTCAAACCATTCGACTAAAGATTGTCGAAATTCTGCTACATATGGATAATTCACAGTGACCTCCCGTGTCTTTACGATTTAATTTATGTTTAAAAGGGTATACAATTAAGAAAGTTAATTCTCATAATATGACAAAAAACATCTAGAGGTTTCGCGGCTTCTTTTTAAGAATGCCCCAACATTTACCGTCTAGTATCAATGAATATTTAATGAATGAAAAGTAAATTGTAAAAGCAATACCATTATTGAAATATACATGTATGCATTGTACGCTTTTTTCACGCATACTAGGAGTGGATAATTTTGGATTCTGGAACACATTTCGTTATGGGAATTGCACTCGGTGGTCTCGCACTAGCTGACCCCGTAGTTGCTAATCATTCCGTAACCTTTACTGCTGTTATGGCTGGTACAATAATTGGCTCTCAAGCACCTGATGTGGATACCGTTTTAAAACTACGCAATAACGCAATTTATATCCGACATCATCGCGGGATAACACATTCAATACCAGCTGTCATTATTTGGCCTATTTTAATAACAATCGTGTTATCACTAATCATTCAAGACGCCAATATGTTACATTTGTGGCTTTGGACATTTCTTGCGGTAGCTATACACGTTTTCGTTGATATTTTTAATGCCTATGGAACACAAGCGATTCGTCCATTTTCTAAAAAATGGGTGGCACTCGGTGTAATCAATACTTTTGATCCCATTATTTTTACGCTCCACTGTCTCGGCATTTTACTATGGGCTTTTGGCGCTAACCCTGTTTGGACATTTAGCGCAATGTATGGAATTATTGTGATTTACTACATTTTACGTTTTGCTGTGCAAAAAGCAGTGAAAAGAGCTGTGCATAATACAATTCAAGATGAGGAATATGTCATTGTTGCACCTACAATGCGATTTTTCCACTGGCGCATCGCAGCAAAATCAAAAACACATTACTATGTTGGCCGTGCTTATGGTCGCTCTGTCAATATTTACGATAAGTTTGAAATTAAGCCATTACCGAAAACCCCTACTGTTGAAGCAGCTTTGAAAGACCCTAATCTCGATGCATTCGTGTCATTCTCACCGTTATATCGATGGGAAATTTCTGAGCTTGACAATGACTTAACTGAAGTGAGGTTAATCGATTTACGCTATCGTAGTGACAATCGCTACCCTTTCGTAGCAGTAGCCCATTTAAATGAAGCAAACGAAATCGTTACATCTTACACGGGTTGGATTTTTACCGAAGATAAGTTGCAAAAAAAATTACAAATTGGTGCAAGTAATTAAATCAAATAAAGCCGGGGTATCCTATTGAAGGGAACACCGGCTTTGTTATGTTTTAACTAATCGTTATTGTATCATATCATCACTTGCATCTAGTAAATGAGCATATTTTGGATTACGTCCTGCAAATTCATGGAGCTTATCGCCGTAGCTTGTAATTAATTGGCGCACTAAATTTTCGGTAAAATCAGCTCCACGATAATTGTAACCTGCTTTGGCAGAAGTCGATTCAAAATCACTCCATAGTAGCTCAATCCAAACACGTGCGCGCCCGACTGACATTTGAGGATTTTTTTCAAGTAATTCCGCTGTTAGTTTATCAATTTTTTCTTGCATTTATTTTCCCGCCTTTATAGGTGATAAAATTGAAACAGGTAACGCTTCCTGATATTTATCGCCGCCAAGACGATGCCCCCAAGCAAAGCGCCCTTTTAAATAATCGACTTGAAAATAATTGTTGTCAGAGCCATCGATTCGATACATTTCACCCGGTACAATTGTATCTAAATCAACTAAATATGCTGCAGCCATTAAAGCTTTACGCTCGTATACTGCAAATTCATTCAGAATGCCTAGCTGTTCTGCTTTACGAGCCTTTTCTTTTAGCTTAGCTACTTCTTCTCGTAATTCATGTTCTGTCATTGCAGCATAGTTTTTGTCATTCATTGTTCATTCTCCTTCTCTTCAATAAAACGATCAATTATGTCGACAGGAAATCCTTTTTGATAAAGTGCCTGCTTCGTTTTCATTTTTAACTCATAACCAGTATACTTCGAGGCATACTTTTTCCAAACTTTTTCGCCTTGAGCCTCGAGTAACGACTGCCATTCATCTTCCGCTTGCTCGATTTCTACCTGTCCAAGTACTTCATCTACAATAGTAAAGGAATAGCCTTTACGCATTAAAAAATCTTGAATTTTTGCTTTTATTTGCGCTGGTGTCTTCTTCTTTTCAGAGCGGATCACCTTTTCTGCAAGCTGTGTGGCGAGCTTTACTTGTTCCTCATGGCTAAATGTTTCAAGCACTTCATCTTGCAAATTTTTATCGATTCCTTTTTTGATAAGATCCTGTCGAATTGCTCGCGGCCCTTTTTTCATCGTAGCCTTTTTTGTATCAAGCAATGCTTTCGAATAAGATTCATCATTTAAAAAACCATAAGATTTTAATTTTTGGATAGCTTCTAATATAACAGCTTCTCCAAACTCTAATGAGCTTAGCTTCTTTTTCACTTCATGCTCACTACGCATTTGATAAGACAAAAAATTTAATCCTTTATTAAAAGCTTTACGAATTTCATCTTCGTAGGCTATTTCTTGAATATCAAATTCTACAAGAACCTTCCCTTTCGTCAGACCAAATTGGATGAGAATTGCCTCATCTACAGGAAAAGCATATTCCTCGTTCAAATAAATATTATAACGTTCTGGATTGTTTTTTTGACGCGCAATTTTTGTAATAACACGCATAGCGATACCACCTCTTTGCCTTATCATTATAACATCTTTTTCTTTTTTTCTATCTTTGTGTATAGTTGAGATACAGCTATTTGGAAATGGAGGGGATGTTATGAAAATTGCCATTGCTGGAGGTACTGGCTTTGTTGGCGAAGCACTAACAAAATTATTACAAAAACAAGGGCATGAAATTTTTATTTTATCACGTAGCAATTCTAAATATGAAAATGGCATTCACTATGTACAATGGCTAAAAGAAGGCGCTCGTCCCGAAAATGACTTAGAGGGTATTGAAGCAGTTGTCAATTTAGCAGGTGTGTCTCTAAATGCTGGACGTTGGACAAAGAAGCAAAAGAAAGCCATTTATACTAGCCGGATGGATGCGACGCTTGAAATTGTCCGTATACTAGAACAATTAAAAACAACACCGAAGGTCCTTGTAAATGCTAGTGCAGTTGGGATTTACCCACCTTCTACAGAAACCACTTATGATGAGAACACAAGCCATTATTCAAAAGATTTTTTAGGATGGACGGTTCATGATTGGGAGCGCCATGCCAAGCGGGCGGAAAAATTAGGTGTACGTGTAGCCCTTGCCCGTTTTGGCGTAATTTTAGGTCGTGACAATGGCGCATTGCCTTCCATGCTTTTGCCTTATAAATTGCATGTTGGCGGCACAATCGGTACAGGAAAACAGTGGTTATCATGGGTCCATATTGAAGATGTAGCACGCGCAATATATTTTGCGATTACTAATCCTTCTATTCAAGGACCATTTAATGTAACAGCTCCTCATGCAAAACGCATGAAAGAATTCGGACAAACGATTGCCTCAGTAATGGGACGCCGTCATTGGATGCCAGTTCCTAGTATTGCCATGCGTGTAGCTCTTGGCGAACAAAGTATGCTTGTCTTAGAAGGACAGCATGTTTTACCTACTGTCTTACAAGCCCAAAATTTCGAATTTCAATTTCCACATTTACAAGAAGCACTTGAAAATTTATTATAAAAATCAATGCACAAAGTAAATTGAGATGTAGGATAAAATTTTAAAAATAACGCATCCTAAACGAAAAGGAAAGGATGCGTTTTTTATGTGGAAACAACATATCGTAGGTGCAGTAATCGCTACTTTTATTATCGCCGCAGCAATTAGCTTTAATCCTTACTTTGCATCTGGCTCAGATGAATATCATTGGGGCATTAAAAAAGCAAAGAATGGCGAACCAGCACAAGCGGGTGCACAACTTGACAAACTACTCGACCAGTATGGAGCAATTTATAAAGGCAAACCTGATAAAAAAGTGGCTTACTTAACTTTTGATAATGGCTACGAAAATGGCTTTACTGAAAGTATTTTGGATACATTGGAAAAAGAAAATGCACCCGCAACTTTCTTCTTAACTGGGCATTATTTAGAAAGTGCTGGTGACCTTGTAAAGCGGATGGTGCAGGATGGTCATACAATCGGCAACCATTCTTATGGGCATCCAAATATGGCTAAGCTAACGCGCGATGGCATGCGTGCAGAATGGCGGAAGTTTGATGGAAAATTACGTGAATTGACAGGCATTGACCGTACAACATATGCCCGCCCACCAGAAGGAATTTTCAATGCGAAATTATTAGAAGTGGGCAATGCTGAAGGTTACCGTCATATTTTCTGGTCTGTTGCTTTTAAAGATTGGTTAAAGGATGAACGACGTGGAGCGGATTATGCTTATAATGCGTTGATGGAACAACTTCATCCTGGCGCTGTTATTTTAATGCATACCGTAGCGCAAGATAATGCTGAAGCCCTTCCATTATTTATTGCCGAAGCGAAAAAGCAAGGCTATACATTTTTATCGCTCGACGATTTAGTATTGGAATATGAAGATTTCCCTGTCACTATGCAATCGTCCACTCCTTAGTTATAATGGGGAGATGACATCAGCATGTTATCAATATCTGCGTGCTGAACAAAGTTAAAGGACGTGGAACGCTTGACGCAACAAACAACGATGGAAGTGGGACAAAAATTCCCATTAACGATAAAAAGACTTGGTATTAATGGCGAAGGAGTTGGCTTTTACAAACGCAATGTTGTCTTTGTAAAAGGAGCGATTCCTGGTGAAGAAATTACGGCACAAGTGACAAAGACACAGCGTAATTTCGCTGAGGCTGAAATTCTGGAAATACGTAAAACTTCAAAGTTTCGTCAGGAAGCACCCTGCCCTGTCTACAATGAATGTGGCGGTTGCCAACTTCAGCATATGACTTACGAAAAACAGCTGATTGAAAAGCGTGATATCGTGATGCAAGCTTTAGAACGCTACGCTAAACCTTTAGCAGAAACAGTAGATGTTCGCAAAACAATTGGTATGGACAACCCATGGCATTATCGCAATAAAAGCCAATTCCAAGTACGTAAAGAAGGCAAACGTGTCTATGCTGGGCTTTTTACTGAAGGCAGTAATAAACTACTAAATATAAATGATTGCCTTGTCCAACATCCAATTACATCGAAAATTACTGTAGCCACTCGAAAAATCTTACAAAAACTAAATATTACGATTTACGATGGTCGTACGCTCGATGGTTTAGTGCGTACGATTGTTGTACGTACAGGGATTCGCACTGGTGAAACGCAAGTCGTGCTAGTGACAACACGCAAAGAAATTCCTCACCTTGCTGAGCTAATCACACGCATTAAAAAAATCGATCCAAGCATTGTGTCGATTGCGCAAAATATTAATCGTGAAAAAACATCCCTTATTTTCGGTGATGAAACAATTGTGCTGGACGGCAAGGAAACAATCCATGAGGAACTTGGGGAATTAGCATTCGACCTATCCGCTCGTGCATTCTTCCAATTGAATCCAACACAAACCGTACATTTATATGATGAAATTAAAAAAGCAGCTGCATTAACAGGTAAAGAAACGGTTGTTGATGCTTACTGTGGTGTGGGGACAATCGGTTTATGGCTAGCTGATCAAGTGAAAGAAGTTCGTGGCATGGATGTCATTCCAGAAAGCATTCAAGATGCACGAACTAATGCGCGCAATCACGGCTTTAAACATACAAAATATGCAGTTGGCACGGCTGAAAATATTTTAGCAAAATGGCGCAAAGAAGGCTTCACGCCGGATGTGATTACCGTCGATCCACCACGTACAGGCCTTGCACCAGAATTTATTCGTACAGTTCTTAAGCTTAAACCAAAACGTTTTGTCTATACCTCTTGTAACCCATCTACATTAGCAAAAGATTTACAAGAACTATCAAAGCTTTATGATGTAGAATATATCCAACCAGTAGATATGTTCGCTCAAACTGCACAGGTAGAGTGCGTTGCAAAGCTAGTGTTAAAAAAATAACATGTATGGAGCATCTCAATTAATTTTGAGATGCTCTTTTAATTTTTCAAAGTGCGTTGAAGTCCTATACCGCGGAATTATTGTCTTCTATCGCGGAATTCTTCCCTACTTTCGCGGAATTATTGACTTCTATCGCGGGATTCTTTCCTTGTTTCGCGGAATTATTGACTTCTACCGCGGAATTCCTCCCTCGTTTCGCGGAATTATCGACTTCTACCGCGGGATTCCTCCCTTCAACCGCGGAATTTTTGTCTTCTACCGCGGATTCTTCCCTTTTTCATCCACTATGGCATTATTATCTAATTGCTTTTATTGAAGCTTATCTGTATAATATATCACTAGGTGCCAAACCTACGTGGCATGGACGGAACATCCGTGTCACACCGAAAAACGCCATTACAGCACGGATTTGCTGGGCGTTTTTTGTTTTATGAGCGGGAGATGAGCCCCGCTCTTTTATTTTGCCTATAAAAGCGACCATGACATTAAACCGTCACTGGCCGCTTATTTTTATTTTTTCCGAAGACGAGTAAAACTGACGCAACAGCTAATAATAACAGTGCTACTAGTATAAGAAAGCTATAGTTTTTTACAAACTCTAAATAAACGCCACCTAAAAAAGGTCCTGTTAAGCTACCGATACTTAAGGCAATACCACAAAGCAAGTTTCCAGTTGGTAGTAGCTCTTTCGGCGTTAAATCAGCCATATATGTAATACCGAGAGAAAACATCGAACCGACAAGTGTACCTGCAAAGAAAAATGCGATAACTACAGCCATTTGTGAGTGCTCTAAAAAGCTCGCAATAGTGAATAGAATGGCTCCTCCAAATGATCCAAACATTAAAATATTGCGTCGGCCAATTTTATCGCCTAGCGCACCTAGTGGCACTTGCGTTAAAATACCCCCAAATGTGAAGACCGATAAAATAACCGGAATCATATCTACTTTAAAGCCAATGCGCAATGCATAAACAGGAAATAAAGCATTCAAAGAAGATTCTAAAAAGCCATAAACAAATGGCCCTAAAAAGGCTATCCAGCCAAAGACAATGGCTACCTTATAGCGATTCCAGCCCCTTGCATTCATATCACCTGTAAGACGCTCTGGCTTTTCATTGCGTAAGAAAAATACAAAAGACCACGCAATTAAACACAAAATTGCTGACACAATAAACGGCAATGGCTCAGCAATTTGTATCAGCTTTACCATTAATGGCCCTACTGCAAAGCCGGTGCTAAAGGATAAACCATAAATAGCCATACCTTTACCAAGACTTTTATGATCCGCTGTACTTGTAATCCAAGTTTGCGTTGCATAATGGAGCGCATGATCTCCGACACCAATTAGCAAACGTAAGACAAACCAAAATGTGACGCTTTTCCATAATGGAAATATCATAAGCGAAATAAAGACAAGTGCACCGCCAATTAAAATAATTGGTTTGTAGCCCCATCTTCGTAAAGGCTGTTCTATAAACGGTGCAATTAATAAAGTTCCTATGTATAGACCTGTCGCGTTTAAACCATTTAAAGCGGAAGATACACCATCGCGCTCAAAAATAATCGAGATAAGTGGTAAGAGCATCCCTTGTGAAAATCCCGATATGGATACAATTATCACTAAAATAGTAAACCTTTTTTTGCTGTAATCTGCGAAGTAATTCATCTTTTCCTCCAACATCTAGTCTGCTTCCACATTACAGCATACCAAAAAGCCTTAGCGCTCACCACATGTGATTTTACGCTAAGGCTTAACGAATACTTATCTTCATTCAACTTGTATAAACACGAATTTCGGCTTTTTTTATTTACCGATTACTTGTTTAAACTCCCTCCTTTTCGAGTTAGAGTTCACCGTTTTGTACAATCAACTCCTTTACTATTTCTTAAAATAACTTTAACATACAACATCAATATTGTAAATATTCTGTCTATTCTTTTTTTAAAATAATCTCTTAGTCCTAGGTGTTAACCTAGGCATTGAAATTTAGTCCCAAATCAGCTACGATAAAAAGGACGAAATGAGGTGTATGCATGTCAAAGTCAATCACTGATAAAGAACAACAAGTTACTTACTTAAAAGAACGTCTTGAAATGTTTTTAGAAGTATTAGATGCCATCGATCCAGAAACGACTGAATTACAAGATATTGATCGTTTAATTCAAATGATGGATGATTTAGAAGAAAAAATGGAGCAATTCAACGCTCGTGAACAATAATAACAAGCAAAAGCAAGCGAGCAACTAAATGGCTCGCCTGCTTTTTTTAATGACAATCCCAGTTGTACACAACTTTGCTAAAATCCTTATTTTTTAGTTCTTCTTCTGTAATGAAGAAATTGCACACACCACAATCCCCCCACATAATATGATCCCCTTCACTATCTATTTGCAATAGCAACGTTGTTGACTCTGTATAATTACCATACGCACGAGGATCTTCCTGTGTAAAGAAAGGATATCCTCCTAATTTATGTCCGTCTCCTGCTAAGACTTCGTAAAATACATCTGCTAGCTCTTCATCTTCATCTATAGCTGTTTCTATACTTTTATATATTTCATTACTTCTAAAATCGCCCATTGTTAAAGGTTCGAATTGAGCCTTAAAACTAATTGCCATTTCCTTTTCTACCGGAAAATACAGCTCTTCTTCCTTATTTTCTACAAAGGAGAAATCTTGAATAAGCTGCGATTCATCTGTGATAATTGTATCGTGGAAAATCACCCGAAAACCATCTTGATTGTTTCCATTATCGAAATCCATGCCCAACACATCATCATAACCATCAATAAAAAATTGCAATATCCCCGCTTCGGGAAAATTAGCTAAGTGTTTTGGTACATCCGCAAAATTAATTTGTGCTAAAAGTTTTAACGGTTGTTGTTGTTCGTTTTTTGGATATTCCATCGCAAGTGGAAAATATGGATTACCTCCAAATTTGCTGTCAAATAAAGTCGTTTCTTTTTCATGCGTTTCGATGTCAATAACGGGCTGCATCGTTCCTTCTATTAAATGGCGATATTGCTCAACTTCCTTTGGTAACTTCAGTGATTTCGTTTCGAACATGAAATATCCTCCTTAAAGTAAAGTTAATTCCATTTTAGAACAAATGTTCCTAATAATCAAATATCTTTTTCTATGCATCTATACCATTTCATTCATAAACACTTGAAATTCTATAAAAATAATCGATTATTTCTCCACTATTAGATGTACTCTTTTTTTCATTAGTGGAAAAGAGTATAATGGTTCGTGGAAATCATCAAATTTTCATTGGGGGGCAATAACGAAATGAATCTTCAAACTTTAGAGAAAAGTCTTTACGATTTAATTACTGAGACGTCTACAAATTTACCAAAAGACGTACGTCGTGCCATTAAAAAAGCGAAAGAAGCTGAAAATTCGGGTACGCGTGCAGCAATGAGCTTAGAAACAATCTCAAATAATATTATTATGGCAGAAGATAATGTATCACCAATCTGTCAGGATACTGGTCTACCAACATTTAAAATTTATACGCCTGTAGGTGTCAATCAATTAGAAATAAAAGAAGCAATCAAAAAAGCAATTAACGATACAACAGCGGATGCAAAACTTCGTCCAAATGCCGTGGATTCATTAACTGGAGCTAACAGCGGTAATAACCTTGGTGATGGTCTGCCAGTTATGAAATTCGAGCAATGGGAAAAAGATTATATTACGATTAAATTAATTCTTAAAGGCGGCGGCTGCGAAAACAAAAATATCCAGTACAGCCTACCATGTGAATTAGAAGGTCTTGGCCGTGCAGGTCGTGATTTAGATGGTATCCGTAAATGTATTTTACACTCTGTATATCAAGCACAAGGTCAAGGCTGTTCTGCAGGCTTTATCGGTGTAGGAATCGGTGGCGATCGCTCTTCTGGTTATGATTTAGCAAAAGAGCAATTATTCCGTCATGTTGAAGATACAAACTCAAATCCAGATTTAGCAAAATTAGAAGAATACGTTGTGAAAACAGCGAACACATTTGGTATCGGTACAATGGGCTTCGGTGGTGAAGCAACTTTACTTGGTTGTAAAATCGGCGTTATGCACCGTATTCCAGCGTCATTTTACGTATCTGTAGCATATAACTGCTGGGCATACCGTCGTATGGCAGTGGATATCAATCCAGAAACTGGTGAAATCATCAACTGGCACTACCAAGAAGGCGAAAAAATTACATTTAAAGAAGATGAAGTTGCTGCAACAACAGAAGAAACTTCAACAAATGTTGTGGAACTTACTGCGCCAATTACAGAAGAACAAATTCGTTCTCTTAAAGTTGGTGATGTAGTATCGATTACGGGTCGTATGTACACAGGCCGTGATGCTATTCACCATCACCTAATGAGCCATGATGCTCCTGTTGATCTTAATGGACAAGTTATTTATCACTGTGGTCCTGTAATGGCTAAAGACGAAGAAGGCAACTGGACAGTAAAAGCTGCTGGTCCGACTACTTCCATTCGTGAGGAACCATATCAAGGTGATATCATGAAAAAATTCGGCATCCGCGCTGTAATCGGTAAAGGTGGTATGGGTCCAAAAACGCTTGCTGCTTTAGGCGAACATGGCGGTGTTTACTTAAATGCCATTGGTGGTGCTGCTCAATACTACGCAGACTGCATTAAAGGTGTAGATGGTGTAGACTTAATGGAATTCGGTATTCCTGAAGCTATGTGGCACTTAAATGTTGAAGGTTTCACAGCTGTCGTAACAATGGACTCTCATGGCAACTCCCTTCACGCTGATGTAGACAAATCATCTTTAGAAAAACTAGCTCAACATGCAGAAAGAGTTTTCTAAGTTAGAAAAACATCTTGAACAAAAAGCAAAGGCACAGAATATTCCTAGTGAATATACTGTGTCTTTTTTCTGTACTCCTTACATAATCGGCAAATAACTACCTGCAGTTTCTTAAACACATCATTATATTTTATTGATATGACACTTATACCATATCCATTAAAAGTTATTGCTTTCTTTTTCCAAACACCTTTGTTATAATAATTCTAAAGTAGAAAAGATATAAATGAAAGTGATTATCATCTACGAAAACGCTTGTATTACCTTGTTTAATAAGGGTTTTGATATTGATTTTCATTATCAAGGGGGGATTTGATTGGAATACTCTAATCGAGAAAATAATAACTTAATTGAGAATATTAAAGTGCATGCGGAACTTATTGCTGCTATTATGGCAGGATTATTTATTTTACTAGCATGGCGTTTAGATACAAATGATCAAACAACAGCGTCTGTTCTCCTATATATTGTAGCCTTTTGCGTCGGAGGCTTTGCTAAGGCAAAGGAAGGCATTGAAGAAACGTTAGAAGAAAAAAAATTGAATGTAGAGTTGCTGATGATTTTAGCTGCTATAGGTTCAGCTGCTATAGGTTATTGGACAGAGGGCGCAATCCTCATTTTTATCTTTGCTATTAGTGGTGCTCTAGAGACATACGCTATGAACAAAAGTCATCGTGAAATTTCTGCATTGATGAATTTACAACCGGAAGAAGCTTGGCTAGTACGTGGTGGTTTTGAACCGATGAAGGTTGCCGTTTCCACATTAAAAATTGGCGACCATTTACTTATTAAACCTGGAGAACGTGTCCCTGCAGATGGTGTTATTTTTAAAGGACAGTCGTCTATTGATGAATCAGCAATTAGTGGAGAACCGTTACCTATTGCGAAATTTGAAGGTGATGAAGTATTTGCAGGAACCGTTAATTTAAACGGGTCCATTACAATGGAGATGACAAAACCAAATTCTGAAACATTATTCCAAAAAATCATTATGCTTGTCCAAAGTGCGCAAAGTGAGAAATCACCTTCTCAGCAATTTATTGAAAAATTTGAAGGCACTTATGTAAAATTCGTCTTACTTTCTGTTGCACTTATGATGTTCCTGCCCCACTTTCTAATCGGTTGGGACTGGACGACAACATTTTATCGAGCAATGGTCTTGTTAGTAGTTGCTTCTCCTTGCGCACTAGTTGCCTCCATTATGCCCGCAACATTAGCAGCCATTTCAAATGGCGCGAAAAACGGTGTGCTATTTAAAGGAGGCTTACATCTCGAACATCTAAGTGTATTACGTGCATTAGCTGTCGATAAAACAGGGACACTTACACAAGGAAAACCAGTCGTTACAGAGTTCATTGTACGCGACGGCTTAGATAAGAATGCAACATTAGCAGTCCTTGCAGGAATAGAAGCACAATCCAATCACCCTTTAGCCCAAGCCATTACAAACTATGCGAAAGCACAACGTATTTCGCAGTTTGCACAAGCAACGATTGAGGATATCCCTGGCTGGGGCATGAAAGGCTACGTCAATGAAACGGAGTATTTGATTGGCAAACCTGATTTTGTCGGAGAAGAGGAAGCAAATACCTTTGCAAATAACGCCTTATCGAAGCTTACTGCAGAAGGTAAAACGGTCATCTTTATGCGTGATACTGAAGGTATTGTTGCTCTTGCAGCGTTAAAAGATACCGTTCGTGATGAGGCAAAAAAAGCCGTTGCCTTGTTAAAAGAACTAGGTATTGATGTGATTATGCTTACTGGTGATAATGACAAAACAGCAAATGTTATTGCTAAAGAAGCTGGTGTTACTGAATATGTAGCAGAATGTCTTCCTGAAACAAAAGTTACGGAAATGAAACGGCTACTTGCGCAGCATAACTTTGTCGGGATGGTCGGAGATGGCATCAATGACGCCCCTGCCTTAGCAACAGCTACTACTGGTATTGCAATGGGCGAAGGTACGGACGTTGCTCTAGAAACAGCAGATGTTGTACTAATGAAAAATGACTTATCTAAAATTGCTTATGCAGTCCGCCTATCACGTAAAATGCAACGGATTGTGAAGCAAAACATCTTCTTCTCTATTGGCGTCATTGTGTTACTCATAGCCTCTAACTTTTTACAAGTTGTTGATTTACCTCTAGGTGTCATCGGACATGAAGGTAGCACAATTCTCGTCATTTTAAACGGTTTACGTATGCTTAATAAAAACGTATAACAAGGGTGGTCTCAAACTGAGACCACCTTTTCATATGTCAACATATTTACGGGTTACCGCTTTCCGCGAGCGTAGCTTAAGCTTCCTCCTCCGTTGACGCTACGTGCGGGGTATTAAGTCTCAATTCGGCAGTTAATATAACAAATACTAAAAAGGTAGCCTCTAACAGAGACCACCTTTTTTTAAAGTTATTTAATAGCACCTTCCGCTTTTAGCAAGGCTCTTTTTTGCATCGTGGCGTTTAGTACACCACCAAAAATGATAATCATCCCTGTAAAATACAACCACAGCATTAAAATAATAACGCCACCAATACTACCATATGTAGCAGAATAATTACCAAAGTTACTAATATAAAAAGAAAAACCATATGTTACAATTAGCCAAGCAACCGTCGAAAACAACGCTCCCGGCCATACACCCATGATTTTCAATCGCGGGCTAGTATTTGGCACTAACCAGTAAATAGCCATTAACACTAAAAAGATAAGCAATGGCGGCATGGACCAGCGAATATTACGCCAAAGAGATTCAAACTCGTCTTCAATGTTGACGATTGAAAATAAAAAATGCCCAATTTGCTGTCCAAAAACAGGTAATAAAAGCACAACTGCAATAACAATGACTAAAGCAATTGTAAATACAAGGGACAATCCCCTATCCCATAAACCTACTCTACCTTCTGTATCATACGCTTTGTTTAACGCTCTTATTAACGCATTTATTCCCTTTGACGCAGACCATATCGTACCAAGTACCCCGATAGATAATAAACTACTATTACGGTTCGTTAATACTTCATTTAACGTACTTTCAATAAGCCTATATACTTCATCAGGCATCAAATTGACTAAAAATGAGTATACTTGCGTTGTTTCTAAGTTTAAATATGGCAAGAGTGTAACAAGGAAAATTAGTAGGGGGAAGAAAGATAGTAAAAAGAAATAAGCAAGTTGTGCCCCAAGAGCTGATATTTCAACGCGTTGAATGCGAAGTATTAAATCTTGCATAAAACCCCTCGATGTCATCACATCTACAACTTCTTCATCTGGTGAGAAAAACGCTTTTACTTCACCAAATGTTGCCTGTATGGATGCTTTTTTCTTCTCCATTTAATTCCCTCCTTTTACTACAACTTATTCTTTATCTGATGAAGTGAAAGCTGATTTTGTATCGCTAATCATGCCTTGAATTGTGGAAGGGAAGTCTTTAAATTCATCAACTTTCTCCGCAAGTGTGTTAACATTTTCCGATACTGTATCGCATAGTACTTTAGCTGCTAGCACTTTTTCTTCAAGTAAGTCTTGCAGCTCGCTGCGATGTGATGCGTAATACGATACCGATTCTTTCATTCTTTTCGTTGTAGCGACTGTTTTTTGGCGTGTAGTACGATCAAACATGCTGATTGCAGCACCAACTGCTGCCCCTATTACGATTGATGCTAATAATTTACTTTGACCCATATGATTTACCCCCTGAATTATTTAATGTTATTCCCTTTTTTATAATATTGAAACTGCTTACTGCCCTTATTCTACCCAATAACAGTCTAATTTTAAAGCAACGCCCAAATACAGTGTTGACATTTTTTTTATTCAATGAAATGATATTGGCTAGGATTAAGAAAGGTAGGTTTAATTGAATGGATTTATCTATATCGTCAAAAGAGAACGTTATTTATATGGTTGATCAAATGAAAGATAAGCTTCGCATGGTCAATGTAGATGCTATGAAATCAGAGAACTTTGATGAAGCAAATTATGAAGATTTAGTCTATCTATACGAAATGGTTATGAAACGCGACACATTTAGCCCGAGTGAAATGCAAGCTATCGTTGCTGAATTGGGCTCATTACGTAAATAATTGTTCAGCATACGAAAAAAGCTATTAGCAAGGACCTCACGTCGATTGCTAATAGCTTTTGTGTTACTGCGTGTTTTTCGCTGCAGAACCGTCTTCAGCGACAAGTGGTTGAATTAATACTTCTACACGACGATTTTTTGCGCGACCTTCAGCTGTATTGTTAGGTGCAATGGCTTTATATTCTCCATATCCTTTTGCACTAAAATAAACCGGATCAAGATTCGAGTTACTATCTACTAAAATCTTTAAAAAGTTCACGGCACGCATCACAGAAAGTTCCCAGTTTGAAGCAAATTCAGGGCCTGTTTGCGGAACATTATCCGTATGACCGGTGATGACAATACTACGAGCTGGGTCTGATACTAATACCCCTGCAAGTTCAGCTGCAATTTTATTATACTCAGGCTTAATGGTAGCTCTACCCGGATCGAACAAAATGCTATCACGAATCGTGACAAGTAAACCCTCATCTGTCATTTCTGTTGCAAACTGACCTTCCATCTCATTGACCGCAATAAAATTATCAACACTATCTTTTATTTCTGCTAGTTCCTGCTGATCTTTTAAATACGCTGAGTTCTGTTGTTGCTGTTGCGGTGTTTGCTCACTTGGATTAGGCGTTGGTAATGGCGCAGGCTGTTCTAAAAAGCTTGTCCCTCCATCAAATACCTGATTAAATACCGCTGATAACCGCTCTAATTTTTCTTGGTCAACTGAACTGGATGCAAAAAGTACGATAAATAATGCTAGTAACAATGTTAAAATATCCGCATATGGTACTAACCAAGATTCATCAATATGCTCATCATGCTTTTTTTTCTTAGCTTTCTTTGCCAAGGCCGCCCGCCCCGCTTTCACCCGAAATTTGACGACGCTCTTCCATTGTTAAATAAGAAGATAATTTTTGTTCAATAACACGTGGCGCTTCCCCTTCTAGAACAGAAAGAATGCCTTCAATCATCATACGTTTTTGTTTCACTTCAACTGCTGATTTACGTTTTAACTTATTGGCAAAAGGATGCCATAAAACGTAACCTGTAAAGATACCTAATAAAGTTGCCATGAATGCAGCAGAAATGGCATGTCCTAACTTATCAATATCATTCATATCTGCTAACGCTGCGATTAACCCTACTACCGCACCGAGTACCCCTAATGTCGGGGCATATGTACCTGCTTGTGTAAAAATGGCTGCACCACTTGTATGTCGGTCTTCCATCGCTTCTACTTCTTCCGTTAAGACGTCACGAATATAGTCTGCGTTTTGACCATCAATTGCTAATGTAAGACCATTTTTTAAAAATGGGTCTTCAATTTCTGATGCTTTACTTTCTAATGCTAACAAACCTTCACGACGTGCTAAATCTGCCCATTGTGAAAACATCTTAATAATTTCAATATCATCCGCTAGTTTAGTTTCTTTAAAAAGAATTTTAAACAGCTTTGGTACACGCTTTAATTCCTTTAATGGAAAGGCAATTGTAACAGCCGATATTGTACCAACGATGATAATTAAAATAGCCGCTGGGTTATAAAAGGACGTTAAATTTACACCTTTTAATACCATCCCTGTTAGCAATGCGACGAACGCTAAAATTATCCCTACTACTGACGATAAATCCATTTTAGAACCTCCAAATCTTCTATCTTACTTATTTTCGTCCCATTTTCCATAATTTAAATAAAGATATTACAAGTATAAATGTATTTCTTTAATTTTTCGATGAAATAAATGCTTTTTATTCACATTTCGACCATATTTGATTATATTGAATTAAGAATAATACACTAAATTGTCTTTTATTGAAGGGAGTTAAGAATTTGTTATTATCATTTAACACAAAATTACTAAGATATGCCGAATTAGCCGTGAAAATAGGAGTAAATATCCAAGAAAATCAGTATCTTTATGTGAGTTGTTCGACCGATAACTTAAAACTAGCAGAAATAATTACTAAAATTGCCTATGAAAATGGTGCAAAACAAGTATTTGTCGATTTATCAGACGACCGACTTGTCCGCACACGCTATGAAAAAGCTCCTAAAGACTCATTTGATTTCTTTCCTCCATGGAAAATTCAAGAACGTGAATGGCTTGCTGAACAAGGTGCTGCTTTTTTAAGCATTGTTTCTCAAGACCCAGACCTTTTAAAAGATATCGAATATGAGAAAATTATGTCTTCCCAAAAAGCATCAGGTAAAGCACTCGCAAATTACTATACGATGTTGCAAGCGAATAAATTTAGCTGGACCGTTATTGCGGCTCCTTCTAAACAATGGGCAGCCAAAGTATTCCCTCAGCTACCAGAAGACCAGCAAGTAGATGCTCTATGGGAAGCTATTTTTGCCGCGACACGTACAGACGAAGAATATCCGGTAAGTGCATGGCAAGCACATGCTCAACAGTTACGTAACAAAGCCAACTATTTAAACGCTAAACAATACAAATCCCTTCACTATACAGCGCCGGGGACTGACTTAACAATAGCATTACCAGAAAACCATATATGGTCAGGTGGTAGTAGTGTCAATACCCAAGGACAGACATTTATGGCGAATATGCCAACCGAAGAAGTGTTTACTGCACCATTAAAAACCGGTGTTAATGGCTATGTATCCAATACGAAACCATTGAGCTATGGTGGGAATATTATCGATCAGTTTAAGTTAACATTTAAAGATGGCCGGATAGTTGATAGTCAAGCTATGCAAGGGCAAGAAATTTTAGCATCACTCATCGCAACAGATGAAGGTGCTCATTATCTTGGTGAAATAGCACTTGTGCCGAATCAGTCCCCTATCTCACAATCAGGTTTATTATTTTACAATACATTATTCGATGAAAATGCCTCTAATCATTTAGCAATCGGCAATGCCTATGCATTCTGTATTGCAGGCGGCAAAGAAATGTCTAAAGACGAGTTACTAACACATGGTCTAAATCAAAGCTTAACGCATGTTGACTTTATGATTGGCTCTGCCAACATGAATATTGACGGCATAACAGCCGACGGTCAAATTGAACCAATTTTCCGCAATGGTAACTGGGCGTTTTAAGAAAATAGTCAGTCTTAATAATATTATGCTAGGCTAGGTATCTTATGGATGTCATAAATTATCCTTACATTTTCCTAGCAACCTATTGTATAATAAGTATAGTTCTTATAGTAGATTATTTATGTAGAGAGGAGCTTTTATAATGTTCGTTACAACTGTAATTGGTTTTTCAGTCGTATTATTAATTTCTCTAGCATTTTTCATTCACTACCTACAAGTTGGCTTAGATTCTAAATCTTCAGTAACTGTAGACCCACAACCAAAAGAAAAATATTAATTAAATTATCAGCTACTTTCCGTAGCTGTTTCAGACTGAAGACAAAGTCAAAGTAATTTGGCTTTGTCTTCAGTCTTTTTTTACTCACAAAAAATACCCCGAGAGAATTACCCTCGGGATATATTGAGTATAACTATGTCTTATTCCTTTTTTTAAACTGATAAAAAATCCCAAATACTATGTTGTAAATTAAACCAAAATTTAATGGATTTAATAAAGCCCATAGTAAAGTTGTTTCTAATGCTAACAGCAATAATATCCACAAAATCAAGCAGACATAATAAGCCAATATCATTGGCACACTATAAAAATAATCTACATTCAGCATACAAGTCCCCCTATACACTAATCAAAACAAGAGGATGATGCGCCCGACATAGCTCCGCCCGCTGCGCCTATAATAGCCCCTCCTGTAGCACCTACGGCATTTCCAATAACAGGAATAACAGATCCAACACCCGCACCTACCCCTAAACCAGTTAATGCACCAAGATAATAAACTCCAAGAACCCCTAATGCACACTTCCATTTCGAACAGCAAGTCTAGTCGGTTGTTGTTCGCTGCTATGTAATTCTATAATCAGCCCGTTATCAACTGATTTATAAATTAATTTTACCTCATTACCATTACTATCTATCGCTTGATTTGGTAATACTTCTGAATAATCTCCTTTTGTAACAATAAAATTACCAACTTCATCGTTTTCAATTTTTGCTTCTTCATTTAACAAATCAAAACGCATCGTACTTTCATTTAAAATGGTAATTGCAAAATCATTATTTTGTTCAGCTGCAGTTACTGTTGATGCTGTTAAACCAAAATTTCCTGTGAAAAAGAATAAGAGAACCAAACAAGTCAATAAAAAAATATTTTTCTCATCTGTAAAACTCCTCCTAAAATATTCTGATTCTTCTTATATTTTAAATAAAAAATATAAAATATAAAATATAAAACAAAAAATTGTAACAATTTTTTTGATCTCTTAAATAAAAACTACCTCCAAATAAAAAACTTACAGAGAGGCACATTCGGAGATTTTGCTTTAGCGAGTATTGTGGCTTTCTTTGCAAAGATCAAAGCAACACTTTTTCTCTTTGTCCTAGCCTTTTTTTGCAATGCTATATCATTTCTTTCATTTCGATTCGCTAAATAATTTGCGAAACTGCTCTTTTTTTCATAAATATTACGTGAATATTGGTATTATTGTTTGCATATTTGCGTTTTTGCTCTAAAATATTTTTGTAGGGAAGGGAGCAAACTTTCATGTCAATGTTAAAAGATATTTTAAAATTTAATGAAGATTTCGTTCAAGAAAAGAAATACGAGCCTTTTATTACAACTAAGTACCCTGATAAACGTATCGTTGTATTATCTTGTATGGATACGCGCCTAGTTGAACTATTACCAAAAGCGATGAACTTAAGAAACGGTGACGTCAAGATTGTCAAAAGTGCCGGTGCTTTAGTAAGTCACCCATTTGGTGCCGTAATGCGTAGTTTACTTGTTGCTGTTTATGAGCTGCAAGCAGATGAAGTGTATGTAGTTGGACATTACGACTGTGGTATGAGCGCAGTTGATCCAGATGCAATGATTAGTAAAATGGTTAACCGAGGTATTAAAGAAGAAACGATTAAAATGATGGAATACTCAGGAATTGATTTAAAAGATTTCTTACGTGGCTTTGGCGATGTAGCGACAAGTGTTAAGAAAAGTGTCGATACCATTCGTAATCACCCACTAATGGTTCAAACAGTACCTGTTCATGGTCTAGTAATTGATCCTAATACTGGCCGCCTTGATTTAATTGACGACGGTAGTAAGGCAAATAATTAACACTGCTTGGGTAACAGTAAATCTTTCCATATAAATAAAAAGGTGTCTATCGTTTTGATAGACACCTTTTTTATTGCCTTACTTTATTTATCAGCTGTAAATATTGGGTATCACCATAGCCCACGGTTGTAAATAGCGTAAATAGTTGCTGCAATAATTCGCTTGTCGATAAATCTTTATGTTTGGCAATATATTTTACAACTGTATTATCTTCATTTAGCATATCTAAATATATATTAATTGCCTGATACATCACTGGTAGCACTGCATTTGATGGCCTCTTATGGTTGACCAACACATCATTATACACAGTTTGATATTGCCCTAATTGCAGTTCACTTTGATTCACTTTAAATTCGTCTTCCCTGAAACTATTTAACAACACTTTTCCCTCATAGCCAGACTGTTCAAGATAAGAGAGTATGGTAAGCAGGTTCATTTGACAAAACATGTCTTCACCAAACCATAAAACGATACACTTATATTCCTTGTTAAACAGACGCTCTAATGGTGCAATTACTTTTTGAATATAATTTTCTACGGAATCTTGATGTCCATAGGCTCGTTTCTTAATAAATTCCTTATCAAAAACTTGACTAGTAGTGGCGTTTACACACATCGCTTCATTAAATGGAGCATAATCAGAGTCTCCCATTAGCCTATTATCCTTAAACTCCTCATACATCATTTGACCGTTTAGTATATTTAGTACCTCCTTGTCAAAAAACGCCCACTTTTTATGTTGTAACCGTTCAACCTCAAATTTTTGGTTCACTTTCATTCCACACCATTCCTCATTTTTATTCATTGTCAGTTTATTCATCGATTGAACAGGCAACTTATGAAGCTGATATTCTCTAGGACTAATACCAAAAACCCTTTTAAAGGCTCTGCTATACGCTTCCTGCGAAGAGTAATCATAACCAAAGGCGATATCGATGATTTTCCGATCCTTCGCCAAATCTTCTGTAGATAAATACAATCTCCTTAGAAAAATATAGCGTCGAATCGTTATACCTGTTGCTTGGTGAAATTTAAACGAGCAATAGTATGGTGAATATCCCATACGATGCGAAAGTTCATCTAACGAAAATTGATTTTTTAATTTACCTTCAATCCACTCAATCATAAACTGTATCTGTCCATCCATTGATCTCACCTCCAAATAAAATTATAAGTACTATCAATTTCTTTTATTTGATATTTGTTGTGTTTCATATCATTATTTGGTAAAATTTAGCAAATATATAGTATACAGGAGGAAGGAAATGCAATCTTATCATTCAATTTCAGCAGAAGTTTATAAC
Source organism: Lysinibacillus sp. NPDC097195 (assembly GCF_044762075.1). NCBI lineage: Bacteria > Bacillati > Bacillota > Bacilli > Caryophanales > Bacillaceae > Lysinibacillus > Lysinibacillus sp. NPDC097195. Next base: position 102,787 of record NZ_JBIWDP010000006.1, on the reverse strand, counting down.
CTAGACAAACCTATCGGCAGTTCGTTTGGAGATGTCGAATATTATAGTCAACGCCTTGCTCATGTCAAAGGAAAAATATTAGAGCCAGCTGTTGGAACGGGCCGTATTTTAATCCCATTGCTTGAGCGTGGAATGACAATTGAAGGTTTTGATCTGTCTGAGGAAATGTTAGTGTACTGTCGAGACAATTTAAAAAAAGCCAAGCAAGAAGCGAATATTTTTCATGAAAATATGGAGACCTTTCAAGCAGCTCAACTGTATGAAGCTATCATTATTCCTGCAGGAACATTTTTATTAATTACTGATGACAAAGAGGCATATCAAATATTGACTAATTTGTACAATCATTTAGAATTGAACGGCAGATTGATTCTAGATATCTTTTTGCAACCGGACTTTAGGGAAGGAAGCTCTCGCTATCGAACGTTTACAAACAGCCAAGGTGAGATCATTACATTGCAAGCAACACAATCTGAAATAAATTATATTAACCAAACAACTACTACCCATCATCGCTACGATAAATGGCGAGAAGGCAATTGTATCGACAGCGAATTCGAAACATTCACCTTAAAATGGTATGGAATAAATGAATTTAAAAGACTTTTAATGCAAGTTGGCTTTAAAGATATCGTTATTTCATCAGACTATTGCTATCAGCAATATCCTACAGATCGAAATCAAACTATTACTTTTGAAGCTGTTAAATAATTTTTAAAGTTTAGCTTCTATAAAAATGAAAACAAGCAAAGGGTTTAGTACAATTTCTTAGCCATTCATTCTTTATTATTTAAAAGTAGACAATAATTAGTTGTTGGTAGCAAAGGCGGTGACTCCTGCGGGAACGCACAAACAGCCCGCGCGTTAGAGAGGGTTGCGGCTTACACATGTGTGTCCGCGGAAAGCACCATCGTAGCAGACAACAACGACATTGCAAAAAAGTGTTAGATTGATGGCAGTCAATCTAACACTTTTTACACTTCCAAGCATGTTGTGCGTTCAAGACAATGGCTCTAGGCGAGCATACATGTAGTGATCCACCCATTGACCATTAATGTACAGTAATTTCCTTAACAAGCCTTCTTGTTGAAAACCTGATTTTTCTAGCACTCGAATTGAGGCCATATTTTCAGTCGATACATAAGCTTCCACTCGATGGAGCCCAATTTGTTCAAAGGCAAATTTTACAACTAATTCTACCGCTTCCGTTACTATGCCTTTACCCACATAGATTTCATCCATCGCATAACCAACAAATGCACTCGAATACGGTAAACGTTTGATAGCATAAAGTGCAATGTGACCGATTAAATTATTTGTACCTAGCTCATATATTCCAAAAGTATATTCCCTCTTTGAACCCATTAAATATAAACTTTCTTGTATTTTTTTATATTGCGCATCAATTGTGTAGTATTCAGGACGCTGTAACGGTTCATATGTAGACCAAAAATATTTATTTCGACTTACTAGACCCGTTAAGCTTTGTGCATCTTTTTCTTGGAATGTGCGAACGTAGCATTTCTCCCCCTGAATTGAGACCACATTTCCACCCTTTTTCCTTAATAAATTCCAAATTTTTAGCACCATTTCTCCCCACAAGCCTTCCGATAAATGTCAGTACATGTTCATTGTATGTAATAGAAGATGCTGCTACTACTAAAACGGCCCTGTCTAAATAGTACAGCATCATTCTTTTTATTTTTTCGTTTTTTTAGCATGAATTTGTAGGCCGATACTTGATGACTCCGCATCCTCTAAATGGGACTTATCTAAAACGTTTGTTAAATGTAGACCCCTTTTTTGCGCCTCACGTTCAATATGGGCAAGTGTTTCTTGTAGCACTTGTACGCGCGCATGCTTTTTATCGTTTCCTGCCACCAATACCCAAGGAGCATTTTTCTTGTCTGTTTTTTCAAACATTTCATTTGCCGCTGCTATATATTCCGGTGTTTTCTCACGATTTCTCCAGTCTTCATCAGTTAACTTCCATGCTTTATAAGGATCTTGTGCACGCTCATTAAAACGCTTTAACTGTTCTTCTTCAGAAACATGTAGCCAAAATTTTATAATAATGTAGTCGCCAGCAGTTAATATTTTTTCGAAGTTATTAATTTCTTCATACGCTCGGGACCACTCTTCTTTTGTTGCAAATCCTTCAATACGCTCAACTAACACGCGTCCATACCAAGAACGGTCAAAAATCGCAATTTGTCCGTGTTGCGGTAACTTTCTCCAAAAACGTTGTAAGTAATTATATCGAAGTTCGTGAGGCTGTGGAGCTGAGATAGGATGAACGACATAGCCTCGAGGGTCAACTCGTTCAATGAGACGCTTAATGGCGCCACCCTTGCCTGCAGCATCCATCCCTTCAAATACTAGAATAAGTCCAATTTTATTGTTTAGTAAAAATTGCTGTGCATTTAACATTTCATATTGGAGTACTTTTAATTTCTTTTTATACAGTTTTTTATCTAGTTCAATTGATAGGTCAAGATTTTTTAGATTTTGCGTCATCAAAATTCCACTCCTTCAAATTGGATATTTCTATTGTACTAAAGAAATATTTGGATGCCTAATCAAATGGTAAATTGTAGACAATTTACGCAAATTCACTTGTTCCATTGTAAGGATTTTCCGGTATAATAAAATAGATATTTCGTGACAGTCCTATACTTATTTGTCTTTTCCCTATAAAATTTAACACGAAGGGAGAGGAAGCTTTGCCTAAGATTATTTTAATGACAATAACGTATATTGTCTCACTCATCCTAACCTTTGCATCCTATTTCATAACAATAAATGGTCAATCTACGTTAGAAATCTCAAATCGTTTTCCCGTAATGTTTGCACCTATTAATATTAGCTATATGATATGGATAGTGATTTACATTTTGCTCGCTTATTGGTTAGTTATGAATTTTAAAAAGACATCTATTAAACAGACTGTTCTCTTTAGCAATGTATGCATATTACAAGCGCTGTCTATTTTATTTTGGCATTATGAATTTTTCATAATATTTTTCTGCTCTTCAGTAATTTTAGTACTGTACTTATTTTTCCTTTACAATACGTACTCATTTACAAATAATTCGCTAACAGGAAGACTGCCATTTTCACTTTACTTTGCATGGTCTACATTTATGATGTTAACTAACGCAAGTTTTATCCTAACATCTTATGGGTGGCATGGTTTTGGACTGAGCAACCCACTTTGGGCAGTAATATTATTGACAATAGGTACTGCCATCGCTTTACATATTCGTTACCATCATTTCGATATTGTGTATCCTAGCGTATTTATATGGGCCTTTATCGGCATCGTATTGCATAATGGCCTTGATGAATTACTGGTGACGACAGCAGCTTTATTTTTATGTGGCGTGCTTATTGTGGGCATTTTATTCGTCAAAAAAAAACCTGTTTACCGAGATTAAATCGGTAAGCAGGTTTTTAGTTTTTTATGCTTCATCTAATGAAGTTAAAATGATTGGTTTATCTTTTGTAACAATAATAGAATGCTCAATTTGGGCAACTAATGATTTATCAGGTGTGATAAATGTCCAGCCATCACCAGCTTCAACGATATGCTCTGCTTTCGCTGAAATAAACGGCTCAACTGCAAGTACCATGCCCTCTTTCATAATTGTTGAATCCCATGCATCGTAATAATTTAAAATATGGTTTGGTTCATCATGCAATGAACGACCTAAACCATGTCCTGTTAAGTTCATAATAACCGTTAAGTCATTGGCATAAGCTTCACGCTCTACCGCTTTCCCAATTTGGTTTAGTTTAGAACCAGCTTTTACTTTTGTCATAGCACGATCAAAGGCACTTTTCGCTACGCGGCAAAGTTTTTCTTTATCTTCGTAACCTTGCCCTACTACAAATGAAATACCTGTATCTGCAAAATAGCCATTTAGAGAACCGGATACATCAATATTGACGATGTCTCCCTCTTGAATAATGCGTTGTCCAGGAATACCATGGGCCACTTCTTCATTCACACTAATACAAGTATATCCAGGGAAATCGTATTCACCTTTAGGACCTGAAATAGCTCCTGCTTCAGCAAACATGCGCCCTGCAATTTCATCTAATTCAAGTGTTGTCACTCCTGGTTTTGTAGCTGCCTTCATCGCCTCACGAATTTCGGCACAAATGCGACCAATTTTTTTAAAGGCTTCAATTTCTTCTTGCGTTTTTACAATCATTTTTAACGTCCCTTTCATCTAATATCTATTCTTTAATATAACATAACTTTAAATGCGCATAACGCCAAACGCTTTAATTATTCTATGCCGCCATGATTTTAGACGTACCATCAAATAAAAAACAACAATTTACCAAATCTCAACTTTGTTCAACGAGTATTGCTCTAAAAATAAAAAATAGCATACTAAGATACTTAGCATACTATTTTTCCCTTTTGGATAGGCTAATATTGTTTAAGATTTACGTTGCATTAATTGCGGTGCTGCTGTAAATAATAGCACACCAACAATTGCGGTTAAAACGGTAGCTGGTAGCATGTATGTTCCATTATAAATAATTGAATAGACCCATGCATTTTGATCGCCTGCATATTCAGCAAAAAATACTGCACCTGCGAACGTATGCGCAAGATAACGAAGGAAACCTGCCAACACCGTACCAATGACAATATAAACGGCCATTTTCTTTTTATTTAAAGCTGTTGCTGCCTTTAATACAGGTTCACGAACGATTGCTGCTAAACCTACTACGGTAAAGGCCACCCCATAATCTAGTAATCCTTGAAGCCAGTGCACAATATAAGCACCAAACATTGTTTGTATAACACCAATCAATAGCCCTGTTGCAAGCCCTGACCAAAGGCCCCAACGAAACGCCATTAATATGATTGGAATCATCACCAAGCTCACAGAGCCACCTTGTGCCCATACTTTAAAGGAAACTTGATCAAGCACAAGTCCTATCGCTGCGAAAATGGCAATCTCGACCAGCATGAGTAATCTTTTTTTGTCCATAAAATTATTCTCTCCTTTGTTCCGATGTAGGATACAAGAGCAGGAATAGAAATCAATTATTGATATGCGCACAATCCGGCATGAAAAAAACGATGCCAGGACAGAGCCTCACATCGTAAAAGTGTCGGTTTCTATCCACATCCCTACGCAAGTGTTAACTTACAGGTTCAAAGAGTAAAGGCATTACGTGCCCAGTCTCAGCTGACATCATCAGCTCCCCTTGTGGTCGTTACATCTAATTTTTTATTGAACACCCTCATTGTACGCAAACGTCTGGACGATTACAACCTTTTCCACGCTTATTTTTTTTTGAAACTTTTGATTTTTTAATGCGTAAATATAAAAAAAGGAGGAACAATGATGGAGAATCAAAAAATTTTACCTGCATTTAGTTATCTCAGTATTTTTTTTGCACCATTTATCGTCCCGTTAGTTGTCTATTTTGTTTCAAATGATCGTGATATCAAAAGACATGCTGTCAGAGCACTTATTTCTCACTTAATCCCACTTGCCTTTGGCATCATCTTCTTTATCGTTTTCATTTTTTCAACGATGTCACTCAATATGTTTGACCCTTCTGCAAATGGGAATACATTTATTATTATATGGTTTGTATCATTTGCAATTTATTTACTCGTATCATTAGCGATTGTCATTTGGAATATAGTGCAAGCTGTACGAGTGATTCGTTAAAAATTCGTTCAAAGGAGCTGTCGTATTTGTGAAAGTATCAAAAGTAGTTAAAACTGCTATAAAATTTGCACCCATCGTTATTCCTATCGTAAAAAAAGTAGTCGCAGCTAAAAAAGGAACAACAGCTAACGTACAAACACGCAGAAAATAGTAGCAAATATTTCGCTATCCTAAAACGGAAAAACCCACGTCGCCTTCCGCTCAACATAGTAAGCAGCAGAAGTCTCCGTGGGTTTTTACTTAAATTGTGTGAGTGCCTGGCACTTTTTCTCGGCATTGACCAAGAAACTTCGCGGCTCAACGCACTATCAAAATTCAGAATTGTTTCAGTGCCTGGCACTTACTTTACTTCAAAATGTGTTGTGCTATGTCCGCTTAACGTTTTTTCGACATGTAGCACTGCTGGCATGGCAGCTTTTAATTCGGCTACATGTGAAATAACGCCTATCATTCTGCCTGAGTCCTGTAAATCAATTAGCGTATCAATGGCTTTATTTAACGCTTCTTCATCTAACGAGCCAAAGCCCTCGTCAATAAACATTGTTTCAATTCGTATATTGCCTTGGAAGCTTTGAATGACATCTGCCATCCCTAACGCAAGGCTTAATGATGCATTAAACTTTTCTCCACCTGATAAAGTTTTAACATCTCGTAACTGGTCCGTATAGGCATCATAAACATCCAATCCTAGCCCACTTTGTTTCGCATGCTTCTCTAATCGGTCGGAACGTCGCAATTCAAATTGTCCATTTGATAAATGGAATAAGCGAAGATTTGCTGCTGCCGTAATCTTATCCAAATAACTAATTTGAATATAGCGCTCAAAGGATAGTTTTTTCGGATTTTGGCCATTTAACAATGTATAAAGTTCCTTGACACGCCCCGCTTCTTTTTCAAGGACATTTATTTCATTTGCTGTTTCCTCAACTTTAACGATAAAGTCAGCACATGCCCTTGCATAGCTTTGGGTCAATTGCAAAGTTTTAAATGCCTCTTCGTATGTGTTGCGCAGCCCTTCAAGCTTTTCTTCTAATATTGTTAAATCTTGCTTCGCTTTTCCTTCAAGATGCTTTGCACCATCTGCCAGTTGTTGCTGCAAAGAATGGAGCTGCAATGCATAATCATGACAAGCTTTACGTAAATCCTCAATTTGTACAACACTTCGTTTTGCAGCAGCATATTCTTCATAGCTTGCAAAACCAACATCCTTCATACTAGCTAAAAACTGTTCGCGTTTGTCATTAAGCGTTTTTTGCAATTCCTCATATGCTTTTTTAGCCAACTCTTCCACCATCGTCGCCTTACTTGTTGCCTCCTGTGCCACTTGCAAGTTTTGCTGGCTTGTATGCCATGCAGTTTGAAGTGCAAGCTTTTGCTGTCCGACATCTGCAATTGTTTGCTTTAGCTCTTGTAATGACTGCACATGCTCAGGAATATGCTTTTGCTGTTCTTCTACTATAGCTTGCTGTTTTATTAAGTCATTGGTCTGCTCAGCAAAATGTTGCTCTAATTGAATTTGTTTTTGTTGTAGGTGTTCATTTTGTTCGACATGCCCTTTTAGCTTTGCTCGTGCAACAGACAGTTGATCATTCACGATTTTCAACACTGCGACTTGTTGTTCAACAAAGTGTAAAGAGGATGTCAGTTCTAGTTTCTCTGCTAATGATATGTGATGAGCCTCTAATTGTTCATTCACATCCTGTAACAGTTGTTTCGTCGATTTTAGTGTCGCTTCTTGTTCCAAATACTTACGCTCATTGGCATTTGCTGTAGCACGTATCGATTCTAGCTCCACTTCGTCGACTACTTCTTTTGGTTCGTTATGTGCTAATTGATGTGTTGTGCTTCCACAAACTGGGCAGGGATCGCCATCCTTTAATTGGGCTGCTAATATACTTGCCTGACTAGCTATCCATTGTTGTTCTTTTGTTTGTAGTGCACTTTTACTTTCTTGATATTGTTGTCGCGCTAAGTTGACAGCTTGCTCAGCTTGTTCGATTGCTCGCTCATATTTTTCAATTTGGGCTAATAAAGTTACTTGTTCCTTAAGAATAGGTAGCTTTTCTAAATACTCAGCATAAGGCTCCATTTGTTTTTCATGTTTTTCAATTGTTGCTATTAATTGCTGTTGTTGTCTTTGTTCAGTTTCTAAAATTGCTAAATTATCAGCTACTGCTCGCTTTGCCGTTAAAACAAGCTGTTCATTTATTGCTAATTGTTGCTGATTGTGCTCAAACACTTCAAATTTCGGTAATAATGCTACTAGTTGCATTTCTTGTTGCACTATTTGCTGACGCTCTGGCTCTTTCGCTTCTTCCTCTGCATACAATTCCTGCGCTTTTTTCAACTGTGCCAACGCATTTTTGTGCGCTAATGTCGCTTGTTGAAATAGTTGTTCTTTCCGATTTTGCTCTGTCCGTAAATCAATACATTGTTGTTCCTGCATAATAAGACGGTCTGCTTGCTCAGCTAATTTTATTTCCCGTTCCTTCGCTGTATACAATTTTTGTTCTTGTAATAATAGTTGCAAACGCGCTTGTCGTTGCGCTTGTTGCTCGAATTGCTCATTAAGTGCCTTAGCCATACTGTAATATTCTTGTTCTTTTCGATGATGTGCAACAGCTTCCTCATAGCGTAGCTGCTCTGTTTTGATGCTGGCATTATAGAAGAACTGCTCTTCTTCAAGGGCATTTTTCAACTGATGCATATTGTCAGTATTATTGCTGATACAAGTAAACAGCGTAGAATTGCGCTGTGGTAATGCACCTGCAATTTGACCAAGTAAATGTTCTTTTAATTGTTGCGCACGTTCTAAATCCTTTTCTGCTTCTTTTCGTTTTGTATCTAATTTTTTCGTCATGGCACTAAAACGATCGGTTTTAAAAATTTTCCGTAAGATTACTTCTTTATTCGTAGAATCCGAAGTTAATAACTTACGAAACTCTCCTTGTGGCAACATCACAATTTGGCTAAACTGATCTTTTGTTAGCCCTATAATGTCCAGAAGCTTTTTATCTACTTCATTTGTTTGTTGCTTCTCTACAATACTAAAGTCAAATTTCCCCTCTTTTATTTCCGCTAATTCAACTTTTTTCCCTGTAACACTTTTATTTTTAGCTTTAATATGACCCGGTTGGCGAACAATTTGATAGACCTTGCCATGCATTTCAAATACTAGTTCCACTGCGGTATAAACATCATCTGCTGCAAAACCGCTTCGTAGCATCGCTGTATCTTGACGATCTTCTCCGCTTCCCGAACCATAAAGTGCATAACAAATAGCATCAAAAATGGTTGTTTTCCCGGCACCTGTTTTTCCCGATATAGCAAATAATCGATAGTCTCCAAGTTGTTGGAAATCAATAACCTCTGTCTCTTTATAAGGACCGAAAGCAGTAATGGTTAACTTAAGTGGTTTCATCGCACTGCCTCCCGTTCCTCTTCTAATAACTCTTGTAGCATTTCTACAAATAGACGCTCTGTATCTACATCAGGCTGTTCACCTAATACATTTTCGTAAAATCCACGGAATAAATCAATGTCCTCTACTTTTTCTGAGTCAACTGCTTGTATTTCTTGAGCCACCTGCACTCGTGACGCTTTGCGCTCTATATGCATGGCATGGGGAAATACTGTACGAATTCGCTCCATCGGTGAAGCGACAGGTGTCGTATCTGTTAAGCGCACAAAAACATAATCATCACATGGTGGTAATTTTAATAGTTCATCCATCGAGCCTTCTACCACTCTTAGATCACGCCTTGGCACGAATTTTCTCTTATTAACTTCTACTTTGCCACTTGCATCTAGTTCTACAATTAAAAAGCCTTTTTCATGTAAATGCTCAGACAATGAATATTTCAAAGGTGAGCCTGCATAGCGAATTGTTTCGTTTAGGACAAAGTGAGCTTTATGCAAATGACCTAGTGCTGTGTAGTTAAAAGGTGCAAATAACGCAGCATCCACACAATCGGAGCCACCAATCGATAGCGGGCGTTCTGAATCACTAGTATTCGCTTCTTCGTAACCGTATTTCGTTACGAAGGCATGTCCGATAAAAACATTACGCTTTGTTATATCCATTGTTTCGTTAATATGCGCCATGATTTTTTGCATCGCATCTTGGTGTGACTGAATCGTTTCGTCCTCTAAAATGGTACGTACTGATGCAGGCTCTGCAAACGGCACAAGATGAAAATGCACCTCACCAAATTCGTCTGTTAGTATGACTGGAGAATGTTCTTTAGTAAATTGCCCTACAATATGGAGCCCACTATCACGCATGACTCGGCTACCAAAATTCAATCGCCCCGCACTATCATGATTTCCAGCTACCGCTAATATCGGAATTTTCTTTTCCAATACAATCTCAGCAAAAACATCATTCAACAAGTTTACAGCCTCTACAGGTGGCAATGAGCGATCATATAAATCGCCTGCTACAATAATCGCATCCGGCTTTTCTTCATCAATGGCTTGTAAAAATTGCTGTAAAATATAGCGCTGGTCCTCAGTCATATACATCCCTTGTACAAGCTTTCCTAAATGCCAATCGGCTGTATGGAATAATTTCATAGTATTTGCGCCTCCTGTCTTTTTCTTTTATTTTAGCACGCATTCAACCTAAATTGTTTCAGTGACTGGCACCCGTACTTTTCAGAATTGTTTGCGTGCCTGGCACTTGCCTTCTGGCACTTGCCTTCTATTTCATTGCGCTTTTCTAGGTATACAGCGTAAGCCTCCAACCTTCTTTCGCACGCGGTTCGTGGCGTCTTACAACACTGTGCAGTTCTTAGCAGGACTCCTCTTGGATCTTTACTTAGATATTAAAAGTTCTTACAGTCAATTTTCAGAATTTTTTCAGTGCCAGGCACCTTTTTTGTACGTGCTTGCACCAAAAAGGCACTAAAAAAAACATGCTAAGTTACTTGAACCTCTAATTAGGAGATAGTTCAGATACTTAGCATACTTTTTTTACTCTATGACAACTGTTATGCACTTGTTCATGTGCGAGATTCGTTATAATTGCCAGCGTGGATTGGCTCTTACTTTTTCTATAAAGGCAGCATAACCAATAAAGCCTTGAATGTTTCTAACGATGGATACTTCTTCTTTATTGTCTTCTACTGCCTGTTCTTTAAACTGTGCCTGTTGTTCCAATATTTCTTGAAATGTCATTGGGTTAGGCTTAGGTAACTCTGCTGAAGAAATGGCCAATCTATCGCTCCCACTATATACATTTAAAAAGGCATTGGCCATTTGACGATATCCTTCAAAATTAGGATGGACATCGGCAACATTAGGTAAGTAGTCTGTAGCTTGCATGCCGAAAGCATCGTAAACATGAACATAAGTCATGCCTGCCTGCTCGGCTTGTTGCTGTAAAATCGTATTTAACTTCACTAGCTGTGCATTCGTGCCGACCTTCTGTGTTGCATGTACATTTGGATAAGCAAAATAATAACCCATGACGTACACTTGCGCATGCGGTGCACGCACTTTTACCTCTGCTAACAATTCCGCCATATTTTTACGTGCTAAATTTAACGCAAAATCAACCTGAAGCTGCGAAAACGTTAACGTACCAGCTGATGGGTTAACTTGCACTAGACGTAGTAAATCATTAGCCCCGGCTGAAATAGTAATAACTGTTGCTTGTGCTAATAACGCACTTGCCTCTGCTGATTTTACACGCGCTAAAACTTCCGCTGTTGTGAAGCCTGGGAAGGCAAGCTCTTTTGTATAGTGACCTAGTTGTCCCATCTTCCCCAAACGCATAGCAATCAAATCGCTATAGCCTGCATCAATTTCCTGATATGGCGTTTGACCTGCTGCTAATGAATCCCCAAGCGCCACATAATTTTCAGTCCGAGCAAAGGCAGATGAAACACCAAGTGTCAACGAAAGCACAGTTATACTTACTAGGCTCAATAGTCGTTTCATCTGCTCACCTCACATTAAATTATTAAAAAGCCCAGCTACCTTTACGGAATATTGGCTCCACAGTGCCATCGGCTAAAATACCATCAATATCCATATCCCCGCTACCAATCATAAAGTCCTCATGCGTGACTGAAATATTCGCACCTAATGCTTCCAGTTGACCAGTCTCTAGGTCTCTTCCACCTTCTAAGCAAGTTGGATAAGCTTCTCCAATTGCTAAATGGTTGGACGCATTCTCATCAAATAATGTATTGAAATATAATATTTCCGAAGCTGAAATTGGAGATTCGTGTGGCACAAGGGCTACCTCTCCTAAGTAACTAGAGCCTTCATCTACCGTGATTAACTCTTGTAATAAATCATGGCCCACTTCAGCTTTGGCATCAATAATTTTTCCTTCTTCAAAAGTAAGCTTAAAACCATCAATAATATTGCCTTGGTATACTAATGGTTTTGTATTACTTACATAGCCATTAATCCCTTGTTTCATTGGCAACGTATACACTTCTTCTGTTGGCATATTCGCGATAAAAATCGTACCATCAGGTGTTTTACTGCCACCAGTAAGCCATTTATGCTGTGGCGCTAATGCAATCGTTAAGTCTGTACCAGGTGCAGTGTAGTGCAGTTTTGCATACTTTTTGTCGTTCAATAATGCTGCTCTAGACTCTAAATTCGCAACATGCGTACGCCAGTTTTCAACCGCATTTCCTTGCCCAATACGTACAGTGTTAAAGATTGCTTCCCATAGTGCTGGAACTTGTTTTTCAACTGCTAAATTCGGAAATACCTTTCCAGCCCACTTTGCTGAAGGGACTGCTATGATCGACCAAGCAATTAAATCCTTCATCACAGCATTACGATAATTTTTCAAGGCAGCTCCAGATACCTTTTGGTATGTTGCTAAACGCTCCGCAGGGATGCCGCTTAATTTGTCTGGATCTGCAGCATCAATCCATAATAATGCGCCTTTGCGTTCAATTAGCTCATCACGCATTTTCACTACCCATTGTGGGTAATGATTAAATTCCTCATCCGAGGCATGCTCAAAAAATGCACGGTCCATTTCATCATCTGAAAAATTAACATGAACACGACCAGCGCCAGCCTTGTATGCTTCCTTCACCACTAAACGAGCAAAATCTAATGCATCGACCGATGTATTGACTAATAAGTATTGCCCTGGTTGAATATTGACACCAACCTTAACTGCTAGCTCTGCATATGCTCGTAATTTTTCTTCAAATGTCATATTATTTCCCTCGCTTTTGGCCAATTGTTTTTGTATTACCTTCTACTAGCTTGCCATCATGCCATACTTTCTGCACTGGCTTGCCTGGAATTTCACGTGTCCACTTTTTATACGTTTTTTCATCATGGTAGGATAACAGTGTTAATACTTCACCATCTGCTCCTGCACGGCCAGTACGTCCAGAACGATGCAAGTACTGTTCAATTGTACGTGGAACATCGACATGAATAACATGTGTTAAACCAGCAATATCTAAACCACGTGCGGCAATATCTGTGGCGATTAATACGCGTGCTTCTCCTTTACGGAATGCATCTAACGCTTTTTTACGCTCTTCTTTCTTCATGTCAGAATGGAGTGTCACAATTGGTGCTGAACGGTATTGTAGCTTTGTTTCTTTCATTAGCAATTGATCGATATTGTTGACGAAAGCAAGAGCACGTAAATCTTCCGTATGAGATAGTCGACGTAGGAAGTCAGTTTTATCGCGTTCTTCTACTTTGACGAACGAATGAACAACTTTGCCGAATTTCACCATGTCCTCTGGTTTAATTTTGAAACGTAATGGCTCAAACATCATACGGCTTGCGACTAATTCAATTTCCTCCGTAATTGTCGCAGAAACAACCACTACTTGGCGACCGAATGCTGATCCTTCGATAAATGATTTCACCACAACACGATATTCACGGCTTAGTAGCTGATCGCACTCGTCTAAAATAACTGTTTCAATTTCTTTTAACTTTAATTTACCCGCACGCACTAATTCATTTAGGCGTCCTGGAGTACCTACGACGATTGTCGGTTTTTTCTTTAGCTTCTCGATTTGACGTGCAGAGTTTGCACCACCAATAAGCTGTTGTACGGTAATATCAGAACCAGCAGTCCATTCACGAATGACCTCAACGATTTGCATCGCTAATTCTTGAGACGGCGCAACTATTAGCCCTTGTGTTTGTTTTTTCCCACCATTTACTTTATTCAGTAGAGGTAACACATAAGCCAATGTTTTCCCTGAGCCTGTCGGTGATTCTGCTACAATATCTTTCCCTTCTAGCATTGCCGGAATCATTTCTTCTTGAATTTTCATCGGCTCTTCAAATTTCCATTTTGCTTGTAATTCTTCTTTTAATAAATTTATAACTGACATGTTAATTCCCACCTTATTATCCTGCTTGACATTAGTTTAACATACTAGCTGTGTACAAGCATTTTCCTTCTTTATGATTGTGCAAACAAGTATTGAAAAAGCTCACCTTTTACAACAGGTGAGCCAAAATGCTAGTCCACTAATTCATAGCCGCATGCTAAAATAGCACATTCGGCTAAGACGATTAGTGAATCAATATATTTGTCACTTAATTTTAAATCTCGATTAACGATTGATAGCTCTGTACAGCCTAGCACGATACGATCACAATTTAAAGCTAGCATCGCTTCTTCAATAGGCAGCCAATCTTCCTTTGTAACATCCTTGCCTGCTTTTACATAGTCGTAAATTATTGCCATCACTTGTTCTTTCATTGCATCATCTGGTACAACCGGTGTAATACCGAAGTCCTCTAAGGCATCTTGATACATGCGTGATGTTAACGTCCCTGTTGTTGCTAAAATGCCGACACGTTTTGCGCCTAAATCGTGTGCACGCTTGGCCGTTTCCCGAATCATATGTAACACAGGAATAGGCGAGTCTTGTGCTATTTCATCATAAAAAGTATGCGCCGTATTGCACGGAATGGCAATTAAATTTGCACCAACTGAAGCTAGTTTTTTTGCATCCTCAATTAATACTGGAACAGGATTTTCCTTTGTTTTATCTAAAATAAAAGCAGTACGATCAGGAATATTTGTATCATTATCAATAATGGTATGAACATGTTCCTGATCCTTTATAGCCTTTGTACGTCTTACAATCATTTCGCCGATAAACATTGTTGCAAGTGGACCGACACCACCTATTATACCTAAAGTTTGTTTTTTCATTAGTTAGACAGACCTTTGTTGTTAAAATATTTCTTATATTTGCGATAAAAGCTTAAATTATCAAGCGTTACATTCAACCAACGTTTCGCATTCATATCTTTATAATTGAATATAGAATCCGTAGTTAGTCCTTGGCGAATTAGGCTCTTTGCTTCAATCACAAGCTGTTCATTTAATACGTATTTAAATAATACACCATTTGGTACGATCGTCCAAAGATGCTTGTTCTGCACATATGTCAGTTGCTGTTTACTTCCACGAATAAAATCATCCGCTACATATTGCATTAAATTATAACCGCTTGCCGTCACATAATAATTCGATAGTTCATTATGTAATTCTATACTTAATAATTTGTATAGCCCATCACGTTCATCATATTTCATATCAAATGTGGCGAAACCTTGGAATTTTATTGCTTCTAGAAACGCTTTAACACCATCCATTAGTTCCTTGTCGTACGTTGTCATAATAGCAACATAACGCCCAATACCATCTGGAGAATGCTCTTCTAAAATCGGGTTCCCTACAGATAGTAGCTTGACTTTGTGATCTTGTCCAACATAAGCATTTACAACACGCATATTGGCGTCCTCACCTGGAATATATTGCTGAATCATCAAATCATCACGATAGGCCGATTCTTTATAGATTGCGTGGAAAATAGCATCTTTTTCTTCCTCATTTTGTGCAATATAGACCTTTTTCTTACCTGGGAAAATACAACTTGCGTACTTCGTCATATTCATGGGCTTGATGACAACTGGATAGTCTAGAGACTTCAACTGTTCGTAATCATTAACCGTACAAATAGCCATGGCTGGATGGTGGAAGCCATAGTCCGCACAAAGCTGATACATGCTTTCCCTCGTTAGTAATTGGTTGGCAAGTGGTTCATCCACATAGGGAATAATAAAATGGCTCGACAATTCTTCTTTATAATGCACAATTTTCTTTACATAAAACTCATCGCAAGCCAATAGCAGTAATTTCTTATCTGCAAACTCCTCTGCAATGGCTTTCAAGGCTACAACAAAGCGCTCTTCAATATGCAATCTTGGTACTTCTCGAAAACTTAATAAATCACTTTGTTGAATTTTTTCCATATTCGTATGATTTAATGCTAGTGGTTTGACGCCATAGGACTCGTAAAATGCTCGCGCCATGCCGTAAGCATTCATTTCATCGCCCAATAAAACTGGTAAAAAAGCGTGCTCAATGGCCATTCTACTCAACTCACTTTAGCTTTTTTTATTAGTGTAACATATTTTCATGCTAGCAAAATTGCGCGCCTAATTAGGAAACTTGCGCCCCTTCTTATTTATGAACCGCAACTGCTTGCATATTCAGCTCCTGATAGCTCTTAAAAAATTCATCTACATTATAAGAAACATTGCCTTGTAATGGGTCCATAACGACAACTTGCTGATTGGAATGCCCAGTCAATACGACGGCATGCAAATTTATGTACGCTTGGCGTTTCACCGTTTCTCCTTCATAAATCCAACCTTTATTGGCCGTTGTTTTCGGTGTTGATAAATCAAGTGTAACCCATACCACCACCGGCACTCCCTCCTCTACGAGCTCTAAAATATCACTCTGAGAGGCACCGCTCATATCCGTTACACGCAAGTTTGCCTGCTTATCTGCAATAGCAGCTTCTGCTGCTTTGACAATCGGTGCTGCATAGACATACATGCCATTTGCCTTGTCGCGAGGATTGCCAGCATATGCAATACCAGGGTTTGGGCCGTACCGTTGTCCACCTGCTGTGTAAATATTTTGTTTAGGCAAATAGTTATCTGCCATTTCAAGTTTTGATACATTCATGCCGTAATAATTTAAAACAGCTGTTAGTGCTGTAATTTCACAACCTTGGGGAAGCTCAGGTTTTTGCATAACCACCGGCACAGCAAGCTCCTGCTCTGCTCTTGAGGCATGTGTTGGCAGTCGAAAATACGGCTTCGTCTCATCATACGTAAATTTTTCTATTGTCGTATAGCCATCGTCACCATGGCTATTATGCGTTGTTGCCGTAATCGTATATTCTCTGCCGTCTACAAGATTTGAAAAAGTAGCCTCTCCCTCTTCAGAGCCTATCGCTTCCTCAATTTTCTTACCGGTCTCCGTATCTGTCATTGTTATAAAGAGACTTGGAATCGGTGCACCACTATTAAATTCTACCGTTAAAACAGTTATTTGGTTTTTTGGTCGACTTTGCTGTGTAAATTGATTACAACCTGAAAGTAGCATGATAATCATAATACTAACTATTAAGAGACGTTTATAATCACTCCACAAGACAAATTCCGCTCCTATCTCAATCGAAGAAATACATTATCTTCTATTCTATTTTTTACAACAATTTGTCATGTTTTTATTATACGCTAAATTAATTAGTGTTCCTATTTTATCCTGCTACTTTTCAAGGATTAGACAAAAATCTAGCACAATATGCGGGACTTAAGATGTTGTTACTTTAGGCCGAAGCGTATGCTTTAACACCTTGCCTGACGCATTCCGTGGTAATTGCGCTAAAAATTCAATTTCATAAGGCACTTTATACTTTGCTAACTGTGAACGACAATGGGCTAAAATGGCCTCTTCATTAGTGAGCTTCCCTTCTTTTAGTACGACAAACGCTTTTGGCACTTCTCCGTACACTTCATGAGGCAAGCCAATGACAGCTGCTTCTAAAATGGCTGGTAGCTGATATAACACTTCTTCGATTTCAATTGGATAAATATTTTCGCCAGCGCGAATAATCATATCCTTTTTACGATCCACGATATATAAGTAACCTTCATCGTCGAATCGCCCTAAATCACCAGAATAAAGCCAACCATCCCGTATTGTTCGAGCCGTCTCTTCCTCATTGCGTAAATAACCTTTCATAACTTGTGGTCCTCTTACGCAAATTTCACCGACTTCACCTGCTGGTAAAGCTTCACCAAAACTATCTACTACGCGAATTTCTGTCTGTGCTAACGGCTTGCCGACAGAACCAATTTTTGTTAATGCATCCGCGTCCAACAGTGATGTAGCAGCCGGCGTATTTTCTGTTTGTCCATATAAATTTTGCACTTTTACATTTGGCAATGCTTCTTTCACTTGTTTTACAAGCTCATACGGCATCGGCGCTGCACCGTAACATAATAGACGTAAATGGACGAAGGTATGATCCTTAAAGCCCGGCGTATTTAACAGCATTGTGTACATGGAAGGTACGCCAAAAAATATCGTAGCCCGTGTGTTGGCAAGCTCTTGTAACGTATTTTTCGGTGAAAAGCTCTCCTCTATAATGACGGTACCACCTTGATAAAACATCGGCATCGCAAATACATGCAGTCCTGCACAATGAAACAATGGTGTACAAATAAACATACTATCCTCATGTGTCATATTCATTGATGCTGACCAAATAGCCGCTGTCGCTGCAATATTTTGATGGGTTAGCATGACCCCTTTCGGCTTTCCTGTTGTCCCAGACGTATACATCACAACAGCGGTATCATTTGCTTGTAATTGTACGACCTTTCTTTGTCCCCCATCTTGTTTTATAATCTCTTTCATTTGCTTTAGTGTGATTACATGATGAAAGGCATATGGAACATCTGCTAGTATGTCCTCTATTCTCTCGTCATAAATAAGCCCCTTCGCCTGTGAATGCTCGACAATAAAGTTTACCTCTCGTGCAGCAAGCTTTGTATTTATAGGCATCGCAACAAAACCCGCAAGTTGAATACCAATGTAAGCAATTAAAAATAAATCGGAATTAAGTGTATATAACGCAATGACATCGTTTTTTTCATAGCCCTGCTGCTGTAAATACGCAGCAAATCGTTCACTACACTTATAAAATTCACCATAAGTAATTCGTTTTTCGCCATAAACTGTCGCAATCGCATTAGCTTGCTGTGTAGCATAGTTCTGTAAAATATCCGTCATCAACATCATGATCATAAACCCCCTCATTATTTTTGTTACCTATTAAAAATCAGAAAATTTAGAATAATAATCTTATTTTATCAAGCTATCTTTTTGTAAGCAATTTTTGCCTACATTCAAAATATGTAATCTTTGTCACAAAATATTCTTATACTTATTACTTTTCTATCAAATTCTGTTAGGTGTATGATACTTGTAAAAATTATTTGTAAAAGAAAGGCATGATTAGAATGCTATATGCACTTTTAGGAGATTTACATTCTAATATTGCTGATACAAAAGCAGTATTAGCTCATATACAACAAACAGCAAAAGATGCTGAAATAATAGGTTTAGGTGATTTATATGAATGTACAGTGAGTAAGAAAAAAGCCCAAACAATATCCGGCTTACCTTTACAAAAAGCTGCGATTATTGAACATGATTTTGAGAATCTACTAACATTCCCATCGATTCGTGGCAATCAAGAAGAACGCATTACACATATTACAGGCATTGAGCGCTTTGTTGCATTGCCTGAAACAATGGATATCGAAGGTGCATTGCTTATTCATGGACATCAATTCCAATGGAGTGTTTCTTGGCAGCCGAAGTTTCCCGCCATTGAAAATCAACTTCTTTTTTTCGGACATAGTCATGAATCAGGAATTTATCGTCAAAATAAAAAGTTGCCAATTCGTATCCATTTCGGACAACCGATTGAGTTACAAGCAAAACAATATCGCATCAATGTCGGCTCTGTCGTTGATCACCGTGAATGGTGCCTCTACGATAGTGACAAGCGAACAGTTACTTTTATGTGTGCCTCGTCCTTCAATGGACAGGATGCAGTCGGTATTTAATGACAGTGTTGATGTCCGCTGCGGCGGTGCTATCCACTCAGCACACCGTAAGCCGCAACCCTCACTAGCGTGCAGGATGCCCGCGACTTACAGTGTGAGCATTTCTGCAGAAACTGCCTTCGCTACCATCAACTAGGTCGCCTACAAATTAATAGAAAGAGCTACTCGTTGATTGGAGTGGAAGGCGCGACACTCCAGCAGGACCAGCACGAGCTGAAAATCCATTTTTGCGGTGACAGCCGCAAAAATTAGTTGAAGCCGTCCCTGCGGAAAGGGAGCGCCTGGAACGGAAATCAACGCAGACGATACTACAAAATAAAACGCTAAAATTGTCTACAATTTTAGCGTTTTATTTTTTAACAATCACAGTCTTGTAGGGCATCTAGTAATTTTTGCATTTCATCAAGCTGGCAACATAGCGTTTGAATCATGCAATGCAAAATTGGAATTAGCTCTTGGCATATACAGAAACGTTGGACGTTTTGTGCTAATCGAACACCTGCTTGATGATGAATAATCATATCTTGAAGATAATTTATATTGATACTATTAGAGGTTGGTGGTGAGCATAATGCTTGGAACATCGTTTCAGCAATTTCTTTAAATGTGCACATATATTCGTATAATTCATATTCTGTATTTTGTACGATACAACATCTGTTTTGTATTGCTTCAAGACTTTCAACTAATTCAGTATGAGTTTTTATCACTTCTATTGCGAAATCTTGTACAGGGATATTCGTTGTATACTGCAATACATTTTCTGACATTCTTATAGCTGCAATTTGATGTGGAATTATTTGTTTGATGAAGTTTTCAGATATGCTACATGTTATCGTTACATAGGTCATCCCCTGCATCATCTTATTAATTATTCTTTTATTTTCCTCTAAATATGCCTGGGTTACATTACTAAGTGGAATTGGTTTGATCATTAGACACACTCCTTTCAGAGTAATGTATGCCCCGTAGGTTGTTGTGCGATAGACATTTGTACCATCGCGAACAGGAAGATTGCTATCTGTTTTTATATGTATGTAAACAATTTTGACAAATACATTTATTGCGTTCGTTAGAGACAATTTCTAATATTCCTTCAGGGAAATTATCCGTCATGCACCAACATGTCTGTTGACCTTCCGCAACACCACAATTATTTTCTTTCCCACATAAAGGACAACACTTTTCTTCATTTTGCATTTCATTACCTCCCCTCTTAACTGATTGTACAGTACTATAAAAGGAGTACGAAATACATTTATTTTCGCACTCCTTACAGCATTACTGATTACGTAAAGATTGAGTAATTTCTGCCTTCACTTCTTCACTATTAGTATCACTATATTTTGCCGTACCGTGCCCACCAGTTTGAGCTAGAAGCTCTTTAACTTCATTATAGGATAAACCTGCTTCGGCATTTTTACGCTTTACTTCATTAATATTCGTGCCCGAGGCTGCTAGCTGTTCTTCATTCATATAATATCTATCTCCTTTTACAATTCATCAGGCTGGAGTTCAATCAGCTCATCGCCTTCTCTTTGCACTCTTTTATTCAGTTCCCCAATCGGAATTATATCGACCGTTTGCATATCTTCGTGCAAATCAAAAATACTAATCGTATCCGAATCAACCATATCTGGCTTGTCCTTACTTGATAAGTTCATAAACATTCTTTTCTCAGGTGGTATATTTTCTTTGTTCATGTTGTCACACTCCTTTATCTTTAATGTGTGTAAACATGCATAGATTATGTGCTCTTCTTAATTGATTTATCAATCCGATGATATTCTGAAACTTGAATAACGCGCACATTCCTTGTATGCAATTCATGATATATTCCTCTGCTATCCGTAAATGCAATATATTGATCGCGCTCACTTTTTACCAACTGTTGGGCCTTTTCTTGTGATTCAATATGAATAAATCTCCGAACATAGTGATTTTCATCAAAAAAATACGTGATTTTAAATTCTTTCATGATCAGCAGCTCCTCTATTAATGCCCTTATGTTATCCAATAGTTGTCTTATCATCCTAAATCCCACGTCCTAGAAAGTATAAGATGAAGAACGTGAGCAATACTAAATTTTATCGAACTACGTTTACATGGAGGTTATGATATTGAACGCATCAAATAACGCATTATCCATTTTTGCTCTCGGGGGCATTAATGAAATAGGGAAAAATATGTATGTTATTCAATACGCAAACGATTTGTTAATTGTCGATTGTGGAGCGAAGTTTCCAGATGAAAGCCTATTAGGCATTGATTTGATTATCCCTGATATTACGTACTTACAAGAAAACAAAGAAAAAATTAAAGGTTTAATTGTAACGCATGGTCATGAAGATCATATAGGTGGTATTCCATACCTATTAAAGAAATTGAATATGCCCATTTATGCAACTCGTTTTACATTGGGCTTAATTGAATTAAAGCTAAAGGAGCATAAACTGCTGAGAGAAACCGAATTAATAGAAATTCGCTCAGATTCTTCTTTGCAATTTGGACAGATTGATGTTAGTTTCTTCAGAACAAATCATAGTATACCGGACTGTTTAGGCATTGTTTTTCATACACCTGAAGGTAATGTTGTCCACACAGGAGACTTTAAGTTTGATTTAACTCCGGTCAATAATCAGTTTGCGGATATCCACAAGATGGCGGATATTGGCTCAAAAGGTGTATTAGTCTTAATATCTGAAAGTACAAATGCTGAAAAGCCAGGATTAACGCCTTCAGAAAAACTTGTAGGACATCATATCGAAGAAGCTTTTCATCATGCCGAAGGAAAAATTGTGATTTCTACCTTTGCTTCCAACGTGAATCGAATTCAGCAAATTGTAGATGCCACATTAGCAACCAATCGCAAACTGGCATTGTTAGGGCGCAGTATGGTGAATGTTGTAGATGTCGCATTAGAGCGTGGCTATTTAACGATGCCTGATGATTTTTTACTTGATGCCCGTGAAGTGAAATATCTCCCTCCAGAGGAAGTCGTTGTGTTATGTACAGGTAGCCAGGGAGAACCATTAGCTGCACTTTCTCGTTTAGCTAGTGGCAATCACCGAGAAGTAAAAATTTTACCAGACGATACGGTCATTTTAGCCTCCTCTCCCATTCCAGGTAATGAAAAAGGTGTCTCCCGCATCGTCGATAATTTATTTCAGCTTGGAGCAAAAGTAATTTATGGTTCATCCAGTAACACGGGCATGCACGTTTCCGGACATGGTTATCAAGAGGATTTAAAGCTAATGCTGACGCTAATGAAGCCAACGTTTTTCATCCCAATTCATGGAGAGTTTCGCATGCTCCATCAACACCGTTTGTTAGCAGAATCGGTCGGTGTTAAAAAAGGACATACCTTCATTATAAAAAATGGGGACGTTGTGGATATTGAAAAATCCAAAGCAAGGCAAACACGAAAAATTCCATCTGGTGATACGTATGTGGATGGTATTGGAATTGGTGAAGTGGAGGGCATTGTATTACGCGATCGTAAACAACTTTCTGAGGACGGTATGCTTGTTATCGTGTTAACGCTTAATAAGAGTGATGGGTCGATTATTTTAGAACCTGATACGACATCGCGAGGGTTTGTGTATGCCAAGGAGTCAGAGGACTTGCTGAACAAAGTGAATGAAGTTGTAAAAGCGACCATTAGCGAACTCCAAGGGGAAACTAAACAACAACTATTTGTTTTAAGACGAGAAATTAAAAAAGCGGTTGGCCAATATCTTTTTTCTCAAACCAAACGCAAACCGATGATTTTACCTATTATTATTGAAGTTTAATTCAGCATTTAACGCAAGATGTTAACAAGTCGGTGGAAGACGTTAGCCCACCGACTTGTATTTTTATTTGAAGTCAGCGCTTTATTTGATATAACTCTCCTGTAAATATTTTATGTAGCGCCATATGATAAAACATTTGAAGTCGATCAAATCCATGATTTAAATGGTTAGTATGTTGTGCTGTTTGCTTTGCCGTATTTTGTATATGCTGTGGTAGCTCCTCTACGACCGTCAGCAAGGTATGTTTGTTTTTTAATAAAAGTTGACTTGTTTTTAATAGCTGGACGATGTTCGTTTGCACCTCCATAGTAGGGATATCTAACTTAATATGACGCAATTGAGTCCAATCTTTAGTCGGCTGATACCACTGGAGAAAGAAATATAAATAATCGCTTAAAATAATAGATTCATTCGGGATAATGGCAACGACATCATGGGCAATATACATTTCTTGTTCACATTGAAAAATATACTTTTTTGCATCGCCTACGTCATTTTTTGCTAGAATAATGGTTTTGGCTGGTACTTTTGCACATTTTGCATACGCAGTAACCGTTTCGTTTATTTTTGGTAACTGATGAATATCACCGTCCAATGCCAACCACTTTAAATTTTCAGCTGTAATGAATGGTTGGCCTCTAGTTGAGCTATATGATATATGCGGTGTTGTTAAACTAGCAACAATAAGGGCTATTTCATCTAATCTATAACGCTCCAACACGATTAAATCCTCCATTCTTAAAGAGCTTTTAATCCGTTATATCTAATAATAAAAATGTCAGAGTGTATAGCAAAATACTATAATTACCCTCTTTTAACATTTTTATAATGATTATTGTACCATTTTAATGTAACATTATCTACATTATATAACTTTAATGGTATATGCATTTTCATTGTTTTTCACTAGCTTTTTACATAGAGGTGAATGATATGTCAGACTTTTTAAAGCTAGTAGGTGAACAACTCCGTATCATTAGAGTTTCCAAAGGGCTTAGTCAAGAAGAAGTAGCAGAGAGAACGGGGAAGTTAGGTTTTAGCAAAGGTCGCATTTCAAATATTGAGCATGGACAATCTAATATTACGCTTAGTACTTTAGAGTTGCTGATGAAAGCGTTAGATATTGCACCTGAGGAACTTTTTAATTTTCAACGATTATCGGGTGTAACTGATATTGAAGAAAAGAATCTTATGCTCGACATTCATCGCTCATTATTACGAGAGCGCAATTTAGACGAAGTTAAATACGTAGTACGCATCACAAGAGATTTCCTCAATACAATTGATGCGCAATCAAAGAAAAACAGCTCCAATGTTGACTAACATTGGAGCTGTTCGACTGTAAATGTCGCTTGCTCAGCAACTTTCATAATATAGTGGATTCCGTTACCGTTCGCTCGCTTTCCGCGGGAATCTCCGTGGATTTTTCCTTTGTTAGTTTAGAATGCAACGCATAGAAATTGTATGAGTGACTGGCATGCCACAATAGCTCCAAGACATAAGAGTAGTAGCTCCTAAAGCGGAAAAATCCACTTCGCTTTCCGCAGGAGTCTAGTAGAATTGTGTGAGTGACTGGCACTCATATAGTAGCAGATACAAAACTTTGTGATTGTAGTGGAGGGTTGCTCGACTCCTGCGGGATAAGCGTGAGACTTAAGACCCCGCACGTAGCGCAGCGGAGGAGGAGGCTTAAGCCACGCCCGCGGAACGCGAGCAACCCGTAACGGAAATCACTAGCTACGTTGTGACCACAGAAAGCGACCGTCCGCAACAGTCACAGCAAGATTACTGCAGTCTATCTAACACTGTTTCTCTTTTACCCTATTCGCCTTCCATGCCGAACTTCTGACGATAACCACATTTTTTACATAGCTCTTCAACCGCTTCTCTTCGTGAAAAGCCATCGACTAAATTATTGGCACGCTCGCCTTCCACAATTTCACTAAAGGACTGCTCATGGACATTACCTAAGTTAATAACGCCTTCTCCATCGAGACAACATGGCACAACTGTACCATCTACTAAAATGGCTGCTTGGCTACGTAGCGCATGACAAAAACCTTTGCCCTCATCCGCTGGCGCAAGCAAGCTTGGCCATCTAAATTCATGGTCCTGATTTAAATAAATATTGTTAGCGATTTTCACGCCCTTGCCCGGCTGCACTTTCTCTTCAATACGAAAATCGAGATGATATTCATTCTCCAAAATTTCTAGCGTCTCACGGTTTCTTCTAGCTGCAATGTCTGAAACATGATCCTGCTGTAAATTCCACAACCGATACGAAATAATCGTGTTGTATTCTTTTGCTTCACGTACAAATTCTAAAATATCCCCTAAATACTTCTCACGATTTTCAGACCCCTCATGGCCATCAAAACTGTGTAAAGAGAAATTAATTTGACGTAATGCTGGTTTCCCTAATAGCTTTTCACGATTCTTTTTAATCAATGTGCCATTCGTTGTAATATTGACTTTAAAGCCTTTTTCATGAGCAGCATCTAATAACTGATTAATACGTGGATGTAATAGTGGCTCCCCTTTTACATGCAAATAAATATATTTGGTATGCGGACGTATTTCATCCAATATTTTATTAAATTGCTCGACCTTTATTAGACCTTTTGCACGCTCCGTTGGCGGGCAAAAACTACAAGCTAAATTACAGACACTTGTTATTTCTATATAAACCTTTTTAAATGTTTTCAACGTTTATTCACCGTTCCAGTTCCATAGTTATTCATATAATCTTATTCATTTTAACAAATTTTCGTGTTGGCGCGCAGAAATTCATTATTGATAGCCTAAATGTAATATTTCCATACTGCATTACTATTTCACAAGCTACAAATAATTTCTTCAATATTTCTCTTTACCTATAAGGCTACACGTACAAGTAAACGGCTAAGAATTTAATACTTTAATAATAATACTAAAAAGAAAGGAGTGAATACTATGACGGGTTTTTACAATCCTTCAAGAAAATCTAATAACCACAATGAACCTGAACGAGAAAACTCTAATAAACAAGCTAAAAATGACATTACAATAAATATTACTTTTAATATTGGCAACACCGAAAACCATTTTGAGCAAAGGGCTGAAGGTGGCGGGCAAATTAATAAAGATGTTGGTACAAACGCTAATCAAGGCGGGCAAAATGCGCTAAATCACAGCCAAACAAGAAATCTTAAATCCCAATTTGCAGATGGTAATAGCAGAAGTGGTATCGCCGGAGATGATAACGGTGAGGCTGGTGGGCAACAAGGTATTAAAGTTCGAGATAGTTTAGTTGTAGATAGCGATAGCCATTCCCACGCAAATCAATCTCAAGATGAGGAAGAGCTACTAGAAGAGGAAACACCTAACGAAAACAATGACTAAAGATAAAAAGTAAAACTTCTATCTGTAGGAATTTTCATCCTACCTGATAGAAGCTTTACTTTACACTGAGCGCTTATAATTTTTTGTGCCGTCATAGGAATAGAGCACCGGTTTGCTGTCAACCATCGTCTCTAGATGGACAGGACGCCCCCATAATTGATAAATATATGGCAATACATTTTCTAAATAATGTGGATCTAACTCCATCCCTTCAAAACCATGGACTAAATATAATTCACCGTTTCGTAAGTAATCGCCATTTTTTACAACGATATATGGGAACCCACCATTGACACGCATCGATACTAGCTGGTCACGTACCATTTCATGATCTTTATCTGTTATACGATATTCATTGCCCTTTTTTTGGAACAAATATAAATCCTCTTGCTTTGCTAAATCCTTCGTTAAATAGTTGCGAATAAAGGAAATATCCGATTCTATTTCTCGGACTTCAAACATTTTTTCGCGTCCGGTATTTGGTAGAACCCCTAATCTCCGCATCTCTTCACTCGGATTATTGTACCGTTTTTCGATATCCTCAAAAATTTTCAAGCCTAAATAATATGGGTTGATGGATGTTTTAGATGGTTGCACTACGCCAGCGTTTAACTTGGCATATTCAATCGTCTCCACTGTCGTTAAATTCAGTTCGCGCATAATGCGTTGATGCCAATAAGATGCCCAGCCTTCATTCATTATTTTCGTTTCTAATTGAGGCCAAAAATACAGCATTTCTTCACGCATCATCGTTAAAATATCACGCTGCCATTCCTCTAACTCTCGACTATGTTGCTCAATAAATAGTAATAAATCCTTTTCCGGTTTCACTGGAAACGGCTTGATTTTTCGGCGTACCGTCCTATGTTCTTTTTCCTTATTATCTAAATTCCATAGGTCATCATAAGGGGATCTAGAAACTACCACGTCTTCTTCATCAAAGTCTTCATCTTCTGCTGACAACTTAGGCCTTAAAATAGAAGGGTCGATATGTTCTTGAATAGCTAAAATCGCATCTAAAAACTGTTCTACCTCTTCCTTGCCATACTCTCTTTCATAGCTTGCAATACGTTCGGCCGTTGCAGTCATACTTTCAACCATATCACGTCTCGTATTTGAGAAGCGCACATTGTTTTTAAAGAAATCGCAGTGAGCTAATACATGCGCAATAATTAGCTTATTTTGTGTAAGTGAATTCGTATCAAGTAAAAATGCATAGCACGGATTGGAGTTAATAACGAGCTCATAAATTTGACTTAACCCTAAATCATATTGCAGCTTCATCTTATGAAATTGCTTTCCAAAGCTCCAGTGGGAAAAACGCGTAGGCATACCATATGCGCCAAATGTATAAATAATATCTGCAGGACATATTTCATAACGCATCGGGAAAAAATCTAACCCAAACCCTGTTGCAATTTCTGTTATTTCATCAATCGCACGGTGAAGCTCCTTCTCCATTTTTCAACCTCCTTCTTTCGGAAATGTATACTTAACACCCTCCACCATTATTTTTCATTTTGGACTTCATTTTTTTGGAAAAAGCTTTTTAAGGCATCATAGACATCGCCTTTTTTCTTCAAAATATGGTAGCGGAATTTTGGATCATCAATTTTTTTATACGTATACATTAATGTCGAGAATCGGTTATGCTGATTGACTTCTCCATAGCCAAACATGCTCGATACTTCCATCAATTCATGAACGAGCTTTAAACATTTTTCATTATCCATCGAAATATTTTCTCCATCTGAAAAATGCACAGGGTAAATATTATAGCGACTTGGATTATATTTCTCACGAATCAACTCTAACGCTTTTGTATACGCCGATGAACAAATCGTTCCGCCACTTTCCCCTTTCGTGAAGAACTCCTCTTCTGTCACCACTTTCGCCTCTGTATGATGTGCAATAAATTCGATCTCAACGGTCTCATATTTCGAACGTAAAAATCTTGTCATCCAAAAGAAGAAGCTTCTTGCGCAATATTTTTCAAAGGAACCCATTGAACCACTGGTATCCATCATGGCTAGTACGACTGCTTTCGATTCAGGTTTCTCTACTTCATCCCAAGTTTTAAAGCGTAAATCATCATTATGAATAGGTGTTATTTGCGCTTTTCCTTCCATAGCATTGCGTTTTAACGCATTCAATATCGTCCGCTTCTTATCGACATTACCCATAAGTCCTTTTTTTCTTATATCGTTAAATTCTATTTTTTCAGTTTGAATATCTGCTTTTTCCTTTTGCTGCAAATTAGGTAGCTCTAGCTCTTTAAATAACACATTTTGTACTTCTTCCATACTGACTTCTGCTTCATAATAATCTTTACCTGGCTTGTCACCAGCTTCTTTACCATTGCCATCGCCTTGATTGCTCTTACTACCGTCACGTGCGACAACATCCCCTACACTACTATCACCTTGTCCTTGACCGACATGCTTTGAATTATCATAGTTATAGCGTATTTTATATTCATCGAGGGAGCGTATCGGAATTTTAATGACCTCTCGACCATTGGACATAATAATGCTTTCCTCACTAACTAAATCAGGTAAATTATTTTTTATCGCATCTTTAACCTTTTCCATATGACGTTGCTGGTCTTGGTGCCCTTTACGATGGAGGGACCAATTTTCCTGAGAGATGACAAAACCCTTATTTTCGTTTTCAGTCATTTTTATCCTCACCCATCTATCAAATTCGCTTTTTCTATACTATGCTAGTCATCCGCTTTATTGAACTTTTTTAGAGAAATAAAAGGAGTGCCCTAAAATTGGGACACTCCTATTACGACAATCAATTACGCCCCTGCATAATAGTGACTAACAGTAAAATCACTAACGATTCAGTAAGCTGCCTACATACTGTAATAATTCATTGGCCGATGTTGTGTTATAGCCATGTTCATCGACAAGTCGAGCTACCACTTCATTAATCTTCTTCAATTGTGACTCATCTGGCATTTTTGAAGAAGTGGTAATTTTCACGACATCTTTTAAGTCAGCAAATAATTTCTTTTGAATGGCTTCTCGTAATCTTTCATGAGAATTATAGTCAAAGCGCTTGCCATTTCTTGCATAAGCAGAAATACGAATTAATATTTCTTCACGGAATGCCTTTTTCGCATTTTCCGAAATACCAATTTGCTCTTCAATTGAGCGCATTAGCTTCTCGTCTGGATTCATTTCTTCACCAGTTAAGCGATCGAAAATTTTATTTTTATTACAAAATGCCTCTACATTATCGAGGTAATTATTCATTAATGTTTTCGCAGATTCTTCATACGAATAAACGAATGCTTTTTGCACTTCATTTTTCGCGATTTCGTCATACTCTCTTCTCGCGACAGCAATATAATTCATATACTTTTCGCGATCCTCTTGTGATATAGAAGCATGCTGATCAAGGCCATCTTTCAGTGCACGCAATACATCCAATGCATTAATCGATGGCACTTCTTTGCGAATAATCGCTGAAGAAATTCGGTTAATAATATACCGTGGATCAATACCGTTCATGCCTTCATTAGGGAACTCTTTTTTCAGCTCCTCTAAGTCAACGGAATTAAATCCCTCCACATTTTCTCCGTCGTACAAGCGCATTTTTTTAATAAGATCCACACCTTGTTTTTTCGGAACTTCCAGCCTTGTTAGGACCGAAAAGATTGCTGCGGCCTTCAATGCATGTGGCGCAATATGAACATGGGACATATCACTTTCATTAATCATTTTTTCATAAATATGTTCTTCCTCGCTCACTTTTAAGTTATACGGTATCGGCATAACAATAATGCGCGAGTGTAAGGCTTCGTTCTTTTTATTCGAAATGAAGGAACGATATTCTGTTTCATTGGTATGCGCAACGATTAACTCATCCGCACTAATTAAGGCAAATCGCCCTGCCTTAAAATTCCCTTCTTGCGTAAGTGATAATAAATTCCATAAAAACTTTTCATCTAATTTCAGCATTTCTTGGAATTCCATCATCCCTCGGTTTGCCTTGTTTAACTCTCCATCAAAGCGATAAGCACGAGGGTCTGACTCGGAGCCAAAGACACCAATTGTGGAGAAGTCAATGCTTCCTGTCAAATCTGCAATATCTTGTGATTTTGGATCAGAAGGTGTGAAGGTTCCTATGCCTACACGTTTGTCTTCTGAAAAAGTAATACGCTCAATGATGACATTTTCAATACGCCCATCGTATTCTTTTTCAAGACGCATCGTATTTAAAGGCGATAAGCTGCCCTCAATTCGTATTCCATATTCTTCAAAAAAGTCATTACGTAAATGATGTGGAATTAAATGCAGAGGATCCTCGTGCATTGGACATCCTTTAATGGCAAAAACTGCTCCTTCTTCCGTACGCGAGAACTGTTCAAGTCCACGCTTTAACAAAGTCACAATAGTGGATTTCCCTCCACTTACAGGCCCCATCAATAACAAAATTCGTTTTCTAACATCTAACCTTCTTGCTGCTGGATGGAAATATTCCTCCACCAGTCTTTCAATTGCTGATTCAAGCCCAAAAATTTCTTTCCCGAAAAATTGATACATTTTTTGCCCATCGCGTTCCTCTACACCAGCGCTTTTTATCATACTGTAGACGCGAGAATGGGCTGTTTGAGCAACTTCAGGTCTTTCCTTAAGAATGCTTAAATAGTCTGCAAATGTACCTTCCCACTTCAG
Organism: Lysinibacillus sp. NPDC097195; assembly: GCF_044762075.1. NCBI lineage: Bacteria > Bacillati > Bacillota > Bacilli > Caryophanales > Bacillaceae > Lysinibacillus > Lysinibacillus sp. NPDC097195. The sequence goes on along the minus strand of NZ_JBIWDP010000006.1, from coordinate 71,251 downwards.
TCGATTTTCTTCTTCGCGATAGCTCTTCACTTTATCTAAAATGTTGATAGCCTTCCCTCCATTCAGGGCTTGATTTATAACATAGTATGAAGTTAAAGACATTATGATACCCATTACTTTTTCTTCGATTTAAGTTTCTTCTTATTGTTCCGTTATTTTCTTGCTCAAAAAAGGGATTTACTGCATGTAAAGTGGACTTATGAAATATTCATTTTCGGTTATTCTATCTGTAGAAAGGAGGTCCAATTTTGAATCGTCATTTTATTTCCCTTCTAACTTGTATACTTTTGTGGAGTTATTTTTCCCCAACAGAGACGTTAGCAAATGAGGGACCGAGTAATGAAGAAATTTTACAACAACGTATGGCTTATTATGTACAATTCGATGAATTATTAATTCCATGGCATTTCTTAGCTGCTATTGACCAATATGAGCGCAATCTCCAATCTGTTCGTAAAGATATTCCTAAGCGAGATGGCTTTATTGCCATTCAATTTTCTGATGAATATTGGTCCGGAGCATTAAATCCTGTCAAGGAAGATACGATACCCGAAACCATCAGTTACTTTGGTGGTATGGGACTTGATGGCAACAATGATGGTATTGCAAGCCCCAAAGATGATGTCGATGTTATTTTTTCTATGGCAAGCTATATCAGTCAATTTGGCTCCACAGATGAAGATTTCAAACTTGCATTATGGGAATACTACAGAAGCGAAGAAGCGGTTAATCAAGTTGTCACGATCTCCACTTTGTATAAGCATTTTAAAACAACGGAGCTAGATGCCCATACATTCCCTCTTCCAACCCGCTATGATTACAGCTATAGGGGAACCTGGGGCGACAACAGAGGCTGGGGCGGTAGACGTATCCATGAAGGAACGGATATTTTTGCTGGCTATGGTACGCCTGTCCTGTCCACTTCCTATGGAGTCGTCGAAATTAAAGGCTGGAACCAATTTGGTGGATGGCGAATTGGTATTCGTGATAATCATAATTCTTATCATTATTATGCCCATCTCGGGAGCTTTCATAAAGACATAAAGGTTGGAGATATTGTAGAACCAGGGCAAGTACTCGGCTATGTCGGCAGCTCAGGTTACGGTAAAGAAGGAACTTCTGGTAAATTCCCACCACATCTTCATTACGGTATATACAAATTTAACGGTCGAACAGAATGGGCATTTGATCCATATCCATCCTTATTACAATGGGAACGACAAGCAAAAAAAGAAAAGCAATAAAATTTGTCTAAAAATAGTAAAAGCATCCCAAATATACGATAAATATAGTGCGACAAGCCTCCTTAAGACAAGCACATTAGTAGGCTTGTCTTCATTTTTTTATCATTAAAGTAGGCATAAAGTAGCGCATAATTAAAAAACTATAAAAATTATAAGAAAAATGTAAATTAATTATGCCAAAAAACCTTTTTTAGTATATATAACAAAATAATTCTACTTTTCTTATGAAATAGTAATAAAATAAATAGATGGTATTAGTTCTATATAAAAAGTAAAAGGATGGAAGAAATGAACGGATTATTTCAATTCAAAACAATTAAAGCACGCATTTTAACTACATTTATCATTTTATTAGTATTATTTGTTTGCTTTACAACTTATACTTATTTTTCAAATACAAACATGGAAAAACAAGCAAAAGGACTTGTGAAGGAAGATTTAGTAGTTTTAGAAGCGAGTAAAGATTTATCGATGTCTATAAGCGTACGATTGTCTGCAGCCTTAAATTATGTTGTAACAGGCGATGAAACATACATAGATACTTTTAATAAGTACCGTCAACTTGCTGAAGATAGTAATCAGATTGTAGAGCAATATGAAAAAACAGCAGAACGTGAAAAACTTGTAGAAGTAGCTCGTGAATGGAGCAACCGTGTGAATAGCGAAGTATTTGAAGTATATAAGCGCGGCGATAAACAATTAGCATTAGAAAATTTAACAGCGATGAATGATCTTGTTACGCAAGTTCGAACTGGTTATGAGGAAGTAGCCGATAAACGTACAAAGTCAATTAAGGAAGTCGGTAATGATGTCGTAACGACAAGTGCAAACAATAAAACCATTGGAATGATTGTCAGTCTTATTTTAACAATAAGCGGCATTCTCATTGCTATTTTTACAGCTAGTAGAATTTCTAAACCAATTACGGTTGTTGCTAATCGTATGAGAGAATTAGCAGATGGCAATTTGCGCCATGAACCATTTGCCGTAACACAGCAAGATGAAATAGGGCAATTAATGTACTCTGCCAATGACCTAAATGAAAAGTTAAAAGAAACAATCAGCTCGATTCATAATGTGTCTGAAACGGTCGCTGCTAGTAGTGAAGAATTAGCGCAGTCTGCCAATGAAGTACAAACCGGTACAGAACAAATTTCTTATACTATGCAAGAACTTGCTACAGGTACTGAAACACAAGCTTCGACGGCTGGCGATTTAGCTGAAACAATGACTACTTTCCAACGCAATGTTCATGAAACAACGCAAGAAGGTATAGAGTTAAAAGAACATTCCGAGCATGTCCATGATTTAACAACAACGGGTAAACAATTAATGGTACAATCAACGCAACAAATGGCAACTATTAATGATATTGTATTGGATTCAGTGAAAAAGGTAGAAGGCTTGAACGCACAGTCTGCTGAAATTTCTAAGCTAGTTTCAGTTATAGATGAAATTTCAAACCAAACGAATTTGCTAGCGTTAAACGCTGCCATTGAAGCGGCTCGTGCAGGAGAACATGGCAAAGGCTTTGCCGTCGTTGCTGATGAAGTGCGTAAGCTGGCAGAACAAGTGCAATTCTCTGTTACTGATATTTCAACAATTGTCCATCGCATTCAAGACGAAACAGGTACTGTAACCAACTCACTACAATCAGGCTATGAGGAAGTACGAAAAGGAACTGCACAATTAGATCAAACCAATAGTACGTTCGATCAAATTTCGCAAGCTGTAGAAGATATGAATGATAATATTAACGTCATTTCACAAAACTTAACGAAAATTTCTCAACACTCAGAAGCAATTAATGGTTCTATTGATGAAATGGCCTCTATTTCACAAGAATCTGCAGCTGGCGTAGAACAAACAACTGCAACTGTTGAAGAAACAGCAGCAACAATGGATGAGGTTTCAAAAAGCGCAAATCAATTGGCTGAAATGGCAGAAGAGCTAAATACGCAACTACAAAAATTTACTTTATAACAAGCAAAAAGCTATCCGAATGTTTTTCGTGATAGCTTTTTTTCTTAAGCAAAGCGTATTTTCGGACAACTAGTGTCCTTCATTACTGCCAAGTTCGAATAGGTACTCTTTCCAGTTCATGGCGCTTTATAATAATACTGAGCTTCTGAAACCATTGTTCACATAATTCCATCGCCTCGATATACGTATCATCCTCTTTTGCAATACCATCCTCTTGTTCAAAAAATACATATTCCATAATGGGTGCAGAAATATTATCTACAACCATTTTTAAAGCTAAATGTGACACCTCTTCCAGTTCCTCATAATCGTCTTCATCTATATCATCATCTGCTACTAAAAAGTCCCCTTCTTCCTCTAGTAGTGAATCACTCAATAAGCCATTACTTGTTCTTGCTATGATAACACCGTCCTCTACAATCGCTACTTCATATAGTTCGTTAAAATAAATTTCCTTTTTTGTTACCTCTGCTTCCCAATCCTCTCTCTCAGCTAGCATCAATGTTTTTGTCTGCTCATTCAATAACAAGGCATGTAAACTGTCACTGGCGATGGTGCCATGTGTATGGGGAATATTATTAAATTCTTCTTCACTAGCTAATTTTAGTTCAGTCATTATTTTATAACTATGATATATTCCTTTAATATAACGAATGGCTCCAACGCTCACTAACGCTAAGCCAATTAAAAAGTATATTTTCTTAATTAGTACCGCTTCCATAGCATTGGATAAAAACAAATAAATTGTACCTAACAATAATAGAAAGACCGTTTTCATAAACATCCCACCTTCAAAAAATAATAGATAGGAAAAATACATCTATATATTAGAAATCTTATTCAGTTATCTCTTATTTCATTCCAGCATGATAATCGACAACGACAAAAAAGCAGCAACACGTTTGGAAGACGTGTCGCTGCTCATAAATTTAATAAACACTTACCCCTAAATGTTTATTGAACAAATTCATGTAAATTGTGTTACGAGTAACACCGATGGAATAAAGGATAAAGCAAAAACAAAGACATACCATACAGAAGTACGGCGTAATGAAAAACGAACTTTGTTGCGTTCTGCATAAAAAATATCTAACATAACAGCAACTATCAGTGGAATACTAACACAAGAAACAGCAATTAAAATAAGATCAAAAAATATCATAAAAGCACCCCTCTGTTCATGAACATTTCTTTTCCCTTTGTGACAATTTTGTGTCTATTTAAGTGTACACAATTCCGTCACATTTATCAACAGTTCTAATGAAAAAAATGGTACTTTTACAAAATATTTTTTAATTACCTAATGAATGTGTTTTCAATCTCTATATTTATATGTTAGTCCCTTTAAGAAATTGCGGACAAATCGATCTAAACATTCTTTATAATTGCGATGACTCGGATTTCTTAAAATAGCACCGAGTTCCCCTTTCGATACTGTTACGCCACCTTCATATAAAATTTCTAGCATATCTTCCGTTGTTAAAGACAATGCAATTTTTACTTTTTTCAACAGCATATTATTGCGGCTTTCCGTTCCAGTAACAGGGGGTGGTCCTTCCTGTTGCCCTTGTTTTGGCTGTTGTGGGCCACGTTTAAATATAATGAGCCCATTAAGGAATCCTTCTAACATTTTGTTATTACACTTAATGTAGTGCTCTGGAATCTCCTCTTCGGGATCTTTAATTTTTATAAGCATGTTCATTACATCATCTTTTGTATATTTCATGCCACCTAGCTTAAAAATTTCTACCATATCGGTATTTTTAATGTCCAATGCATATCGTAAACGAATCAAAATATCGTTATTCGTCATACTAAAAACCTCCTTGATCATCTAGCAAAGCTTTAATTTTAAGAGCCAGGCTTTATTATAACAGAGTAAATTGCATTTATAGCTACCTTTCCTGTTATTCCTAACTATAGTATTTAGCTTGCACATTTCCTTCTTTTTAAATGTATGAAAAACTAGCGCACGACCATTCTAATAGCACAAGGAGGTGAGAAAAATGGCTAACAACAATCGAAGTTCTAATAAACTTCAAGTTCCTGGTGTACAAGAAGCAGTCAATCAAATGAAATATGAAATCGCACAAGAATTCGGCGTACAACTTGGGCCAGATGCTTCTTCTCGCGCAAACGGTTCAGTAGGCGGAGAAATCACAAAACGACTTGTACAAATGGCAGAAAAAAAAGCAAAAGGTTTATAAAAATTAAAAGTGCCAGGCACTAAAACAATTCTGAATTGTTTTAGTGCCTGGCACTTACTTAACTTATTTTTTACTCTTCTTCGCTCCATTGATCATTACAACAACGAATACTACTAAAAGAATAAGTAATGCTCCTATAATTACGTATCCGAACATACTAGTTATACCCAAAACGCTGACTCCTTCCCATACGTAAAGTGGAATAAAAGCTTTTTAACAATAGTGCCACTTTAGTTTACCTATTTAAAATAACCTTCTATTTCTAATTCTTCAACTAAACTGCTCTTTTAATATAATAACTTTCGCTACTATAGCTAGCTTTTCATTCACATTAAATTCATTTTTCCCTGTTACCGCAAATAATAATCTTCCACACATATTCAATGGTGAGGCAATTTACTTCCCCTGCACAATATCAATACGCTTTTCCTTAAATAACAGCACACCCACCAAACCGATAATAGAGAACATTACTGGCGCGATAAAACCGTAATAGTAGCCATCACTAACATTTCCTGAAATAGCTTGAAAGTGATCTAACAAATTACCAAAAATAATAGGCAGCAATACAGCGCTAAGGAAACCGCCTGTATTTGCAAACCCCGATACGACGCCCGCTTCATTTAAAGGAAATGCTTGTCGTACAGCAGCAAAGGTTAATGCACTGGCACCGTAACCAAAGCCTATAATAAAAAATAGCAGCATCAGCAAGTTAAAGGATGGTTGCCCATTGAATAACAGAAACGAACACCATCCTAGTAGCACTATTAGATGAATAACAATATATGGTCGCTTTATTGTTTCTAACTTACTGGAAACCCAACTCGCTAATGGAGCGCCTATAAGTGCACCAATTAGACCAATCATAATTAATTGGCTAGCACCTGAACGTGTCATGTCATACATATTCATGCCGTATGGTACTGCCCACGAACTGATAAATCCTACATATCCTCCTACTACGCCAAAATGGCACAAGAATAGCGCCCACGCTTGCCGATTTGAAAATATTCTTCTTATTAACATGGAAGTTTTTTCACGCTGGTTTGTTATGTCAACTACTTGCTCAGCCACAAAGAGCGTTTTCGGCTTCTTTTCCAATACAATATAAAGGACGAAGCCACAGAAACATAATAAGAGTCCCGCTGATAAAAAAGCCATTCTCCAGCCAAGCAAATCGATCCATGCGGAAAAAGGAACTGTCGCCAATAAAAAGCCAAGACTCCCTGTCATCCCGGCCAAACCAATTAATCGAACAAACTCCTTTCGATGGAACCATTGCGCTAAAATAAGCACCATATTGACCCAAATAGTTGCATCTCCAACGCCCGTAAGTATTCTTGAAAAAAATAAAACGTATTCATGCGTTCCGAAACTATAAATAATTGTGCCTAAACCTGTCAGTGTCGAACCAAAAATTAAAAAGAAATTCGGGCCATAACGATCCGCCAAAATGCCCATTGGAATTTGCAAACTTGTATAGACAAAAAACTGTATACTCGTTAACAGACCAATTGTTGCTGCTGTTACATGGAAATCCCGCATTAATTGGTCTGTAATTAAACCTGGTGCCGTGCGTTGACTTGCCATTAATAAATACGTAAACAATACAACAACAAATACAAGCCATCTGTATTTGCTATTTTGTTTGTCCATTAACATCTACTCCTATTAGCTTTTCTAAATCATATGAAAAAGTGCCAGTCACTAAAACAATTCTGAATTGTTTTAGTGACTGGCACCATTATTTCTATATTTTTAAATTAGCGAGATTTTCTGCTTCTTGCACTAGTTTTTGCATTGTATTTAATTCGTCGTCGCTAATTTCCACTAACTCTTCAAACATTTCAACGGATTCGCGAGAAATGAAAGAAATATCCCTCATCGTCGCCATAATTTGCTGAGAGCTCGAAGATAATTCTTCTGTACTCGCAGATGAATTGGCATTATTTTCAGCAATAATTTTTGTCGTTTCTACGATTTTTTCAAACATCGAGCCAATTTCTAATATGGTTGTATTCGTTTGAGCAAATTCCTCTGTTCCTTGCTTCATTGATGTAACAACTCGATTTGTCTCTTCTTGAATATTTTTCACAATGTTTGATACTTCAGCAGCTGAATGATGTGATTGTTCAGCTAATTTACGAACCTCATCCGCAACTACAGCAAACCCTTTGCCATGCTCACCTGCACGAGCTGCTTCGATTGCTGCGTTTAATGCTAATAAATTAATTTGCTCGGAAATGCCCGTAATTACTTTGACAATCATGCCAATTTCGTGCGATTTTTCCCCAAGTATATTGATTGCATCAAATGTTGTATTAATCGTTTGATCGAATTGCTCCATTTTCACCATCGAATCTTTTAACTTTTCGTTACCATCTTGCGTTAACTCCAACGTCGTATTCGATTGTTCTGAAATTTGGTTGGATCTTATCGACAGCTCTTCAATTGCCTGTGTCATATCTTCTATAGAAGTAGAACTTTCCTCAGTAGCAACTAATTGTTTTTTTAATCCTTTACCAACTTCGTCGATTGCGGCTCTTACAATATCAGCCTTTTCAGCTGCATATTCCCCATTCTCAGCAAGTTGTTGACCTCTTTCATTCACATTTTTGGCAAACGAAAGGTATTGTTCTTTTGTTTGTTCAATTGATAATTCTCCCGTTTTCTCAACCAGTTCCGTATTTGTTTGAGATTGACGTTTCAGTGAAAAATATCGGTAAGCAAAATACAAAGATGTACATAATAACAACACAATAACGGCTAGCATAATGACGTCCATGACATAAATATCTCCTATTCTACTATGATTGTTGGAATGTTATAGCTCTTTGACAATGATGTATATGCCATCTGCCACATCTGCTGGAATATCATTTAAATGCTCATTGTCTTCGTATTTGTGTACAATAAAGTTTCCTTCTACATCGACATATTTTGGCATGCCATGAAACTTTTCTAATAAAGTCATTGATTTAGGATTAGTCGCTTCCGCTAAAACAAGTCTTAATCCTTGTTGAGTTGCTTTATTAATTAATATATCACCTAACGTTTGGACAATTTCGTGACGGTTACGCTCAGCAATAACACCTAATAAAAATAAATGTAAAACTTCTCCATCTTCCATATCTTTGCCAAAGCGTTTTTTATAATCAGCTAGGAAACGAATATCAATATCCTCTAATACACGCATGACAATATTCATATCTGAAAATGTGCCACTAAAAATATCGCCTTCAATCACTTCAAGGGCATTTGTATCACCCACAAGGGCACCGACAACATTATGTTCTTCGTCTAATGCAACAGCACAATAACCTTGATGTACATTTGCCTCAATATATTCTTTCGTAAATTGATAAAAATCATCGTACGATAGCTTTAAGGAGTACCCAATTATCGGCTCTTGCACCCATTTGCCCGCAACATTGACACCAACAAATGTACTAGCTAAACATGCGGCTGTCTTTTCAATTAGATTTGTCTGGTCTTTCGTAAGAATTTCATATGTATATAAATCTGCTGTAGTTTGCATAGGTAAAATCCCTTCTCATATTAGAGTTTAAATATAAAGACTAACGCGTTGCTAATTGTGAAACATTATCAACAACTGTACCAGGGAAATGAACGCCCTCTAATGCATTTCGCACTTGCACATAGGCAATTTTAGATGCTGGATTCACAATATAAATATCCTTAAAGCCTAGTGATGCATAAAACATTAATGTTTGTCCAAGCTCTGAAGAAACCTTTGAAGGAACTGGTGACTGATACGTTGCATCGACTACAAATGTATAGGTACTTTTTTGTACTTTTGCAACAGTCGCTTCCAGATCTCTCATATAGTCCTCTACAAGATCTGCTTTAATAAAACCATGTATTTGGACATGTACTTCTTTTTTTGCCTCATAAATCGCCATATTATATTTCTGTTTATCAACGACTTTCATCTCTAATCTCCTTTACTCATTTCGTTTGCTTTGCTTTCCAACATTGAAATGTGTGCTCAAGTAAACGTACACAACAATGTATGACATCTATGCTCCAAGTCCTTCGCCATTTAAATAAAAAAACTATCCTTGATTAGAGTAGGATAGCCGACTAATTGCTTATTGTTAGTGGCAACCCGACTATCATAATCCTTGCTTTGGGATGGTAGACTCGTAGCTTTGCGTCCTTAATTTTCAGTAAGTTTGCCTTTTTCATTTTTCTAAAATAATATACTGACATTATTACAATTTTACATTATAGATCATTTGTCAATTTTTGTCGACATTAGTATTATTAGCTTAGAAATATTAGGTAAATAACAGGGTATTTTTTGCTTAAAAAAGAGTGCCAGTCACTCAAACAATTCAGAATTGTTTGAGTGACTGGCACCGATGTTTTTTTGCGGATGCTCCGCAAGCATTGACCCTATCATAGTCTTTACTACAGGGTGTTCCGAAGTGAAAAATTGATTTTTACAATCGTAAAAATCAATTACTTCACCTTTTTCAAGTACAGCTAATTGATCACTGATTGCACAGGCTGCTTTAATATCATGGGTAATAAAAAAATACGACAGCCCGAAGTCTTTTTTTAAATCCTTTAGTAATTCTAAAATAAGCGTTTGATTGACCATATCTAAACTACTTATGGACTCATCTAATACAATTAATTTCGGCTTGAGTGATATGGCCCTTGCGATATTGATGCGTTGCAATTGGCCACCACTAAATTGATGGGGATATTTTTTTAAGTCCTTTTCACTTAGACCTACCCTTTCCAATAATTCAATCACACTTCGTTTTAATTCAGCTAAAGTAAGCTTTTCATAATTCTCTAATGGTTCGGCAATTATGCGTTCAGCAGTCATACGGGGATTAACTGATGAGTAAGAATCTTGAAAAACAGCTTGCAAATGACGGCGAATTTTATAACGAGTATGCTTGTCTGCTGTATAAATATCATGCCCTTGAAAAAGAACTTGTCCACACTGTGGTCGTTGTAAACCAAGAATCACTTTCCCTAAAGTACTTTTACCAGCTCCACTCGTCCCAAGCACCCCTAAGCAAATTCCCACATCAATCGACAGTGTGATACTAGAAAGTACCTTTTTAGATCGAGTATTCCACTTAAAAAAGTTACTTAAATCGAATCCATAGCTATGAGATACACCTTTCACTTGTAATAAACTCATTTTTCACCCTTCTTTATGTCCCATTAATTAATCACGAATACAGCTTATTCATGTAAATGAAATATTGTTCGCGCATTTAATAGCCTCTTCGTGTAGTCAGACTTTGGCTCGTTAAATAATTGGATAACATCAGCATGTTCGACTATTTTACCTTTTTGCATAACAACGACTTCATCAGCCATTTCTGAAATTACACCTAAATCATGAGAAATTAATAAAATCGCAGAGCCATATTCAGCACGAATATGTTCTAAATGATGCAACACCTTCTTCTGATTATTTACATCAAGGGCAGTTGTTAGTTCATCTGCAATAATAACAGCTGGATGTAAACATGCTGCAGTAGCAATCATCACCCGCTGAAGCATTCCCCCGCTTAATTGGAAAGGATACATTTTTAATAAATTCGCAGGATTAGGTAAGTTCAGCTGTTGCAAAGCCTCAATAGCTAGCTCTCTAGCTTGTTTTTTACTCAACTGTGTATGAGAGCGTATTGTTTCAATTAGCTGGTGACCTATAGTAAAAACAGGTGTAAAGGCATTCATCGGATTTTGCATAATAAACGCTATATCCTTACCGCGTATTTTTCGCATTTCTTTCTCACCTAAGCCATTCAATTCTCTTCCTTGTAGAGTTACGCTACCAAAAATGGTTGTTGTCTTTTTATCCAAAAGCTGAAGAATTGCCATACTAGTTATCGTTTTGCCGCTTCCACTTTCCCCAACAAGTCCGAGTACCCTCCCGCTATATAAATTAAAGTTTAAATTTTGAACAATGGTTATATAGTTATTGTTCGTTTTCATTTTGACAACTAAATCTTTAACCTCTAATACCTTCCTCTGTTCAAGTGCCAACAGTCTCATTCCTTTTTAATAGCTACGTTTGATGCCGTAACGTTCTGCTAACGCTTCGCCTAATAGATTGAACGTAATAATCACCAGCATAATGCTCAAGCCCGGATAAAGCATTAATTCTGGGTTTGTTCGTATATATGCTTTTCCTTCATGAATCATCGCCCCCCATTCTGGTATTGGGGGTTCTACTCCAAAGCCTAAAAACGACAGTGCCGAGATATCGATAATTGCCCAGCCAATTTCTAATGTCCCAATTACTACAAGTGGCGGAAGAACATTAGGAATAATATGCTTTCTAATTATTTTCCGTTGAGAAGAGCCACAAATTTTCGCAGCTGCAATAAAGTTCTGCTCCTTCAGACTAAGCACCATTCCACGGAACATTCTGGCGTAATAGACCCATTGCACAAGCATTAGCGCTAAAATAACCTGTGGAAGCCCAGGCCCGAATATACCAACTAAGCCTAGGATAAGAATAAGGTTTGGAAAAGCCAAAATACCATCGCATATTCTCATTAATATATAATCAATCCATCCGCCTTTATATCCAGATAAGGTCCCTACAATCAAACCAATCATCAATGAAGAAATAAAAATTAGCAGAGCAAAGCCCAATGAAATACGAGCACCAAATAATATCCGTGATAAATTACATCTGCCTAAATGGTCCGTCCCTAATGGAAACTGCCATGATGGCGATTGCAACTTATATGCTAAATTAACAGCAACAGGATTATTTGGTGCTATCCAAGGTGCAAAGATTGCGATGATAAATAGAATAGCTAAAACGATGGAACAAATGGAAATTACTTTTTGATGTTTCAACAATTCACGTATTCTTATTATCATTGAAGACGCCCCTCTTTTCTTGAAATACGGGGATCAATATACATTTGAATAAGGTCTACAATTAAATTACTAATAATAAATAAACAAGCAGCCATTAAGACATAGCATTGAATAATAGGTATATCACGATTTAAGATAGCTTCAATAAAATAGCGGCCAAAACCTGGCCAAGAAAAAACTGTTTCAACGATAATTGCTCCAGTTAGAAGCTTTCCAAAATTTATCCCTAGTCCAGTAATCATTGGAGAAATCGCAATTTTTAAGACATGCTTTGTCATAATGATTGTTTCTTTTAGACCTCTCACCCGTGCAAATAATACATAAGGCTCCTGTAAATTTTCTAAGACACTTGCACGCAATAGCCTTGTATACATCGCAACTAAAGGGACAGCTAATGTAATGGAGGGCAGAACAAGATGCTGCCATGTCCCCATACCCTCCACCGGAAATAGATTAAGTTTAACAGAAAAGAAAAAAATCAATATATACCCAAGCCAAAAAGAAGGAATTGATGATCCTATATACGAGAGTAAGCGACTAAAATAATCGATAATGCTGTTTTGCCTTATTCCCGCTAAGAAACCTAGAGGAACACTAATTACCACTGCTATTATTAAACTCCCTAAAGCTAGCTGGATAGTAGCAGGAACTTTAGATGTAACCTCGTCCCAGACAGGATTTTTAGAAACATATGAATGACCAAAATCAAGCTGAATGATTTTCATAATAGAGTTTATATACTGTTTTAAAAATGGTTGGTCTAAACCAAATTCCTGTCTTTTTTGAGCTAATATTTCATCTGTTGGTTGAATATGAGCCGCTGCTAAATAGGCCTCAGCTGGGTCCACCGGTGATAGATGGATCATTCCTGACGTTAGTAGCGTAGCCAACAGAAAAACCGGAATAATCGACGTAATTCTTTTAAGTATATAAGTACCCATCAAATCCCCCTAGCCCACTATTTAATGCTAATTCCTGTGAATGGATGCTCGTCTCGATTAGCAGGAAACGTAAAGTTAGTGACGTTCTTTTGATAGATTGCTGTCTGGCTTAAATAGGAAATAGGAACAAGCGCTCCTTGATCTTGTAGTGATGATAAGATCGATGCGTATAATTGTTGACGCTCATTTTCATCCGTAGTTTTAGGGACTTCACTCATTTGTTTTAGCAACTCATCTTTGTTCGGATAAGCTGAAATTGCTTCACTAAATCCAAATCCTTCAGTTGCTACGATATTAATAAAAGTATGCGGATCATATGGAGCACCATAATTACTAAAGAAATTAATAGCAAAGTTATTATCTTTGAAGCGTTGAATCTGTTCTGCCAATTCTAGCGGAACAATATTTAATTTCACACCAATGGCAGCCCATTCTGATTGCAAAGTTTCTGCCATTACTTTTTGAATTGTTTCGGCTGAATTGTACATTAATTCAATAGTTAGCTGTTGCCCATCTTTTTCCCGAATTGTTTTCCCCTCTGGAAGAATCCAACCTGCTTCTTCTAATAGAGACTTAGCTTTGTCGACATCATATAGAACCGGCTTCACATCAATTTTAGATGTATAAGGGAAATTCGTTGACAGTATACGTTCGGCAACTGTTTCTAAGCCTGACGTAATTCCTTCTACCATTAATTCTTTATTAAATCCATAATGTAGCGCTTGGCGAATACGTTCATCTGACAAATGTTCTATCTTTGTATTCATTACAAGTAATCGCGTTGCCACTGGCTCTGAAATACTCGTGTTATATTTTCCAGTGGATTTTAATTGTAGGAAGGAATCTAAACTGATAGCTCCTTCACCATAAATTAAATCTACATCACCCTTTTCAAAGGCGAGTACTCTTGTTTCCGCATCAGGAATGACTTTCACCATTATTTTTTCGACTTCTGGTTTATCACCCCAATAACTTTCATTACGTTTATACACCGCATATTCATCCACTTTATGTTCATCCAAAATCCATGGACCTGTTCCAATCGCTTTTTCAATGCCTTTTGACGTATCGGAATCTTTAGGAAATCCAGCCTCACCTAAAAAGCGAACAGGTCTAACGACAGCTAACTCTTGTATCGTTGGATAATAAGGCTCTGTTAACGTGATTTGAAACGTGTTTTCGTCCTTTACATCCGTTCGATCTATTTTAGAAAGAAAACCTAACCAACTATGTAATTGAAGATTATTCATTATCGTATCAAAATTCTTTTTAACAATTTCTGCATTAAAGCTTGTGCCATCAGAAAACTTTACGTCTTTACGAAGATGGAATGTATACACTTTACCATCCTCAGAAATTTCCCATGATTCAGCAAGATGCGGTTTTAACTCGCCTCCATTTTGATAACTCACTAATGGTTCGTATACCATTGATTGAGCGAATAATTGTGTAGGATTATAAACATGTGGATTCATTTCCCCCACATCTCTAGGCCATGCAATCGTTAACATGTTTTTAGCCCCTTCACTTTCTGACGATGTCGACTCTTCACTAGCTTTTGTACAACCAACTAATACTGTTGTTAGCAAAAAAATAAACAAAGATGTTAAGAAAACCCCTGATTTATTAATTGCACAAAGCATTTAAATTACCTCCTTATTGATATTGATAATCATTTTCATTTATATATTAAAAACAGAATTTTTTTTTGTCAAGAAAAAAAGTGCCAGTCACTCAAACAATTCAGAATTGTTTGAGTGACTGGCACCCATGTTTTTTTATTCAAATTGATCTAGCAGTGCGCGTACTTCATCCGTTGTCTTCGTGTTCATTAATTGATTTCTTAATTCACTAGCTCCGCGAAATCCTTTAACATAAATTTTGAAAAAGCGATGCAGTGCTGTCACGGAACGCGGTAGCTCTTCTGCATATTGGTCCTGAAGATCAAGCTGTAATCTTAAAAGATCTAAATATTCTTTACTACTATGCTCTTTTGGCTCTTTTTCAAAGGCAAAAGGATTTTTAAAAATGCCTCGTCCAATCATTACGCCATCCACACCGTATTGCTCAACAAGCTTCAAGCCAGTTTGACGATCCGCAATATCACCATTAATCGTTAATAGCGTATGTGGGGCAATTTCATCGCGCAATTTCTTAATTTCCGGGATTAGCTCCCAGTGTGCCTCTACTTGACTCATTTCCTTACGCGTACGCAGGTGAATCGAAAGGTTGGCGATATCTTGTTTTAAAATATGTGTAAGCCATTCCTTCCACTCATCCACTTCTGTAAAACCAAGTCTTGTTTTCACACTAACAGGCAATCCCCCTGCTTTCGCTGCTTGAATAAGTTCCGCAGCAACTTCAGGGCGCAATATTAGACCGCTTCCCTTGCCTCGTGAAGCCACGTTCGGTACTGGACAGCCCATATTAATATCAACGCCTTTAAAGCCAAGCTCGGCCATGCCAATACTCATTTGACGAAAATACTCCGGATTGTCTCCCCAAATATGTGCCACCATTGGCTGTTCATCTTCTGTGAACAGCAAACGCCCTCGTACACTTTTATGTCCCTCTGGATGACAATAACTATCCGAATTCGTAAACTCTGTGAAAAACACATCTGGTCTACCCGCTTTACTTACTACATGACGAAACACAACATCTGTTACATCTTCCATTGGTGCAAGTATAAAAAATGGTCTAGGTAAATCCTGCCAAAAATTAGTTGTCATTTGCTAATTCAAATCCTCTCATGTTGAGTGCCCCTATCAAACTGAGTTCCCCAATTATTTCTAGTTTTACCTTGAACACTTCCGCTAACAAGCTTACATCTAGGTCCAAGTAAGTCATTATTATAGTATAACCTAGCTTTTTTAATTTATCTTCTGACAGTTTGTGCTTCACTAGATTTCCAACTTCAATTCAAAGTCAGTCCATCTAATGAGACTGACACTAAATAAAAAAGCAATTCAAGAAAACGGTAGATATCGTTATTATATCGATATCCAACACATCTTCTCGAACTGCCCTCCAAAACTTAAGGTTTACTTCGTTTCTTCTACTGCCTCTTTATTGTAATTGTACTTAGAAGGATCGACTGGTGTAAATCCTGTTGGTGTATAAAATCTTAATAAGTCGCCGTTTACTACTTTATCTGATAAACCTAATTTAAGGTCTACTTCTTTTTTCATCGCCTTCGCAGCCTCTAATTGGCTATCATCTAGTGGTAAACCAGTTTTACTATCGTAGAATTTCTCGTTAATCGAGTAAATCGAAGGGCTGACAAAATCACCATTTCTAAACGGTACGATTTCATTGTGCTCTTCAGATAATAAATCTGAACCAAATTGCACATAGTTTTGCGTATCAATACCTAGTAAATGTAATAATGTTGGTAGCAAGTCTGTTTGTCCGCCATACGTATGGTTTGTTTCACCTTGCATACCTGGAACATGAATAAATAAAGGTACACGCTGTAAATTAGCACTTTCATAAGGTGTAATGTCTTTACCCATCACCTGTGCCATCGCTTTATTATGATTATCGGAAATACCATAATGGTCACCGTAAAGAACAATCATCGAATTATCATATAAACCAGATTCTTTTAATTGATTAAACATTTGTTCAATCGCTTCATCTGCATAACGTGCAGTTTGGAAATAATTATCTACACTTGCATCACCAGTTGTAGCTTTCTCAATTGTTACTAAATCTTGGTTCATTTTATACGGATAGTGGTTCCCTACCGTAATTAACTTTGTATAGAACGGTTGTGGCAATGCATTTAAGAAACTTTGAGATTGTTCAAAGAATGGTTTATCTAATAAACCGTATTCAGCCATATTTTCTGTAGAGCCTGTGTCGTAATAACTTGCATCATAAAACTTGTCGAAGCCAAATGATTTATAAATGACATTGCGGTTCCAGAAGCTTCCGTTATTACCGTGGAAAACTGCTGAAGTATAACCGTAATCTTTTAAAATACTAGGCGCTGCTTGGTACGTATTTTGTGCTTTTGTAATATACGCAGAACCTTGTGGTAATCCGAATAAAGAGTTTTCTAACATAAATTCTGCATCAGATGTTTTACCTTGCCCTGTTTGATGGAAGAAATTATCAAAATACAATGTGTTTTGATCTTTAGCTAATGAATTTAAAAATGGTGTAACTTCTTGACCGTTTAATTTATAGTCGATAAGGAAGTTCTGGAATGACTCTAAATGTAAATAAATTACGTTCATTCCTTTTGCTGCACCAAAATACTTCGGATTCGGGTTGGCATAATTAGATTTTGTATAGTTAATGACTTCTGTAATATCACTGCTATCCGCCAAAGCACGCTCTGAAGATGCTTTCATCGTTTCAACTGTGTCATAAATCGTATAGTTATACATACCTAAATATTTCACAATATAGTTTCTATCAAAACCTCGAGATAATAGTTGTGGACGGCTAGTTTCAGCTAATCCTAAATTAACGATTGAGATTGCTAAGGCAAACGCAATAATAGCGAATGCTTTTTTATAGCCCATAGCCGTTGTTTGTTTTTGTATTTTCCCTGAGAAACGTAAATATATCATGAAAAATACATCGACAAAGAATAAAATATCATAAGGTTTTAATAAAGAAAGAATACTACCACCTAAATCACCAAAGTTCTGTGTTTGGAAAATTGTCGGTAATGTAATAAAGTCACTAAAGAATCTGTAATATACAACATTAGCATATAAAAGAATAGACATTAGTGTGTAAATTATTACGAGTGAGGTATATTTTTTCTTCCCTCTAAATAAAAACGAGAACCCTAGGAATAGCATTGCCGATCCTAGTGGATTTAGTAGTAAAAGGAATTGTTGAAGCGCACCTTCTACACCTAGATCAAACTGTGCTGTCTGCGTGATATATGTTTTCAACCATAACATGACAACTGCTAATATATAAAACCCTAAAAATTTGTTTATTAAGTTTTTACTTACTAGATTTTTCATTTTTGCACCTACCTATTACTTATTTAAAATTACATTTAGACTATAAGTATAAATTTCGGAAAATTATTACTTCACTATAGCTTTTTTTCGGCGGCTAATGTATAATACTCCCGTTTTCACACTTCTGTCAAGTTGTAGACGATATTGCAAGAGAATTAGTTTCGTTGTTCTCAATAACTTTACTACTTGCCATAAAAATACCCCGTAAACGTTAGTTTACACTAACATCTACAGGGTAAATTAAGCAAATTGTATACTAAACTCGCTACAACGTTAGGTTTGTACAAAAAACACACTAACATTTTTCCATCAATGACTTACTACTTGCATGTCGTTCAAAAGCTACTAACAGTGTGGTCATTACTAAAGCAAGTACAACTGTGCCGGCACTGACCAAACTAAGATGCAATACAGAACTGTTGCTTATGACAAAACCACCTAATCCCGACCCTAAGGCGAAACCAAATTGAATAAATGAAGTGTTGACACTTAAAGCAATATCAGGAGATTTCGGTACTAATGTAACTAAATAGTATTGCTGTGCTGGCGAAGTACTCCACGTGGCAATCATCCAAATCATAATAACTGCAATAATACCCACAAGATTTCCTCCGATTACTGCTAGTAACAACAACATAAGAATTTGTAGAACTAGTCCGGTGAAAATCGTAAATTTAGGACCCTTTTTATCCGCCACAACCCCACCAATGCTTGAGCCAACAAAGCTACAAATACCCGCAAGTAATAAAATACCACTAATATTTGCAATTGAAAGGTTTGCTGAAGCTTGTAAGAATGGTGTTAAATAGGTGAATAATGTGGAATAGCCACCTACATAAAATAAGGTCACTGCAACGGCTGACACAATTCTTTTATCTTTTAATATAGCTAACTGCATAGCAATGGTTACGGGTTCTTGCTCTTTAATTGTAGGAACACTCCTATAAACAACGACTAATGGAATAATGGTTATTACAGAAATTAATATGAATAATGCCTTCCATCCTATCATCTCACTAAGAATTGTGCCTAGTGGTACACCGAAAACTAATGAGCTACTTAAACCCATTAAAATAATCCCAATAGCACTTCCTCTTTTTTCGCTGTCAACTAGGCGAGTTGCAACAGCCATAGCCACAACAGTAGCGATACCACCACTTAATCCTTGCAAAATTCTTGAAAGAAGAACCATAGCAAAACTATGACTAAAAAACGTAATAAAATTACTTATAATAAACAGACTAAGCATCCATAACAATATTTTTTTTCGGTCAACATTAATTGTCAGCGCAATGACAATAGGAGCACCAATGGCTGCTGACAGTGCAAATGCAGTGACCAATAAACCCGCTACAGATGTAGATACACTTAAGTCTATTGCTACCATTTGGATAATACCTGTGATGATATATTCAATCGTTCCTATTAAAAAGACTGCTAGTGCAAGCAAATAAATAACTGTTTTATTTTTCACCAAAACATTTCTCCCTTATTTTAATGTGCTAAAATTTCACTTCATAGCTCAATTGGAATTTGAATTTCAATTAATCGATCTTCTTGATTTTCAGAAGAAGGAAAATAAATTTCCCGACCCGGTTGGTCTTCTTTCACGCGATAGCCACTTTTCTCTATCCATGTGGCCAAATCAAGACAAGCAGTTTGTGCACAAGGAGAATTTGCACGAAATAGCAGCGTAGCCATCATGGACTCAGCTGGTAATGTACGAATAGATAGCGGCTGTGGCACGGATGCAACTTTACCTTTGAGCGAATAGCCTACTTCAAATTCAAAATCTTTGTCCGCAGATTCCTTCCATAACACGGTTTGTGTTTCCGTTATCAAATCTCGATTTTCCTTTTCTAACAAATGATTCAGTGTCTCAAAGAGCAAGGGAATCTCTTCTACTGATCCGCAAGCTTGAAAAGCAATAAGTCGCTCACTTTCAACAGTTTTGATAATTACTTCCTGCTCTTTTTCTGCACTCCCTTCCCGACCAATTAACAGCATCCGTTCTTTAATACGGTCTAATTTTTCTTGTTCTCGCTCTACCAGTTGTTGAATTTCGCTCTCTTTCAGCTTAAACATTCCTTGAATCTGCTCTAAGGAAATTTCTTCATGAAGGAGCTGAGCAATTTGTTTTAACGTAAAACCTAATTCTTTGTACAGAAAAATTCGATTTACTTCTAATAGTTGTTCTGCCGCATAATATCGATACCCCGTTGCTTGATCTGTTTTTTGCGGCTTTAATAGCGCAATACGGTCATAGTAACGCAATGTTTTTACAGGCACTTTACTTAACAGAGAAAACTCACCGATTTTAAACATCCTCAATCCTCCATTTTCGTTATTTAACCAAAGTATAAACCCTTTAGTAAGGGGGAAAGTCAAATGATTATTTGAAATAATTTTCAATAACTATTACTATCTGACAATACTACATAATGGTATGTAAATAAGAAAAAAGAAAGGTGAAATTGAACGTAGTCAATTTCACCTTTCTTACTATATAAAGATTGCGAGTATTTCACTCCACAATAATTAATATTTATATGATTGTCCACCATCGATGGGCACAACAACACCATTAATGAAGTCTGCTTGGCTTGAAAGAAGGAAGGCAACTAAATAACCAACTTCTTGTGGTTTACCGAAGCGGCGCATTGGGTTTGGTTTGACGAATTCTTTTCCTACCTCTTCCCAATTATCGCCACCAATTTGACGTAAAGAGCCCTCTACCATTGGTGTCATAATGGCACCCGGTGCGATTGCTTTAATCGAAACACCAAATTGACCATATTCAATTGCAGAGTTACGTGTTAAGCCGACAACACCATGTTTAGATGCTGCGTAACCTGATTGATTACCAACACCGCGAATACCACCTACAGATGCCGTATTCACAATTGATCCTGATCCTTGTTCTTTCATTACTTTTAAAACGTATTTCATGCCGTAGAACACACCATTTAAGTTAATGGAAACAACTTTTTGGAACTCATCAATGCCAAAGTCTTCTGTTAAATTTTGTTTTCCTTCAATACCTGCATTGTTAAAGAACCCGTCAATTTTGCCGAACTTTTCTACTGTCGCATCTACAAAATCTTTTACAGCATTTTCATCTGCCACATTTGCTGCAATTAAGAACAGTTCAGCCTGTGGTGCGATGGCCAACACTTTTTCTTCCGTTTCCTTTAAACCCGCTTCATTCAAGTCAACTAATACTAGTTTCGCACCCTCTTGTGCTAATTGAAGTGTTGCTGCTTGTCCAAGACCAGATCCTGCACCTGTAACAATGACTACTTTATCTTCAAAACGTTTCATTTGAAATTCCCTCCGTTGTTAAATGTTATATAATGATCCATCTACTGTGTAAGATGAAGAACTTACATAAGAAGCTTCATCTGATAGTAAAAATGCAATGACATTTGCTACTTCATTCGGTTCACCATAGCGCTTCATTGGCACTGCATCTTGATAGGCGGATTGCGCTGCTTCAGCGGCACCTGGTGCAACTTTCGCTTCGATTTGACGCATCATTTGTGTATTAATTACACCAGGGTTGACTGTATTAACACGTACATTATATGGAGCAGCTTCTAACGCAGCTACTTTATTAATGCCCATTAGAGCATGTTTTGACGAATTATATAACATCATACTTGGCGAACCAATTAATCCAGCAACTGAAGCTGTGTTAACAATAGAACCTGCTTTTTGTTGTTTCATAATTGGCATAACGTATTTTAAACCGAAGAAAGCACCTTTTACGTTAATGCTATATACGAAATCAAAATCTTCTTCAGTAATTTCTTCTAAAATTTTTGCTGGACCTTCTACCCCTGCATTGTTTGCAAATCCATCGATGCGACCAAATTTTAATACAGTTTGATCAACATAATTTTTTACTTCTACTTCACTTGAAACATCTGCCTTTAAAGTCAGTACGCGATCCTCACTTAAATCCAGCTCGTCTGCAACCGCTTTCACCGCAGCTTCATTTAAATCCACTAGGGTTAACTTAGCTCCTTCACCGGCAAGCTTGCGAGCAATCTCTTTACCGATACCTCCTGCAGCACCTGTTATAATGACCACTTTATTTTCGAATCTCATTTTTTGTACCTCCCCTAAAGATTGTTGTTACATTTATAGTGTAATGGGTTTCACTTTCTGTAAGCCATCCTTAATATTTGCTATAATGTCGAAGAAACCAACACTTTTTATCAATCTGTCTAATGTAGGAGATAAATTTGATGAAATCTAATTCCAATCAAGCTTTACGTACAAAGCATTTCTTGAAGAAGGCATTTATTGATATGGTCCATAAAAAGGGATTTAGTGCTGTGACAGTGAAGGATATTGTAGATTATGCTCAATATAATCGGACAACCTTTTATGTGTACTATCAAAATATAGATGATCTTGTTGAAGAGTTAATGGAAGAAATGTTTGAAGCTATCCAATATAACAGCATGTCTAAGTATGAAAGTAATAGTCGTGTGAAAGTACAGGAGTTGACTACCCATTCCTTTGAATTGTTGTATTACATTTACGACCACCGGGATTACTTCACATTACTACTGTTAGAAGATACGTTACCTCGTATCCACCAGCAACTACCTGAAGCGATTTTTAATTTGCTCAAAGATAAATTTGATATTCAATACGGCGTGTCGGTTGTTGATGATCATTCCCAAAAGCGCTATATGGCATATGGGACAGCTGGTTTAATCTTGGACTGGATTGCACAAGATTTTGATGCGACTCCTGGTGAAATGACAGAGCGTCTCAATCGAATTTTCAACACTTTTGCAAGAGGATTTATTATAAAAGAAATCGACAGTTAACAAAGCTATTTGTATTTAAATAATCAAAAAAGAACGAATTCCCCACCGGAAATTCGTTCTTTTTATAATGCTCCAG
Source organism: Lysinibacillus sp. NPDC097195 (assembly GCF_044762075.1). Lineage (NCBI taxonomy): Bacteria > Bacillati > Bacillota > Bacilli > Caryophanales > Bacillaceae > Lysinibacillus > Lysinibacillus sp. NPDC097195. Next base: position 48,077 of record NZ_JBIWDP010000006.1, on the reverse strand, counting down.
CACCATGTCAATTCGTACTGTCTCTTTTACATATGTGTTCCAACGTTGCTTTCTTGCATTTGTTTACTCGGTATAGTCGCAACGTTAGCTGTTTTCTTCGACCAATACGTCGCAAGAATCGGTCCAGAAATATTATGCCAAACCGCACCAAGTACGCTAGGTAAGGCAGCTAACGGACCAAAATGAGCAGTTGCTAATGCTACCCCGAGACCAGAGTTTTGCATCCCAACTTCAATGGAAATGGCTCTGCGATTACTTTCATCAAGCCCTAACGCAAGTGCTGTTAAATAGCCAAGAAGCAAGCCGAATGCATTATGAAGCATGACAGCCGTAAAAATAATAAAGCCAGCTGAAGCTATGCTAGCGACATTTCCAGCAACAACCGCAGAAACAATGATAATAATTGCAACTACTGATATAAGCGGTATAACGTTGATGCTCTTTTCGACGACTGTAGGAGCAAATTTCCGTATAACAAGCCCAAGAATAATTGGCAAAATAATAACTTGAATAATCGAAGTAAACATCGCCATTGGATCGACCGGCATCCACTTACCTGCCAGTAACAATAGTATTAATGGTGTTGCAATTGGCGCTAATAACGTTGAAAAAGAAGTCATTGTAATGGATAACGGTACATTACCTTTCGCTAAATAAACCATAACGTTCGAAGCAGTGCCCCCTGGAACTGAACCGAGAAGGACTAGCCCAGCAGCTAATTCCGCAGGTAAATTCATCATATACGCAATTAAAAAAGCCGTAAGTGGCATAATAATATATTGGGCACAGACACCAATAATAACGGGCACTGGATTCGTTATAATCATTTTGAAATCAACTGCTTTCAATGTCAGCCCCATACCAAACATGACGATGCCTAGCAAAATCGTAATATAGCCTCCAAATATTAAAAATGGATCTGGAGCAATAAAAGCAATAACAGCAATACAGATAACCCATACAGCAAAATATTTGCCCGCAATCGTACTAATGGCTTCTAAAATTTTCATTTTTCCACTCCCTATTTTTTATTTTTTACTAGTTTATTCGGATTAAAAAGAGCATCCGGATCGAGCGCTTGTTTGATTTTTTCCATAACAAGCAATGCTTTACCATGTTCTTGCTCTTGGTATTTCTGTTTACCAATACCAACACCATGCTCGCCTGTACAAGTTCCCCCTCGTTCAAGTGCGTACATCACAATCAATTCATTGAAGTCATCGGCTTTTTTTATTTCGGCTGTATCCGTCATATCAATCATTAACAGTACATGGAAATTACCATCACCGACATGCCCTACAATTCCCCCAGTAAGGGCAAACGAATTAAGGGCAGTTCTCGCATGTTCAACAGCTCCCGCTAGCTCGGATATCGGTAAACAAACATCGGTCACCATTAGCTTTTTGCCAGGATGACCATGAACATAGGCATAAGCTAAATTGTGGCGCGCTTCCCATAGCTGATTGCGAGCGGCAGTATCCGTCTCGAATTCAATATGTTGACAATTGTGCTCCGCCACAAGCTCCTTCATAAATTCAACGTCTTGCTGTAAGCCCGCTTCATTGCCCTGAAATTCTAAAAATAAAGTAGGCTGTTCCGCATAGGCTGTCTGACTATGCAAGTTCACTTGTTTCATAGAAGGTTCATCTACTAGTTCAACTCTTGCAATGGGAATGCCCGCTTGCAAAATACTAACGACTGCTTCAACAGCATCATTCACTGTTTGAAAGGAAGCACGAGCAGCCACAATATGTTCCGGTATACCATAAACTTTTAACGTCAATTCAGTAAAGCAACCAAGCGTCCCCTCAGAACCTACAAATAAACCATTTAAATGATAACCCGATGAAGATTTTGCTGCTAAATTGCCCGTATGAATGACTGTTCCATCTGCTAGCACCACTTCTAAATCGCGAACTTGATCGCGCATTACGCCATATTTAACCGAGGTTGTGCCACTTGCATTCGTTGCTGCCATCCCTCCGAGTGTGGCATCTGCTCCAGGATCGACAGAGAAAAACAAACCATATTTTTTTAACTCTTTATTCAACTGTGAACGCGTTACCCCTGGTTGAACTTTGACAAGAAAATCTTTGTCCCTCACTTCTATTATTTTGTTCATGTTGGAAAAATCCATTGTTATTCCATGGTCATAAGGAATGACATGGCCTTCTAAGCTTGTTCCTCTTCCAAATGGTACAATCGGTATGTTGAATTGGTTGGCGATGTTTATCGTTTTACGAACTTCTTCTGTTGTAGTCGGAAACACAACAATGTCCGGTAAACTAGAACTATGATAAGATTCATCACTGCTATGTTGCTCTAAAATCGTTTGATTTGTCGTCACTTGGCTTTCTGAAAGTACACTGCGTAGTGCACTTACCACATCTTCATTTGTTGCAATCATGTTATTCTCCCCTTTTACCTTGTTGGAACTTGTGTATGCTATTCTAGTTGTTTGAATTCAAATATATAGGTCCTACCAATTTAAATGATATTAAAATTGGTCCAACCATTATTATTATACTTAATATTCTGAAAATATCAATAATTATTCATTACCTTAGATTGCTAACATAGCCGTATTTCTGTATGATTAAAACATTTAGTTTAACTATGTAATTGAGGGGAAGGACATAGGGAATGTTGCAAACAAAGAAAAAAGCCTATCAAGTCATCGTTGACCAAATAACTGAATATTTTTTAAATGGTGAATTACAGCCTGGAGAAAAATTGCCTACAGAAAGAGAATTAGCGAGTCGTTTTCAGGTCAGCCGAACATCGGTTAGGGAGGCTCTTCGCAAGCTTGAAATAAAAGGGATTGTTGACATTAAGCAAGGGAGTGGCAGTTTTATTAAATCATCAGAAAGCCATTCACTAGGAGAAGAGCTTTCCTCTACTATTTTAAAAACTGAAAAAAAACTCATATATGAGATGTTAGAGCTTCGCCAAACACTTGAAGTAGAATGTGCCTTTTTAGCCTCACAACGCGCCACTTCTGAAGATTTAGCACGCATCGGTCAAGCGTTAGAAATGATGGATCAAGTGAAACATGATGTAGAACTAGGGATTCAAGCGGATCTTAGTTTTCATATAAGTATTGTTCTTGCTTCACACAATACAATCTTTTCTCAATTGTTCCAAACACTTAGCGAACATATGCAAGATACTATCCGTGTGACCAGAACAGAACGCTTAAAAGATATAGAACGTACACAAGAGACACTTGACGAACATAAAGAAATTTATTTGGCAATCGCTGCCGGTGATGCCCATCAAGCGAAACAACTAATGGAAAAGCATATTAAGCAAATACGGCGAGAATTAACAGCTTCGCTTTTCCAACATATTGGCGAGCCACACATATAACTAAGCATCTACCGTAAAACGAAAAAACGAATCTCTACTTTTGGATTCGTCCTTTCGTTTATCATTTTCGCTTATTCTAACACAGCCATTCGAAAAGCCGTCGCAATGATTTGCGTACGGTTTTTTGCGTTAAAGACCGTTAATAGTTTTTGAATATAGTCACGAATTGTGTACTCACTGACAACGAGAAGCTCTGCCATTTCTTTATTACTAAACCCTTCTGCTAATAAAAATAGCACGGCCAAGTCTTTATCAGTTAGCTTTAAGTCATGCAATAGACGCTGTGTACTACGTGTGCGCGAAAAGTAACAGCCTAATAAGTTCCCTGTTTCCTCTAGTAGATGCATGTCCTCTTCATTATAGGAAAAGAACGTTCCACATTGGTCAAACGTTAACCAACCGAATAATTGGCCATTTTGCTGTATAGGAATAAAAATAATTGTAGATAAATTCAATATTTCAATGGCAATCGGATTGATATATGGTGCTGGTTGTTCTAAATAAAGTGGCTTTTTAATTGCAAATACGGGCACCTCTTCTAGCTTGCCTTTTAGTATTTGTACTTTATGTAACTCCGAGCCATATACATTCGAAAATTCATGGAGCCACGGATTATAGCTATGAAAAATTACACGTTGATAACCGAAGTTTTCCTGTGCTTTCGATAAAATGGTTGGCATATGATCGACGCCATCTAATTGAATAAGCAATTTGCTAAAACGCTGTAACTTTAGCAAACTTTCCAGAGTCAGTTCACCCTTTGCTGGTGATTGGATTACTTTACTGTTTACAAGACGTAGTACATCTAGAATTTTATCGTGATATTGTAGCATTTCATCTGTATATGGATGTTTAATTTGCTTAAGTACATCTGTTGTTGCCGAATAAGACAATGATGGAAATATCGTTAGTAATTTTTCTGGTAACAGTCGACTGTGCATAGTCGCCCAATTGATAAGCTCCTCGCGTTGAATCGTTTTATGTTTTAACTGACCATTTAAAAACGTCAACCAAGAGCGGTACCAATAACCAATTTGTATAATTTCTTGCTCACTTAACTCTTTTTTTGATTGCACATGCTTATTCCACGCATAGGCAATATCTTGATGATGCATTTTATGAAACAGTACATATTGAAAGTTTATTTTCGTCATAGTACACCTACATTTGCATGTTTATTTTCGATTAATATACCCTTAAATGCCGGTATCTTTGCATTTACTCTATCATTTACACTTTAGTTGTAACAACTTATTTTGTGATTTTGCTCAACTATTTAAGTAGGGTATTTAAATTAAGAAATGGGGACTAGACATGGAATATAAAAAAGTATTAGTGGCAGGTAGCGGTGTATTAGGAAGTCAAATTGCTTTTCAAACTGCCTTTTTCGGCTACGAAGTGAATGTCTATGACATTAACAACGATGCAATTGCAACAGCACAAGAGAGATTGCAATCGTTATCACACACATATGGAGAATATTTTAATGATGATGCACGAGCAGCGAAAGCATTGGAAAGCTTATCATTTTACACTGATTTAGCACAAGCAGTTGCTGACGTCGATTTAGTAATTGAAGCAGTTCCAGAGCGTATTGAGATTAAACAATCATTTTATGAGCAACTAGCCAAAGTAGCACCAGCAAAAACTGTTTTTGCATCAAACTCTTCTACGCTATTACCTAGTCAATTTGCACAATTTACAGGACGACCTGAGAAGTTTTTAGCATTACACTTTGCCAATACTATTTGGAAAAACAACACAGCTGAAGTAATGGGTCACGCAGGCACTGATCCACAGTACACGGAACAAGTAGTTGAATTCGCCCGTACGATTGGCATGATTCCATTCCATTTGAAAAAGGAACAAACAGGCTATATTTTAAACTCATTATCTGTACCGTTTTTAAGTGCTGGTATGGCGTTGTGGGCAAATGGCATTGCAGATCCACAGACAATCGATAAAAACTGGATGATTTCAACAGGATCACCAGCCGGACCGTTCGGATTTTTAGATATCGTTGGCATGGAAACACCATATAACTTAAATATGATGAAGGCAGAACATGACCCTATGGCTAAAATCATAGCGGAAAAAATTAAAGCTGAGTATATCGATTTAGGGAAAATGGGCATGTCTTCAGGGGAAGGTTTTTATAAATATCCTAATCCAGCCTATATGGATAAAGACTTCCTTAAACATAATTAATTAGAGACAACATTGAAAAAGTGTTAGATTGCTTAGCTCAATCTAACACTTTTTTTGTCGTTGTTGTCGGCTACGGCGGTGCTTTCTGCTCAGCACAGGAGCCGCAACCCTCGCTGACGCGCTAAATGCCCGTCTGCGTTCCGTGCTTTCCTACAGGAGTCACCGCCTTCGCTACAAATAACTTGTGCGCTTGCTAATTTATTATTAATTGCAAGCATGTTTTATAATTCTGTAAAAGTTGGTGGTTTCTTTTTGAAGCCTTTTGTCGTAATAACAGCATAGATAAAGCCGATTGCTAGCCAGCTAAAGCCTATCTTTAAGGTCATTGGTGATAAGTTAATAAATAAGTAGAAACAAATACTAAAACCTAGCCCAGGAATTAATAGGTAGCGAATGATCTTCCTTTCTTTTTTGCGGAAAAAGTAATAGACAATCACTGACAAATTGACAAACATAAATCCTGTCAGGCCACCAAAGTTCATTAATTCTGCTACGAAATTAGCTGATAAAAACAGTGCTCCTAAAACACTAATCGCACACATTAATAAAATATTATAGACGGGTGTTTGATATTTTGGATGTAAGTGTGTGAAAAACTTTTTCGACAGCACTTCATCACGCCCCATACTAAACATTAAACGAGATGCACTGGCTTGGCCTGTTAAACCAGCTGTCACTGTCGATACAATAATCGCAACCGTGTAAAGCGTTGCAAGAACGGCACCACCGGCTTTTTCTGCTATATCAAATAAAGCTGTATCAGCTGAGCTAAAGTTGGTCACATCCGGCCATACGAGTTGCGCTACATACGCTTGCCCAATAAAAATAATTCCTCCGATTAAACAAGCTAAAATCGCTGCCTTCCAAATATCATCTTTTGGATTAACGGCTTCTTCAGAAAGTGTTGTAATCGAATCAAACCCTAAAAACGAGAAGCAGGCCATGGCGGCGCCAGAAATAATGGCAGACATCACGAATTTTTCATCGTTAAAGAACGGCACAATCGAAAAGAACGACGTACTACTTTCCCCACCGACAATTGTCTTCACACAAAAAATGATAAAAATTACGACAATAATGCCCATAAATAGCACGAGAATTTGATTGGTTTTCGCTGCGATACCAATACCTAAAATATTCACAATCGTAATAATACCTGCAATGAATAACACCCAAGCCCAATACGGAATAGATGGTATTAGTGCATTCGCATATGACGCACCGACCATAAAGACAATGAGTGGTACTAAAACATAATCCATAAACATTGCCCATCCTGCAAAAAATCCTAAATGCGGATTAATGGCACGCTGTGTATAGGTATAAGTCGACCCTCCATTCGGAAAGACCGCAGCCATTCGACCGTAACTATAGGCAGAAAACATCATAGCTACCATCGCAACCAAGTAGGCTAATGGCAACATCCCGCCTGTAGATTCTGCTGCAAAGCCATAAATATAAGCAGGCGCAATTGGCGTCATAAAAGCAATACCATAAATAACTAAATCTTTTAATGTTAAAACACGTTTTAACTGTGGTGTATGATCATTGGCTGTTTGACTCATAGTCTATTTCCTCTCAGACATTCACTGATTCACGTTTAGCTAGTTCCGCTGTTACTAAATCGATGACTTCATCTGTGCTCATCACTTGGCAATAAATTTGATTCATAATCATAATTTCAGCATCATGAAGCTGTTGTGTTGCCGCTGCACATGCATCTTCAACTAAAATCACTTCAAAGCCTGCATCCGCTAAGCTTCGTACTGTTGAAGCAACACATTGATCTGTGACAACGCCTGTACAAACGACTGTTTCAATGCCCATATTGCGCAATAAAAATTCATAGTTCGTGCCACTTAATACACTATCTGTCGTTTTATTGACAACAATTTCATCAGCAAGAGGCGTTAATTCTTCGACCATCTCCGCCCCTGGATCACCGATTGGCAATAAAATATTGTTCCAGCCTGGACGGCGTTGAACAGGAGAACGGTCTCGTCCATCTTTATGATGACAAGCAATGCGTCCAAAAGTAACTTCTAATTGATTCGTACGGAAAAATTCTAAAAGCTTTTTATTGTTCGGAATCGTTAAATTGTCGATACGATCAAAAAAGTATGCCCACTGCTCAAACATGCCCTTTTCTCTTGCCACTTGCGCATCTAACCCGTCACGGCTAATAAACTGATGTTGCATATCGACGATAAGTAATGCTGTTTTATCTGGGTTCACATTGATTTTTTGACCGTCCGTCGGTAAAAATTCATAATATAAAGTTGATGTATTATCCATAATAATTCCTCCAAAATACCTCTTATTCCGAATTGCCTAGACAAATAAAAAAACAGACTCTTTGTGCAAAAGAATCTGTCTAACACAAAAAATGACCTACTCATTTTAAAGCTAGAAACTAAAAATGAATGGACCATTTAAAATTCCCCACTGTTTGTCTAAACAGAGATAGCACAACTTCATAAACAGCTATGTTTATGAAGACAGTCCTGCAACTATTCGCTACAGACCCAGCATATGATGGCGAGAACTCACCATACACTTCGGCGACATTTCCTTCTACCTAACCTCTACGTCTTCTCGGACTCCATTAGGTACTGTTAAACTGTCGCGCCTCTACCTCACTATCGGAAAAGTGAGGCATATTTAATTGTTTGAAATAATTATAGTATTGTGTTTTTTCTATGTCAACCTTTAATTTTACTATATTTTATAAGGTTTACCTTATAAAACTTCAAATAAATAACATTAAAAACATTTTTACACAATAACTTTTGCATGTACTATTCCATTTTACCGATATATGCATTTAACAAGCGACTGAACATTAAGAGCATAAAAAACCACCAATTCTATAATTGATGGTCGTACTTCATTATATCGTTTCGCTTACATTCCCTACATGCTCTTTTTTTAGCATCAGCATGACGATAAAGGAAATGCAATATAACCCTGCTAAGTAAAGCATCGCAACTTTCATATCATAGCTTTGTAAAATATAGCCGACTAGGATTGGAGAGAAACCACCTATCGCTCGACCAAAGTTAAATATTGTGTTTGTTGCTGTACTGCGAATTTGTACAGGATATAGACTACCAATCAGCGCACCATATCCGGCGAACATCCCATTTGAGAAGAAGCCGACAATTGCACCACCTATTAGCACACCTGCACTACCAGTAGCATAAGAGTATAAGAATACTGCACACGCTGAAGCAAGAAGGAAGATACCAAAGGCACGCTTTGCACCAAATCGATCTAAAAATATACCAAAAGATAACATCCCTATAATCATACCTACCGCTGTACTAATTGTCCAAAGAGCAGAGCCAGAAACAGATAAACCTTGTGACTGTTGCAACATTGATGGTAACCAGATCATTAATCCGTTATAACCGGCAATTTGCACCGTCGCCATGATGATTAAAGAAATGGTTGTAATCGCTGTTCGTGGCGTTTCAAACAATTGCACTAACTTGCCCTTTTCAGCTTTTTTACTAGCTTTTTTCTGTTTCTGGGCAGCTAGCCACTCAGGTGATTCATCTAAATTTTTTCTAACGATAAAGGCAAAAATAACGGGTACTACCCCTACAAAGAATAATGCTCTCCAACCTAAAGTAGGAAGAATGATAGCACTTAGTAATGCGGCTAAAATAACACCATATTGCGCGCCTACACTAACATATGAAGATGCACGCCCTTGTTTATTTTTCGGCCAAGCTTCAGCTACAAGTGCCATCCCAATACCGTATTCTCCTCCGGCACCAATACCTGCAATAAATCTAAATAGATATACTTGTTCAATACTTGTCGCTAATCCAGTTAAAGCTGTACCTATTGCAAACAAGATTACGGTATAGGTAAAGACCTTTACCCTACCATACTTATCCGCTAATATCCCGAAAATAATGCCTCCTAAAAGCATCCCTACGTTCGTGATGGAAGAAATAAGTCCTCCCGTTGCTAAATCAATGTTAAATTCGGCAATAATCATTGTCATCGCAAATGAGATAAACATGATATCCATGCCTTCTAATGTTAAACCTGCTACCGATGCGACCACGGTCTTTTTTCGATAATCCATTCTTCTATCCTCCAGTATGTTCTAGATGAAAATAAATCTCTTTTATTTACGAATGAATGGATGTATCTATATAAATATAACGTTTCCATTCTCCTTTTAAGCCTCACTGGACTTCCTTTAAAAGAGGTACGTTAGTTGTGTACTCACAGCTAAATGGCAAAATAAAAGCCCTTTCGTCCAAACAGACAAAAGGGCATGAATAAGCGAAGATATTACTTACATAATAACTTAAAATTCCATGTATCCCTTGTCAGCCTCTCTGGACCGTATTAAAGGTTAATTATTTCAAAAGATATTCTAGCAAAATTATCTTTATTTTCATACAAGAAAATATTGGTAAAAAATGCACAAAGTGATGTCTCGTAAGGCTTGCAGTGCTTCTAAATAAATTTTTACAGTGGCTCCTATAATATGCAAAACTTATTTTCTTCCTGCTTTCAAACATTTCCCTAAGAGCACAATTTGCTGTCACAAGTAAACTTTTCCAGATGCAAATTACGATAAAAACATCAATTTCACTGCTAGCAATTTACAAGTAAATGGGCGGCACGTAACGGCACACTGTACGGACTTCTTCAGTCTTTCACTCCCATTGTTTTTCACATTTTTGTAACATTTTTTCTTACTTTAAGTAGTTGAAATTCTATTTTAATGGTGTTATTATCTCTACGAAAGTTATTTTTGACTTTACAAAGTTGCAAATCTGTGATTTATGTAATGAAGGCAAGAATAGTAATAAAACGCGGATACGCAACGGAGGTTTTTTCTCATGGAAAAAGGTACAGTAAAATGGTTTAACTCAGAAAAAGGTTTTGGATTTATCGAACGTGAAGGTGGCGAAGATGTATTCGTACATTTCTCAGCTATCCAAGGCGAAGGATTCAAATCTTTAGAAGAAGGACAACCAGTAACGTTTGATATTGAAGCAGGGCAACGTGGTCCTCAAGCAACAAACGTTCTAAAAGGATAATTCACTTTTTCCTTGAAGGAGGATGTAATTCTGCAATTTGCAGAGTTGCATCCTTTTCTCTTTCTCAAATCAACTTATAAAAGAAAAAGTTCGAGTTTCACTTCAAACTTTCGTTCATTTTAATTATACTAACGCCGGCCACATACCGCTCCACGTCCAATAGGTCATCCGGTAAGAGCTGATGGTGTCACATTCTAACTCCGACCACACAACAGCTTCAAAATGTGTGAATTGTATACGACAACATAAGAGGTGCTGGTGGATTCATTGTTCAGGATGATGTCTAACTTGACTTCATATCTTTTGTTTTTTCCTCTTTTTTGATTCTTTTACATAATTAATATAATTCCCTGTTCCTTCTATTATGGAAACGGTAACTATGGCCCATTCTAGTGTATTCACATCTCGTAGCGAATCCTTTTCATAAAATAATGTAATGCTTGCAATAAAGCCATAGAGCAGAGCTTTAGAAAAATACTCCCAAATAGGTGAATAATTTTCTAAATTAATTTTTCCGTAGATTTTGTCGATTGCTATGACCAATACTAAAATGATCGCTATGGTTATAATAATTTCCTTTGTCATTCTTGTGCCTCCATAGAAAATTTTTACAAATGCATTCTTATATACTTCTTCAAAATTAACTTTTATCCTTTAGACAAATAAAAAAGAACGAAGTCCACCATCGGAAATTCGTTCTTCTTTATTATACGAATGCCATCCACGCCACTGCCTCACAATGTGCGGAGTGGATGAGGTAACACATGAGATTTTGGTAAGTTTATTTCTAATCAGTTCTTTTCCTCTTTGTTAGAAACAAACCTACAAGATTTTCAGATTACTTAATTCAGTAGAACAATGGGAAGAAAAAATTTCTATCTAACCATGCTGATGTTCCTTTTCTTCCTTTTTCCGACGCTTCTCTTCTTCTTTTTTAAGTTTCTTTTCCTCTTTATTATGTTTCTTTTCCTCATTTTTGAACTTCTCTTTATGCCCTCCATTATTAGGATGCGTTATTTTTTTAGGTGGCACTTCTGCAGAAGCAATTCCTTTTATATAAAGTTCATTATTCACTCTGTAGACACTTTCTGGTTGCTGAAAATTTGCTGTATCTGTTCCGTAAGCTTCCATCATAGCTTTAAACATTAACTGTGAGATTTTCGTCGTATTTCCAGTCATATAGTTACCCTGTCCGTTTTGAGTGTAACCCGTCCAGACAGCCATGGTGTATTGAGGTGTATAGCCTGCAAACCAGCTATCATTCGTAGCAGAGTTTGGGTATCCATATTTAGCTCGAGTTTTTTCATCAAAATTGGTTGTACCTGTTTTTCCGGCAACATCCAGTCTGGGAACATTGGCCGCTGTTCCTGTACCAGCATTTACGACTGTGCGTAACATATCAGTTACCATATAGGCCGTGTAATCCTGCATAACACGTTTTGCTTTTTCTGCAAAATTTACGACTGCGCCATCCGCTAATACAACCTTTTGGACAAAATGCGGTTTATTGTATAATCCGTTGTTTCCAAAAGCACTATATCCCCCTGCCATATCTAAAGGACTGACAGTATTGCTGCCGATCGAGTAGGATTCATATACTTCATTATTGTTAAACGTAATGCCAAGTTGTTCTGCAAAACTCTTAGCTTTATCCATCCCAACTTCTCTCAATGTAAGCAATGCCGGGATATTGTAGGAATTTTGCAGAGCCGTCCTTATTGTCAGCGTTCCATGATATTGATGATCCCAGTTTGAGATGGGCTCACCCGTTGCATAAGTTGTCTTATGGTCGTTAATCAAATGAGCAGTGGACCATTTTAAGTTTTCAATCGCCGGTCCATAATCAAAAATAGGCTTAAAGATTGATCCTGGTTGACGTTTAATATTAATAGCAAAGTTGTTACCTAAAAATTGAGCTTTATAGTCATTGCGACCACTCCCGATTGCCCTGACTTCCCCCGTCATGGTATCTAATAAAACGAAGGCTCCCTGAAAATTTTCATCCGGATAGGCAATGATTTCATTCGTATTCATCATTTTTTCCGCAAAGTCCTGTGCTTTTGGATCCAGGGTTGTATAAATCGACAATCCGTCTTCGCTAATGTCCACATCCTTCAGTTTTCCCTTTACTTCTTTCACAGCTGCATCCAAAAATGCTTCATATGGCATACTTTGCTGCGTATTTTTTGCTACAAGTCCCTCTGTTACAGGAACTTTTTCTGCTTCCTTCATTTGTTTTTCCGTAATATAGCCATCTCGAAGCATCGAGCTTAATACGATGTGACGGCGCTTCGTGGCGGCATCTTTGTTTTCCGGTATGGTTGGATCATAATTGTTCGGACTCTGTGTCAGTCCGGCTATCATCGCCGCTTGCGCAAGCGTCATTTTTTCCAAATCATCGGACTCAATTCCGTAATAATTCTTTGCTGCAGTAGCCACTCCATAAGAACGATTTCCAAGGTAGATTTTATTTAAATACATCATTAAAATATCTTCCTTAGAATATTCTTTTTCCAACTGATATGCTAAGTCCCATTCTTGCACTTTGCGTTTCAGTGTTTTCTCTGGAGACAAGAATGAATTTTTAATGACTTGTTGTGTAATCGTACTACCTCCCTGAGATCCGAAATTTCCGGTTACATTCACGAAAATAGCCTTGGCTGTCCGTTTGAGGTCAATCCCAGAATGTTTGTAAAAATGGGAATCCTCTGTGGCAATAAAGGCATGTTCTAACACTTCCGGCACTTGATTGTATGTAATTTTTGTCCGTTTTTCCTTGCCGTATTCATAAAGGAAGTTTCCGTCTTTATCATAAAATTTAGTAGAAAGCGGATCCACTAGCTTAGCAGAATCTAAGGTAGGTGTCCCCTTCATTATTGAAGCGACTGTAATGGCGCCTACTCCTGTTGCAACGACACCGAGTACCAAGCAGACTATGACTATTTTTTTAAACAACGATCCTTTTTTTAATATACTTATACTTCTTTGTTTTTTTTTATTTGTTAATTCCGCTTTTTTTCGTTCCTTACGAGTTTGATACCCTTTTTCTGACATCCCTATTCTCTCCCATTTAAATACAATTACAGTTCATATAAGATTAAAAGCCTGTGTCGATATTATTAATGCCCCCATAACAATATCCTAAACAATTAATTTTATCATCTAGTACTAATAGTTGATACTATATTATTTTACTAACCTGTCCAAATAACACCTTTATTACAAAAAAAGAACGAACTCCACAATCGGAAATTCGTTCTTTTTCTTTATACTAACTCCAACCACGCAACCGCTTCACAATGCGTAGAATGCGGGAACATATCGACTGGTTGAATTTCTTGTGTTTTGTATCCGCCATCTTCCAATAAGCGTAAATCGCGTGCGAGTGTGGCAGGGTTACATGACACATAAACAACTCGTTGTGGACGCTGTTCTAATATCGTTTGTAAAAGTGCTTCATCGCAGCCTTTACGTGGTGGGTCGACTACAAGGACATCTGCTTCCTTGCCTTCTTTATACCAGCGCGGAATCACTTCTTCTGCTGGCCCTGCCTCGAAGTACGTATTCGTAAAGCCGTTTAGCTCTGCATTGCGCTTTGCATCTTCAATGGCTTGAGGCACGATTTCAACACCCATAACAGCTTTTGCTTTTTGGGCAAGGAATAAAGAAATCGTCCCGATGCCACAGTAGGCATCAATCACACGTTCATGTCCTTGTAAATCAGCATAGTCTAGCGCTTGCTTGTATAGCACTTCTGTTTGCTGTGGATTCACTTGGTAGAAAGAGCGTGCCGAAATTTCAAAACGCACATCACCAATCGTGTCGATAATGACGTCTTTACCCCAAAGGTTTATCGTCTCATCACCAAAAATAACATTTGTTTTCGCACCATTAACGTTTTGCATAATGGACGTCACATTCGGCACTAGCTTCAATATGCTCGCTACTGCCGCATCTTTTTGAGGGAATTTTTTCTTTGTCGTCACGAGTACGACCATTACTTCACCTGTTGCACGTGCTGTACGGATTACGACGTGACGCAACATGCCATGATGTGATGCTTCATTGTATGGTTGTAGACCGATTGCTGCTAATTCCTTTTTTAGCCCAGACAGAATAGCGTCCGCCTCGCCAGTTTGGATTAGACAATGATCCATATCGACAATTGTATGTGATTTCGTTTTATAGAAACCGGCAATGGCTTGTCCTGCATCATTCGTAGCAAATGGAATTTGGGCTTTATTGCGATAGTGCCAAGGTTCTGCCATCCCTTTTACAGGTAAAACGGGCGCATCAATTTTGCCTAAGCGTTGCATCACATTACGCACCATATTTTCCTTCCACTTTAACTGCCCTTCGTACGATAAATGCTGTAATTGGCAGCCACCGCATTGCTTGAAATAATCGCAAGGTGCATCAACTCGATCCGGTGATGGTTTTATAATTTCTACCACTTTGGCAAATCCATAATTTTTTAATGTTTTTAACACGTGAATTTCTGCTGTTTCATTTGGTAATGCCCCTTGAATAAATAATGGATAACCATCGACTTTTGCGACACCATTGCCATCATGTGTTAAATCTTCTATATAAACTGTAAGTTGGTCATTCTTTTTTACGGGTGCTGACATTCGTACATCCTCCATTTCAATCTCCTTATTGTAGCATGTGATAGCGGAGGAAAAAAGAACAAGGCTTGAATTAATAGCCTAGACGATGGCGAGCTTCCTCTAATGCTAAAAAAGAGCCGCTATTCGCGACTCTTTTTGTTATTTTTTCTTACATAATCATCTTTTGGCGCCCACCAAAACATAATGATAATACTAAGAATAACTACTATAAATGGTGCATAAAAGATTTCAATTTTATCCATCGCTATTCCCTCCTATGCATGATGGTCTTCTTTCCCTGTCACATAATTTTTATTGAATAAGAATAATTTCAACAGTAAATACAGTGAAGGAAGAAGCAAGCATAATCCTAAAACAAAGACGACTACTAATGAAATAGCCATTTGTTTGTTTGTAAAACTATCATAAATCGTTAAATATGGATACAGTAAATAAGGATATTGTGCGATACCGTAAGCAAAAAATGCTACCGCAAATTGTGCAATTAATAAGCCAACCGCTAACCCATAATTTTTTCGCATCCATAACAAGATGACCGTAATAATGAATAACACTGCAGAAATGGCAAACATCCACCATAAGTTGAGCATATGCTGATAGCTTTCAGGGTTAATGGATTTCATCTCATACATAATGCCAAGTGCACTAATGATTAAAGGTGCTGCCCAAATCAGTGCGTATTTTCGCATTAAATTAGTGGCTTCTACATCGGTTGCCTTATTTGCATACCACGTTAAAAATACGGCGGATATATACAAGACGGCCGCTATACTTAGTACGACGATACTCCAGGCAAATGTACTCGTATATAATGTCCAATAATTTAATACTGGTTGCCCATCCACGATGTCCACATAGCCACCACCTGCTATTGCAAATACAACAGATAGTGAAGCGGGAATTAATAAGCCTGTTACACCATATGTCAGCGTGTAACCAATATGCCCGCGTGCCCCGTACGCCTCAAACGCATAATACGATCCTCGAATGGCAAGTAGCACTAATGAAATACTCACAGGTACAAGCAAAATTGTTCCATAGTAGAAGGCTGTTTGCGGGAAGAAACCAACCATTCCTACAAAGAAAAACACTAAAAAGACATTCGTTACTTCCCAAACAGGTGATAAATAACGCTTAATTACATTAGTAATAATATGGTTTTTGCCAATAAGCAAACTATAAGCATTGAAAAAGCCTGCCCCAAAATCAATCGATGCGATCATCACATAACCAAAAAGGAAAATCCACAATACTGAAATCCCTAATACTTCTAATGTCATATGATGTCACCGCCCTTTTCAGTATGTCGATCTTCAATTTCTCGCTCAATGGGATTCTTTTTAAACATACGGACTAATACGACCGTACTTCCGATACCAAGGACTGCATAAACAGCTGTAAATAACAGCATCATTAAATCCACATGATCACTCGTTGTTGCGCCTTCTGAGGTGCGCATAATGCCATATAAAATCCACGGTTGACGCCCTACCTCTGCTAGCCACCAACCTGCTTCAATTGCAATAATGGACAGTGGTGCACCTGCAACGATAATCCATCTAAACCATCGGGAATGAATAAAGAGCCAACCACGTGGTTTCCCGACAACGTAAAGCAATGATACGAGTACTAGGAACATCCCGATAAAGACCATTATATTAAATAGATAATGTATATAGAGCGGTGGTCGATCTTCTTCAGCAAATTGATCTAAGCCAATTACTTCTGCAGTTGGATTATTACGTGCAAGGATACTTAAAGCATACGGAACCTTAATTGCATACTTGACCTCTTCACCATCTAATACACCGAGTAAAATCAGGGATGCTTTATCAGTTGTTTCAAAATGCCATTCTGCCGCAGCTAATTTTTCTGGTTGGTATTCCGCTAAGTATTTACCTGAGAAATCGCCAATAATAGCAGAAGCAATCGATGCAACTAAACCAATTTTCATCAATAAAAACAATGATTTTTTATGGTATATATGATCTGATCCTCTAAGCATACGGTAGCCTGCAATGGCAGCTAACACAAATGCCGATGTCATATAGGCTGTTACGACAACGTGTGCTACTTTCGTTGGCATTGCGGGGTTAAACATAGCTAAAAACGGTTGAATATTGACCAGCTGACCGTCTACAATATCAAAGCCTTGTGGTGCGTTCATAAAGGAATTGACCATTGTAATAAAGACTGCGGACATAGATGCTCCTACAGCAACAGGAATTAGTAGCAACATATGCTTTTTCTGACTATCGAATCGGTCCCAAGTATATAAGTAAATGCCTAAGAAAATGGCTTCAAAGAAAAATGCAAAGGTTTCCATAAAAAGTGGTAATGCGATCGTTTGCCCTGCAAGTTGCATAAAATTCGGCCAAAGTAACGATAATTGCAAGCCAATAGCAGTTCCTGTTACAACTCCTACAGCAACAGTAATAACGAAACCTCTTGCCCAACGGCGCGCCATTAAAATATAATGCTCATCATTCTTTTTATATCCAGTCCATTGTGCGAGCATAATCATTAATGGCACACCAACACCAATCGTTGCATAAATGATATGGAACGTTAACGTCAGCTCCGTTAATGCTCTACTCCAAAAGACTGCTGATTCATTAATCATCTAAATTGCCCCCCTAACTTCCAAATATTCTTCCAAGTATGGAAAGTAGCATAATAATTGCAACACCGAAGCTTAACCAAATAAGTTTCCTTTCCTGTGACTTATACAAATCGCACCACTTCCTTTCCCTATCCATACCCATATTTTCCACTATTGCAACGAAAAAAACCTTTATAATGGACCGATATTTCGGCCTATTATAAAGGTTTCAAATTTTGTTCAAGTAATATACGCACATTCGCCAAACATTTTTCTTATTTCGTTCACATGCACGATTTTAAAGGGAATTTAATGAAAATAAGAACATGTTTGCAAAATATTTTAACGTGATTATAGAAGATGACCCATAATAATACTTTTTGTTTAAATGCGGTCTTCTTCGCGAATATCTTCAAGCGGTACAAACATTTCAATATGGCGTTTTAAGTTTTCAAATGTTGCAGGTGCATCTCCACCATATTCGCCATCTAAATTTAAATGGACTTCACTGTCCGTCGTTACTTTTACAACACTCGCTTTTTTATAAATAACACGGTCATCCTTTAAATGTTCACCTCGTAGCGCCATGGCAGCAAGTTGAATAAACTCAGGTAGGCTCACTTTTTTCAATACTAATAATGTGAAATAGCCATCGTTTATGCTTGCATCTGGTGCTAGCTTTTCAAAACCGCCAACAGAATTCGTTAAGCCACATAAAAACATCATGGCGTCCCCATCAAAAACTTCTCCATCGTATTCAATACGCATATGTGATGCCTTAATCGAAGGAATCATTTCCACTGCTTTTAAATAGTAAGCTAACTGCCCTAGCATTGTTTTCATTTTGCTTGGTACTTCATATGTTAGCTCCGTAATACGTCCTCCAGCAGCAATATTGATGAAATAGCGTTCTCCATTTAACAATCCAACATCAACCGGTAAGGTATCGCCTTTAATAATAATATCAACGGCTTCATCAATATTTCGTGGAATATGAATAGCACGTGCAAAATCATTTGTTGTCCCCATTGGAATTAGACCAATCTTTGGACGTTTTTCAAATTGAGCTACACCAGAGACAACCTCATTTAACGTCCCATCTCCACCAACTGCTATAATAATATCAAATCCACGTTCTACTGCGTTTTTTGCTGCTTCTATTGCATCGCCTTCACACGTTGTTGCGTGACAAGATGTCTCATAGCCTGCTACCTCTAGTTTCTCCAATACTTCTGGTAGATGCTTTTTAAACGCTTCACGCCCAGATGTAGGATTATAAATGATTCTTGCTCGTTTCATAACATACCTTCCTGCTTCATAAGATTCTAATTCTTTCAACGCATAATACGCTGAATTGTTGCACTGGTGATTTCATACGAAGTGCTAAACTTTACAACTTATACTCCATAAGCTAGCACCATGCCAGTACAAACACGTAATGTGCATTACACCGTTTGCAATGCTGCTGTTACATGTTTCTTGAAATCTTCATAAACATAATGCCAATTTGTCTTACTTGTCAAATTCTCTTCACGAATTTCTGCGTAAATTGCTTTTTGTGCTTCCTCAAATGTTGAATCTTCTTTATCCGGCAAAGTCGCTCTTTTTGTCACCACAATCTCTTGTAACTCAGGCGCACGTGGACCCCATTTACCGATAACCTGACCTGATTCGTTTAATAATATATACATTGGAATTGCACGTCCACCGTTTGTTAAATAACGGTCAATTAAATCTGTATCCGCATCGCGTAAGACTGCACGCATATCTAATCCAGCAGCCTCTGCAATACGGCGAATAATTGGGTTATTTAACATCGCATCACCGCACCAATCTTCAGTAATTGTTAATATTTTTGGTTGCTTGTCTTTTAATAAAGCTACGAAACCATCGTTCATTGGGACTTCAAAGCCATCATAAATACGAAAGCTGTCTTCTTTTAGCGTTGACATGTTGTCCATATATTGCTGAATAGATGTGGCTTCTTCAAAATATTGTTGTTCAGTTTTCATATACTTATCCCCTTTTTCATTGATATGGTTGTTCTATTCTATATTTTGCTATGAATGCGCTATTTAGACAACTATTTAGTGCTACTATTTGTTAGTATGTACAATCTTTGCATTGAAAAAGCCAAGAAAGTGAAAACACTCTCTTGACTCATTGTTATCACAAAAAATTAGCGTTTGGCAATTTCTTGTTGTAATAATTTATTAACCATCGGTGGGTTCGCTTGGCCTTTTGTCGCTTTCATAATTTGTCCAACTAAGAAG
This sequence comes from Lysinibacillus sp. NPDC097195, assembly GCF_044762075.1. Taxonomy (NCBI): domain Bacteria; kingdom Bacillati; phylum Bacillota; class Bacilli; order Caryophanales; family Bacillaceae; genus Lysinibacillus; species Lysinibacillus sp. NPDC097195. The sequence goes on along the minus strand of NZ_JBIWDP010000006.1, from coordinate 27,925 downwards.
CCAATGGCACGATCCTTACCGTTTTTAAAGTCTTCGATTGACTGTGCGTTGTTATCTAATACTTCTGTTACGATTGCTAATAAAGCACCTTCATCAGAAATTTGTACTAAGCCTTTTGCTTTAACGATGTCATTAGCTGAACCGCCATTTTCTACTAATTCAGCAAATACTTTTTTACCGATTTTAGAAGAAATTGTACCATCCGTAATTAACTTCACCATGCCGCCAAGGTTTTCTGGTGTTAATGCCGTATCTTTTAAATCTTTTTGTTCAGCATTTAAATAAGCTGAAACATCGCCCATTAACCAGTTAGCAGAAAGTTTCGCGTCTGCTCCGTCTGCAACCATCGCTTCAAAGAAATCCGAAATTTCTTTTGAAATAACAAGTACGCTAGCGTCATAAGGTGTTAGCCCTAATTCTTCAACATAACGTTTTTGACGTGCATCTGGAAGTTCAGGGATTTCTGATTTTACGCGCTCTAACCATTCATCGTCGATTGATAGACGTACTAAATCTGGCTCTGGGAAGTAACGATAATCATCTGTTCCTTCTTTCACACGCATTAAAATTGTTTTACCTGTTTTCTCATCAAAACGACGTGTTTCTTGATCAATTACGCCACCTGAAAGTAATACGTCTGCTTGGCGTAACTCTTCGTGCTCAATCCCACGACGTACGTAGTTGAATGAGTTTAGGTTTTTAAGCTCTGTTTTAGTACCGAATTCCTCTTGACCATAAGGACGAATAGAAATATTGGCATCACAGCGCAGTGAACCTTCTTCCATTTTACAGTCTGAAACATCTGTATATTGGATAATGGATTTTAATTTTTCAAGGTAAGCGTACGCTTCATTTGCTGTACGAATATCTGGCTCAGAAACGATCTCTACAAGCGGTGTACCTTGACGGTTAAAGTCTACAAGTGAATGGTCACCAGCATGCGTTAGTTTACCAGCATCTTCTTCCATATGGAGACGAGTAATACCGATACGTTTTGTATAACCATCTACTTCAATATCAATCCAACCGTTTTTACCAATTGGCTTATCGAATTGAGAAATTTGATAAGCTTTCGGATTATCCGGATAGAAATAGTTTTTACGGTCAAATTTAGTTTCTTGTTCGATTTCCATGTTCAATGCAAGTGCCGCACGCATCGCGAAATCTACAACATTTTTATTTAACACAGGAAGGACACCAGGGTAACCTAGGTCGATTACTGTTGTATTTGTATTTGGTTCAGCACCGAAGTGAGCTGGTGCTGGCGAGAAGATTTTTGAGTTTGTTTTTAACTCAACGTGTACTTCTAAACCAATGACTGTTTCAAAGTTCATGTTATTTTCCCTCCCAAATTTGAGGAACTTCTTTATGGAACGTAGTAGCTTGCTCAAACGCATGCGCTACACGGTAAATTGTTGCTTCATCGAAGTATTTACCAATGATTTGTAAGCCTAGTGGTAGACCGTTTTCAAAGCCACATGGAATTGAAATCGCTGGTACGCCCGCTAAGTTCATAGGAATTGTTAAAATATCGTTGGCATACATCGTCATTGGATCATCTACATTTTCACCAATTTTAAATGCTGGTGTTGGTGCAGTTGGTCCAATAATTACATCAAAGTCTTCAAATACTTTGTCGTAGTCTGCTTTAATAAGTGTACGTGCTTGTTGTGCTTTTTTGTAGTAAGCGTCATACGTACCTGCGCTAAGTGAGTAAGTTCCTAGCATAATACGACGTTTTACTTCATCGCCAAAGCCTTGTGCACGTGTTTCTTTGTAAAGGTCCATTAAATTCGTAACGTTTTCTGCGCGGAAGCCATAACGGATACCATCAAAACGAGATAGGTTTGAAGACGCTTCTGAAGAAGAAAGGATATAATAAGCTGCTAATGCATATTTAGAATGCGGAAGTGATACTTCTTCTACTGTCGCACCTAAGCCTTTTAATACTTCTAATGCATCCAGTACTGATTGGCGTGCTGCTTCGCCAACACCTTCACCTAAAAATTCTTTTGGTACAGCAATACGTAAGCCTTTTACATCGCCAGTTAATGCTGCTGCGAAGTTTGGTACTTCTACGTCTGCTGAAGTTGAATCGTTAGGGTCTAAGCCTGAAATAGCTTCTAGTAAGTGCGCATTGTCTTCCACATTACGTGTAATTGGTCCAATTTGGTCTAATGAAGAGGCGAATGCCACAAGTCCAAAACGAGATACACGACCATATGTAGGTTTCATCCCTACCACACCGCAATATGCCGCAGGTTGACGAATAGAACCACCTGTATCAGAACCTAATGAGAATGGTACTTCTCCTGCTGCTACTGCTGCTGCAGATGCACCTGAAGAACCGCCTGGAACATGATTTAAATTCCATGGATTTTTTGTTGTTTTATAGTATGAGTTTTCATTTGAAGAACCCATTGCAAACTCGTCCATGTTTAATTTACCGATTGTAATCATGCCAGCTTCGCGTAGCTTATGAACGACTGTTGCATCGTAGATTGGCATAAACCCTTCAAGGATTTTAGAAGCACATGTTGTTTCTAAGCCTTCTGTTACGATATTGTCTTTGACACCAATAGGAAGACCAAAAAGTGGTCCACGTTCTTCAAATGGCACGTTGTCCATTTCAGCTGCTTGTGCAGTTGCTTTTTCTTCGTTTAAAGCAAGGAATGCTTGTACATCGCCATCCAGCTTTGTCACACGTTCATATGCTTCTTTTGTTAAGTCAGCGATTGTTAAGTTACCAGCTTTAATATCCGCTTGTAACTCCTTTGCTGAACGTTCAAATAACGTCATGAGGAATCCTCCTATTTTTTAGTATTACATGATAGCTGGTACTTTTACTTGACCATCTTCTTGTTCTTTTACGTTTAACATCATTACATCGCGGTCTAAACCTTTTGTTGCCACATCTTCACGCATTACGTTTACTAATGGTAAAACGTGTGTTGTTGGTTCAACATTAGTTGTATCTAACTCGTTTAACTGCTCTGCAAAGTCAGTAATTTTACCAAGTTGTTCAGCAAATTTTTCCGCTTCTTCTTCTGTAATTGCAAGACGTGCTAAATTCGCAACGTGCTTAACCTCTTCTTTTGTCAATTTTGCCATTGTTCACACCTCCGAATACTATCCAATTCATTGTTTTTATCGATAACAATAGGGTTGAATAAAGTTAACCATGCCAATAATCATAACATTTTTCCTACTAAAAATCACAACTTTCACCAAAAATATAGAAACTTTCACTACTATAACAAAGTGTTGTCTTCTTTTGTTGAATGAATAACGAACTTCGCTTCAGGTAAGTGACAGTATAGCCTAATTAGACATAATCTTTGCATATAAAAAGCCAGCACAAGGCTGGCTTTTTATTATTCATAAACGTGTACATACGGGTCTTTATCATTTGCTTCTTTAATAATTAACGCTTCTGGACCATTAATCGATGTAATGCTTACTTCGACTTTTATATTATCAAATTGATTAATTAGCACACCTGTCAAATATTGGGTGAATCCAATGATTTCAGCAGTGCCAAAAAATTGAATTGGAACTTCAATTTTCAACTTTTGAATTTTTTTATTCTGATAGAAGCCTGTGCCAATGACACTTGTATAGTTGGAAAAATATTTATCCACGTCTTGCTTAAAGTTTTTGAAATTATTACTTACATCTCGATAAGTATCGTGCGAATCATCCGTTGGGAACAACACATATTCTTCGTCAATTGCTTGCCAATCACCAATGTCGTTTTGTCCCTCTTTTGCCACACCGTAAGTAAAATACGCACCAGGAACAATTGAATTGCGAGCCTGTTGTTTAAATAAACCAACGACAATTGGCACGTCTTTTAATTCATCACGTGAACGCATACGCGAGACGATTTCAGCCGCCATCTTTTTGCCTTGCTCAATAAGCGCAGACTCTGGAATAGGCTCTTCGTAATATTCACCATACTTTTCTTTTTGATAATAGTAGATAGAATTCAAAGATAGCCCGATTGAAATACCACCTAGTTTTACTTTATTATCATCCGTTTTCTTTAAATAATTTTGCTCAACAATATGTGCTAAATAAATCGGTGCCTTTGTAGCACGTTCTTCCGGTGTCATAGCGTCAGTTGTAGGAGGGTTTAAACCATCCTCCGTTTGTGAGCTACGCGCCAGCCAAGAACTTACTGTGCTTTCGGCTAAATATTGACCTTCTTGGAAGTAATAATTATCCGTGTCAAACTCATTTTGAGAAAGACGCATTAATCCTGTTTCAACTTCCTTCATATCATATTTCGTGTAAATGTTTGACACGACTAATCCACGGCTAGCACTTTCTTTATATGGGATTAGTGTTTTATAAAAAGATTCATCAATCTGTAGACTTGGAATAATCGTTGTTTCCGCTTTTTCCTGTTGCGTTTCCTGTGTAAGCTCTGTCTCCTTCTTATTTGAAGGCACACAGCCGACTAGCATTGCAGCAGCTATAATTGCTGGAATGAGTCGAAATGACTTCATTGTGTTAGTACCCCTTTACTAATTATCAGATTCATCCTTAATAATTTTTTCGTTAACGCTCATTTTAAGGCGCACATTTCCGTCGGTGCTTTAACTATTAAGTTAGTTGTTCAATTAGGTCGTCTTCGTTCCAAACTTCAATGCCTAGTTGCTCAGCCTTTGTTAGTTTAGATCCTGCATCGGCACCTGCAATCACAAGATCTGTTTTCTTACTAACACTGCCTGTAACAATTCCACCTAACTCTTCTATTTTCGCCTTTGCATCGTTTCGTGTCAATTGCTCAAGTTTACCAGTTAGCACGATCGTCTTGCCTGCAAATGGATTGTCACCAACGACTACTTCCACCTTTTTGCCTTTATACGTCATATTGACACCCGCTTCAGCAAGGCGCTTAATCACAGCGCGTGCATCTTCATTGGCAAAATACTCAACGAGCGAAGATGCCATTTTATCGCCAATTTCATGAATTGCTACGAGCTGTTCTTCTGTTGCAGCCATCACTGCTTCCATCGTCTCAAATTCCTCTGAAACAATTTTCGCTGCCTTCTCTCCAACATGTCGTATCCCTAATCCAATGAGGAGACGTTCCATTGAATTGTCCTTCGAAGCTTGAATAGCCGTCACTAAGTTCGTAGCTGACTTTTCGCCCATACGTTCAAGCGCCACTAATTGCTCCACTGTTAACTGATATAAATCTGATACATCATGAATTAAATCAGCACGCAATAGTTGCTCAACAACCTTTTCACCTAGCCCATCAATGTTCATTGCGTTCCGCGACACAAAGTATTTAATGCTCTCAGCAATTTGGGCAAAACATGCTGGATTGACACAACGCAAGGCAACTTCTCCCTCAATGCGAATAAGCTCGCTATCGCATACAGGACAATTTTCCGGCATTTCATATGGCACTGAATCTTCCGGACGTTGCTCTAATATGACGCCAACTACTTGTGGAATAATATCGCCTGCTTTTCGGATGATGACACGATCCCCGATTCGAATATCTTTATCGCGAATTAAATCTTCATTGTGTAAAGATGCTCGTTGCACTGTTGTGCCAGCTACTTGTACTGGTGCTAAAATCGCTGTTGGTGTCACAACGCCAGTTCGCCCTACTGTTAAATCAATATCAAGCAACGTTGTTACAACTTCTTCAGCAGGGAATTTATAGGCAATTGCCCAACGTGGACTTTTTGCTGTATAGCCAAGTTCATCCTGCTGTGCATAACGATCTACCTTAATAACGATGCCATCGATTTCATAGGCTAGATTTGGACGATTTTCTGTCCACGTTTCGATAAAGGCCATTACTTCCTCAATGGATACACAGCGTTGACGTTCTTTATTAGATGGGAAGCCAAGCCCCTCCAAATAATCGAGCATCTCGCCATGTCCATCAATACCGTACGCCTCACCATCTCCTCCAATCGCATAAATGAAAGTTGATAGTTGACGACTCGCTGCAATTTTTGGATCTAGCTGACGTAATGAACCAGCAGCCGCATTACGAGGATTGGCAAATAACTCTTCTCCTTTTTCAGCGCGCTGGGCATTTAATTTTTCAAATGACCTTTTAGGCATATATGCTTCGCCGCGTACTTCGATGGTAATAGGCTCTTTTAAGCGCAATGGCACAGCATGAATCGTTTTTAAATTCGCTGTTATATCCTCGCCAATTACACCATCGCCGCGTGTTGCACCTTGCACAAAAACGCCATTCTCATATTTAAGTGAAATAGCAAGACCATCTATTTTCAATTCACAAACATAAGAAAATTGATCCCCGATTGCTTGGCGAATTTTTCGGTCAAACTCTCGTAAGTCCGCTTCATTAAATGCATTCGATAGACTTAACATTGGATAGTCATGTGTTACTTTTTTAAATCCTTCTACCACAGCACCACCAACACGCTGTGTCGGCGAATCAGGGTAAATAAGTGATGGGTTCGCTTCTTCTAATGCAATGAGTTCGTGTAGTAGCTGGTCATAGACGCTGTCTGGAACTAGAGGTTTATCTAGCACGTAATACGCATACCCATAGTCATGCAATAATTTATTTAACTCCGCTATGCGCTGTTCAATTTCATTCATTTAAGTTCCTCCACTTACGCTTTTTCAATAGGTGCAAATTGCGCTAATAATCGCTTAATACCGATTGGTTGTGGAAAGGCGATATCAAGCTCTGTACTATCACCCTCACCTTTTACGCTCACAACCATACCTGTTCCCCATTTTTTATGAATCGCCTTATCTCCAGCTTTCCAACCGAACTGATCGCCTCCCGTAGCTTGTAGGCGTGCTGTTGCGGGTTGTGTCTGCTGATGTCCACCAAGTGTACGTTTTGGATACCCACTAGCCGAACGATTACTTGATGCAAATGGTACTTCAGGTTTTGAACCACCTTTGGATATGGACTCTACAATATCCTCTGAAATTTCACGTAAGAAACGAGAAGCATTATTAAAGCTTGAACGCCCAAAAATTGTGCGAGATTGTGCGCATGTTAAATACAACCGTTCCTCTGCTCGCGTGATGCCCACATAAGCAAGACGTCTCTCTTCTTCCATCTCATCATTATCATCTAACGAACGAGAATGTGGGAAAATATTTTCTTCCATACCAATAATGAAAACGATAGGGAATTCTAACCCTTTTGCGGCATGCATGGTCATTAAAATAATATTACCTTTCGATGCATCTTCCTTATCAAGCGCATCTATATCCGCAATAAGTGCTAAATCCGTTAAGAAGGCAATTAAACTTTTATCCTCGCTACGCTCTTCAAACGCCTTTGTGACAGATAAAAATTCCTCAATATTTTCTAAACGACTTTCCGCTTCAATGCTTTTTTCATTTTGAAGCATCGCGCGATAGCCTGATTTCTCAATAACTTGCTCCACTATTTCTGTGACAGACAAGTAATTTTGCATTTCGGTAAAGCCTTTAATCATCGCATAAAAATGTTCTGCTGAAGCTGCGGCTTTTCCTGTTAGCCCCATAAACACAAGATCATTCATCGCATCAAATATCGAGCGATCTTGATCAATTGCATAGCGTGCCATTTTTTCAAAGGACGTTGCACCGATGCTGCGTTTCGGTTCATTAATAATACGTGCCAGTGATAAATCATCATCATTGTTGGCAATGAGACGTAAATACGCTAATAAATCCTTTATTTCTTTGCGGTCATAGAACTTTGTACCGCCAACGATTTGATACGACATATTGGATTTTACAAGCACTTCCTCCATTACACGAGACTGTGCGTTCGTACGATACAAAATGGCAAAATCATCAAATGAACGGTTTTCCTTGTCCATCAGCTGTTGAATCGTTTGGACAACAAACTGAGCCTCTTCCTGCTCATTATAGGCTTTGAATAAAGCAATTTTTTCACCATGTGCATTATCAGTGCGCAGCTCTTTTGGATAACGGCTTGTATTATGTTGAATGACGTCATTTGCCGCTTGGAGGATGCGTTTTGTTGATCGATAATTTTGCTCTAACATAATGACTTTGGCATTTGGATAATCTTTTTCAAACGATAAAATATTGCCAATATCCGCACCTCGCCAACGATAAATCGATTGGTCTGAGTCCCCTACGACACAAATATTTTTAAATTTCTTTGCCAGTAATTGTACGAGTAAGTATTGCGATTTATTGGTATCTTGGTATTCGTCGACGTGAATATATTGAAATTTATTTTGATAGTATTCAAGCACTTCGGGTACTCGCTTAAATAATGTAATGGTCGTCATAATTAAATCATCAAAATCAAGCGACTGATTGCGACGTAGTCTTTTTTCGTAGCCTTTATAAACACGCGCCACTGTTTTTTCATATGGGTTATGTTCATTGATTTGACCTGCATATTCATCTGCTGTGATGCATTCATTTTTTGCTGAACTGATGGCATTTAAAATAGCACGAGGTTCAAAACGCTTAGGATCAATATTTTCATCTTTCAAGACATTTTTAATAACAGAAAGTTGGTCTGTCGAATCTAAAATTGTGAAGTTGCGCGATATGCCGAGTTGTTCAATATTGCGTCGTAAAATACGTACACACATTGAGTGGAACGTGGATACCCACATGCTGTCGCCCGTTCCATTGCCAAGAATACCATCTATACGTTCACGCATTTCACGTGCAGCTTTGTTCGTGAACGTAATGGCTAAAATTTTCGAAGGGTATACTTCTTTTTCTATGATTAAATAGGCAATACGATGCGTTAATACTCTCGTTTTCCCTGAACCAGCACCCGCCATAATAAGCAGTGGCCCTTCAGTTGTTTTCACTGCTTTTTCCTGCTCTGGATTCATACCTATCAATAAGTTTTTTGTTAAATGCTCCATTTGGCACCACCTTACAAACATTTGTTCTTAATTATATCGCATTTTTTACAGCCTTAACAGTCGCAAGTGCGGCTTTTAAATCGTCATAAATAATATTCCCTACAACGACAGTATCTGCAAACTGTGCCATTTCTGCTGCTTGCTTCGTAGAGGTAATACCACCACCATAAAATAGCTTCGTGTTTTGTAATTCATTTTTTACAGCACGTACCATTTCAGTATCGCCATATTCCCCGCTATATTCTAAATAAAATACAGGCAGTTTAAAGAAATTTTCAGCTAGGCGAGCATAGGCCACTACATCCTCGACCGATAAATCGGTCTTTGCTTGTGTTACTTGTGCTGCTTTACAATTTGGATTTAAAATACAATAACCTTCCGCTACTAACTCATCCCATACCATAATATCGCCATATTCTTTAATGGCCTCATGGTGCAAATTTTTAATCCATTTTGGATCATCACTATTTAGCACCGTTGGAATGAAATAATAGTCATAGCCTGGCGTTACTGAATCAATCGTTGAAATTTCTAGCGCAATTGGAACTTCAAAACGGCGTACGCGAACAAGGATATCTAAAACACCATCTAATGTTACGCCATCTGTTCCCCCTACTAAAATAACATCTGTTCCTGATTCACAAATTTTTTCTAATGCTTCATCCGAAATCTCCTTTGCCGGATCTAGCTTGAACACATGTCTCCACTGTAAATAATCCATCTAATTTACCACCTATCTTTTTCTATCTATCCGTTTACAAGTATAGCTTATGACTGTCTACAAAAGAATGAAAAAGGCTGAGCAGAAACTCTACCCAGCCTCTTACCTACTATTCTTTTGGTGCTTGGAATGGCTTTTCATCTGGATACAAACGACCTAACATTTCATCATATGTATCGTTTCCATAATCAAAGCAGCGACGTACACGAGAAATCGTTGCCGTACTTGCCCCTGTCTCCTTTTTAATGGATTCATAGGTTTTCTTTAAACGTAATAAATGCGCTACCTCAAAGCGTTGTGCTAATGATTGAATTTCACTAATCGTACATAAATCATCAAAAAATTTATAACATTCTTCAATGTCCTTCAGTTCTAATACTGCTTTAAATAACTGATCAGTTTGATGCCCTCGAATTTTTTCGATTTGCATGCCATTTTCCTCCCTCTTAAGGCTGCGTTTTCACCATTGTTTGTAACCCTGGTGAAGCCGGTACGAAATGAACCCATGACTTCCCTGGCACGAGCTTCACAAGTTCACCAGTTTCTTCAACAGCCGTTGGTATTCCATCGATATTAGCCCATTTTACTTCTCTTAAATAACCATTTTGAAATACATACGCATTTCCACCAGAGGTTAAATCAATATCTTGGCGCCCTACATCATCGATTGTTTGGTGCTTCATTTCAAAAAACAAAACATTGGCAAATGTTAATGCGTCACCTGTCAGCATATCTTTTGTTTCAACGCCTGCCGATTGTCGTCCGTAACGATTTGTTTGATGATCATACACATACGTATTGTGGAAATATTCACTATTCCCATAGTAAATGTCAACTTGACTTGTTTCAACGCCTATTTTACCACGTTCATCGGGTTCATAAAAAGCCTGATGCACTTTTTCACTGTAATTCATTGAAGCGCCAACTTTTTCAGCACCATTTACTATGTTTTCAGACGTAATATAGGAATTATGTGGTGCTACGCGATCATTCGAACGTTTAAATAATGTGCCATCATAATTCATGCCATTTATATTATCAACGACGTTATTGCTAAGCATCGTTTTGGCCTCTGGACTATAGCCATGTGCTACATAAAATGCGTTAAAGCCCTTTGCCATATCAACAAAGTATGAGCGTGCACTTCGTACTGGTCCAATGTTTTCTGGTAATTCACTTTGATAGACTGCTAGAAAACGAGTAACATTTCCTTCTGCTAACATCTCGTAAATAATATCCGCTGCTGCTATGCCTGATTGCGGACGTGCAGCAGGGTGATTATTAACAGTCACCATAATAGGACGCTGTGTCACTTCTTCTTTAACAATCTCCCCAGTTAACGGCGCTGTAATCGTCTCTTCCTTCACCGGCTCTTCAATAGCTGGTTCATCATCTACTTTACTTACGTCTTCTTCTTGTTCAGAGGCGTCTTTAGAACATCCGCCGATAAACAAAGCACTAAATGCTAAGCCAACTAATAGTTTCTTTGATTTAAACACTTGCATTACTCTCCTTTAGTCAATTCCGCCTCTGATGTAAATGTGAAAGTGGATGCTCAGGCGCTTCAAAAAATGTGCTACAACTACTAACGCATAACTGCAGGTAATAATAACTTATTCTTCATGACATCAAAAATCCCTTTAGGTGTAATCCGAATATACGGTAAATGCGTTGATTGTAAAAACAATAAAGTATAAATGGCGTCTCCTAATCGATAGCCACGTTCTGCTAAGGCTTGCTTTAATGCTATCTCTCGCTCGGTCAGCTCTTCGACATTGCCATCATAAAGAAGACCACCTATCGCGAGCGGAACAGATGCTACGACTTCTCCTTTTTCTACAAGAACAATGCCTCCACGCATTGCCTTCATCTCTTCGAAGGCTTTCAACATATCGTCTTTATTTTTCCCAATTAACAAAATATCACCAGTGTTCGAATACGACGATGCAAAGCCTTGAACATTTGTTGCAAAGCCTTTAATCATCGTATTGACATGCCAGTTACCACTTCGATTCATCAGTATTAAGTAACTTTCATCGTGATTTGCAAGCTGACCTTCTCTTGTAATTAATGAATTATAAGGCTTCGTGATCACATCATTGACTAATTCAATACCAAATGGCATGGAGAATTGGAAATCATGTGCCGTTAGGGAGAAATCCAAGTCAAAAGAAGGAATGGCCGAATAATCGATTTCAGCTAAACGATGCACTCGTTCGCCATCACGTTTTAACCAAACACCTTTTGACAATACACTTTCTGGTACTGGATGCCATTCATCTTGCAAAATATTCAATGAAGCGAAACGCCCCGTCGCGATAAAGCCATGTAAGTTGGACATATTATAATAACGCGCAACATTATAAGATGCCATTTGATAAGCATCAATTGGTGAGACACCTGCCTCTAAGGCAACTTGAATACATTTATCCATTACGCCATCTTGATGGAATGAAGGCGTAGAACCATCCGTTGTCATCATTAAGTGGTCGAAAATAGGTAGTTGTTTTTCTACAATTCCTTTTAAGAGAATCGGTAAATCTGGACGTATCGAAGAATGACGTAGTGTTACTGCAAATCCTTGCATAATTCGTCGCTCTACTTCTTCTACCGTCATTGCCTCGTGATCTCCATCCGCACCAAGTAACTTCATGCGCGCCAAAGTTCGCTCTGATGCCCCTGGGAAGTGGCCTTCAATCTTTTTGCCATGTGCTTTCGCCATTTGCATGCGATACAACATCAAGTCATCACCGTGCAATAAACGTGGCCATCCCGTTAGCTCGCCCCCTAACAATACATCATCACGTTGTAACCACTCTAAAATGGACGTATTTGAAAAAATCTCTTCCTCTTGTACCATTTCCGTTTGTGAATCAAAACGCGTCCACCAATAAAAGGAGAACGGTAATTTCTTTAAGTCATCTAAAATTGAAAACGCTTTCTTATTCTCTAAAGATAAGACAAAACTTAAATTATCCGAAATAAAGGTCGTTGTCCCTAATTGCCCACAAAAATCAGCAAAGGATTGTGGGTGATATAACTGGAACGGATGAACATGCGGTTCGATATAACCAGGTACAATTGTTTTATTTGTACAGTCGATTATTTCAGTCCCTTCCATTAAAGGAGGCATTCGGTCTCCCGCATAAACAATGCGGTCTCCTGAAATCCAAATGTTTGCTACCACCCATTGTTTTAACATGCTATGTAAATAACGTGCATTTTTTAAGACAATATTAGGCGATTTTTTGCCATCTATGACAGCTATATGTTGACGCAACTCCGAAATTTTCCATGTCGGATCCATGTAAATCGCTCCTTCCTAATTTGCGTAAAATTTCATTGTGTAATTCCTACTTGAATTCACATACTACTATTGCATAAACGCTTATTTGTATGCATTGCGCCTTTTGCGTAATGATTTGCATTTTGAAGGGGTTATTTGATGCCATTCAAAATCTGTGCTTTAGTTTCTCTAAATAATGCTGCTTTATGCAATCATCTTGTTTCAATCGTAACACAGCACTTTCATAAAGCAAAGTGCACCCCGCTTTATTTTTTCCACTATGACTAAAGGAGGAAATGATATGACGCAACAAGCAAATCTTAGTGATAAAAATGCCTTTTGCCGCTTTGCTCTTGGTACTGGTATGACGGCGTTTGGTATTGCTAGAGCTTCTAGAAATCCTAACTGTATGAAAGGTGGACTTTTGATTGCATTAGGGGCCATGAAAATGGCTGAAGGTATTTTTAAATATTGTCCTTTAAAAGCTATGAAGGGCTCTGGTTTAGAAAATGTCATGAACACCTCTATGCAAAGTATGTTCAGTGAACAGAATTCTATGTCTTCCGGACAGAATTCAATGTCTTCTGGGCAAAATCCACTGAATTCTGAACAGAATCCAATGTCTACTGATCAAATCAATAAACTGATGCAGGATTTCTCCTCTGCTATAACTGGAAATGCGTCAGAAATAACAACATCAACAGCAAAAACTACTGCGACTGACGCCAACACTTCAACCCAAAATTCCTCGGACAGTAAAAATTCTACAACTAAAGCACAAAATCCTTCTTAGTCAAAGAAGCCGTCTCAATGCAAAATGAGACGGCTCCTTACTTTTTAAAGAAATGATAAGTCTATAATGATGAATACAATAGCTATTTAAAAGTACGCCAGCCGATATCTTTGCGGTAGAAGAAGTTGTCCCATTCAACTGTTGCAATACCAGCATATACTTGTTGTTGTGCTTCCTGTAAAGTAGGCGCTTTGGCAGCGACTAATAAAACACGCCCACCATTGCCTACGAATTTTCCATCTACAAACTTTGTACCTGCATGATAGACTGCGTGCGTAGCAGAAAGTGCTTCCAGATTCGGTAATGCATTGCCCTTGACTACATCTCCAGGATAGCCTTCAGCCGCAATGACAACGCCTAACATCGCATCCTTTGTCCATTGTAGATCAAATGGTTTTTCATCCATTAAGGCGCTCATAAAAGCTCCAAAATCTGATTGCATGCGTGGTAGTACAACTTGTGTTTCTGGATCACCAAAGCGAGCATTAAACTCAATTACTTTCGGTCCATTTTTTGTTAAAATTAGACCTGCATATAAAATCCCAGTAAACGATACCCCATCTGCTTCCATGCCTTGAACAGTAGGTTTAACGACCGTTTCAAATGCTACTTCAACGACATCTTGTGAAATTTGTGGTACAGGTGAATATGCACCCATCCCACCTGTATTTGGACCTTTATCGCCGTCATATGCACGTTTATGATCTTGGGCAATGACCATTGGATATATTTGACCTTTATGGACAAACGACATAAAAGAGAATTCTTCTCCATCGAGGAATTCTTCAATGACTACACGAGATGAAGACTCACCGAAACGCTGATTCCCAATCATATCTTGCACCGCTTCAATCGCTTCCTCATCGGTCATTGCAACCACAACACCTTTACCAGCTGCTAAGCCGTCTGCTTTAATAACAATTGGTGCGCCTTGTGCTTGGATATAGTGTATCGCTTGCTCTGCTTCTGTAAACGTTGCGTGTGCAGCAGTTGGGATATGATATTTATTCATAAGATCTTTCGCATATGATTTACTGCTTTCAATTTGCGCTGCTGCCTTCGTCGGGCCAAATATTCGTAACCTGCGTTGCGTAAAGAAATCCACAATTCCTTCTGCAAGTGGTTGCTCAGGACCAACAAAGGTTAAATCTACTGCATGTTCTTTTGCAAATTGCGCAAGACCTGCAAAGTCCATTGTATCAATCCCGATAACTTCTACATCATCACGCATACCATCATTACCTGGAGCTACATAAACTTTTTCTACAGACGGAGAAATGCTAAATTGTTTGGCAATGGCATATTCACGACCGCCACTTCCTATAACTAATACGTTCATATTGGGTGAATCCTCCTCTTTGACAATAAGGGCTATTTGAGTAGCTTTATGCATCCAACATCCACATCGCTATCCATAGGCAACTATGGCAGTCGCAACCCTCGCTACATGTTTTATTTGACTATTAAAAAATAGCATACTAGAAGCGCTCCCAGTATACTATTTTCTATTAGGATAGGCTTTTATCCTTTGTTAATTACAGTATGGCCGTTGATTAATGCTTGAAGTGACGCACGCCTGTAAACACCATTGCAATGCCGTATTCATTTGCTTTATCTATTGAATCCTGATCTTTAATTGAGCCACCAGGTTGGATAATTGCTGTAATCCCAGCTTCATGCGCAGCTTCCACTGTATCACTCATAGGGAAGAATGCATCCGATGCTAGTGAAGCCCCTTTCGCCTTGTCACCTGCTTGTTCGAAAGCGATTTTTGCCGCGCCTACACGGTTCATTTGACCAGCACCAACACCTAATGTCATGTGCGAATCGGTTACAACGATGGCATTTGATTTCACATGTTTCACTACAGACCATCCTAGCTGTAACGCTTCCCATTCTTGCTCAGTCGGTTCTCTGTCTGTCACTACTTTGACGTCAGCCTCTGCAAAGCCATAACTATCTGGCTCTTGTACTAATAAACCACCTTCAACAGATACAACGTTAAATTGATCTTTTTTCGCTTGCTCAAATGGAATAGTTAATAAACGGATGTTTTTCTTCTGTGTTAAAATGTCTAATGCTTCTTGAGAGAAAGCAGGTGCAATAATAATTTCTAAGAAAATATGGCTTAGCTTTTCTGCAGTTGCCGCATCTACTTCCGTATTTAATGCGATTATGCCGCCGAAAATAGAGGTAGGATCCGCTGCATAGGCTTTGTCAAATGCCTCTTCTAGTGTGACACCTGTACCAACACCACAAGGATTCATATGCTTCACAGCAACGGCTGCAGGCATTTCAAATTCTTTAACGATTTGAAGCGCAGCATTACCATCTTGGATATTATTATAGGATAACTCTTTGCCGTGCAATTGCGTTGCATACGCTAAAGAGAAATCCGAACCAAGACGTTTTTGATAGAACGCTGCTTTTTGATGTGGGTTTTCGCCATAACGTAAGTTTTGCTTTAATTCATAAGTAAGCGTTAAGCTTTCAGGGAATGCTTCTTCCGTTAAGTAATTCGAAATATAAGAATCGTACGCTGCTGTGTGACGGAAAACTTTCGCCGCTAGTTTACGACGTGTTGCAATTGTTGTAGCGCCAGTCGTTTTTAGTTCTTCTAAAACTTGCGCATAGTCATTGCTATCGACAATTACTGTTACGTATTGATGGTTTTTAGCAGCAGAACGTAGCATTGTTGGTCCACCAATATCAATATTTTCGATGGCATCATCCCAAGTTACATTAGGCTTTGAAATTGTTTCAACGAACGGATAAAGATTTACACACACAATTTCAATTGGTTCAATGCCATGCTCATTCATTTGTGCTCGATGAGAAGCATCATCAAATTTCCCTAATAGCCCACCGTGAATCATTGGATTTAACGTTTTCACACGACCATCTAAAATTTCTGGGAATTTTGTTACTTCATCCACTGCTGTTACTGCGACATTATTGTCTTGTAACATTTTTTTCGTACCACCAGTTGATAAAATTTCATAACCTAATGCCACTAATTCTTTAGCAAATTCTAAAATACCATCTTTATTGGAAACACTGATTAATGCACGTTTTGTCACAACGAAATCCTCCTAATTTGTCTCGTGATTATACACGAAAATATCTAACCAACAGTAGAGTTAGGTGCTAATTGAACGACTCGTTCTACTTGAGCGGAGTTCATCATGACTGGAGCGAATCCTACGGGCAATGAGCATCTCCCGTTACAATCAGCCAAACCTAACTACTTACTAATCTACTTTAATAATTGCTGTAATGCCTTTGTATAGAGTACATGCTCTTCTTTATGAATAGCCGTTTCAGTTGCTTCGCGATTACCTTCAATAACAGCAACTGCTGCTTGCGCAATAATGGGCCCTGTATCCATACCTTCATCTACAAAATGTACAGTAACTCCTGTCACCTTTACCCCATGTTCGAGTGCTTGGCCAATCGCATCTTTTCCTGGGAATGATGGCAATAGCGATGGGTGGATATTGACGATTCGCTGTGGATATGCAGCCAATAACACATCGCTAATTAAACGCATATACCCCGCTAGTACAATCCACTGCACACCATATTCACGTAAAGCTTCAACAATAGCAGTCTCGTACTCTACTTTTGACGTAAATTGTTTCGGACTTAAAGCAAGGACCGGAATGCCAAATTGTTTCGCACGTGACACTACAAATGCACCAGGCTTATCGGTTACAACAAGCTCAATCTTTGCATGTAGTTCGCCACGGTCTATCGCTTCTTGAATAGCCTGAAAATTACTGCCGCTCCCCGAAGCAAAAACGGCAATTTTAACCGGTGCAGTCATTACACTAAGCTCCCATCATGTGAGCCGTTAAATATAACACCCTCGCCCTTTACAACCCGACCGATTTTGTAAGCTTTTTCACCATTCGCTTGTGCTGAAGCAATGACTTTATCGGCTTCTGCTGCTGGTACAGCCAAGACGAAACCAATCCCCATATTAAAGACATTGTATAAATCTTTATCTTCAAGCTGACCTTTTTCCTTTAAAAATTCAAAAATGCGAAGAACTGGCCAAGAACCTAAGTCAATTTCAGTTGCTAAGCCTCCCGGCATCATACGTGGCAGGTTTTCATAGAAGCCGCCACCTGTTACGTGTGCACAACCATGTACGTCTGCTGTTTGTAATGCTGCCAGCACTGGTTTTGCATATAATTTAGTCGGTACTAAAAGTGCTTCACCGATTGGCCCTAAATCTTCGAAGCCTTCAACAACTGCATCTACTGCATAATCGTTGTCCGCGAAAACAATTTTACGTACCAATGAATAGCCATTTGAATGGACACCACTTGAAGCTAAACCAATAAGCACGTCACCTTCCACAATCTTTTCACCAGTAATAATTGCCGATTTTTCACAAGCACCAACCGCAAATCCTGCTAAATCATACTCATCTTCTTCATACAGACCTGGCATTTCAGCAGTTTCTCCACCGATCAAAGCAGCACCAGATTGTACACAGCCATCTGCAACGCCTTTGACAATTTGTTCGATTTTAGCTGGCTCTGCTTTGCCAAGTGCCACATAATCTAAAAAGTAAAGTGGTTCTGCACCTTGCGCTACGATATCGTTGACACACATTGCCACACAATCCATACCAATTGTATCGTGCTTGTCTACCATGAATGCTAATTTTAATTTTGTCCCAACACCATCTGTACCTGAAATAAGAACAGGTTCTTTAAGATTTAGTTCTGACAAGTCAAACATACCACCAAAGCCACCAAACGTACCCATCACACCGAGTCGATTTGTTCGTTCAACGTGAGACTTCATTCGTTTTACAGCTTCGTAGCCCGCTTCAATATTTACACCTGCTTGTTCATATGCCTTTGACATGCAGAGATCCTCCTTTAAATAATTTACGCAACCGTCCCTTACTTTCACAAGGAGCAGATTTGTCCATGTTCAACATTTAGTGAGGACGATAAATCCTGACCTAATGTCCATTCACACTTAGCGTAAAAGTTCTTTTTCGTGCGGTAAGATTGTATCTGGGAAAATTTCTGTTGGGTATTTGCTTGTAAAGCAAGCTAAGCAAAGACCTTTATTTTCATCCTCAAATGGACGCGCAATCGTTTCCACCATTCCTTCAACGGAAAGGAATGTCAGTGAATCAGCACCAATCGCCTGTCGGATTTCATCTACACTATGACTAGAAGCAATGAGCTCTTCATGTGTCGACGTATCAATACCGTAATAACAAGGATCAGTCATTGGTGGAGAAGAGATAACGACATGCACCTCAGCTGCACCTGCATCTTTTAGCATTTTGACAATACGGCGAGATGTTGTACCGCGCACGATTGAATCATCCACCATGACAACGCGTTTTCCTTTGACAACTTGAACAACAGGCGAAAGCTTCATTTTCACTCCGCGTTCACGTAATTCTTGCGTCGGTTGAATAAACGTACGGCCCACATAACGGTTTTTAATTAACCCTAACTCATACGGAATACCACTTTCTTCAGCAAAGCCAATCGCTGCAGAAATACTTGAATCGGGCACGCCAGTAACGACATCCGCTTCAATATGTGCACATTCACGTGCCAATTGTTTGCCCATACGTTTGCGTGCCATATGCACATTAATACCGTCAATATCTGAATCAGGACGAGCTAAGTATACATATTCCATCGCACACATTGCGCGATTTTCCATATCAGCAAAGCGGTCAGATTTTACACCCTCATCGTTTATAATTAATAATTCCCCTGGTTCTACAGAACGAACAAACTCTGCCCCGATTAAATCAAACGCACAAGTTTCAGAAGCAACAACCCAACCATCGCCTAACTTGCCAAGAGATAGCGGACGTAAACCATGTGGATCACGCGCAACAAGCATTTCATCTTTTGTCATAATTAAGAAAGAATACGCACCCTTCAGCAATGAAAGAGCATTTTTCACTTTTGCTCGAAAAGGTGAATGCGAGCTTTTCTTAATAAGATGCGCTAACACTTCTGTATCTGAGCTCGAATGAAAAATACTACCTTGACGCTCTAAATACTGCTTTAAGTGTGTCGCATTGACTAAGTTACCGTTATGAGCAATTGAAAGGCTTCCTGTAGATGAATGAAATAGTAATGGCTGTACATTTTCAATACCGCCACCACCAGCAGTCGTATATCGAACATGTGCAATGGCTGCTTTCCCGTCCACTGCTTTTAATTTCTCTTCATTGAAAACATCATTCACTAATCCTTCGCCTTTCACCGCACGAAGATGCTGACCGTCAGATACGACGATCCCTGCACCCTCTTGTCCACGGTGTTGAAGAGCATGAAGCCCGTAATAACTTAGGTGTGCTGGATTTGGGTTGCCCCATATACCAAACACCCCACATTCTTCGTTTAAGCCTCTGAGTTCAGCAAGCATGGGATTGCTCCTTTCCAATTAGAACGGAATTCCTCCACTGTACCTTCTACAAGCACACCGTTGTCCCCGTTGATTTTAACAAGCGCATCGTTTGTTACGACACCGATTTTTTGTGCATCTTTTACTGTTTCCATAAATGCAGCTGCATGTTCTTCTTTCACTGTTACTACAAAACGGGATTGTGTTTCACTGAATAGAGCCGTTGTTGCAGAGCCTGTTAACGTAACATCTAGACCAAGACCTTGCGCACCAAAAGTAGTTTCTGCAAGTGCTACAGCAAGTCCACCCTCTGCTACGTCATGCGCAGATTGGACAAGTCCCGCTTTAATTGCTTTTAGCAATGCTTGTTGGCGCGCTGCCTCCACCTCTAAATCGATAGCTGGTGCTTTTCCTGAAATTACACCGTTATTCAATAATTTTTGCAGCTCAGAGCCACCGAATTCTGTATTCGTTTCACCGATAACGAATACGATATCACCTGCTGCTTTTACATCTTGCGTCGTTACATGTGCTAAGTCTTCAATTAGACCTACCATACCAATTGTTGGGGTTGGATAAACAGCTTCTCCTGAACGTTCATTGTAAAGCGATACGTTACCACCGATTACTGGTGCATTAAGGGCTGTACATGCAGCAGAAATACCGTCAGCAGATTTTTCAATTTGCCAGAAAATTTCTGGTTTTTCTGGATTACCGAAATTTAAGCAGTCGGTAATAGCAAGTGGCGTACCACCTGTTGCGACAATATTACGAGCCGCTTCCGCTACTGCAATGGCACCGCCCACTTCCGGATCAAGATAAATGTAACGAGAGTTACAGTCCGTAGTCATTGCAAGACCTTTATTCGTACCACGCACACGGATAACTGCCGCATCTGAACCAGGTGCTACAACTGTTGATGTACGTACTTGATAATCGTATTGATCATAAACCCATTCCTTTGAAGCAATTGTCGGTGCTTTTAACAGAGCATTTAACGTTGCTTTAAAATCTGTTACAGCTGGTTCAGCGTTGTCCATTGCTTGGAATTGTGCATAGTATGCAGGTTCAGCGGATGGCTTATGATAAACTGGCGCATCTTCTGCTAATGCATCTGCTGGTACATTTGCTACAACTTCACCGTTGTGAAGTAAACGAAGCATTTTATCGTCTGTCACGACACCAATCGCTACTGCATCTAAATCATATTTATCGAAAATCGCTTTAATTTCATCTTCGCGACCTTTTTTCACCACTAATAACATACGTTCTTGAGACTCGGATAGCATCATCTCGTAGGCAGTCATCCCAGTTTCACGTTGAGGGACTAAATCAAGGTTCATTTCTACACCAGATCCTGCTTTTGAAGCCATCTCTGCTGACGAAGAAGTAAGACCCGCAGCACCCATATCTTGAATCCCGACTAGCGCATCAGATTTTACAACTTCTAAGCAAGCTTCAAGTAGTAGTTTTTCCATAAATGGGTCCCCTACTTGCACAGCTGGACGTTGATTTTCTGATTCCTCTGTTAATTCTTCAGAGGCAAATGTCGCACCGTGAATACCATCACGACCCGTTTTAGCCCCTACGTACATCACTGTATTACCTACACCTGCAGCAATTCCACGTTGAATATCTTTGTGGTCAATTAAACCAACGCACATTGCGTTCACTAGTGGGTTGCCTTCGTAGCATGGGTCAAATTGAATTTCGCCACCAACAGTTGGAATCCCAATACAGTTACCATAGCCAGCAATACCAGCAACCACTTCTTCGAATAAGTATTTACCACGTGCTGATTTCAGCTCACCAAAGCGAAGTGAATTCAGCATAGCAATTGGACGTGCGCCCATTGAGAAGACGTCACGAATAATACCGCCTACACCTGTTGCTGCCCCTTGATAAGGCTCAATGGCTGAAGGGTGGTTATGAGACTCCATTTTAAAGACAACTGCTTGCTCGTCCCCAATATCGACAATCCCTGCTCCTTCACCAGGACCTTGTAATACTTGAGGTCCTTTTGTAGGGAATTTACGTAAAACTGGTTTTGAATTTTTGTATGAGCAGTGTTCAGACCACATTACTGAGAAAAGACCAGTCTCTGTCCAATTTGGTAAACGGCCTAAAATACCTTCGACCATTGCAAATTCTTCGTCTGACATTCCCATTCCAGCGTATAGCTTTTCATCTTTGATTTGCTGTGCTGTTGGCTCAAACTTAGTTGTTGACATGATTTTCCCTCCACTGCTTCACAATTGATTTGAATACTGCTAGACCGTCTGCTCCGCCCACTAATGCATCGACAGCTCTTTCTGGGTGAGGCATCATCCCTAATACATTGCCGCGCTCGTTAATAATCCCTGCGATATCGGCTAAAGAACCGTTCGGATTTTCTCCTGAGTATGTGAACACGATTTGATTGTTATCTTTTAGTTTTTGTAATGTTTCCTCGTCACAGTAATAGTTACCTTCACCGTGTGCGATTGGAATATTAATTACTTGACCTTGCTCATAGTGATTTGTGAATAATGTATTGTTGTTTTCAACTTTAAGCTGAATTGTACGACACATGAATTTCAAATTTTTATTGCGCAGTAATGCACCTGGCAATAAACCGGCTTCAGTAAGAATTTGGAACCCGTTACAAACGCCTAATACGGGCTTACCAGCATCTGCTGCTTTTTTCACTTCTGCCATTATGTTTGATTGGTTCGCCATCGCGCCACAACGTAAGTAGTCGCCATATGAGAAGCCTCCAGGTACTAAAATACCGTCGAAGCCACTTAAATCTGTTTCTGCGTGCCATACATATTCTACTTCTTCACCTAGTTCGTCTTTAATCGCATGATACATATCGATGTCACAGTTTGACCCAGGGAATACGAGTACTGCGAATTTCATGATTAGTTAGCCTCCTCGACTTCGTAACGGTAGTCCTCAATTACTACATTGGTTAAAACTTTTTCACACATTTCTTTTACTAGAGTATCAATATCACGCGCTGAATCGCCGACAGTTAGTTCAAGATATTTACCGATACGTAAATCTTCTACTTCATCGTAACCCATTTTTGCTAACGAACCTTGTACTGCTGAACCTTGTGGATCTAGAATACTCTCACGTAATGTCACGTAAATTTTAACTTTTTTCATTGTTATTTGCCTCCGAGTCTAGAAAGAATAATAGTATATACTTCAGTTAAATTACCAAGGTCTCGACGAAAGACATCTTTGTCCAACTTTTGCTTTGTTTTTGTATCCCAAAGTCTGCATGTATCTGGTGAGATTTCATCTGCCAGCAAAACGTCTCCATTTGTATCACGACCGAATTCTAGCTTGAAGTCAATTAGCGTGACATCGACATCAGCGAAAATTGGTTGCAATACTTTGTTCACAGCTAATGCTCCATTATAAATAGCTGTTACTTCTTCCGGTGTTGCTAAACCAAGTACATCAATATGCTCAGTCGTAATCAATGGATCGCCTAACGCATCATCCTTATAATAAAATTCAACGATTGGGCGTTTTAATAGTGTGCCTTCATCAATACCAAGACGTTTAGCTAAGCTCCCTGCTGCAATATTACGTACGACAACTTCGATTGGAATAATATCAACCTTTTTCACTAGTTGTTCTGTAGCAGATAATTGTTTTACGAAATGTGACGCAATTCCGTTTGCTTTTAATTTTTCGAAAATTAAAGAAGTAATACGGTTATTTAAAATGCCCTTGCCTTCAATTTCTTCTTTTTTCTCACCATTAAAGGCAGTTGCACTATCCTTGTATTCTACTAAAAGTATAGTAGGTTCTTCTGTTGCATATAGTTTTTTGGCTTTACCTTCATACAAAAGTTGGTCTTTCGTCATATCGTCATTCCCCCAGATTATTATGAAATACGCCTCGACGTATTAATGTTAAGGATTTTGAATCTGGGATAAGATTCAAAACCCGTAACATCCGTCGTGGCACTAACTGTCTATCAATTCAATACGGTTAGTTAAGTCCAAGACGCTCAAAAATCATATCTACATGTTGTAAGTGGTAGTTGTAATCAAAGCACTCATCTAACTCTTCCTTCGTTAAGTAAGAAGTGATTTTCTCACTTGCATCAACTAACGTACGGAATTGTACTTGCTCGTCCCACGCCTGCATCGCTAATGGCTGTACTGTATCATACGCTTCTTCACGTACTAATCCTTTATCGATTAACGCTAATAAGATACGTTGAGAGTAAATCAGTCCAAATGTACGACCCATATTACGTTTCATGTTTTCAGGGAATACTGTTAAGTTTTTAACGATGTTGCCGAAGCGATTTAACATATAGTTCAATGTGATCGTCGCATCCGGTAAAATCACGCGCTCAGCAGATGAATGTGAAATATCACGCTCATGCCATAACGCTACGTTTTCATAAGCTGTCACCATGTAACCACGCATTAAACGTGACATCCCAACCATGTTCTCAGAGCCGATTGGATTACGTTTATGTGGCATTGCAGATGAACCCTTTTGCCCTTTGGCAAAAGCTTCTTCTACTTCTCTTGTTTCAGATTTTTGCAATCCTCGAATTTCAGTTGCAAACTTTTCAATTGATGTTGCAATTAATGCAAGAGCACCTAAATATTGTGCATGGCGGTCACGTTGTAATGTTTGTGTTGAAATTGGTGATGCTGTAAGCCCTAATTGATCGCATACATATTGTTCTACACGTGGGTCAATATTGGCGTATGTGCCTACTGCTCCAGACATCTTACCTGTTTCAATCACCGCTGCTGCTGCCTCAAAACGTTCTAGGTTACGCTTCATCTCTTCGTACCATAAACCTAATTTTAAGCCGAATGTTGTTGGCTCAGCATGCACACCATGTGTACGCCCCATCATCACCGTATGCTTATGTTCTTTTGCCTTTGCCGCAATAATATCAATAAAATTTGTAATATCTTTTCGTAAAATATTATTTGCTTGTTTAATTAAATAAGAAAGAGCTGTGTCTACAACATCTGTTGAAGTTAAGCCGTAGTGCACCCATTTACGCTCATCACCAAGAGTTTCCGATACAGCGCGTGTAAAGGCTACTACATCGTGTCGTGTCTCTTTCTCAATTTCTAATATACGATCCACATCAAAGGATGCATTGGCACGAATTTTAGCTACATCTTCTTTTGGAATATCGCCGATTTCTGCCCAAGCCTCACATGCTAAAATTTCAACCTCTAGCCAAGCTTGGTATTTATTTTGTTCTGTCCAAATTGCACCCATCTCGGGTCTTGTGTAACGTTCAATCATCGCGTTTCTCCTTCTATTCTGACCAAATGCCAGAACTCTCGATTTGTTGTAGTGTTGCTTCTAAGTCTTTTGTCATAATCGTTACGTGGCCCATCTTACGGTTCACCTTAGCTTCAGCTTTCCCATAAAGATGTACTGACCATTCAGGATATTTTGCAATTGAGTTACTAAGTGGCATTACATGCTGCCCTAATACATTCACCATTATAGATGGCGCCCAAAGTTGTGGCTTGCGCAATGGCCAACCACAAATAGCGCGTATATGCTGATGGAATTGTGATATATTACATGCTTCTATCGAATAATGACCTGAATTATGAGGTCTCGGTGCTAGTTCATTAATTATTATGTTACCGTTTTCTAACACGAACATTTCTACTGCCAGCGTCCCTACTAAATTTAAGTAATCTGCTATTTTCAAAGCTTCTTGTTCAGCCGCTTGTGCTGTCGACTCTTCAATACGTGCTGGTACAATTGTTTCGTGTAAAATATGATGAACATGTATGTTTTCACCAACTGGCTGACAATATAATTCGCCATCACCGTTTCGCTGTACAATAACTGATACTTCTTTTACAAAAGGTACAAAACCTTCAGCAATGCACTGGGAATGAGCAAAAAGCCCTTTCGCCAATGGTAAATCTGCTGCTGAGTTTAGAAGTTGCTGTCCTTTGCCATCATAGCCACCCCTTGCTGTTTTTACGATACATGGGTAACTAATCTGATCAATGTTAGCTACTAACTCCTCATATGTATTGGCTACTATATAAGGAGCTACTGGACAGCCCGCTTTGACAATTGCATCCTTCTCTGTCACACGGTTTTGTGTAATGCGTACTAATTCCGCTCCTTGTGGGACGTAAGCCATTTGTGTTAAACGTTTTAAGCCATCGTAATCGATATTTTCAAACTCATACGTAATAACGTCACTGACTTCAGCAAGTTCCTCTAATGCGGCCTCATCATCATAAGGTGCCACAATTCGAATATCTGCAACTTGTCCACATGGTGAATCCATTGTCGGTTCAAGAACAGCTATTTTAAAGCCTGCTTCCTTAGCAGCAAGTGCCATCATACGGCCAAGCTGTCCTCCTCCGATTATTCCTATCGTCTGTCCAGGATAAATTATTTTTGTCACACTAAGTCACCTGTGCTTTCCAAAACTTGTTGCTTAGTCGCCTCACGTCTAGCATCTAGTTTATTAGCAAGCTCTACATCTGTTGTCGATAAAATCTGTGCTGCAAGTAAGCCTGCATTTGTTGCACCTGCTTTTCCAATTGCCACAGTTGCTACAGGTACACCACCTGGCATTTGTACAATGGATAACAGTGAATCAAGACCGTTAAGCGCACGAGATTGTACTGGCACGCCAATGACAGGTAACGTTGTCTTAGCTGCTACCATACCTGGTAAATGCGCCGCACCGCCAGCACCTGCAATAATTACTTGAATACCACGACCACGTGCTGCCTCCGCATATTCAAACATTAAATCAGGCGTACGATGTGCAGACACTACTTTCTTCTCGTACGGTACTTGTAACTCATCTAAAATATCACACGCATGTTTCATAGTTTCCCAGTCACTTGAACTACCCATAATGACACCGATTTTCGGATTCATGAATTGTCGCTCCTTTTAAACGATAGAAAAATGATCGATTATTGTGCAAGCCTCTATTATTCAATAGTTACTGCATTTCTTTCTCTTTATTAACAAAGAAAAACCTCAAATAAGCTACTCTCTACTCTAGGCGTGAAAGCAGCTTACTTGAGGACTATTATGAAAAGAATATGCAGATTTAGACATCTGTACACACACCTTCCCGTAACATGCCAAAAGTTGCTTTCCCGCATAGTCCAGCATTTACGGTGCCGGGTAGAGACACTAGAGCCAATCCTCTAGCATATATGAGGGATTTAATTGTTTTCCTAATCACATTTTAACAATTGGAAACAATATCGTCAACGAAAAATGCGAACATTTTATTTTAGGCTTTAAAAATCGTTCGGTTTTAAGGGTGATTTATTCAGAATCTTGACACAACATACCTTTAAATTGTATTTTTTGACGCAAGTATGTGGGTTCACCATTTACTAAATGAAAAACTGGTTCCTCTTTACGTCCCATCGCGATATATCCATCTTTCCGCATTCTAGCCAAGCACTGATCAATCGTTTCATTTTCTTCCACTTCATACCAAATTTGCTTTTTTCCCAAACTGTTCTTCCTTCCATTCGCATGTTGTTGTTGTTTTTTCCTTACTTGTAATATCCATTATACCCGATATAACGCATCCTGAATGCACGATATTGAAAAGCTAGTAATGCTGTACAAATTCTAAAAATGATTACCATATCATCTTGAAATAGTAGTAATATCGTAATCTCCTACTTAGTGTGTAGATTAATTAGCTGATAGGAAGGAAATAAAAAAAGCCAAGGAATAAATCCTTGGCTTTTTGACAATTGCCTAGCGACGTCCTACTCTCACAGGGGGAAGCCCCCAACTACCATCGGCGCTAAAGAGCTTAACTTCCGTGTTCGGTATGGGAACGGGTGT
>NZ_JBIWDP010000005.1:0-215295 GCF_044762075.1 Lysinibacillus sp. NPDC097195 | reverse complement strand
GTCACACCCGTTCCCATACCGAACACGGAAGTTAAGCTCTTTAGCGCCGATGGTAGTTGGGGGCTTCCCCCTGTGAGAGTAGGACGTCGCTAGGCGCAAAAAGTCGCTGCTGATACAATCAGTAGTGGCTTTTTTTATTGCTGTCTTATAATTCAAAATAAAAGGAGACATTTCACCATGAAAAGTGAAGTGTCTCCTTACTTGTTTATTAAACGGTAGTTGCTCGCAATTCAATACGACGGATTTTACCCGAAGTGGTTTTTGGTAGCTCATCGATAAAAACAATGCTACGAGGGTATTTATAAGGCGCTGTTAACGCTTTAACATGCTCCTGAAGCTCTTTTACTAATTGATCTTCATCCAGTCCCCGGAAGCCCTCTCGTAAGATGACAAAGGCTTTCACAATATGACCTCTGATTTCATCTGGTGCTGCAACAACAGCGCATTCTTGTACAGCTTCATGTTTATTTAATGCATCCTCTACTTCAAATGGTCCAATTGTATAGCCTGATGAAATAATAATGTCATCACCACGTCCTTCAAACCAGAAGTAACCATCCTCGTCACATTTAGCTTGATCTCCTGTAATATACCAATCCCCTCTAAAGGCAGCTTGTGTGCGCTCAGGTTCACGGTAATACTCTTTGAATAGAGCAGGTGATGATTTATGAACTGCGATGTCTCCTACTTCTCCAACAGGTGCCTCATTACCGTCGTGGTCAATAATACGTACAATATTTCCTGGTGTAGGAACACCCATTGAACCAGGGCGTAATTCTGTATTTTCCAGTGTACCAATCAATAATGTATTTTCAGTTTGTCCATAACCGTCACGTACCTTAAGGCCAAAATTTTTCATAAACGTTTCGATAACAGGACGATTTAATGGTTCACCCGCAGAAACAGCACTTCTTAATGTTGATAAGTTATAATCTTTTAGATTATCAATCTTTGCCAAAATTCGATATTCTGTTGGTGTACAACAAAGAACATTTACTTTCTCATCTTGAAGAAGTTGTAGATAAGTATGTGGGTCAAAACCGCCATGATAGACGAATGCCGTTGCCCCTAACATAATTGTCGATAAAAACGGACTCCAAATCCATTTTTGCCAACCAGGTGCTGCTGTAGCCCATACTAAATCACCTTCCCGTACACAAAGCCATTTGGAGGCTGCTGTGCGAATATGGGCGTAGCCCCAGCCGTGGGAATGAACAACCCCTTTAGGTTTACCAGTTGTGCCTGAAGTATAAGAAAGGAATGCCATATCATCACGTTTTGTTGCCACAGCAGTAAAGCTTATAGGTTGTTTGTCAGCTAATGCGTCTAAAGAGATCCAATTGTTTGAGGCATTGCCAATAACTAATTTGTTATTTAAAGCTGCTAATGAGGTAGTAATTTGATCAACCTCACTTGTAAAAGCTTCGTAAGCAATAACTGCATTGGCAGAAGCATGTTCCATACGATATTCTAAGTCACTTGCTCGCAACATCTCAGAACAGGAGATTGGCACGATGCCAGCCTTTAAACAGCCAAGGAACACAAAATAGGCTTCTGGTAGGCGTGGAATGATAACTAAAACACGATCACCTTTTTGAAGACCTCTTTCTGTAAAGGCATTCGCATATTGGTTCATTTTTTGAATAAGGTCCGCATAAGAAATGGTACGACGATTTTGTTTAGTATCCAACCATCGTATAGCTTGGCGATCACTATCTTGGGAAAATTTCTCTAATTCCTCTGTGATGTTGTAAAGTTCTGGTGCTATTAAATCTTTTGTTACCATATGAACATTCCTCCCCAAAACGTATTTAATAGAAAATTCTTAAAACTATTTTTATTTTAACAATTGAAATAATATACAGCAAGAATATTCAATACATAAAATAGAAATACTTCTCCTTATAGAGAACTATTAAACTTCTGAAAATGGAAATGAAAATTATGCAATAAATTAAATAATTTTTTTGAAAAAGTATTGCATAATTTAGAATGCTTGGTATAATAATAAATGTACTTAAGAGGTTGTTTAAACCGAATTGAATAGTATTGTTCCGAAGTAGCTCAGTTGGTAGTAGCACCTGACTGTTAATCAGGTTGTCGCAGGTTCGAGTCCTGCCTTCGGAGCCATTTTTTTGCACTTTTTTAAGTCAAATTAAATTTTAATAAGAAATTTTTAAAAAAAGCTTGCAACAATAAAAGAATGATGTTAATATAAATCTTGTCTTGTTTGAGACATAAAGAATGGCCCCTTGGTCAAGCGGTTAAGACACCGCCCTTTCACGGCGGTAACACGGGTTCGAATCCCGTAGGGGTCACCATTTTTAAGTAGTAATGCATAGGCTTAAAAAGATAAATAAACTGTGAAGAAATAAACACCTGTTTCTATGGAGGATTAGCTCAGCTGGGAGAGCATCTGCCTTACAAGCAGAGGGTCGGCGGTTCGAGCCCGTCATCCTCCACCATATAGTGTTTTTTCGGAGGGGTAGCGAAGTGGCTAAACGCGGCGGACTGTAAATCCGCTCCTTAGGGTTCGGCGGTTCGAATCCGTCCCCCTCCACCAGTTTTATTTATATAATGATTGGGGTATAGCCAAGCGGTAAGGCAACGGATTTTGATTCCGTCATGCCTAGGTTCGAATCCTAGTACCCCAGCCATTTTTCTTTTTTTGAGCCATTAGCTCAGTTGGTAGAGCATCTGACTTTTAATCAGAGGGTCGAAGGTTCGAGTCCTTCATGGCTCACTTTTCTATAATTTAAATTTAAAAGTGTAACATTAACTACAGATACTAATCTCTTGCTGAAAACAGCAGGAGATTTTTTTTACTATTTTTAAATGCATAAATATACGATTTTTTGTTAGGTTGAGCCAAGTGCATTGTAGGCTTTACAATAGTCTTATTAAAAATAGGGGGTATAAAAACATGAATAAACATCAAATTTCAATTATAGGGGTTCCAACTGATTACGGACAAACGCGAAGAGGAGTGGATATGGGTCCGAGTGCTATTCGTTATGCAGGTGTTGTAGAACGACTAGAAGCAATTGGTCACGGGGTACAAGATCAGGGAGATATTCTTGTTAGTCAAGTACAAGAAAGTAATGAAATCGATAAACAGCTATTAAATTTAGAAGAAGTTGTAGAAGTAAGCACAACTTTAGCAAATCAAGTACATGAAGCATTAGAGCAAAAAAAATTCCCACTAGTATTTGGTGGAGATCATAGTATTGCAATTGGTACTCTTGCAGGACTTGGTGAACATTACAAAAACTTGGGCGTTATTTGGTTTGATGCGCATGCAGATTTAAATACACCTGAG
The DNA here is from genome assembly GCF_044762075.1 of Lysinibacillus sp. NPDC097195. Classification (NCBI taxonomy): domain Bacteria; kingdom Bacillati; phylum Bacillota; class Bacilli; order Caryophanales; family Bacillaceae; genus Lysinibacillus; species Lysinibacillus sp. NPDC097195. Next base: position 211,976 of record NZ_JBIWDP010000005.1, on the reverse strand, counting down.
ACAACACCATCTGGTAATATTCACGGTATGCCACTTGCAGTGAGTATTGGCTTAGGACATGAACGTCTTGTACAAATTCGTAACTATGCACCTAAGGTTAAACCGGAAAATGTCATTATTATTGGTGCGCGCTCAGTAGACCCAGGTGAACGTGAGTTAATTCGTCAACAAGGTATTAAAGTTTATACAATGCATGAAATCGATCGTCTTGGTATGACGCGTGTTATGGAAGATGCACTGGCATATTTACAAGAACGCAAAGTAGATGGTTTGCACTTATCATTAGATTTAGATGGTTTAGATCCGCTCTACACACCTGGTGTAGGAACGCCAGTGCCTGGAGGTATATCTTACCGCGAAAGTCATTTAGCAATGGAAATGTTACAAGAATCAGGGATGCTAACATCTGCTGAATTTGTTGAGGTGAATCCAATACTAGACGAAAAAAATAAAACTGCAGATGTGGCCGTGGCATTAATCGGTTCTTTATTCGGTGAGACACTAGTTTAATGTAAAATTGTGAAAAAATTGTTTATCGCCACATTGATTAAAAATCTTTTGTTATAATTGAATATAAATTGAAACTTTTCTTATAGTCGGGCCGTATAGTATAAGACAGTTGTAAAGGTGGAGAAGTAGACACAATGGATGCGTTAGTAAATAAGAGAATAAAACAAGTGCTTAAAGGCGATCAAAACGCATTTGCCGATATTGTGAGTCTCTATCAGCACAAACTGTACCAAGTATGCTACCGGATGTTAGGAAACAAGCAAGAATCTGAGGATATTGCGCAAGAAGCGTTTGTTCGTGCTTATATGAACTTGCATACTTTTGATCAAAAAAGAAAATTTTCGACGTGGCTTTATCGCATCGCAACAAACCTCTGCATCGACCGTATAAGAAAGAAAAAACCGGATTATTATTTAGATGCGGAAGTAGCTGGTACGGAAGGACTCGATATGTATTCACAAATCGCAGCAGATGACCAACTACCGGAGGAACAGTTAGAACAGATGGAGCTACAAGATCGCATTCAATACGAGATAGGACGTTTGCCTGATAAGTACCGTTCGGTTATAGTATTGAAATATATTGAAGAATTACCGTTGCAGGAAATTAGTGAAATTTTAGATATGCCTCTTGGGACAGTGAAAACGAGAATTCACCGCGGACGCGAAGCATTACGAAAGCAATTAAACAATCTGTAGGAGGGGGAGCGTCATGAATATTTGTCCAGAGCATATTATTGATTATATGCATGATTATTTAGACGGTGACATTAGTCGTGAGCATGAGCAAGAATTGAAACAGCATTTGCACTCATGCGGTGATTGCAAACAATTGATGCAAGAATTGAGTGAAACGATCGCCTTTGTGAAGAGTGCTTCCCATATTACAGCACCTCCAGATTTTGAAGCTGCGGTGATGGCTCGTTTACCGAAACCAAAAAGTCGTGTAGGCATGCAAAAATGGATTCGTCGTCATCCATTCTTTGTTGCAGCAGCAGTCTTCTGTTTATTTATGAGCGCTACATTATTAGGTAGCTTCATGGACGATCAACAATTCTCTGTCACGAAACAACCAAACCTTGTTGTAGAAGGACAAACGGTTATCGTTCCAGAAGGAGAGGTTGTAAAAGGTGATATCGTCGTTAAAAATGGTGATTTAATTGTTGAGGGTGAAGTGGATGGCAATATCACCATTATTAATGGTCAGTATATGGCATCTTCTGCAGTCGTTTCAGGTAAAATAGAAGAAATAGATGAAGCGTTTGAATGGTTATGGTATACCATCAAAAATTCCGTAAAAGCTGCCATGACATTTGAGGAAAAAGAAACTAAATAAAACTCTATACGTCCTACATGATAGTGCACGGGAGAGAATGAAAAGTCTACCCATATGGGTAGACTTTTCTTTTGAAAAAAGTTACATTTGACAAGAATGTGCTATACTTAAACGTATATGGATTCGCAATGAAAAGTGGGGGATGCCACGTGCAAATTATCGAACAATTCACGGATTTAACACCGGTGAACATTGTTATTAACTTCATAGATGTACTGCTCGTCTGGTACGTTGTTTATAAAATTTTAACCCTCATTAAAGGGACGAAAGCTGTCCAATTACTAAAAGGCATTTTCGTCATTATTATTGCACGCATTGCAACAGACTTTATTGGGTTAGAAACTTTAGGATGGATGCTAAAACAAGTCATTGAATTTGGTTTCTTGGCTATTATCATTATCTTCCAACCTGAAATTCGACGTGGTCTCGAGCAAATTGGACGAGGAAAGCTGTTCCAACGTTCGACGAGTCAAGAAGAAGAAGAACAAACGAGACTGATTGAAGCCATGAAGAAATCGGTTAGCTATATGGCAAAACGCCGTATTGGTGCACTTATTTCTATTGAAAAAGATACAGGCTTAACTGAATATATTGAAACGGGAATAGGTCTTAATGCAGAAGTATCTTCTGAATTACTTATTAACATTTTTATACCGAATACCCCACTTCATGATGGGGCAGTTATTATGCAAAAAGATAAGGTAACAGCAGCAGCGTGCTATTTACCGCTGTCAGAAAGTCCTTTTATCTCAAAAGAGCTTGGAACACGACATCGTGCAGCACTCGGGCTTAGTGAAGTAACAGACGCAATTACCATTGTCGTGTCAGAGGAAACTGGCGCCATCAGTATTACGTTAAACGGTAATCTACATCGTAACCTTTCTCTAGAGGAATTCGAAACACTGTTACGCAAAATGTGGTTTGGATCAGTACAAGAATCGAATGCGGCCTCTAAGTTGACTTGGAGGGGGAAAAAGAATGGATAAAATGATGGATAGCCCATGGGTATTGCGAATCATTGCGCTCTTTCTAGCGTGCTTACTATTTTTCTCTGTTCGGACTGAGTTAGCATCTACAGATAAAACTGCGATGACTGAACAGGTAGAAGTGATTCGAGATGTACCCGTAGAGGTTTATTATGATGATGATAGCCTTATTGTAACGGGAATTCCGAAAACAGTGAATGTTACGGTTAGGGGACCAAAGCAACTCGCTTTGCAGGCAAAATTAGTGAAAGATTTCTCTGTATTTATAAATTTAAATGATTTATTAATTGGTGAGCATAGCGTTGAACTACAATACGAAAATATTTCGGATAAATTAAAAGTGACGCTAGACCCAGCGACAGTGAAAGTAAATATAGAGGAAAAAGTCACACAAGAATTCCGCGTCGATCCTGAAATGAATAATCGTTTAATAGATGAAGGTTATTACTTAAAAGGAATGTCCGCGAACCCAGCGACTGTGTTTGTAACAGGCGCAAAAAGCGCAATAGAGAGCATTAGCTATGTAAAAGCGACTGTAACGGGTGAACAAGGCTTGAGACAGTCTTTCTCTCAAGAAGCGGCTGTAAAAGTATTAGATCGCGACTTAAATAAACTAGATGTGATGATAGAACCAGAAAAGGTTAAGGTACGGGTAGATATTGCAGAATATAGTAAAGAACTACCGGTAACGATAAAGGAAACAGGTAAAGCGGCAGATGACATTACTATCAATCGATTAACCCTTATTACTAACTCTTTGAAAGTGTATGGGAAAAAATCGATTATCGATGTTTTAACGAGCTTGCCAGTTGAAGTTGATCTATCGAAAATTACTGAATCAAAAACGTATGAATTCGATGTGAAACTACCTGAAGGTGCGACTAAAGTATCTGAACAAAAAATAAAAATTAAAGCTGATGTCACAAAAGCAGAAAAGGTAGAAGAGGAAAAAAAGGAAACTATTACAATTCCTGAAGAACCAAATCCTGACCCTGTGACAGAAGATGATGTTGATTCTTAAACAAGAACTGACTATAATTTTAATTTGATTCATAAGAGATTTCCTGTCTCTACAAATCGTGCTATATAGCAGATATCTAAATGCTAACGAACAAGATAGGCTCAGGTAATGATGAGCACGTGAATTATTCTGTCATTTGAATGGAGTGCCTGTTGCCAAAAGCTTGTTGCATTAGAGCCTCTGAAAGCTAGTTGAAGAGGCCTATTATTAGTAAATGAATAACAAAAGACTTTTCCAAAAGTAAGCAGACGAGCCGTCCGATTGTCCGCAGGAAACAAGCGTGATGCGGTCGTCTTGCATTGAAGGAGAGAACAATTAAAATGGGTAAATATTTTGGAACAGATGGCGTTCGTGGCGTCGCGAATAGTGAATTAACACCGGAATTTGCATTTAAACTTGGCCGCGTAGGTGGTTATGTTTTAACGAAGGATGCAACGGGGCGTCCAAAGGTATTAATTGGTCGTGACACGCGTATTTCAGGCGAAATGCTTGAAGGTGCACTAGTAGCCGGGCTTTTATCTATCGGCGTAGAGGTGATGCGTCTTGGTGTAATTTCTACACCAGGTGTTGCTTATCTTTCTAGAATTATGAGTGCAAACGCAGGCGTCATGATTTCAGCTTCACATAACCCAGTTGCCGACAATGGCATTAAATTTTTCGGTCCCGATGGTTTCAAACTAACTGATGCGCAAGAGGCAGAAATTGAAGCTATACTTGATGCACCAGAAGATACATTGCCACGTCCAATCGGTGCGGATTTAGGCATTGTAAGTGATTATTTCGAAGGTGGACAAAAGTATATTCAATACTTAAAACAAACGGTAGATGAAGAGTTCGATGGTATTCATGTAGCATTAGATTGCGCACATGGTGCAACATCGTCACTCGCAACGCATTTATTTGCTGACTTAGAAGCAGATATTTCAACAATGGGTGCTTCACCAACTGGTTTAAACATTAATGACGGTGTTGGTTCAACACATCCAGAAGGTCTTGCTGCGTTTGTAACTGAAAAAGGTGCAGATGTCGGTTTAGCATTCGACGGTGATGGTGACCGCCTTATCGCAGTAGACGAAAAAGGTAAAATCGTTGACGGAGACCAAATTATGTTCATCATTGGTAAGCATTTAAATGCAGTGGGTCGTTTGAAAAAGCAAACGATCGTCTCTACTGTGATGAGTAATATGGGCTTCTACAAAGCTGTTGAAGAAAATGATATGCACAGTGTACAAACTGCTGTAGGAGATCGTTACGTTGTAGAAGAAATGCGTGCCAATGAATATAATTTAGGTGGCGAGCAATCAGGTCATATTGTATTCTTGGACTTTAATACAACAGGTGACGGTTTACTTACAGGTATTCAACTTGTCAATATTATGAAGGCTACTGGCAAAAAACTCTCTGAACTTGCTGGCGAAATGACGATTTTCCCTCAACGTTTAGTAAATGTCCGTGTAACAGACAAGCATGCAGTGACTGAAAATGCCAAAGTTGCAGCTGTCATTGCGGAGGTTGAAGCGGATATGGCTGGTAACGGCCGCATCTTAGTTCGTCCTTCTGGCACAGAGCCACTTGTGCGTGTCATGGTGGAAGCAGCTACAGAAGCGGATTGTGAACGCTATGTAGAATGTATTGCCAATGTAGTACGTGCTGAAATGGGCTTAACAGAATAAGTGTAAAGTAACTCGATCTTTCATCTTGGAAGATCGAGTTTTTTATGTTTGAAATAGCTGGGAGAGGGAAGAATACTGTTGAGTCACAAAACAACAAGGGGTGTTTTATTGATATGGCTAAAATTGCAGCAGTAATAACAGATATGTTCGAGGACGTAGAGTTTACAAGTCCAAAGGCAGCTTTAGAAGCAGAGGGGCATGAAGTAATTACAATTGATATCGAAGCAGGAAAAGAAGTTGAAGGTAAGCACGGGGAGAAAGTAAAAATCGATAAAGGTATTGAGGAAGTGAATGCGTCAGAATTTGATGCACTATTTATTCCAGGTGGCTTTTCACCAGATATTTTACGTGCAGATGATCGTGTTGTCGCTTTCGTCAAAGCATTTATGGATGATATGAAGCCAACCTTTGCGATTTGTCACGGGCCACAGCTACTTATTACAGCGAAAACGCTAAATGGGCGTGATGCCACAGGCTATAAATCAATACAAGTTGATTTAGAAAATGCCGGTGCAAAGTTCCATGATGAAGAAGTATTTGTTTGTCAAAAACAATTAGTGACAAGCCGTACACCGGAAGATTTACCTGCGTTTAATCGAGAAATTGTGAAATTACTAAGTAAGGAATAGAAGGCACTCTTAGCGTAAGATGCAACCTTTATTACCTGTTGCGTCTTACGCTTTGTTTTATGCCTTATTTTGATGCAATCTGGCATGCACACTCGCCTTTTGCACTACGTTGTTACTCGAAAATGGGGAAATGGTGATATTTTTTTAACGAAAATTTGACGAACAGCATATGATTGAGTATTATGGAGAAGCTGACGGCTTGGAGATACCATGTCCGCTTAGCAAGTGCAAAAGGAGGAAAGTTAGCACAAAAAATCGGAAAACAATTATAGCGCCTGAGCTGGAGAAATTGGACGAAGACATCTTCAGCAGACGAGGTGGAGGTTTATCGAAAATTCGGCGGATGCCTCCCGATCGACATACCCGATTGTCATTTTTCATTTTGAAAGCATTTAAGTGATTGAATGTACAGAAAATGGAGAAGGTATAAGTAAAGCAATAGATAAATAGAAAAACTTCACGTATCGAAGTAAAGCACTATTTTAGAACGCTAAAATAGTACGAGGACGTGCGCGTATCAGTTTGCTTATTTTTTACTCGAAACTAAGCGATACTAATACCGCCCACTGAAAATTTTCGATAGGCTGAGGTCTAGTTTGTCATTGCGTCAATACGACAATATCGGAGGAAAAGTAATTATGTGTGGAATTGTAGGATATATTGGTGAATTAGATGCAAAGGAAATTTTATTAAAAGGCTTAGAGAAATTAGAATACCGTGGCTATGACTCAGCAGGTATTGCTGTACGCAATGAAGAGGGCGTAACAATCTTTAAAGAAAAAGGACGTATTGCGGACTTACGTGAAGCTGTAGACGAAGACGTAGCTGCAAAGATTGGGATTGGTCATACACGTTGGGCAACACACGGTGTACCAAACCGTTTAAATGCGCACCCGCATCAAAGTACATCAGGTCGTTTTACGCTTGTGCATAATGGTGTAATTGAAAACTATCATTTATTACAAAAAACATATTTAAAAGGCATTCCAATGAAGTCTGACACAGATACGGAAGTAATCGTGCAGTTAGTGGAGCTATTTGTGAAGGATGGACTGCAAACGGCAGAGGCATTCCGCAAAACATTATCACTATTACACGGTTCTTATGCGTTAGCGTTATTAGATGCTGAAGCGGCTGACACAATTTTCGTTGCGAAAAACAAATCGCCACTTCTAGTAGGTGTCGGTGAAGGCTTTAATGTAGTAGCGTCAGATGCAATGGCGATGCTACAAGTAACAGATCAATTTGTGGAATTACACGATAAAGAAGTCGTTATCGTGCACAAAGGCAGTGTGGAAATTACAAAATTAGATGGCACAGTAGTAGAGCGTGCACCGTACACAGCAGAGCTTGATATGAGCGATATTGAAAAAGGTACGTACCCTCACTATATGTTAAAAGAAATGGATGAACAGCCAACAGTTATTCGTAAAATCATTCAAGCATATGAAGGCGACAATGGCGAATTAACAATTGATAAGGATATTTTACAAGCAGTGCAAGCTGCTGATCGTCTATACATTATCGCGGCCGGCACAAGCTATCATGCAGGCTTAATCGGTAAACAATACTTTGAGAAAATGGCAGGCATTCCTGTTGAAGTGCATATTTCAAGTGAGTTTGGCTACAATATGCCATTACTATCAGAAAAGCCGTTATTCATCTTTATTACTCAATCAGGTGAAACAGCAGATAGCCGCCAAGTACTTGTGAAAATTAAAGAGCTTGGCTACCCAACATTAACAATTACGAACGTACCAGGTTCAACGCTATCACGCGAAGCAGACCATACGCTATTATTGCATGCTGGCCCAGAAATCGCTGTAGCTTCTACAAAAGCATACGTAGCGCAGGTGGCAGTTCTTGCAGTAACAGCATATGTAACAGCCAAAGCAAGCGGTAAAGGCTTAGAATTTGATTTAAAACAAGAACTAGCCATTGCAGCCAACGGTATTCAAACAATTATCGATTCAAAAGATGTATTAGAAGATATCGCAGAAGACTATTTGAAAATTGCACGCAATGCCTTCTTCATCGGTCGTAATATCGACTTCTATGTAAGTCTTGAAGGTGCTTTAAAACTGAAAGAGATTTCATATATTCAAGCGGAAGGTTTTGCAGGTGGCGAACTAAAACACGGTACAATTGCCTTAATTGAAGAAGGTACACCAGTTTTCGCCCTTGTAACACAAGAAGCAGTAGCCTTAAATATTCGCGGCAATGTAAAAGAGGTAGCAGCACGTGGAGCGTACCCATGCATTATCGCCATGGCTGGCGTAGACGAAGATGGCGACCGTTTAGTCATCCCACATGTCAATGAATACTTAACACCACTTGTTTCCGTAGTACCATTACAGTTAATTAGCTACTATGCAGCATTACACCGTCGTTGTGACGTTGATAAGCCTCGTAACTTGGCGAAGTCAGTGACAGTGGAGTAGGCTGGAGAGCTGTTGCGTTTGATGAAGCTCTATTAAAGATAAATAATTTGTATTAAAGTTTAATTCAAGCCATCTCACCTTGTTAAAGGCGAGATGGTTTTTTTGCTATCGCCGAGTGAAGCAAAGTACTTAAATTAACTACTGAAAATAGTGTAAACAGGTGCAATTTATTAAGTGAGGTTAAATATTTAAAAGCCAATATAATACATATTTATGGTATAATTAAGGGAAATTTAAGGTGGTGTTAAATGAGGTGAAAATGTTGAAAAAATATTTATACATAAGCATTTTTCTAGCGGTATTTGCATTATCAGGTTGCAATAATGATGAAAGTGATCAAGAAAAAGTAGTAGCAGAATCGCCGATTACAGAGCAATCAAGGGCTATAAACAATGAGGCTAGTACAACAAAGATAGAAGATGCAGCACCGATTCCTTTAAAGTTAACGCAAGAACAAAAAGAAGAATATTATCAAAAATATGTAACGATTATTGAGAAGCTAAATAGTGAAGATATGGACTTCGAACTAGAGTTGGAGCCTATAACGAATTTTGTAGATGAATATTGGATTGCAATAGAAGACTTTGAAAAACTGGCAAAGGACAGAGCTAATATGTCTATTGTTATTTTAGAAAATAGCGAACGCTATAATCCAATGATAGTGCCAAAGACAGTAAAGTTACAGATTGGCTCAAAAGAAACAGACATTATGTTTAAAGGTTCTTTTGACACACAATTAAACACTAATACACCAGGAGGACGACAACTATTTTCAGCATTTCATTCTATTTCTTCAGAAGCAGCAAACGCTGATGGAAGTTGGACACAATTAGGATATGAAGGTTCGCTAATGGATGGAGGAGTTAATTATGTTATTGATATAGGGGGGAAATTCTCACAGGGTGGTATTATTTCTTCACATATTGTGACATTAAAATTCAACTGTAATATAAATGGCGCAATTAGTTAAAAATTTTAATAGAATTCTATCAAACGTTTTTCACATAAAAATTAACAGTTTAAAGTAAGAGCATTTCTCCATCTGGGAAATGTTCTTTTATTTTTATCACTTAATATAACGGTGGGAATAACGAAAAACAATCTATATTTATTGTGAATCGATAAATGTTGTGGTAAATTTATTGTGTCATTAACTAACTGAGGTGCTTATTATGAATAATAAACGAGGTTCAACCACTTTTTTAAAGGTCATTATTTCACTGGCAGGAATGGCAGTGCTTGCGCTATGTATATTTTTAGTGCCCCATGTAGCGAATTTCGCCTCTACATCGTATCCGACGATTGCGCCGATGAAATATCTTGTATTCATCGTGATGTATGGAGCGGCTGTGCCTTTTTACTTTGCACTCTATCAAACTTTCAATCTTTTACGGTACATTGATGCAAAAACACCGTTCTCGGATTTATCTGTAAAGGCGTTAAAGAACATTAAGTACTGCGCAATTATCATTAGTAGTATCTATATAGTAGGTTCACCATTGTTCTACTTTATAGCGAGGAAAGTTGATCCTCCTGTTGGATTATTGGGCCTTATGATTGTTTTTGCTTCGTTCGTTATCGCCGTTTTTGCTGCTATTCTCCAACGGCTTCTACAAGAAGTCATTAGCATAAAATTAGAAAATGACTTGACGGTCTGAGGCGGATACTATGGCAATTATTATTAATATTGATGTAATGCTAGCAAAACGAAAAATGAGCGTAACGGAGCTTTCGGAGAAGGTTGGTATCACTATGGCGAATCTTTCGATATTGAAAAATGGCAAAGCAAAAGCGGTTCGCTTTTCAACATTAGAAGCAATATGTAAAGCTTTAGATTGTCAGCCGGGTGATATTATGGAGTATCAAAGCGACGAAGAGATACAAGAATAACAAACGATGAGTAATATATAAAAACAGAGTTTATCTACAAAATGCGTAGAATGTAACTCTGTTTTTTTAGTTCGTAAATTTTATATTTAATTAAAATCCTCATCTAGGCAGTGTCAATTGCGACGAGCCATTTGCTCTATACGATCCACAACTACTTTGTACAATTGATGTGGCAGGTCATGCCCCATGCCGTCCACTAACATTAGCTCAGCTCCCGGGATGGCAGAAGCCGTGTCCTCGCCACACACTGGAACGAACAATGGATCGTCCACCCCATGGATGACAAGTGTGGGTACTTTTATAGTCCCCAACAGCGGACGACGGTCACCAGAGACAGCGATAGCAGCAATTTGTCTTCCGACACTACCTGGATCGTATGCTCGCTGAGCTTCCTCCATAATAAGCGCCCGATAAGCATCTTCTTCAAATGGATAGCCTGTGCCAGCGATACGTTTAGCAAATGACAGGCTGTGCGCCAAAAATCCTGCTTCATTGTCAAATGGGTTCGGCGCTGGTTTGGTCATCATGGCCATGACATCCGGGTCAGTTTGCGGGAGGGCGGGATTACCCGAACTGGACATAAAAGATGTCAGTGATAGAACCCGTTCAGGGTACTCACTGGCTGCAATCTGGGCAATCATGCCGCCCATCGATCTGCCAATGAAATGTGCACGTTCAATGGATAGGGCATCGAGTAGTCCAATCGCGTCATTGGCCATGTCATTGAGTGTGTATGGGATTTCCGGTATCTGTCCTGACATGAGAGCAGTCGCCAGTGCGTTAAAATCCAGCGTTGGGCAATGGCTAAAGTGCGTTGAGTAACCTACGTCTCGATTGTCAAAGCGGATTACGTGAAAACCCCGCGCTGCTAGTATCCGACAAAATGAATCCGTCCATCGAATCATCTGAGTTCCAAGCCCAGCAATTAGGATAATAGCCTCGTCATTACCGTTACCGAAACGGTCATAGGCTAATTCGACTCCGTTGACTTTTAGGATATTCATAATCATGTACTCCTCCAATTATTATTCCAAATTTTTTACGCCTCATTTACTTTCGTTCCGTTTTTTTCCTCCGAGAAATGCCCTAGGCTTGGATTCTCATCGGTCAAAAATGTTTAAAAAGACTAACCGCCAGTTCTAATAAACTTCTTTATATTGAGTGAACAATTAGTATCGATGTAATAATTTATAATAAACATTATATTATTTTGTTTGTTATTAATCAAACGATTTTAATTTTTGTTTGTTTATTAGAATAAATAGAAACGTTGAGATTCCTCGTAAAAAAATAAGCTATGAAGAAAAATTTCCTTCATAGCTTATTTTTAATAAGCATTATTTTTTTATAGCTCACTCGTTTGAGGGGATGGCTTTAAAAAGAACCACACAATGAATAATGTGACGATGGCTAATATAAATGTATCCATATAAATGAAATGGACACTTGCAGCTAATGCTTCTTGGGACTCGGTTACGACGTCTTTTATTGCTCCGCCGTGACCACCGGAAGAAACAAGATCGAGGTTTTGAATGCCTCGTGCATGAATCATTGTGTTGAAAAGCGCACCGAAAACTGCGGCGCCTAATGTTTGGCTAAATGTATTGATAAATGTATTTAAGCCGATTGCTGTGCCGCGCGTTTGATTGGAAACAGCTGTTTGAATTGTTACCATGTAAATAGGTGAAACAAGACCCATTCCTAGTCCGAATAATCCAACGCCAACATAAATAAGGAACGCCGGTGAAGTAATGGACAAAGTAAATAATGAAAACGCTGCGACTGACAGTACGCAAACACCAAGTAGAATAATTTGTTTCGTATTGAAGCGACCTACTAGTTTGCTAGAGAAAATCGTGCCAACCGTCCACATAACGGGAAGTGGCATTAAAATAAGCCCTGCGTCTGTCGCATTTTTTCCTAATACACCTTGGCTCCAAATTGGCAAATACATTGTTAGACTAATAAGCATAGCACCTGAAATAAGTGTTAAGATATTAATAATAGATAATGTACGGTTAGCAAAAAGTGCTAGCGGAATTAGTGGTTCTGGCGATTTTTTCTCAATAAATAAGAAAACAATAAATGACACAGCTGCAAAGATTAACAAACCAATAATGGACATGTCTCCCCAGTTGTTCTTACTGCTACCCGTTAATAGGGCGTATAGTAGAGCAATGGCACTTAATGAGAACACCGTTGCTCCAAGATAATCAATATGGTGTTTTGCAGGTTTAACGGATTCTTTGTAATAAATAACGATCATTAAACAAGCGATAATGCCAAATGGTACGTTTAAAAAGAAGATGTAGCGCCAAGAAAGTGAATCTACTAAAAAACCACCAACTAGTGGGCCAATTACACCTGAAATACCCCAAACGGCACTAATCCAGCCCTGTGCTTTTGCTCGGTCTTTCACTTCGCTATATAAGTCACCGATAATCGTCATGGTGATGGGCATAATAGCACCAGCTCCTAGACCTTGAAGGGCACGAAAGACAATAAGCTGCTCCATTGATGTAACGACACCGCAAAGTGCAGAGCCGACTAAAAAGATAGTAGCCCCAATCAGTAAAACTTTTTTTCGACCAAATAAATCTGCTAGTTTCCCGTAAATTGGAGTCGAAACAGCTGTGGCAAGCATGTAGATGGCATAGACCCAACTAACAAGTTCGACGCCCGATAAATCACTGGTAATACGGGGGATGGCTGTACTAATAATAGTTCCTTCTACAGCAGAAAGGAAGGTCATTAACATTAATGACATAATAACTTTTTTTCTCATAGGTTTCCTCTATACTTCCATTAAGTTAAATTATATATAACTTACATTTAAATCTTTCATATAACAATAGTTGACTTCTATATGAACCTATCTAAAATGCAAATAAAATTTAAGTCTAAAGGAAAATAGGCATATTTTCAAATACAATTTATCACGCGTCATGCTAATTTTCTTTTCGTAAATTCTCCCTATTAGATGAATAGGTTTTAATGTAAAACCCTTCTGTCTCTGACCATTCCGCATACAAAATATCATGAGTAGAAGTATATCCTTCCTTTTGCAGGGCGTCATATAGCCATTCCTTCGACTTGCCTGTGTATTTTAAAATTTCTTCATTAATTTCCCCATCATCAACAAATAAGAAATTAATCGACTCGTCATCTGGCTTTAAATTCAGCATAGCTGGTGTGACCGTATCGAATTGAGCATATTTTTTTAAGCTGACAGTACCACCAGGCTCTAAGTACAAATCACAAACTTCTCGAAGTGAGAAGACCCCTTGTTGGCGCAGCATAATGCGCAATTGCTCCATTTCTAAGTGATTCGCTTCTAATTCCTTTAGATTGAATTGACCATCCTTAATTAAAATGGACGTTTCTCCTTTCAGCAGAGCTCTAAATTTATCGAAGCGCTGTGAGGAAATTTCAATGATAAATAGCATGACTCCCCATACGCTGACCGCAAACCAAACATGAAGCGGTGTAATATTATCATCATAAATACTTTCTTCCAAAATACCTCCAAGTACAATGGAGTAAATAAAGTCAAAGGGAGTAAGCTGTGATATTTCCTTTTTGCCTAACAAACGCGTGACAATTAATAAAGCGATGAACCCAAAAAATAATTTTAATCCAATATTCATATAGGTCATGCAATACGACTCCTTCGCTAATCATACTTTCACTGACAAAGCCACTAGACGGTGCCGCATCTTCCGTCTCTAGCTGTAGAACTCTATACCCGCTGTGCTGAAATGTTCAACCTAATCAAATGACGTTAAGGTATACTTTTCTTAATAGCATGAATTAGTAAGACAAGGAGGAAATTATGCATATTGAAAAGGGAACGGTATGTAATATAGAAGAACTTGAAGCTTTATATAATGATTTAAATGATTATCTTGAGGCACATATTAATTACCCTGGATGGAAAAAGGGCGTCTATCCAGTAAAAGAAACGGCCATACAAGGTATTGAAGAAGGCACTTTATATGTCATGAAAGATGGTCATCATATTGTGGGCACTGTTATTTTAAGACAGGAGCAAGAAGCAGCGTATGCTAAAGCAAATTGGCCTATGCATTTAGAGGATGAAGAATTAATGGTTATTCATACTTTTGCCGTACATCCTACATATTTGAAAAAAGGGATTGGCACAAAATTAATGGACTTTGTTATACAACATAGTAAAGACATGAAGTTAAAGGCAATTCGCCTGGATGTCTATGAAGAAAATAAACCTGCAATCAAACTTTATCAAAAGTACGGTTTTCAGTATATTGATACAATCAATTTAGGATATGGCAAATATGGTTTAAATAATTTTGAACTATATCAAAAGTTATTATAAATTATCAGTATTAACGGCAGTTAGTCTTTACAGATTAACTGCTTTTAATTTTTATTGTTAGAAAATAATGAATTGACAAAAATATTGTTATGGTTTAAAGTAACGAATAATTGAATGGGGGAGAGTCTATGTCGATACTCAATCGTCTAATATCTGCAACTACACATCATCATAGCCAATAGTCTTGCTATCTTTATTAATTTTTTAATAATGAATAGGAAGACTATTTCTCATGAAATCGTATAACTAAGCCGAAATTGGAGCTTATGTTCATACGGTTTTTTTATTTTCTAAAAAACGAAGGAGTGAAAAAGATGAAGAAAATGGATTATCAAAATGTACGAGGAACCCAAGATTATTTACCGGAGCAAGAGCTGATTCGTCGGAAAATTCGCCGTACGTTGGAAGATACGTTTATTGCATACGGTTGTAAACCTCTCGAAACACCAATCTTAAACTATACGAGTTTAATGGCATCTAAATACGCAGGGGGTGCGGAAATTTTACAAGAAATGTATCAGCTATCAGATCGAGGACAACGTGATTTAGCACTACGTTATGATTTAACGATTCCATTTGCAAAAGTCATTGCGATGAATCCGACATTACCTATGCCGTTTAAACGTTATGAAATTGGCAAAGTGTTTCGAGATGGCCCGATTAAAGCGGGCAGATTTCGCGAGTTTACACAATGTGACGTCGATATCGTAGGGGTTGATTCACAAGCAGCAGAGGCCGAATTAATGATGATGGCATTAGATGCTTTTGATAAGTTGGAGCAGGATGTGGTCATTCACTATAACAACCGTAAGTTACTAGTTGGCTTACTTGGATTTTTCGGTGTCAGTGCCGATGATCAAAGCCGAGTTATTTTAATTTTAGATAAAATAGAAAAAGTGGGCAATAGCGCAGTTTTAGGGGAATTAATCGAACTTGGTTTAGAGACAACGGTCATCACAAAAATTGAAAATTTCTTGCAAGATCATCGTAAAAATACGCTTGAATTTTTTGCTCAATATGAGGAACCTGTCATTCAAGAAGGATTAGCTGAAATGCAAGAACTAGAACGTTATTTAAGTACATTAGGCATTACGGCAAATTGTCTATTTAATCCATTGCTCGCTCGCGGGCTGGAAATTTATACAGGCACGATTTATGAAATGTTTGTACGCGATGGTCGCATCACATCAAGTATTGGTAGTGGAGGACGCTATGACAATGCAATTGGTGGATTATTAGGTGGGTCAGATACGTTTGCCACTGTCGGCATATCATTTGGGTTAGATGTTATTTTTACAGCTATGATGTTAGCTCAACAAAAGGATACAGCAACATTGGTTGATGTTTATATTATCCCAATCAATACAGTAGCAGAATCGCTTGTATTAGCGAGGGCTTTACGAAAAGACTATCGTGTTGAAGTCGAGCTAAGTGGCAAAAAAGTGAGAAAAGCAATGGATAAAGCGAATCGTGAGAATATCCCGTTTGTGATTGTGCTAGGAGAGGAAGAGGTTAGGCAAAATCACTATATTATCAAAAATATGGACACAGGAGAAACCACTGTTAAACAATTTGTTTTTTAAAATAACGAAGTAAGGGGATGATAGAATGGCAATACGTATTTTACAACCATCAGATGCTCAGTTATATCAGGAAGTAAGATTATCTGCATTAAAAAATGATCCACAAGCATTTGGTTCAACTTATGAACGTGAAGTAAACTTTTTGTTAGAAACAGTTGCAACACGATTAGAACCAACTAATGATAAATTTGTGCTTGGTGCTTTTCACGACGACGGTTCTTTAGTAGGAATAGTTACTTTTATGCGTGACAACAGCCTTAAAACAAGTCATAAAGGAAGCATTTTCGGCATGTATGTAGCACCTGAAGGAAGAGGGCAGGGATTAGGAAAATTACTTATGAAGGAACTAATTAAGAGGGCGAAAAATTGTGAAGGTTTGGAGCAAATTAAGTTAACAGTTGTCTCTAATAATAGTTCAGCCAAACAGTTATACAAGTCATTAGGCTTTGAGTTGTATGGTGTAGAACGAAATGCTCTTAAATTTAATGGGCAATATTGTGATGAAGATTTAATGGTTTTACATATTTAACGAAAAAATAGTCTTTTGCGTATAAAGTAGCCGCAAAAGATTATTTTTTATTTCCCGGAAAATAGTATTTTTGGGAAATAAGAAATATAAAGTAACTAGCGTCTATTTAGAGTTATTTAATCATTTACTATATTAGAGAACCTTTTGCTACATGAAAGGAGAGGAGGATATGCATCTTTTTATAGACAACGTAAGAGATGTAGCTTTTTTAATAATAGTGCTTTCAAGTTTTATTTATCGTAGACAACTTAAATTAACAAAATGGAAAAGAAAGCTAACGAAAGGCGAAATGTTAATGTATTTACTGACGTCCATTGCTCTTCCGATATATTTCATTATTTATTTTGTTCAGCTTTTTGGAACATAAAAAGCATTTGGAGAAACCTTTCTTCAACTGCTTATTTTATTTAGTTTTATTTACAATATTTTTACATCCTAAATAATCTAAAAATAGATATTGTAATTCCTTCTTTACAAAATTATAATGATAATGATTATCATTATCGACTATATAATTTTTTGATAGGAGGAAAATAAATTGAATTCTGTTAAATTATTAAGTTTTAAAAAGATGGTCATGTTTTTAGTGTTAATATTCGCATTGGTGCTAGTAGGATGCGGAAATAAGGAAACTAAGGAAGCTTCTAATACCGATGACAATAATACAACGCAAGAATCTAGTGCTGACAATAGCAGCACTGAAGAACATAGTAGCCGAGAAGTCACACACTCATTGGGGACAACAACAATTGAGGGCATTCCTACAAAGATTGTAACGCTTTACCAAGGTGCGACAGATGTGGCGGTGGCAATGGGCATAAAGCCTGTAGGGGTTGTAGAATCTTGGGCAGATACGCCATATTATGATTATTTACAAAAAGACTTGGAAGGTGTCCCTCTTTTAGGGGAGGAAACACAGCCTAACCTTGAAGAGATTGCTAAGCTTCAACCAGATTTAATTATTGCATCGAAAAACCGTCATGAGGAAATTTATGAACAATTATCGCAAATTGCACCGACTGTTGTGCATCAAGATGTATTTGACTTTAAAGGCACAATCAATTTAATTGGTGAAGCGGCTCATAAAGAAGATAAAGCAAAAGAATTGCTTGGAGAATGGGAAAGTCGTATAGCAGATTTCCAAACAAAAATTAAAGATAAGTTAGGCGACAAATGGCCAATTAGTGCTTCAGTTGTCAATTTTAGAGCTGACCATGCACGTGTTTATCCAGCAGGTTATGCTGGTGAAATATTAACAGAGCTTGGCTTTAAAGGGCCGAAAAATATTACAGAAGATCCACTGCCAATCGTCTTAAGATTTACAGATAAAGAAAGTATTCCGCAAATGGATGCGGATGTTATCTATATGTTCTATATCGATGATGAAGCGACGAAAAAGACAATGGAAGAATGGACAAGCCATCCATTATGGAAAGAGCTTGATGCTGTTAAAAATGATCAAGTATACCGAGTTGAAGAAGTGTACTGGAATTTTGCGGGTGGGATTTTAAGTGCACATATTATGTTGGATGATATTTATGACAGATTTGAGCTAGAAAAATAAGCGACTGTTCATTACCTAGCGTAGAATGGCAGTCATCTCTTTTGAATCAAATGGGGGCTCAGTGTATGAGTCCCTTCATTTCTAACAGCCACTTCCCCCTAGGGGTAGTAGCAGTTGTTAAAGGAAACTAGAAATATGGATAAGAAAGTAGGAGTGCAATGCAAAATTTGCTTACCAGTACCTCAATGAAAAGAAGTGTTTTGATTATTTGTTGTGTGTTGCTGATTGTAGCATTTATTTTAAGCGTAGCTCTTGGTCAAACGTCTATTCCACTTCAATTAGTGTACGATGCCTTTTTCAATTATGATGCATCCAATTCAGAGCATGTTATTATTCGAACATCTCGTTTTACAAGAGCTGTTGTTGCCACTGTAGTTGGAGCAAGTCTAGCTATAGCAGGAGCTCTAATGCGGGCTTTGACGAGAAATCCTTTAGCTGCTCCAGATATTTTAGGTGTTAACGCAGGCGCATTATTTTTTATTGTATGTGCCATTACCTTTTTTTCTATGGACTCGCTTATCCATTATATGTGGGTTGCCTTTTTAGGAGCAGGTATTGCGGGAGTGCTCGTATTTTTTTTAGGTTCATTAGGAAGAGATGGTCTGACACCTATCAAAATAGTGCTAGCTGGTGCAGCCATTTCGGCATTGTTTATATCTTTTACACAAGGTTTATTAGTAATCGATGAACAAGGCATACAAAGCGTATTGTTTTGGTTAGCGGGTTCTGTTTCAGGAAGAAATCTCGACATGTTGTTGCCTGTACTACCGTTCATTGTTCTAGGTGGTAGCTTTGCCTTTTTTATGGGTAGATCCATCAATATTTTGCAGTCAGGTGATGATATTGCAAAAGGCTTAGGGCAACGTACCATTTTAACGAAAGTTGTTATGGGTATTATTGTTGTCTTACTTGCTGGCGGGTCTGTAGCAGTAGCTGGTTCTATCGGGTTTATCGGTTTAATTGTTCCGCATATGGCGATGGGGTTAGTGGGCACAGACTACAGATGGATTATACCGTTTAGCGCAGTAATCGGTTCAACATTGTTATTGTTAGCAGATATTGCAGCTCGCTTTGTTATTATGCCGTTAGAAATGCCGATTGGTGTTATGACAGCTTTTATTGGTGCACCCTTCTTCATTTATATAGCACGAAGGGGGTTAGCAAAAAATGCATAATTATATAACGGTTCGAACAAAATCGGATAAAGTATCGTTTCAACTATCTAAAAAAGTAGCGCTGATGATTATTCTCCTTTGTATTTTGCTAAGTGGCATGATTTTGCTAGCTCTTTCAGTAGGTAGTGATTTTATATCTCCAGTAACAGTCCTAACAGAATTGTTTGGCTATGGTACAGGTGAATATTTATTTACAATCCAAACATTACGCCTCCCGAGAGTTTTACTTGCGGCGTTAGTTGGCATGGCACTTGCTGTATCGGGATTAATATTACAGGGCATTATTAGAAATCCTTTAGCTGCACCGGATATTATTGGCGTAACTAGTGGAGCATCAGTAGGTGCGCTACTATTTCTTGCTTATGCGACTGTGAGTATTCATTTTTTACCCTTAGCAGCTATTATAGGGGCGGGCGTCGTATCAACAATTATCTATTTATTGTCTTGGAAAAAAGGCGTCACACCTATTCGTATGGTGTTAATTGGAATCGGTATTTCAGCATTTGCAAAAGGGATTGTGACGATGCTAATTGTTATGGGGGAAGAAGTTCGTACTTCAAGAGCTTATATATGGCTTACAGGTAGCTTGTATGGTGCCAATATGCAGGATGTTTATTTATTGCTACCTTGGGTTGTCATTTTGAGTTTGATCACCTTTATTATTGCAAGAGTTATTAATGTGAAGGAATTAGGTGATGATATTGCATTAGGGGTAGGCGTGAAGGTACAAATTTTCCGATTAATATTCCTGTTAATCAGTGTCATGTTAGCTGGCACTGCCGTAGCATTTGTAGGAGGCATCGCCTTTGTTGGATTAGTAGCTCCCCATATTAGTAGAATGCTAGTGGGACGATCATTTGCAGCGCTAATTCCCATTTCATCAATGGTTGGAGCTATTATTGTCATTTTGGCAGATATTATTGGTCGGACAGCATTTTTACCAAAAGATTTACCTGCAGGTGTGTTTACAGCAGCGATTGGTGCCCCATTTTTTATTTACTTACTGTTCCGTACAAGAAATCAATGATGTAATAACAAGCGCAATACATAGGGCGCTAAACTGTACAATATGAGAAAGTAGGTGTAGCTATTTTGAATCATATATTAGAAGCAGATGCATTAACGGTGAGTTATGGTAATACCAATATTCTTGAAGATTTACATTTACAAGTACCAAAAGGGAAAATAACAGTTTTAGTAGGTGCGAATGGTTGTGGTAAATCAACATTATTGCGTACATTTGCACGCTTAATAAAACCAACGGATGGCCATGTATTATTGGAAGGAGAAAAAATTCGGGATTTATCTACAAAATCAGTTGCCAAACGCTTAGCAATACTACCACAGGGACCGATAGCACCTGAAGGGTTAACCGTTTTACAACTAGTTAAACAAGGCAGGTATCCACACCAAAGTTGGATGAAGCAATGGTCCACTGAGGATGAACAAATCGTAAATGACGCATTAGAAGCGACGCAGATGACTCCATTTGCAAATAGCCCCGTCAATGCATTGTCGGGCGGACAGCGACAGCGTGCTTGGATTGCGATGACATTAGCACAAAATACAGATTTGATTTTATTAGACGAGCCAACTACTTATTTAGATATGGCGCACCAAGTAGAAATTTTAGATTTACTATTTGATTTAAATAATAGGGAAAATCGGACTGTCGTGATGGTTTTGCATGATTTAAATTTAGCTTGTCGTTATGCACATCATATTGTGGCGCTGCGCGATAAAAAAATTTATGCACAAGGTAAGCCAGAAGATATTGTAACAATTGATTTGGTGAGGGATGTATTTGGAATGGGTTGCACAATTATGAATGATCCTTTATTTGGCACACCTTTATGTGTACCGCATGGAAAGGGGATAAAGTGTTGTCTTAGAGCCTGAGCGGGAGGGATTTTAATGTTACATGTACAACAAAATAGACGATTAACACCCTCAGAAATAGCAATTTTGACAGAGAATTATCGCTTTACAGAAACAGATTTGCCACCTTCACCTTATTCAATCCAATCAAAAGATTTACTTTGCGGTGAGCAATGCCATCTGTATTTACAAACTATTTCGCCTATTTTCAATTCGACTTCTTTATTAGCTACCGCATCTTTATTTGGCAAGCGCTATTGTGTTTTGACGATGGCAGCCCCGTTATTTGCCATGTCACGGCTACAGAAAGGGTTGGATGTGTCGATTGACAATGCACGTGTGGAATCAAGTTACCAAGAAGATTTATGGCTTCCACGCATAGGATTGGTCGATGCACTAGTATCTTTGCCAACAAGCAACAGAGAAAAATGGCGAGATCAACTACTTCATTACATCTTCGCTGAAAATATCGCTAAAGTTTGGATGGCTCTATCGGCTACTGCTAAAGTGTCGAAAGCTGTACTATGGGAACATGCGGCTATGTATTTGCATTGGTTTTATGAAATCCAATTTCGACAAGGGGCAAGCGAAAAGGAAATAGCTTTTTTAGAAGATGATTATCACTACATTATAGAAGAAGCTCCAGGAGCAATTTTTGGCGAGCGTAAAAATCCTTTAACACAATATAATACTCAAAAGGTCAAGACAAAAAGTACCGACGAACCGATTAGATTACGAAAGACCTGCTGCTATTATTATTTAACCTCTCAAGAAGAACATGATTATTGTATATCATGCCCCAAAATGACAACGTAAAGTTATATAAGTTCGTTTGATGTCAGCAAACTAGTAACAAATAGGTTCATTACCGCAACAACAGAGACACTCGCATAATTATAAATAGAATATATCGTGTAAAATGAGCTCATTGTAATTGGGTACATTCCGACATTAAGTTGCATAGGATAATTTTATAATCTGTGAGAGGATTGAGAAAATGTACTATGTTCCTTATTATGTAAATACGCCAATGTATAGCTATGGCAATCAGCCAATTCAAATGCCTGTACCTCAAGCGGTAGTACCTCCTAATCAAGCTGGTTACGGTTATAACAATCAAATGACTAGCGATTTTGGTACACAACCTTTTGTTGTCAACATGGAGCAGGCAGCTAAGCTTAATAATACGTACCGCACTGCTATTTGGACAGGAAACCATTTGCAAATTACATTAATGAGCTTGAATGTTGGAGAAGATATCGGTTTAGAAGTGCATCCACATGTTGATCAGTTTTTATATATTGAACAAGGGCAAGGGGTCACGCAGATGGGTAGCAGTAAAGAGAATTTAAGCTTTAGTCGGAATGTGTATGATGATTATGCCATTGCCATACCTGCTGGTACATGGCACAACTTAACGAATACGGGAAATACACCGTTAAAGCTGTATTCGATTTATGCACCTCCTAACCATCCTTTCGGTACGATTCATGCTACGAAGGCAGATGCAGCCGCTTCAGAACATGGTTATGGTCAATAACGTTTCATACTTATATAATTGCGGAGCTGTGAGGGATTACAGCTCTGCTTTTTTATGCAAAAAATACTTTCTAGCAGAGTGATTGACGAAATTAAAATTAACGTGTTATAATTATCTCGAATTCAAGATATATTAATTCGAGATAATTAACAAAGTCTTTATGGAGCAGTTTGAAGTTGTACAAAATAAGAAAATCTAAGCATGAGAAAACATGTCATTAATTACGAAGGAGAATAGTCACATGAGCAAACATACAGAAGGTATTCATCATATTACAGCCATTGTAGGGCACCCACAAGAAAATATCGATTTTTATGCAGGTGTTTTAGGTTTACGTTTAGTAAAACAAACGGTCAATTTTGACGACCCTGGCACTTATCATCTTTATTTTGGCAATGATGCGGGGAAACCTGGTACGATTATTACATTCTTCCCTTGGGCAAACGCTTATCAAGGACGTATCGGTGATGGGCAAGTAGGCGTTACAACATATGTTGTTCCTGAG
This sequence comes from Lysinibacillus sp. NPDC097195, assembly GCF_044762075.1. NCBI lineage: Bacteria > Bacillati > Bacillota > Bacilli > Caryophanales > Bacillaceae > Lysinibacillus > Lysinibacillus sp. NPDC097195. The sequence goes on along the minus strand of NZ_JBIWDP010000005.1, from coordinate 188,363 downwards.
GGGGCTTTGCCTTTTTGGATTCATCGTTTGGCGAAATTTTCTATCCCGTTCAAAAAAGCTGAACGTTTTGGTGAGCAAGTCGTTCAATTGGATGATCCGCATGGACTTCATATCGAATTAGTTGCACGTGCGCAAGGTGATTTAAATAACTGGACATTTGGTGATGTTACACCAGAGGTTGCTATTAAAGGTTTTGGTGGCGCAACACTTTATTCAAGTCGTCCACAAGAAACTGAAAAAGTACTAACAGAAGTAATGGGGCTTGAAAAAATAGCGACAGAAGGCGAATATACTCGCTTTATATCCAGTGCTGATATCGGAAATATTATTGATTTAAAAACTGTACCTGGTATACGTGGACAAATGGGTGTCGGCACAGTCCATCATATTGCGTGGCGAGCAAAAGATAATGCGGATCACTTAGAGTGGCAAGAGTATGTTATGAATCATGGGCAACATGTTACAGAAGTGAAAGATCGAAATTATTTTAACGCCATCTATTTCCGTGAAGCGGGTGAAATTTTATTTGAGATTGCGACAGACCCACCTGGATTTGCGCATGATGAAACCCTTGATACAATGGGTAGTCAATTAATGTTACCGTTGCAGTTTGAACCACATCGAGAACAGTTAGAAAGTACATTAATCCCAATTAAAGTTCGTTCATTGGATTGATAAAAGGGGGAGGAATCATTTGATTTCGATTGATCCTAAAAATAATACAGAGCGTGAAAACTATAAATTATTAACGGGTAGTATTATTCCTCGGCCGATTGCTTTTGTGACAACAAAGTCGGAGCACGGTGTGGTCAATGGTGCACCATTTAGTTATTTTAATATCGTATCATCCAACCCGCCAATGCTTTCTTTAGCCATTCAGCGATCGGCGGGGTCCTTAAAAGATACGGCTCGTCATATTCAGTATCAAGGACAATTTGTTGTGCATATTGTAGATGAAGATAATGTAAGCCAGGTTAATGAAACAGCCGCTTCTTTAGCTGCTACAGAAAGTGAAGTTGAAAAAGTTGGTTTTACAGTTATTGACAGTAATCGCATTAACGTTCCTGGTATTATGGAGGCGAAGGTCCGCATGGAATGTCGCTTAATCCAGACGATACCTTTAAAAAATGGTGAGGAACAGACAGGTGATTTGTTTATCGGTGAAGTTGTACAATTTCATCTAGATGAAGCGGTTTATCAAGAAGGTCGAATAGACTCAAGTGCTTTAAAGGCTGTAAGTAGATTAGCTGGATCCAGTTACGCAACAATTGGCGATATTTTTGAGATAGCACGTCCAAAATAGGAAAACTGACATGCTTATGAATGAGGGCACTAAGCAGTAGAACCTCATTCATAAGTATTGAAATACATAGGTCACATGCTTTACAGCCAGTACCCTCAAATTATAATATTTCCTGACATGCCCAAGCATCGATTTCCACTTTTAATGTAGGAGTAGCAAGTGCTACTACATACAACATCGTCATACAAGGCAAGTGATCACCAAAAAAGTCATTCATCACTTTCTTTCTTTCAGTGGACTCAAAATCCCCTACTAAGTAAAAAACAACTTTTGTTATATCATTAACAGTCATGCTAGCACACTCTAAATTTTTTTTAATATTATCTAATGCTATTTTCAGTTGGGCAATTGGTTCTTCAGGCACAGTGCCATCTACTGTCATTCCTATTTGACCTGATAATGTGAGCCACTTATGAGGTCCAGTTATTTCGATATGATGTACGTAAGGCGCAACGGGTGAGTGAACTTCCTGTGGGTTTCTTGAGATTTTCATTTAATCCATCCTTATCTATTGAATTTTTGCTAAACTTCTAAAATATGTACGAAAATTAACATAAAAGCCTGAATTTAATGCATTTTATAAAAGAAGTTACTTTGGATATACGTGTTTATAAGGTTATAATAGAATAAAAATGCTGGCTATAACGCTGATGTAGCTTTCAATACACAATGATTAATAGTATTGTCTTTCATTCTAATTTGATAAGAGGAAAAAAACTACTTAAAAATGGAATTACTCCTTTTAATTAGGGATATTGATGGATGTATCCCTCAGCTCAAATAATGATATGAAAATTATCTATATTGATTACTAATATTTTGTCTACTTGCTTAATAGTATTGTATTTTGTAAGTCGACAGTTGAAGCGAAGCCGTTTTGTGGAAGGAGTGAATGCATGAGTAATTTTTTTCGAAGTAACGGATTTAAACGTTTTATTATTCTAGTCGGAATTGCTATTGCCCTATATTTAATGCGCAGTATGATTAACCTTATTCTTCTCACTTTCATTATGACCTACTTAATGAATGAGCTCTCTACGAAGGCGACGAAAGAGTTTAGAAAAATTGCACCAATCAATGAAAAAGCGATTATTGTTGCGCTATACCTCCTGCTTGTAGCTGGAATTATAGCCGTTATTTATAAGTATTTGCCGATTGTGACCCAACAGATTACCCAGTTATTTGATTTGATAGCTGCTTTTAATCTCAATCCAAACGATAACGAGATTGCGAGATATTTAGCGCCGACATTTGAGAAAATTGAACTCGGTAAATATTTGGAACAAGGTGTGGATATTACCCTTAAAAATTTAACGAACATTGGTAAAGTGATTTTGCACGTTTTCATCGCACTTATTTTGAGTTTGTTTATTCTTCTTGAGAAGAAGCGAATAATTGAATTTACTGCAAAATTTAAAGATAGCAAGATTGGTCCGCTTTATGATGAGTTAACATATTTCTCTAAAATATTTATTCGTTCTTTCGGTAAAGTTATTGAAGCGCAATTTATTATTGCAGCTGTAAACTGTATTTTATCTGTTATAGCACTCTCAATTATGGGCTTCCCGCATTTAATTGCACTTGGAATAATGCTGTTCATCCTTGGGTTAATTCCAGTAGCAGGGGTAATTATTTCATTATTCCCTCTTAGCATTATTGCTTATAGCATTGGTGGCCCTATGTACATTGTCTACATTCTTATTATTGTAGTGGTACTACATGGGATTGAGGCATATTTCTTAAATCCAAAGTTAATGTCTGCTAAAACAAATTTACCGATTTTTTATACGTTTATCGTCATTCTTTTCTCTGAGCAATTTCTTGGCGTTTGGGGACTTATTATCGGGATTCCGTTATTTATGTTCCTGCTCGATGTTCTAGGAGTTACCTCCTCTGATGGAGAATCACAACAAGCGGTCGCGATAAAAGAAACAAAGTAAATTAACAAAAGGAAGCAGCGCGTAATGCGTATGCTTCCTTTTTTGATATTAGCAAGAATCCGTTTGAGGTCCTTTCCGGAATCTTTTTTAGCAAGCGGGCTTCAAGTTTTTTTTTGTGAAGTCAAATTCAGCACTTGCCTGTTAATGAAAGAGGTTTAGTTGATTGTAGCGTAGGTTAGCTCGACTCCTGCGGGAAAGCGTGCGCCTTAAGACCCCGCACGTAGCGTAGCGGAGGAGGAGGCTTAAGCCACGCCCGCGGAAAGCGAGCTAACCGTAGCGGAAATCAACGTCGCTTAATTTGCATAAACCGCACGTGGATTTCTTTTAATATATAAGAAAATGAGCAATGCGGTAATGCCTTCTGCAACGGGGAAAGTCCACCAAATTGCCTGTGCACCAAGTAATTTAGGTAACAATAAAAGCGCTGGAATAAATAAAATGATACTGCGTAGTAACATAATAGTTGTTGCAAGACGAATCTTTTCAATCGATTGGAAAAATTCCGCAAGTACCATATTCATCCCTAAGAAAACATAGCCAATCGCAAATTGGACAAAACCATGCGTTGCCATATTAAGAATGGCCACTTCACTTTCGCCGAATAACGCCATTAATTGGGAAGGGAAAAGCATAGCAATAATAGCAATACATAAACCAAGTATCAAAGCAGTTGCTAAGCCAATTTTCAAAAGCTCTAGCAAACGTTTTTTTAATCTGGCGCCATGGTGATAACTGACGAGAGGCTGTAAGGCCATGCCAATGCCTAAAAACACAGTTAATAATACCGTATGAATATAGTTCACCATTGCATAGGCCGTAACGCCGTTTGCACCTAAATAATGCAAAAACGACACATTATATAAAATCACGATGATCGCCAAGGAAGCTTCTACGATAAAGCTCGGTAAACCAATGGCAAATATTTTCTTTAAATCGGATAAGCTAAAGAACGAAGAAACAAACTTTAATTCAGATTGCTTTCGGAAGAAATGGAGACATAGCACCGACATGCCGATAATTGTAGAGAGGGCTGTCGCTAATGCACACCCTTTTACGCCGTAATGGAGCATGAAAATAAATACGTAGTTTAATATGATATTTAAAATAGATGTTATGATTAAACCCATCATAGCAAGCTTTGGATTGCCATCATTGCGGATAAAAATACTCAAAAGGTTTTCAATAGTGTAAAAGACACCAAATAACAAAATGACATGCAAGTATTCTTGCACATAAGGATAAGTCACATCACTTGCCCCAAAAATATAGGCAATGTCCTTTAAGTTTAATAAAAGAATTATCACTAAAGTTAAAACGACTGCAAGCATCGTTGCAAACGACAGTGTAAAGAGCTGATGTGCTCGTTTTTTGTTGCCTTCCCCAAGTGAAATGGAGTACAATGTCGCACCCCCCATACCAATCCATAAAGAAATGGATAACAAAATGGAGAATATCGGGACAGCAATATTAACACCTGCAAGTGCGGTAGGGCCAACCCCGTGACTGACAAAAATACCATCGACTAAAATGTTGACTGACATCAATAGCATACCAATCATCGCTGGAAATAAGTACGACAGAAACAATGGCTTTAACGGTCTTGTTTCAATTGGATTAATGGTTGTCATGAGCAAAAACCTCTCTTACCATCACCTTTTCGCCCTTTTCATCTAGTTCACCGTTAAAGACGAATCCAAATTTTTGATAGAGCTGAATGGCTACCACATTGTCATCATAGACACTTAAAAATATTTCTTTGCAATTGTATTTTACTTGTAAAAACTTAATAAGTTGCTGTAAAAAATACTTTCCGAGCCCTTGATGCTGATAACGCTCATCGATGAAATAGCGGTCTAACCAAACGCGTTGTGTGCCATCTTCATGTGGAAACACACCGTACATTGCAAAGCCAACCGCGCTACCTTCCTTATACAAACCAACAGGAATAAAGCGCTGATCGCTTTCGGCCTCGTCCAGGCATTGTTGCGTCGTTTCAATAAAGTTCTGCTGATTATCAGCGATGTGTAATGCTAATACTTCTTCTTTGTTTAAAGCTGTGATGTCACGTATTTCCGTGAACATAATGTCAAAACCTTTCTTAATTTATTGTGAATAGTTACAATCTAAAGTATATAGTAACTATATAGTCAAGGAAGGAAACTTAAAATGCTTAATAAAAACGTAAAATATTTTACAACAGGGGAATTTGCCAAGCTTTGTAAGGTTAATAAACAAACACTTATTTACTATGACCAAATTGGTCTATTATCGCCAATTATGAAAGATAGTAAAGATTATCGTTATTATTCCATCGCTCAATATGATTTTTTTAGCGTGATTGAATTATTAAAGACGGTCGGTATGTCTTTAAAAGAAATTCAAAAGTATATGGCCAATAAATCTCCAGAAAATTTTCTAGAATTGATGCATCAGCAAAAGGAACTTGTAGCGAAAAAACGGCAAGAGCTCGAAATGATTGAAAGTATTATTGAGGCAAAAATTGATACAACAGAAGAAGCGTTGCATATAGATTTTGACAGTATTACGATTGGGCATTTCCCGGAAGAAACATTATATTTAAGCAGAAATATTGAAGATTCCACAGAAGAACAGTTTGTGAAAGCAGTGTCGGACTTTATCGATGAATTGGACCGCTCCCAGCTTGATACTGGCTATCCAATTGGCGGTATCACTAAACGGGAGCAAGTTTTAGTTGGTAACTATGATAATTATTGTTACTTATATATGGAGCAGCCGCATCCGCAAGAAGGGCATCCGTATTTCAAGGCGATTGAAGGGGACTTTATTATTGGCTACCATATTGGTTTATCCACAACACTTGGACAAACATATGAACGACTATTTAAGGTTATGGAGAAAAATGGCTATGAGCTAGGGCAGTATGCATATGAAGAATACATTTACGATGCTGTCATCAAAAATCGTGAAGAAGACTATGTAACGAAAATTATGATAGAAATCGTTAAAAAAGCAAAGTGATTTCATAAAAAAAGAATCTACGTCAATGCAGTCCTGCCGCTGCAAAGTAAGTAGATTCTTGCTATTTTACTTGTAATGGTATGCGCTAGCTCTTGGATTTTGGCGCTGGATTTTATTAAACCATGCTTGATCCTTTTCTTCTTGCTGTAAGGTGTTAACAATGGATGAAGCACAGTTTACACAAATTTTCGCTTGTGTAATTTTACCGCATCGTTCACATGGTGCACCAAGATTAGGGAAGATTGAAGTTTTTAATTTCCCTGTCTTCACCCATTTATAAAGTAAGTCCGATGAAATGCCTGTTAATGCAACAATTTCATCATTCGTTAAGTGACGATGATTTTTCCTTAGTAAAAAATGATGTAATTCTGAGAAAATATCTTCTTCTCGTGCATCTATTTTCTTCCCGGACAGCAGCATGCGTTTCCTCTCCCTTCCCAACTATTTAATAATTTCATGTGTATTGTCAGCGACATTTTGCGGGTGCTCGTCATATTTATAGTTTTCCCAACGAGTACGTGCTAATTTGCGATATTTATTTGAAACACTACGATCAGCAATCAAGCGTGAGAAGCCTTTTTTTGCTTCTACAATATCGCCGAGGCGAAGACTTAATTCAGCATGTAAGTATTGAATACGTTCACTACCCTCTTGATTAGAAGCAAAAGATTTACTATAAAAATCTCTGGCTGCTTGTAAATAGTGAATTTCCGCTTCACTTTCATTTTTTAAACGATACAGCCAAGCTATTTTTAGTGCGATATTAGCCATTAAAAGCGCCTCTTCCATAGAAGCTTTTGCGACGAGATAGGCTAATTTGTAGCTAACAATGGCATCATCAATAGTCCGTTCCTGGCAGATGTTCATAGGTTTTTGGAGTTCTTTAATATACAGTTCGTCGATTAGTAGCATAAAAGGTCCGTACGTTCGTGTCATCGATTTATGGTAGGCATATCCGCAATGCGGGCATACGGCAACTTCATACAGCAGTGGATTTAAGCCTTCGTAAACAGGCATAAAATCAGATTGCTCTTCGACTACTTTAAAACGATTCGGACGTACCTTATAGGTTGTATATTGTTTTTTGCAAAATTTACAATCCACATTACTTTCGTAGTAGTAAATATTAAAACCCATATGAACCAACTCCTTTGCATCGAGTTTTTTTACATTTCTTTAGTTCTATTTAAATAGTGAAAACACTCGTTCAATATATGTAATGGAAATTTACTATTTTAGCTATTCTATGTTTTTAGTTTACGCCTTATCGACGGTAAATGTTTGCTTAAATATACTGGCAATAGTATTTATCGGTGGTTTATATGTAAAAGTTAAATAATTTAAATCTACTTTATTAAATTACATCTGACAGACCTAGAACCCTCTTTTTAAGAAAATTTATAAGTAGGTTTATTATAATATATGTAGGATTTTTTTACTATTCAATAATATGCTAATGCAAGAAAGAAATATTATTATTTATCAAGTACAATAAAAAGGGGTGATACCTATATTTTCCTAAAAGGAGCTTATAATTGAATGGACTGTAAAATTATATTTTTTGATGTCGATGGCACGCTCATTAATTATGAGGATGGTTGTATTGAAAGTAGTACAAAAAAGGCACTACAAAAACTAAAAAATAAAGGCATTCGATTAGTAGCTGCGACGGGGCGTCCGTTTTCTATGTGCCACACTTTGCAAGAATTAGGTATTGAAACATTTATTACGGCGAATGGTGCGTATGTTCAACATGGGGACCAAATAATTTATGCTAGTACTATCGCACAAGATATAGTAAAAAGTGTAAAAGCATTTGCTGATGACAATTATAATAGCTTGTCATTTTTCACCAATCAATTATCAATGAATGGAGTGCATCATCCTGCAACACTACAGGCTATGAAAGAGACATTATCTATAGCTGAATATCCTCCAATTGATGATAATATTTTAAATAAACAAGTTTATTTAATGTGTTTATATGTAAATAACCAGGACGAGAAAAAGTACATTACACAATTTCCTCATTTAAAGTTTGAAAGATGGCATCCAATGATTACAAATGTTTTACAAGTGGAAGTATCAAAATCCATTGCGGTTAAAGCCGTACTGAAGCATTTAAAGCTGCGGCCCGAAGAGGCAGTTGCTTTTGGTGATGGGGATAATGATATTGAGATGTTCAAGCAAGTTGGATATGGGGTTGCAATGGGGAATGGTAGCGTAGCATTAAAAAATATAGCTGATATGATCACGCTGAAATCGACTGAAGAGGGCATTGACTATGCACTGCAAAAGCTGCAGCTGATTTAGGTAAATACGATAAAGGGAATCATAGTAAATAACTGAATTTAGCAAAAAATAAAACTGTAAAGATTGTACAATATTACTATACATGTAATAATGAATAAATCTATGCAAAAATCATTTTAGAATAAATGGACTTTAAGTTGCTTATGTTAATGTAAGGACTAATAGAAAAATTTAGGCTTTAGGTGGGGTAGATCATGGTACATCATGTGCAATCTCTAATTGAACATTACGGGTATTTTGGCATTATACTGATACTAGTTGGAGGGATTGTCGGGTTGCCACTTCCTGACGAAATTTTTTTAACTTACATAGGATACTGTGTTTATCGTGAAAACTTAGAACATATTCCGACATTAATAAGTGCTGCTGTGGGCGCTGCGGGGGGCATTACACTTAGCTATTATATAGGCTATCGTTTTGGCTTACCGTTATTACAAAAATATGGACCTAAAATTCATATAACTACGCAAAAAATAGATTATACTAGAAAATTATTTAATAAAATTGGTCCTGTGCTGTTACTAATTGGCTTCTTTATTCCAGGTATACGGCATATCACAGCCTATATTGCTGCTATTAACAATTATCCTTATAAAAAATTTGCTGTCTACGCCTATGCCGGTGCTATCATCTGGACATTTACCTTCATTACGTTAGGGATAGTATTAGGAAATAAATGGCGCTATGTTGGCTTGTATTTATCTCAATACAGCCTGTATGCAATACTACTGTTTATAGTCCTACTGGTTATTGTTTACTTAATAATTAAAAAAAGAAATACGATGAAATAAAAAGGTCTGCTTCATTTGGAAGCAGACCTTATTGTTTATAATTAAGGCAAAATAGCAAATGAGCGCACAGGGAAACCAGATGCTTTCTCTGGCTTTGCCACAATATTAAAAATAACAGCTCCTTTTGTAGGTAGCTTATCTAAGTTGGTCATTAATTCAATTTGATATGTATCCTGATCTAATACAAAGTATTCGCCATCTAACTTGCCATTTTTGCGAAAATCAGCCGCTGAATCCGTGTCAAAAGTTTCGTGGCCGATAGCACTTATTTTCCGTTTTGAAAATAAAAATTGTAATGCTTCTAATCCCCAACCTGGAATATGGTTATGACCATCTTTGTCTTTATTACTGAATAAATCCTTGTCAGGCCAACGTTTACTCCAATCTGTACGCAGTGCAACAAACGTCCCTGCTGCTATTTCTCCATGCTCCGCCTCGAAATCTAAAATATCTTGTACGCTTAATGTGAAGTCATGATTCGCTTCAGCTTCCTTGGATTTATCAATGACAATAAGAGGAAGAACAAGTTCTTTTAATGCTAATTCGTCTAAATAACGAGTATCCCGAACGAAATGAATCGGTGGGTCGATATGTGTGCCATATTGCCCCGGAAACGTAAATTGTTGTGCGAGGAAGCCGTCATCATGAGTAAATAACGTTTCAAATTTTGCATCCTCAAACATGAAGAAGTGGGGTGAGTTAGGGCCGAATGTGTGTGTTAAGTCGATCCATTGTTTAGATTTTAATAGTTGTAATGCTTGTAAAAGTTCATTTGACATGATAAATCCCTGCTTTCTTTATTAGTAGTGGTGAAACAATTCCATCATGCAATACGAACAGCAAGAGGTACACCATGGCGAACGCCTACTTTGAGCACCGAGCTGCTTCCTTTACTATGCTCTGTTTTTCCGCTGTAGTCGCCGCCGCTCCATTACGCTCGTGATGATAGTTCAAAAACAAAAAAAGAGCCCTACTTGTAGAAGAGGACTCTAATGCTACTGAAGTCTGTCTTCTCATCTTTTTGCGAATATCGCCAATTGGAATTAGCACCATGCCTAAGACTGGTTGCTGAGACTTCGTAGGGCCAATCCCTCCATCTCTCTTGATAAGAAAAAATATATAAATATTCAGAAATATTAATAAGAAATACTTTAGCATAATTTAAAATAGTTTACAAGTTCGATAGGAGTGCATGGTTATAAAAATTACAACTCGGATATAGATTGCGATATAACTGGATTCTCTCATATTTTACGTTATAGTTTTTTGTTCTTTCAAAACGAGGCATAAGCTAATTTGATGTATAAATTTAGTCGTACATATCAAATAAGATAAAAAAACAGCAAATTAATACAAAGTTTTTGAGAAAACAAATAATTCAGATAATATAGTTTTTTTGTATTATTTTCAAATGGATAGTTAAATAACACTGATTTATCTCTTGATTATTGAATTGTTTTATATGATTATTTAGAATTATTATAAATAGATTTGAGGGGGTGTGATACGATGGCACAACAGATTCTATGTGAAGTCAATAACTGCACGTATTGGGGTTCAGGAAATAAATGTACTGCAGAGGCTATTTTCGTTGTTAGTCAAAACGGTCAGCGTGCATCCAATAGTGAAGAGACAGGATGCAAAACGTTTACACCTGAAGAGCATTAATGACGGTAGAAGCCGAGACTTAAGCAAAAAAGTGTTAGATTGATGACAATCAATCTAACACTTTTTTGCTTTGGCATTAATACTGAATGTTCTAGTATAACCAATATAGTTTTCAAGTTTAGTAGAAGGCTCTTTTCCATCACCAATACAACGTGACGGCTATACTACAGCATCCACCTTCTTTTAAGACAATACGAATATTGTCAGGTGTATATTTTGCTTCAAATTTCGTCGTCACACCGGCAGAGGAAATCAGTTTTTCGACCTCATCTTGTTTGGAAAGTTGAGCGGCATTTTTAAGATCATGTGCAAATTGTTCAGACCCTTCAATTTTCTCTGTCAGTAATTGAGCTTGTTGCATAATGGGCTGGATTTGCTTAGCGGACGTCTTAAACTTCAGTGTATTAATTGGCGGATACTGAGCGGGGGTTGTAGGAGATGTAGGCATCGCAAGCTGTCTAGGGAAATGATACGGTGAAGGCGGATTTACATTGCTCCAATTTGGATATTGGTTTGTATAAACGTAATACGGATAAGAATTGTAATACAGCGAAATTCCTCCCATCTATAGTCTAATAGCTTAGTGTATCTTATGTAGCGGCATACGGATTTGTGTTGTATATATAGGGATAAAAGGGAATTCAATGATAATAGTAGAATAAGTATTAGACACTTTAGAATTGGAGGTTTTCGGATGAATCGTTTAAATTTAATTACATTAGGTGTGAAAAATATGGTTGAATCACTAGCGTTTTATCGTGATGGGCTTGGCTTTGAGGTAGTGGTTTATGGAGATGAATCCAACCCTGATGTGATTTTTTTTAATAATGGCGGTACAAAAATTTCGCTATTTCCAATAGAGCGATTAGTTAAGGACATCAATGAAGCGAATCCACCAACAGTAGGCACGGGCTTTAATGGCATCACACTCGCCTATAATGGGAAGTCTAAGGAAGAAGTGGATGAAGTATTTTTATTAGCTAAAAATGCAGGTGCAAACATAGTAAAGGCGCCTGAAACTGTATTTTGGGGAGGCTATAGCGGCTATTTCCAAGATCCCAACGGTTTTTATTGGGAAGTTGCGCATGGAGATATGTGGGAATTTGATAAAAATGATATGCTAATTATTAAGAACTAGATAGTCAGCATGCTTTGATAAAGTTACTGTCAAAGCATGTTATTAATCGAGGAGATGGTAGAGTGAAGCCGTTTTGGGAGCAAGATTACTTAGCAGATACACATTACGCTTTTGGTAACCCAAGCGAGGAAGTCGTTGAATGGGCCCAAAGATTACAAGCGGGTGCACGCATTTTAGATATTGGATGTGGTGATGGTAGGCATGCAGTGTATTTAGCACAGCTTGGATTTGAGGTGGAAGCCGTTGATATATCAGAGGCTGGGATTGCCAAAATTAATCGATACAAAGCGTTGCACCAATTACATAACTTACATGCAGATGTTCAAGATATTACGACATATGAGTTTAATAACACCTATGATTGTATTATATCCCATGGCTTATTTCATTTTTTAGAACGACAAGATTGGCATCGACTTATTCAGTTAATGCAATCTCATACAAAGCAAGATGGTATCAATATTATTACCGTATTTACAGACGAAGTAGCTATTCCAGAAGATTTAGCTCCATTTGTCAAAGGGATATGTAAAGAAGGTGAAATTAAAGATTTATATCAGCAGTGGTCAATTGCCTATTATCGTTCCTATCAATTTGAGGATCAACATGACAATAATATTCGGCACTGTCATGCAGCGAATAAATTAGTCGCTGTTAAAAGGGGATGAAAACATAGCTGATTTTTCGGTTATTTTGAGGCTTCTGTATTCCATGAAGTATTGAAAACCTCGATTTTGTTAAGGATAACAAAAGAGGAGGTGTGATACGATGGCACAACAGATTTTATGTGAAGTCAATAACTGCACGTATTGGGGCTCTGGAAACAAATGTACTGCAGAAGCTATTTACGTTGTTAGTCAAAATGGTCAGCAGGCATCCAATAGTGAAGAAACAGATTGCAAAACATTTACACCTGAAGAGCATTAATGACGGTAGAGGCCGGGCACAAGAGAAGTGTTAGATTGACGACAATCAATCTAACACTTTTTTGCTATGCCGTGGATGTCCGCTTCGGCGGTTATACGCTAAAGTCGTAATTGGTACATATCTATTTTATCCTTCTTAAACAACAGGGCATGTGCATTTTTTACCTTTTCCTCGACATAATCGATTGAATAGTTTCCAAATGCGTCTGTCAAATCACCGATTGCTCTTGCTAAATTATCAATGACTGGAATTAACGTATCGAGCTCATTCAGTTCTTTCCCTGCGTTCATCTCATCCATAATTTCATGAGCAAGATGTTGAATTTCTCGAAGGCGTTTGTTTTCTGCTTGCATCATATCCTCCTCTAAGATCATCTTTTACACTGACTAAATATATGATGGATATTTCTCAATCATGAGTGTTTTTAAAATGGTAATATAAGGTTTGTCTGTTGATATCAAAAAGGAGGTTAGCTAATTGAAAAGAATTTATATTGTGAGACATTGTGAAGCCCAAGGGCAATCTTTACATGCCCCTTTAACGGATAATGGGCTTAAGCAAGCAGCGTATTTAGCAGAATTTTTTCAAACGATGCAAATTGATCGCATCATTTCGAGTCCTTTTTTACGCGCCATTCAATCAATCGAGCCATTAAGTAAAAGTACAAATAACCTAATTGAAATAGATGACCGGCTTTCTGAACGCATATTAAGCGTGGACAACTTACCGGATTGGTTTGAAAAACTACAAGGCACTTTTACTGATTTAGATTTGAAATATAAGGGTGGGGAGTCCAGTCGAGAGGCTATGATCCGCGTGACAAACGTTGTAAAAGAAGTATTAGAAAGTGCAACGGAACATACTGTTATCGTTAGTCATGGCAACCTAATAGCTTTATTGTTAAAGAGCTATCAGCGTGATGTAGATTTTCAGTTTTGGCAAAAGTTAAGTAATCCTGATGTTTACCAAATAAGCTATATGGGTCATGAAGCGGTTATTGAACGGATATGGAATGCCCAACCATAGAACAAAGAGCCGGACTACATTCGAGTAAATGCAGTCTGGCTTATTTTTAATATTGAAATGTAACGCGAACAACAGCACTGATAGTTGTTTGCCCTTGTTCAATAGGTGTTGTGAGCGACGAGTCAGCCATTGCCATCGATTTATAGAGCACAGGTCCGCTTTCGTTTTCTTCCACTATTTCTAGTGGTTGAGGCTGTAATGATAAATGCATCGTTTGTGCGATGGTGTTTGCTTTCATTTGTGCATTATGAAGTGCCAAGCTAAGGGCCTGCTGGTAGTATACATCGGCATGATCGATTTTGAACTGAATAGAGGAAATACGGTTAGCTCCATTTTCTACAGCTGTATCAATCACGGACCCTACAAGATTTGTATCTGGTACTTTAACAGTAATGGCATTTGTCACTTCATAGCCTGTAAACACCTGTTTCCCCTCTACATAATCATAAATGGGAGCAATCGTATAGGCAGTAGTTTGGATATTTTCCCGTGGAATGGTGAGTGCCAAGATGGATTGTAAGACACGATTCATCGTGCTAGCATTTTCTTGTTGTGCTTGTTGCACATTTTTTCCTTGCGTCGTTACTTCTATTTGCAATTGGACATAGCTTGCTTGCGCGACTATTTTTCCACTTCCAGTTACGGTCATAATTCGCGATGGATGGGGTGTTTGTGGATGGGCAAGTGAGTAATACATTTGAATTCCACCTTCCGACTGGTCCCTAGCATGTTTTAAATCATTTTTAATAATGCTTCTACGCCAGTCATGCCTGCGAATATACCTAGTTGCTCGGCTTCAAAGGTAACAGATTCTAATGGGGCTGTTAATAGCTCATCGATTGTTTTTACTCCAACCGCTCGACCAGCAACAATTTTTCGATCTAATAAGCGGCTATTTAAAAGTCCGACATCTAATGCACCACACATAATGTAGCCCGTATCATTAGAAATCGTTAGTAAGGTCGTTTTCGGTAAATGCACAACTACAGCAGTGAAAAAATGACCTTTAATCATAATAGGCTCAATTGTCACCATGAACATCACTCCTTTTCTCTCTATACATATGGCAATAGATAAAAAGGTGTTCGGTATTTCTACTAAAAATTGTTTGAGTGCCTGGCACTCAAACAATTCTGCTTGCTAAAGCGTAAAAAATCCACGGCGCTTTCCGCGGGCACGACGTAAGCCGCAACCCTCGCAGTTCGCACGGCTTGTTGCGTCATACGTTACGTGCGTTCCCGCAGGAGTCTACGTGGATAAATTACTTAGGACTTGTTGAATTGTGTGGAAATTGTATGTGTGCCTGGCACTCATACAATTATTTTGTGTAGGAGAGCATCGCAGTTTGTTTTATTTTTTTTAACGCTAGCTTCGCCTCATCTTGCGTAGAATACTCAAACATTCGATATGTATTTTGTTCAAAAACAGTAATAACCCACATTATAAAAATCTCCTTTAAATAGCAATTTGTATTATAACAGTTGTTGTTTTATTTGTTATTGTTATATATCAGTTATGCATTTTATTGTACACCGATTTTTTAAAAAATAAAGGGCTGAATGAAAGGTTTCACATTTCGTTCAAAAATTGACGCTTCGTTTATCAAAGTTATTTAAGAATAAAAAAGTTAGGGGATAGATTTATCCAAACGAGTTATTAAATATGGTTTTGCTGTTTGATTAATTATTTTTCAACATAATATTTCACATGGCATAAGTAAAATCAGGCAGTCGTTTAGTAGTATAATTCAGTGGCTTTCGTAAATAGTAAGATGAGCTGTAATATGCAATAAAACATGGGAGGTGATACTGTGATACGTAAAAATGTATTGTTTTTGACGGCTTGCATTTTATTCATTTCAATAGGTTTTATAGGAATGACTACCTCTGCAGAAAAAGGGCGAAGTGAATATGAGGAGACCGGTGAAGTAGTGTGGGATATTAATACAAAAGATAAAATTGTTGCGTTAACTTTTGATGATGGCCCACATCCTAAATACACCTCAATGATTCTCGATGTTTTAGCTAAGTATGAAGCAAAGGGTACCTTTTTTATTATTGGTCAAAATGCAGAAAAGTATCCAGATGTTGTTTCGCGGACTTATAATGAGGGACATGAATTAGCCAACCATACTTACACTCACCCGTTTAAAGTTTCAATCCCTAAATTGCAGGAGGAACTACAGCAGACAAACCAAATGATTACAAACATTACTGGTTATTCGCCTGTACTATTTCGACCTGTAGGTGGTAATTACAACGAAAAGATGATTAATACGGTTGTAAAAGATGGTTATAAAGTAGTCATGTGGTCTTGGCATCAAGACACACAAGATTGGAAAGAACCAGGCACAGGTAAAATCGTGCAGAAGGTTCTCGGTGGAACAAAACCAGGGGATGTTATTTTATTTCATGACGGAGGCGGCAACCGCACTCAAACAATTAAAGCCCTAGAAGAAATCATACCAACCTTAAAAAAACAGGGCTATACATTTGTAACGGTATCGGAATTAATTGAACGCAAACAGCAACAAGAGAAAATTCAATAAAAAATAAGCCATTTCAAATAATGAAATGGCTTATTTTTCTCTATAAGAAAAGGATATTCTAGGTATTTATAGATTAGAAAAATAATAAAGGTGCTAATGCAATACCGGCAATTGCCCCAAATGCGAAACCAATGCCAAGTCCAGCGCCAAATCCTGGTCTAAAGCCCCAACCCCAAAATCCTAAGCCATATCCTCTATTTTGTCTATCAGGTAGAATCCATACCTGGTTTCTATCCACTCTAGTTATTTCTCCAACATGAACATTGCCAGATGTATCAGTAATTCTTACACGTTTACCGTGATATTTACAGCAAAGATTATAACAATCAGCTGGATTCACAGAATCTCCTCCTTTCTACGTTCTTACAAGTTAATATATGCCGCTGCATACAATTATCACTAGCCGATTGTCTATTGGAAACATAAGCTATCGCAAGGGGGTGCATGTATGTCGGTGATATCAACTGATGATTGGCTACATGAGTTTAAAACTAGTCAAAAATTAATGCGTAGTAGAGATTTGGAAGATTTACAATGTACGATTCTTTGTAGCCGATTACTAGAACATTTTCTAGGTGGAACGCCACAACTAATACAGTATGAATTGCAGCAACAAGGACTTTTTCGAGCCCATGAAAAAATTAATATGAAGAAATTACAAGAGCACCATACTTGGAACATTGTTCAAGAGGAATTTTTATATTTACAGAAGAAGTGGAGCGGCCCTGATATACCAATTTATATTTTCCCGCTAACACAGGAACAAAATTTAACGAATAAGAATGGCGTAGCATATCCAGATGCCTTGTTTTTATTAATAGGTGAGCTTGAAAAGCAAGAGCTCAAAGCATTATTTGCACATGAGTACAATCATGTTTGTCGATTGCAATACTTAAATAAATCGTTAAAGGAAGTAACACTATTAGATTCAATTATTTTAGAGGGTTTAGCGGAATGTGCTGTAGAGGAGATTTACGGAGCTAAATGGTTGGCTCCTTGGTTGAACAATTATTCTTTTAAAAAAATGTTGACTATATGGCGGTCACATTTTTTGCCTAACATCAATGTTAAAGGTTTAGACAATCATATTGAATTTTTATATGGTGGCAAACTTCCTCCTTGGATCGGATATTGCATTGGCTATGAAATCGTTAAGAGCTATATACAACATCATTCGTCCACTAACGTTCTTATACAAAGTTCGAAAAACATTCTTAAAGGTTCTACATTTTCGCTCTAAAAAACCAGTTGTCGATGCTGCATTGACAACTGGTTATGGACCATTAGATTGAAATTATATCGATGGCTATAGCGATGCCAAGTAAAACAATGCTTAACCCCCACATCCAAAAGAAAGAGTATCTTAAATGTTTCCCCATTTCTAAGCCTGATAAGCCTAAAGCTAACCAGACAGCAGGTGCAAGTGGTGACACAAATGTACCTACGATATTACCAATAATCATAGCGTAAGCGGTTGATAGCGAATCGATATCGAAAGATAAGCCAATCTGTTCAACTACCGGAAATAAAGCGAAATAATAAGCATCCGTACTTAGTAACAAATCAAATGGTACGCCTAAAATACCGATAATAATGTGTAAATAGGATGACAGTGCAGAAGGTAAAATATGTACGGCATTATTGGCAATAGCCGTTAACATCCCTGTACCATTAAGTATGCCCAAAAATAATCCAGCGGCTATAATAATGGACGCCATCGTTAAAGCACTAGGGGCGTGTGTCCGCACACGTTCCATTTGTTCTTTAGGTGTACGATAGTTAATGGGCAGTGCAACAGCAACACCAATTAAAAAGGCTAATGCTGCGGGGACAATACCAGCAACTAAAATCCCGATTACTACAATAGTAATTATCGCATTGACCCATAATAATTTTGGTCGACGTAAATTGGTGTCTACTTCCGATGACACAACACCTTGCGTGACACTATAATCATCATACGTAACAACCAGTGTGCCGTATTGTTTCAAAATGCGTTTCTTTTCTCGAAAACCTAAGTATAACGCCAACACAACCATTAGAATGACGCCGATTATTTGAATAATGATTAACGGATGCCATAGTTCAGTAACGTCCATCTCCAATACTGAGGCGACACGACCTAAAGGACCTCCCCAAGGTACCATATTGATCACGGCTGCAGCTCCTGCGATTAATAAGAGCAATAGGTACGGATTCATGCGTAACCGTAAATATAAAGGTAATAATGCAGGAATCGTAATTAGAAACGTGGAAGCGCCAGAACCATCTAGTTGAGCTACTACCGCAATGAGTACTGTTATCACTGCAACGACAACGACATTGCCTTTTGAAAGCGCAATCATTTTATTGATTAGTGGTTCGAATAAACCAACATCCTGCATAATGCCAAAGAAAATAATAGCAAAGATAAACATCACCGCTACGTGCATCACAGAGTTTAGTCCAGTACTGAAAAATTCGCCCAATTCATTGAAATCAAAACCAGCAATGAAAGCGGCTATTATTGGTGGAATAACCATTGCTACCAGCGGTGAGACACGACCACTTATTAGTAGCGCAACAATAATCATAATTGTAAAAAAGCCAATAATACTTAGACTCAAAAAAGCCCCTCCCTTTTATTGAGTATTTCGACTATTAAAAAGTAGCACGGTGCTTAAGGGAAGGGAATAATATGGTCATATGTTAAATAAGAGTTATACTATTTATTTTGTTCATAAGTTCCATCATAAATATACTTTCTTTCAGGTCTGCCGATTGTGCCGTAAATAGGTTTTATGCACAAAAAGTTTTCGCTAACGAGGTGTTCTAAATAGCGACGAGCGGTCGAACGGCTAGAACCAATTAGCTCACTTAATTGTGAAGCTGTCAGTTCTTGGATCTGTTGGTTTTCAAAAATACGTTTTACAATTTGTAATGTATGCAAATCGATGCCTTTGACGTGGCTGTCTTCAGTCATAGCCGATTCAATATAAAATATTGAATCAAGATCCTGTTGCGTGATGTTTGTGCGGTTATGAAATGATAGTGATTCATTTAAATACTTTTTAAATGCTTGTTGCAGTCGTTGTTGCTCGAAAGGTTTAATTAAGTAATCTACTATCCCTAAATCAACTACGTCTTTTATTAAGTTCCTTTCCGTTGCGGCAGAAACAACAATAATTTTTATGGCAGGATAGTGATAACGTATATGGCGAACTAGTGAGCAGCCTTCAACATCGGGAATATACAAATCCGTTAAAATGATTGCCGGTAAGTTAGAGGATTGTTGTAGTTTTTCGATGGTTTCTTGACCTGTACGGATACTTTCTGTCACGGTAAATCCGCCAATCTTCTGTATATAATCAGCGTGAATGTTTGCTACTCTAAAGTCATCTTCAATAATCCATACGCTCGTTGTCATATAAAATGGCCTCCTTTGGAACAATAATTAAAAAACAAGCCCCACATAAATCACCACAATCTATTAATAACTCACCATTAATCTTGGCGAGGGCTTTTTTGCTTATCGTTAAACCATATCCACGATCTAAGCCCTGTTTAGTTGAAACTCCCGTTGAAAAAATTGCTCCATACATGTTGGGCTCAATACCGGGTCCATTATCTTGGATTTCCAATAAGTAATGATTTTTATAGTCGTTGATGGACAGTTGAATTACTTTATCGGAGGTTGACCAATTTTTCAAAGCTTCAATAGCGTTTTGAAGGACATTCCCAAGTGCTGTTAGGATAGCATCTTCCTGCAGTTTCGATAATTGAATAGTTGAGGAAATTTCCTTTAGCTCAAGTTTTATGCCCAGTTCAGCTGCTTCGGCTATTTTTCCTTGAATTAAAGCTCGTAGTAGAGGAGGTGTTATATCACTGTTTAAAAAAGCTTGATTTTTAAGTTGTATATTGCGCTCTTTTTGAATAAATTCAATGGCTTCATTGTATTGTTTAGAAAATAATAAACCTAAAATAATATGCAGTTTATTGGCAAATTCGTGTGTATAAGCTCGTTGCATATTGGCGTATTGCTTTACTTGTTTTAACTCATCAAATATTTTTTGTATATCTACTTTCTTTCTAAATGTATAGAGCGATCCTATTTTTCTTTTCTTTTCAACTAATGGTGCTTTATTTAAGATAATAAGATGGTCTTCGAGAGCTAGTTCTAAGTTATGAATGTGTTCTTCTTCAACGATTTTAGGGCTAAATATATGCTCGACTGTTTTACCTAACCAAGCTGAAATGGTTTGATTGTGCGTACTATCTAGTATATCGTAGGCACTTTTATTAATTGTCGTTATGTAATTTAAATGATCAACAGCCAATATACCTTCGTCGGTAGTTTCTAAAATGACTTTGTTTTGCTGATATAACTTCGCGATTTGGATAGGTTCCATATTAAATAATAATTTTTTAATATAAAGGGAGATTATAATTGCACCTAGTATCCCTATTAAGAGAATGAACAATGTGTATTGTAGCCATTTATATAGATGACCCTTTATAGTTGTATCAATGTGTGCAGTTAAATAACCGACAGAAACAACGCCGATAATATTATCATCTAAAATAATAGGAGCTTTACCTCGAATAGATTCTCCTAATGAACCTATTGTTTTTGAGATATAGGCTTGTCGATCAAGTAATGCAGCGTCATTGTCACCGCCAACCATTTTATGTCCAATTTTATTTACGCAAGGATGTGAATAACGCACACCTTCCACATTGCCAACAACAATGAATGCTGCGTTAATGTCTTGTCTTAACGGTTCGACAATTTGCTGAATTGTTTCACTAGGCTGTTCATGCGCTAAGGCAGCAATAATTTCATCCATTGATGCGACTGTTTTAGCAATATTTAATGCTTCCTCACCTATTTGTTTTTCTGTTGTATCCCGGATATGTTGTTGCAAAAGATACATAAACAGTCCGCATATGACAAGAATTAGAATAGTCATTAAAAGAATCATTTTAACTGTTAGAGACTGGAATAAACTTTTCATACTTCACCTCTATATAGTTAGCTTTATTTATTCTTCGAATGTTATTAAATTTATGAAATAGTCTATCATAAATTTTCGACATTAAAGAAGGGACAAGCAAGGTTGAATGAAAGGAGAGATGGCAATGTCAGATAAAGTGAAGAACGTGTTGCCACCTGTAGTTGATGCAGCAACAAAGGTGCTTATCGTCGGCTCGATGCCAGGAAAGCTATCTTTAGAGAAGCAACAATATTATGGCAATCCTCGCAATCACTTTTGGTCGATTATAGGGCAAATTTTAAAGCAAGAGATACCAATAAATTATGAGCAGCGTATAGCGTTGTTAAAGGAAAATTGCATCGGTTTGTGGGATACAATTGAATCGTGTGAACGAAAAGGAAGTTTAGATGCCGCCATTCGTAATGAAAAACCGAATGATTTCCAAGCACTGTTTACCAAGTACCCTAATATTGAACTGGTGCTCTTTAATGGCGGTAAAGCTTTGGAAGTATTTAAAAAGCATATTGGCTTAGCGGAGTTAGAGGGGCGTACATATTACAAGATGCCTTCGACTAGCCCGATCCCTGGCAAAAACATTAAATCTTTTGATGAAAAGCTAGCGGATTGGCGTGTGATGCAACGATATTTAGTATAGGGGAATTTTTAGGTCTTTTGCTGAGTAGGCAATGGCTCAACCGGCTTTTGCCCCTTTACATATATTGAATTATGTAAAAGGGGGAGTATGTATTGAATATAAATCCAAATAATGATTTTGGGGATAACTTTAGATTGCCTGGGCCACCTAATTTTTCTCCACCAACGAATGTCGGACCGCCTAATTTTGGTTTTCCACCAAATATGGGGCAACCGCCAGGCTTTGGCCCACCACCAAATATGGGGCAACCGCCAGGCTTTGGCCCACCACCAAATATGGGGCAACCACCAGGCTTTGGCCCACCGCCAAATATGGGGCGACCACCAGGCTTTGGCCCACCACCAAATATGGGGCAACCACCAGGCTTTGGCCCACCGCCGAATATGGGGCAACCACCAGGCTTTGGCCCACCGCCGAATATAGGGCAACCACCTGCTGGACAAATGCCAATGAGTGCACCACCAAGTTTTTCGCCAGCTATGCCTGCTTGGCACGGAGGCTCTAACGGTATTCAAAGATGTTTATTTAGGAATACATTTATCTGGACGACAAGTGGCAGAAGTTTTTGGTTTTTCCCGACGGTTATCGGGAGGGAATTTATTGCAGGATTCCGCTGGAGTAATCGATCTGGCTGGCGTTTCAGTACAATTATGCGAGAAAACATTCTTGCATTCGAATGTTTTAGATAAGAAGTTTTTATTACGAGGGATTCGTCGACTTAACTCGATGAATCCTTTGTTATGTTAAAGGAAATGATTTACAGCGGTTAATTATAAATATTCAGTTTTTAAGCAATTAGTGTTACAATGATGATAACTAAAGATGAAGGGACGATGGGTGGCTAATGATTAACTAATCTTATTTTGTGCACATGAAATGTATATTTCAATGAACTAAAAATAGGATTAGTCTGCCCATTTTCCATAAAGTGCAATGATAGTAGGTGTAAGTGCCTGCTATTGTTAAACGCATACTCAAAATGCCATTTGAATGTCATTTATTGGTCTTTTTTGTGTATGATATTTTCGCGACTAATCCTTCCAAAACTATTGGAGGGATTTTTTTGTCCCTCTATATCGAGAGGAATGGATAACTATGAAAGAACTTATAAAAATGAAAAATGTTCAGTATGAAGTAAATGACATTCAGATTTTTGACAATGTGACGGCTACGGTAAAACAAGGCGAAGTCATTGGAATTATCGGCAAAAATGGAGCAGGAAAGTCAACATTATTACAGCTACTTCAAGGCATACTAACACCAACGGCAGGACAAATACTAGCGATACAGCAGTTACAAATGGCTTATGTGGAACAAGAACAAGCAACGATAGACAATTGGGAAATAAGTGCGGAGGAAGCAGATTTACTTGCTAAATGGCATGTGCCAACTACAGATTTTTCAGCTTTAAGTGGCGGTGAGAAGCTGAAAAGACGACTAGCAAGAGGTTTTTCGCAGCATGCACAGCTATTATTATTGGATGAACCGACCAACCATTTAGATGAAGTAAGTACAGCGCTATTGATTACCCAAGTGAAAAAATATGATGGGACACTTATTGTTGTATCCCATGACCGTTATTTTTTGGACGAAGTTGCCACGAAAATATGGTCATTAGAAGATGGTAAACTGCATGAGCATAATGGACATTATACAAGTTATATGGCGGCAAGAGAGCAACAAAGGATAGCACAGCAACGTGCCTATGATAAACAGCAAAAAAATATTGAGCGTATTGAAGGGCAAATGAAGGAGCTGTCGTCTTGGTCGCAAAAAGCCCATGCGCAATCGACGAAGCAAGAGAGTTTTAAGGAATTTTATCGAGTAAAAGCTAAACGAATGGATGCTCAAGTAAAATCAAAGAAAAAACGTTTGGAAAAGGAGCTAGCAAAAAATAAGGTGGAGCAACTGAAGCAAGAAGAGGAAGTTCGATTTTCTGTAGAGACCAACCAGCGGGTAGGTAAACGTTTTTTAGAGTGTAAACGTGTAACAAAATCTTTTGAGCAACGTCTGCTCTTTAAAGAGCTCACGATGACGATAAAATTCGGTGAAAAGATTGCCATTACAGGCCCAAATGGTAGTGGGAAAACTACTTTATTAAAGGTGCTGATCGGACAAGAACAAGCGGATGGGGAGATTTGGATTTCGCCTGCGGCCAATATAGGCTATTTAACGCAGGATGTCTTTGATTTGCCGCTGGACCTTACACCAGAGCAATATTTTTACAGGGAGACTTTTGAGGAGAGAGGTCAAGTCCGCAATGTTATGAAACATTTAGGGTTTACGGCGAACCATTGGACAGCACCTATTGGCAATATGAGTATGGGAGAACGTGTGAAATGTAAGCTTATGGCTTATATACTAGAAGAAAAAAATGTTCTAATTTTAGATGAGCCAACAAACCATCTTGATTTACCGTCAAGAGAGCAATTGGAGAAAACATTGGAGCTGTATACAGGTACATTGCTCGTCGTATCTCATGATCGCTATTTTTTAGAAAAAACGACGGATATCGTTTGGGAGCTGAAAAATAAAGGCATTGAGAAAAAATGGAGAGAGAGTGCACCGCCACAAGTCAATGATACAAGTGCACTTCGCTTAAAGCTGGAAAATGAAAGACAAGAAATACTCGGCAAACTGAGTTTTTTAACTGCCAAAGATAAGGATTATGCGATGCTTGACCGCAAATTTAACGACTTAACGAAGCAAATTAATGAACTCCGCTAGTTTGACGTTTAAGAGAGAGCAGAGTGGGGAAAATAAACTAGATTCAGCACAAGTACTTGATGCTTCTATTTAAGTTTTGCGAGCAGAGGCAAAAGGCATAATAGCAACTAGAGAGGTGTTTAAATGAAAAAATTAATTTTTACAAGTGTACTAATGGTGAGTATGCTTGCCGCATGTTCTGAAAAAGATACGAATACAGTAGAACCAGACCAACCACAGCAAGAACAGCAATCCAACGAACAGCAAGGTACTGAAAACCAAGACGGTGCATCTGGCACAACACAGGAAGACACAGTATCATCTGTCACACAGGCCGAAGCATTGAACACGATAAAAGAACAGCTTGGAACAGACTTAGCGATTGATTTGCCAAATAATCTTCCTTTATCGAAGGGAGCTTTTTTAACAGCAACGACGACAGCAACAGACAAACAAGCAGAAATTTTATTTTTAGAAAGTAAAGACTATATAGCTGTCAACGATGCAAAGCTGAAAAATGCTTCTGCTGCAACAACGATTGCCAAACTTACTGTAAAGCTATATGACAGTATAGATGAGGCAAGCAAACAGGTAGCCTATGAAGACTACAGTAAAAATGGCGGGCAGCAAGTAGCAATTGGCCACAACCTTACTGGCTATCAGGATGCTGGTGCTGGTTCGTTATGGACTGGATGGAATGAGGGCAGATGGGCATTAGCAACCCGTACCAGAACAGATAATTCAGCCGCTGGAGTAGACTTAGCGAAACAAGCAGTAGAGTATTTAGAATCCCATACGCTGCCGATTCCCCATGAAAACGGCATGGTGCATTTAGACGTTTATCAATCAGGAAACTTAATTGTATGGCAGGACGGAAAACTTGTTTATACACTGGATTCGATAAAAGATCCGATGCAGGCATTAGCCATTGCTGCTGCTTTTAATCAATAATGACAATACCCTGAGCGCAATCGCACTCAGGGTGTTTTATGTCTATAGAAACGCCCTGCCCTTTAACATAGCCGTTAGCCTTTTACTGATCAAAAATTGCTTGGAATAATCGAGTCACGCCTTCTTGAATGTCCTCTTTTTTTAAATGCCCAAACCCTAAAATAATCTGATTGTTATGATTGCCCTTAATAATGGCATGTTCTTCTACCGGATATACCTTTACACCAAATTGCTCAATTTTTTCAAGCATTGCATTTGAAAAGTTGATATTTTGTAGTTCTACTACGAGGTGTAGCCCAGTGGAATAGCCTAAAATCTTTATATTATTTGAAAAGGTTGTCTGTAAGCAATCGATAAGGAAATCTCTATTGTTCTTATAATACTTCTTCATTTTTGCAATATGTCGTTCTAAATATCCGTCTTTAATAAAACGAGCAAGAATTAACTGATCTATTGAAGGCGTATGTAAATCTGAAAACCACTTAAGCTGACGGCATTTTTCAACAAGGTCTATCGGGAGAACCAAATAACCAATTCTTAATGCTGGTGAGAGAATTTTACTAAAAGATCCAACGTAGAGAACATAATTAGGGTCTAATCCTTGTAAGGAACTAATGGGAGGCCCTTCATATCTAAATTCGCTATCATAATCATCTTCCACCAAATAACATTTTTTTTGCCTTACATAATTTATTAACTGGATTCTACGGTGGATTGGCAAAGCCCCCCCTAACGGAAACTGATGGGAAGGGGTTATAAAAATAAATTTAGGCTGTTGATCTTGCGGTAATAAGGAGGTCATCATCCCGGATTGATCGACAGGTATCGAATAAATAGAAGCTCCTGAAGATGTAAATATAGTTTGAATATCCTTTGTAATGGGGTCTTCCATAATAGCCATGTCATTTGCAGATAAAAGTAATCTAGCGACAATTGTTAATGCTTGTGTAGCACCGGATGTTATGACAATTTGATCAGGATGACATTCTACACCCCGTGTTCGTAATAAATAATTGGCTAATACATCCCTTAATTCGAATCGACCTTCGGGTAGGTCGTAACCAAAATGGATAGGTTGCGTATCATTCCAAATATGATGAGATAATTTCGCCCATGTTTTACGCGGAAATAAATCTAACGCGGGTATGCCTGAACGAAAATCAATTTTCGGTTCTTCTATTTTTTCTTCTGTTCTTTTTTTAGAAGGTACTTTGCTAGATTGTGTTAATAATGCACCATCGACAACAAATGTACCAGAACCTCTATAAGATACTAAAAATCCTTCGGCCACCAGTTGCTCATAAGCCTCTAATATTACATTTCTAGAAACATTTAATTCAGAACAGAGTTTACGTGTGGATGCCAATCTTTCACCACCTTGTAAAGTTCCATTTAAAATTTTTTCACGAATCTGTTGATATACCTGTTTATTTAAAGGTATATCCAACGCTCTATTGATTTGTATCCACAGCATGTTTATCTTTCTCCTTCTTATAATTGGTACCTTTAAAAAGTGTTTCAAGTGGTTCTATTTTTACCAATATTACCATGATAAAGTAATTTTAAATAATGAATAGGAGATGGAAAAATGAAAAAGCCAGAGCAATTAGTTATTCAAGCATTGAAGTCGGCCGCTAGAAATCATCAAATGAAAGAGAGGTTTCTGCAATCAAATGAACTTTATCCACTATTATTGAAGGCTGCAAGACGGTATGTGGCAGGGGAAGAAAGAACAGAAGCCATTGCCGTAGCACAGCAAATGGTTACTAAAGAGTATCAGTTTTCATTGGAGTTTATAGGAGAAAATACTGTCGATCTTGAGGAGTGCCAAAATGCTACAAAAGAATTCATGGTGTTAATTGAGGATTTGGGTAACTTATCTCTGAAGCAAACCGTATCATTTGATTTATCTCATATTGGCTTGTCTATAAGCAAAGAAGTCGCCTATAACCACTTACTTCAACTTGTTCAGCAGGCAAATAAGTTTGACATTCTACTAATGATTAGTATGGAAGAATCATTAAAGACAGACGATATTCTTACTATTTATAAAAAGATAGCAGCACAGTACGATAATATCGGCATCACATTACAAGCTC
The DNA here is from genome assembly GCF_044762075.1 of Lysinibacillus sp. NPDC097195. Taxonomy (NCBI): domain Bacteria; kingdom Bacillati; phylum Bacillota; class Bacilli; order Caryophanales; family Bacillaceae; genus Lysinibacillus; species Lysinibacillus sp. NPDC097195. The sequence goes on along the minus strand of NZ_JBIWDP010000005.1, from coordinate 160,325 downwards.
ATTTATATCGTACTGAGTTGGATATAGAAGAGCTTGTTCAATACCCTGGAACAATAAGAATTGTAAAAGGTGCATTTCAAGAACCAAGTACCATCGCTTTTGAGAGATCAGAGGAATTGAATAGTCGCTATCTTCAATATGTGGATCAATTAATCAAATCAAATCATGCTATTTCCATAGCTACGCATGATGAATCCATTATACAGGTAATGGAACAACGACAGTATTTTCAGCGAGCGAATGTAGCAATTGAAATGCTGTATGGTGTTCGACCCGATTTACTTCAGCGTTTAAAAGGAAAAGGATACAACTGTAAAGTGTATTTGCCGTATGGTCAGGATTGGTATTTATATTTATGTCATCGCCTTGCTGAAAACTCAGAGAATGTATATTTAGCAGTAACGGACATATTAAATACAGTATTAGTAGATAGTAGTAATGGTTATTGAGGAATCGAATCATTCCTATTTTTAATATATCCTATGCTAACTAGTTGGATATGCTTCAATTTTAGTCGCACGTTATTATCTTTCAAGACAGCCAACATTTAAAAAAAATGTATTGAAATGCAAAGTAGTTAGCTAATATTAAATAATAAGAGGAGGAATGATAATGGACTATCAACATGCTTTAACTCGTTATATCGCAGCAACAAATACGCATGACTTTAACAATGTCAAAGCATTATTACATCCACAGGCGGTTTATTGGTTTACGGATCAAACATGCACAACGATAGAAGAGATAGAGGCTTATTTTAATCATGCTTGGCATGTTATAAAAGATGAGCTGTATCGGGCGACAAATGTTCAGTGGCTTACGGCTGATGCCACCTCCGCTACATGTATTTATACATACCATTACGAAGGTTATCATAATGGCACATTTATATCAGGTAGCGGGAGAGCAACAAATATTTTTACAGTAGTAAATAATGAGTGGAAGCTTATTCATGAGCATTTAAGTAACTAACGTTTCTTTATAAGATTTTTATCATAACTTGAATAAGCAGCAATGACATAATAGCAATTAGCAGTCGTTTGGCAATTTTTAAAGGCACTTTTGGCAAGACGATGAGTCCGAGCTGTGAACCAATTATAGAGCCTACTGCCATCGCAATGGCATAGTGCCATTGGATAAAGCCTGTTTGATAGAATACAAGAAATGCACCTGTACAGCTTCCGAATATGAGCACTCTCGTTAGCTGTACAGCCTTTATGTACGAGGCATGATTGCGGATATAATATAAAATGCTGAACGTGGAAGACCCTGGACCAAAGCCACCATCATAAGCAGCAATAAGAAATGGTTGTAATAGCCCTTTGATAGCAAGGCTCTGTTGGTCTTCGGCTTGAATCGTCCAGTCGGTCTTTTTCAACGTCATCAGCAATGCAAAAAGTAGAAGAATACAGGCAATACCGTTCATTACTGCTTCAGACATAGAGGCTGTTAACAGGGCGCCGCAAATACCGCCTATAATTGCTATGGCAATATTTTTTAACATGGCAGTTAGGTGAAGCTCCCGATGGTGAATAAGATAAAAAACACTGGACAGCGCCGCAATACCGGAGGAAAACTTATTCGTCGCGATACTCGTTTGAATAGGAATCCCGACAAGCATCATAGCTGGCAGTGTAATAAGCCCACCCCCTCCCGCTAGTGTACCGATAAAGGAAGCGACAACACCAATAATAACGAGCGTTAGTGAAATCTTCGTGAAAATCGATGCTAAAAAAATAACAAGCGACAACAGCACAATGAAAGATTTTTTCATAGGTAGCCCTTAGCCATTAACTTCTTAATCTAGCTTTGCCGCATAAATGCGAGAGCTTTCTCCCCAGGGATGATACCCTGTACCGATATGTGAAAAACCATAGCGTTCATACAAACCGATATGATCGGTACAAAGATAAAGCTGTGAAAACCCATGGCGCTTTGCATCCTTTTTAGCTTGCTCTAATAGCATTGCGCTATAAGCATGCCCACGATGGCTTTCCTCAATGTACACCGCACAAACCCAAGGATATAAATCCATTCGACTAATAAAATCATTCGTTACTAAACCAGCACAGCCAATGATGTCATCATTATTCATTAGTAAATACCACTGCGGTAGCGGTGCCTGCGCATCAATACAATGGGCAATGCAATCTTCATAAACCATCATACTGTCCTCACTTGCCCACTTACTTTGAATATAACGGGTTGCCGATTTTGCATAGCTCGGCTCCTCGCGTACAGAAATAATTTTCATACACTCACCCCTTTGAAAAAATAAATACATACGGTTATTATTGTAATAAATGGAAGCGGCGATAAGCAATAGTAAACATAGGGGGATAGAATATGAAACAACAAATTTATCAGTGGGGGCAAACCCAACAGACAACCTTAGTTTTTTTCCATGGTCTTGGTAGTACTGGTTTAGCTTTTGGTGAATTAGCAAACTACTTATCAACGTATCATATTGTATCCTTTGATTTGCCTGGACATGGCTATGCACCGGCATTAACGGAAGAAACAGCATATCTTCCATCAAATGTTATTGTATTGTTAGAGAAGCTAATTTCGCAGCAACTAGGTAACAAAAATTTTTACCTAATTGGGCATTCTTTCGGAGCAGACTTGGCATTACATTACGCAGCTACATTCCCAGAGCAAATAAAAGGGATTATTTTATTGGATGGGGGCTATTTAAGTTCACAAGATTTGGGCATGACATTAGAAACAGAGTTACAAAATATTGCTAATTTCTGCAATGATGTGAGGTTCCCGTCATGGGATGCATTTTTGCAATCAGAAAAAGAGGAGCTTTCTCGCTGGTCACCTCAACTCGAAGCAGCATCTCGGGCACAAGTTAGAGAAATGAATGGCGAAATTAGACTTGCCATTTCAACTTTTACGGCACAATCATTGATTAAAGGTCTTGATGCTGACCCATTTGGTACCAAACTTAATCGTGTAGAGTGTCCAATCTTATTGTTAAGTGCCACCAAACCTGTGGAACTCGAGGATGTAAGAAGTAAAAGTATTAAAGTCTTCCAAACAAAACTAAAACATGTTCACGTTGATCCAGTTCCGAACGCAGGACATGATATTTTCCGCGATGCACCTGAGCAAGTAGCAGAAAAATTAAAAGATTGGCTTGAATATAACAATGGATAAGAGGCTATGGAAGATGAACATTAGAACTGCCAACATACACGATATAAAAGCGTTATCTTTATTAATGGAGCATCTTGGCTATCCAACGACAGAAGAGCAAATGACAGTTAGATTTCAAGCGCTTGCAGCACATCCAAGTTATCATACATTAGTTGCTGAAATGGACGGACATGTAGTGGGGATGGCGGGATTGTGCCACAGCTTATTTTATGAGCATGATGGTTGCTATGTACGAATTCAAGCCTTTGTCGTAGATGATCATTACCGTAGAAAAGGTATTGGACAGAAGCTATTGGAAGCGATAGAATGCTGGGCAGTGGAACAAGGTGCTTCGGCAATTGTTTTAAACAGCGGTAATCGAGAAGAACGAAATGCAGCTCACCAATTCTACAAACAACATGGCTTTGAAGGAAAAAGTACAGGTTTTAGTAAGCAATTAAATAGGGGTTTAATGACATGAAACTACTGACAGAAAGAGATTTAGTCACTTTAATTGAGTCTGATACTTGGATGATGGACATTTTACGCTGTGTCGAGCAACTACAATTACCGGACAGCTGGGTATGTGCTGGCTTTATTCGTGCTAAGGTTTGGGATTATTTGCATGATTATAAAGAGAGAACCCCATTAGGTGATATCGATGTTATTTACTTTGATAAGCACAATACATTAGAACAACTAGAAAAGCACTATGAGCAGCGTTTAGTACAACTCTTACCCAATGAACCGTGGTCTGTAAAAAATCAAGCTAGAATGCATGTTATAAACGATAGTGAGCCTTATCAATCTTCTATCGATGGCATTGCACATTTTCCTGAAATACCGACAGCAATTGGTGTCAGGCTGACACAAGGTGTACTGGAAATTGCAGCGCCTTATGGTATACAACAATTGCTTAACGGCATCGTTGCGCCTACACCTTATTTTGATGAACATACTCCATTGCATAATATGTATCAACAGAGATTGTCTGCTAAACAGTGGCGACATAATTGGCCGAAACTAACATTCATCACTTCGCAATAGCTAAAGGAGCTGGCAGATTTGCATTCAGAAAAGCAGCAAATACTTATGCATTATGAAAAATCCATACGGTGGCTAGAGCGACTCTCGGCTGTAACGGACAAGCAGTGGCGTATGCCGATACAGCAAGGGAAATGGACAGTGGCAGAGGTTATTGGGCATTTAATTCCTTGGGATGACTTTGTTATAAACGAACGCATACCATTGCTATTTACAGACGGGCCTTTACCTAAGGGACCGGATGTACAACAGATGAATGCTGCTGCTGCGATGAGCAGTCGACAACAAAGTAAGGAACAAACATTGCATGCATTACTAACTCGCCGACGTTTATTGTTGCGGGCTATGGAGGGCTTATCCGATGAACTATGGCAGCGGACTTTCCAAATTGGACGCTCCGAGCTTACGCTGTACATGTATTTTTCAGGTTTAATAGAACATGATGAGCATCATTTTTTACAAGTTCAAAATGTTATAGGTGAGATGGAATGGATTCGTTAAAATCCTTAGAAGACGGCAATCTTTAGCAGATTGTCTTTTTTACGTTTTATGAACCGCATTGTCTTTGGAAATACACTTTACTTATGGATAAAAATACAATAAAGTGTATTTATAAACAATTTGGGAGTGAATGATATGGGGACTATTTTAGCCGGTAATCAGCATGCACAAGTCGTGCACAAAGTAATGCTTCAAGCTTTTCAAGAATATGCAACTGCAACACCACCATCTAGCGCATTAAGTGAAACCGTTGAATCTATTGAACAGGCATTCAATACGGGCGAGCAAGCTTTAATAAGTTATATGGAGGATCAACCAGTAGCAATGGTGCGATTTACAGTAAGTGAAAAGGGCATTTATTTTTTCCGTTTGTCTGTCATTCCTGAAATGCAGGGACGAGGTTTGGCGAAAGCATTATTAAATGAGCTTGAAAATTATGCGCGTGCACAAGGCAAAAAGTTTAGTGAATGTAAAGTTCGTATGAATGTGCCACGTAATATTGAGTTATATCGTTCATTAGGTTATGTTATAACGAAAGAAACGATGGCAGAAAATCGTAATGGCTTTTCTCTTCCTATCGTCACAATGGAAAAGGAGCTATAGGGGGACTATAATTGAAGAAGACAATAGGCTGTTTACATGCCCATCATTCCAATATTAACTACATAGAGCAGGCATTTAGCAGCTTTCAGGAAATAGAGCTTGTCCACTTTGTCGATCCAGGACTTATTCAACACGTGGCAAAGACTAATGTAGATTTGTCATTCAAGGTGAAGGAGCAAGTAGAGTGGATTGCAAGCTGTGGTGTCGATGTCATTTTAATTACGTGTACGAATTATATTGCGTTGTTAAACGAAGACGAGCTGTCATTATCCATACCAATTATTAAAATCGATGAACCTTTTTTTCAATCGCTTTGTGAAGTGACGCAACCACAAATAATTCTTTTTACAAACCCAGCTACAGTCGATGGAACGATGGAGAGACTCTACCATTATGCTAAGCTACATCATAAAACAATAAATGTGCAAGCAAAAGTTATAGATAAGACATTTGAGCTTATTATGCAAGGGAACAAGCAAGCATATAACGATGCAATACGGCACTATTTCCGGGAAATAATGGGGGATAGTAGGTCGATTGCGGTTGCCCAGCTGTCGATGGTCGAGGCTGCCGAGCAATTTGCAAAGGAGTCGGAAATGGAGATTACACATCCATTGCAATCGTTAGTTGAGTTTGTGATGAAATAGGGATAACGCCACTAAAATCGCCCAAATCGCCACTAAAACCTGAGCAATCGCCACAAAGAGCATCACAACCGCCACTAAAATTATTAAAATAAAAACCCTTACTGGCAGAGAAATTGATGGTAATCGCTAGGAAACTTCTAAATTGGTAGTATAATGAATTTACAAATAGAAATGGGGGAGCGCTAAATGAACGATTTACGATATCCGATTGGGCAATTTCAATTTCCAGAAGTAGTGACTGCACAGCAAGTACAGAAATGGATTGATGATGTCCGTTTATTGCCAAAGCAATTAGCGGAAGCATTAAATGGGGCAAGTGAACAATCATTAGCGAAATCCTACCGAGCGAATGGCTGGACTGTCACACAGCTCGTCCATCATCTGGCAGATAGTCATATGAATAGTGTTATTCGCTTTAAGCTTGCTTTAACTGAAGATACACCGACGATTAAGCCCTACAATGAAGTGGATTGGGCAATGCTTGCGGATTCGGATATGCCGGTTGCGACTTCTTATAGGTTGCTCGAAAGCTTACATGAACGTTGGGTGTATTTGCTAACGAGTTTAACAAATGAGCAGTTACAAAGGGCTTTCCAACATCCAGACAACGGATTGATGACGCTTGAAAAAGCACTCGCTTTGTATGCATGGCATGGCAAGCATCATCTTGCACATATTCAAAATGCGCTAGCCAAATAAAAAAGGCGACTTTTCCTCAACTGAGAGGGAAGTCGCCTGTTTTATGTTAAATGCATGTTTTTAAATTTATTCGATAGTAATACCAGCGCTTGCTGTACCCGTAAGTACTTGAGCAACGGTTACACCAGTTGTGCTAATAGAGTACACCATTAATAGTTTGTCACCAGCAGCAACCGGGATTGGTGCAAAACTGCCTGAACCAAATGCTGTAGCACCAAGTGCTATTGCCCCAGCAAATGCAGGAGCTAAGTTAACTGTAGCTGTTGTCGCTGTGTAAGTCGTGCTGCCAGCTGGTGCACGATATACAGTAGCAGTAACTGTTGTGGAGCCTAAAAGCGTAACAGCTAACGTAGCAGAGAATGAAGCGGATAGACCTGTAATATTACCTGCACGAGGTACTGTAAATGCTTCAGTAACTAAGCCTGATAAATTAAGTGTTTCTCCAACAAGTGTAACACCAGGAGTTGCAGTACCGAATCCAATAAGGGACGGTGTAGCGATTAGTCCAGTCACTAGAGAAGTTAACGCAACAGGTGTAATTCCTGAAGAGAACGGAATAATGGAACCACCAGTAGCAGCAGCAGGTGGAGTGACACTGATACATGCGGCATCAACTGCTAAAAATGGACCGAAATTTGGGCAATCCATATTACCAGATCTAGATGAGCAACCGCATCCACTGTTAGACATAGGATCATTTAAGAACATGTTTACACCTCCTTTCTTCATTATTCTATTCATAGAAGAAAAGAGTTAAAGGGCTATTATCTGTATAAATAAAGCTATTTTTGAAATAACAGCAACAGAGAACAAAAGCCTGTAAGGACGGCGATTTAGTCTATCGTCTACTGGAAAAAGCAACAGCTAAATCTATGGTGTTTATAATAGTTTAAAAGCAACAGGCAAGCAGATCTAACATTTATAGTAGGACATAAAAAAGGTCCAATATGTATTAATGAATACTTATTGGACAGTTTTATATAGGAATACACTTAGCAACTAGCAGATGGTTAAATTGAATTTCTTCTAAGATTGTCAAACTAGTTCCTTCTGCGAAATAAATTGAAAAACAAAGAATTTTTTTCTTTTTTCGGTTCCTCTTCTATTCCTTCATTTGTAGTTATATCTTCCGTTTGGCTGCTGAATTCCTCAAGTGCTGTAATTTGCATAGAACTTTCTTCTATTACTAGCTCAATGTTTTCATGTACTTCGGCTATTAGAGAGGATTCACTTAGAGTACTCTCAGTTATATGAGCGATAGTTGAGGATTCAATATTGTCCAAGTTAGTGACGAGAGAAGAAGAAGATTCGAGTTTTTCCAATTCCTCCGCTATTGGAGAAGGTGGTTGTGATAGCGTCGTTTCAGTAATATGAGGCGCAGTTAAACTATTAGTTTCCAATACACTAACTGGGATTCCCTGCATATCTACTGCATTTTTAAAGTGAAACGTTGGTTCAGCTGTGTTATTTCTATATAAACCGTTATAAATTTGACTTGGGTGCGTATTAATTGATTGAAAATACTGTTGATTAAAATGGCGTTCTTCTTGTTTTTTTGCGGGTTGATCGGTAGGAGTAAAAGGTGTTCCATTATGCATACTAGATGCTTTACCAGCAAGATTTTGTAGGAATTTATATGTTGGTTCTGTAGTAGGTAATGGTGACTGTGCCGTATTTTGCACTATTTCTTCTAAAAATTTTCTTGGAGGATTGGCAACATGTTTTACTGAGCTTTCCTCAACATCAATATTCGTTGATATCTGGTCTGTTGATTCTTGGCTCTCGAAGGTCGTTAATTTATTTAATATCGCTAAAATTTCATGATTCATTTCTTCAATAGATTGATTGAGCGCTTCGATTTGAATCGATAGCTGCTTTACTTGCCCTTCATATTCTTTAATTTGAGTGCTTTGTTTACCATCTATTGTTTCTGTTAGCCCTTCTAAATGTGCAATTTGTTTTTTTAGCTCCTCAAATTCATTCTTCATAAATAAGTAATCTTCGATGGAAGTACCCATTTTTAATGTCGTTAGTGTTTCTCTATAGGTATCAATTTTCTCTTTTAATTTTTCGATGTCTTGAGTAGAGTATAATTTTGAATCTTCCATTGCATTTCACCCCTTTCATTCCATTAATATTTTATTAAAAAACTTCCCTTTCTGTGACAAAACATTCGAATATACATAGGAGAACAAAAAAGTGTTCCAATAGGTAGATGGTGTATGTGCCTCTTGAATATTTATCATGGCAATTTATTTGTTAGCCCATGCACTTAACGCTAAAAAACATATGCTACAAACGAAAGATAAAAAACTTATGGAGGTGTCAAAAGGATGCAAGATAATATGCCATCCCAGGCGCGCGAATTAATTTGTATAAATGTCGATAAGGTATATGACTGGATTGTAAAGGAAATGTCATTTGATATTTCTCCAACAGGTGCCATTACTTTCCCGGGCATAACGCCGACGACAGTTTTAACAGGTGCAACTGTTACATGTAGAGTAACGCCAGCTGCAACAAACCCAATCGTGATTCTAAGTCGTGAGAATCGCCAATTCTCAATTGATGGATCAACAGTTTGTCTGCAACACTTAAATATTCAAAAGAACTTTGTTCTGACGATTATTGTTACTTTACCAAATGGAACAATGTACACAAGTAGTGAAATTCCTGTATCTCGTTGTGAGCAAGTTACATTATGTGCTCCTAAAGGAACTGATGTAGAAATCCTTTATACAGACTTAGATTGCTTCGTGTGCACAACAGGTACGCTTACAGCTGGTACTGGCGCAATTACGTTTTCTGCGTTAACAATTACTGTAGCAGTTTGCCAAAGTATTCAGTCTACATTCCCTGTTACTGTAGAATTCTTAGCAAATTACTGCGAACCAAGAGCGGATTTACCATTCTCATGTCCATCAACAGTTCGTCCGAAGCAATGTTCCGTTATTTTCCCAACTGTTTAATAATGGTCTAACGTATATGCAAATGTCATAACATTAAGAGAGGATTATCCTCTCTTTTTTTTTATTTACTTAATTATATAGGCAAGGGGGCACTAATTATGAGTTCTCAGAATAATGCTGTCGAAGAAAAAATAAAGGACCTTAAAGAACAGTCAACGTTTTATGTACGTGAAATAAAAAAGCTTGTTGAGGCATTAGATTTTCAAAAAACTGTAAGTGTCGTTAGCTATTTCACCACTTCATTTAATATTTCTTACGATTCCGAACAAGAGAGCTTATGCCTGGGCTCTTATCATATTCGCAATATCGGCAATCAACCGGTAACAAATCCTTACTTGTGCATTAAGCTACCTGAAGATTCCCCATTTTCTTTCTCTGGAAGATATGTGTATGAGCATTTTAGTCAAAGCTTAAAAACAGCTGGGAGCTGGGAGCGAATCCATGATACTTCGGACAATACAGAATTTTGGCTTAAACCGATAGGCAAAACAACAATTGAGCCGAATGAGACGATTTCATTTACGAATTTTCAAATTAAATGGTCCCATAATTTATCCTATGCTGGTACGATAACTGGTTTTACATATTGCGATGAGCTACAGGAAGGTGTCTTGGTACTTAATCCTATTAATCTTAACGGCATCAGCGTTGTACAGGAGGGTCAAGATGAGTGAGATAGAACAACAAAAACTTGAGGTGGATTTAGAGCAGATTGTGCGTCAATTTATGAAAAATCAGCTTATGAATGGCTTAAATATACGAAAGGGGGAAGATAATAGTTTTGCTTTTCTCGAAAAAAATACGTTGCAACTATTGCTTGGCTCCTTGTTATCAGGAGATAACAAGGTAGCGGAACAGAAAGTAGATGTGCAGACTCAATCGACTGTTGTAAAAGAACTTGATGATTTGCTAGAGGAAAATAAAATGCAATTCGAGGATATACTAGATTATTTGAAAAGCTTATCGTGATAGGGGGTACTACCGTGGATAATCAAAGCATTAAAAATACTGATCCTATACAGCTTCAGCAAATGATTATATTTTTAAGAGCGGAATTAGCTAAATATAAAAATGAAATCAATAGACTTAGAGATAGCGATTATTATTCACTCGTACTTAGACTAGAGCGGGAAAATGTACAATTGACGAAGCGCAATAAAGAGCTTTCTATGGATCGGATGAAAATGAACAGAACGGTTGAAAGGAATGCCAAGGCTTATGCTGAGGAATTACAGAGAAAAGAACATCAACGGAAAAAGCATATATCCTCAATAGATGCATTATTAAAGGAAATTGAGCATTTACGTGCGGAAAATAAACGCTTGTTACAAACAAATCAGACTACTAATGATGAATTGTTAACGATGAAAAAAGATTTAGTGACACATGACAAGCGTATTATTGAAAATTTAGAAAATCAGCTAAGTTCATATACAAAGGAAATGAATGAAAAAATAACTGCGATACTTGAAGCCATTCAAAATAATGCTGACAACAATGTCCATGACTACTTAGTGAAAGAATTAGCAGAAAGAAACAATGAAATTAATAGATTATCCAATGAATTAGCTGAAATCAAGAGTGAAAACCTAGCCTTATCGAGTGAAGGAAGTAATTTTAAGGTAAAGGGGCTTTCCCATTTAGACGCTAAGATTCAAAAAATACTCGCGCAATCCATTGATTTTGAGGAGCAACTGGATATAAAAATACGTTTGCTTGATGACTTAGAGCAGCAATTAACCCAACTCGCACTAGAAATCAGTGTGGATAGATCGATGTAACCACTAGGTAGTTTTGTGAAGTGTAAAAAATTTTTCAAAGTTGGTAGTGACTCCTGCTCAGCGCGCGTTAGCTTGTAGAGTTGTTGGCTTTATTTAAGGAAAGGTCATCAATTACAGCGCAAAACATCAGGAGATCTTTCTATTCCATTGGGGTAAAGAAAAGTGGTCATATAATTGCGCCATGTTAAATGATTGAAGAAAAAAATTAGATCTACCACATTACTTTTGTGGTAGATCTTTTTTAAATACATGGTTGTAGTTTGTCGCATCACGTAATGCTTTTTCCTCGATTGGAATGCGTACAGAGAGCATCGTGATGTTTAACAGCGTAAAGCAAAATGCTGTCAAATAAGCTTGAAACATAATCGGCAGTAGCAGAATCTCTAAACTAACAACGGCATAATTTGGATGGCGCATAAACGTATAGGGTCCTTTGCGTACTACTTGTGCATCTGGCAAAATTAATATTTTCGTATTCCAAAATGGTCCTAGAGATCGAATACACCAAATACGTAAAGCTTGCACCATAAGGAACAATAGGAAAAATAACGGGAATAAGGCAGATGGACCGTTTTTATTTGAAACGACTTCGACAATTAAAAAGAGAAAAAAACTAACATGCATAGCTACCATATAAGAATAATGAGAGGCGCCAACTTCATAGGCCCCTTTGGCAAGCATCCATTTTTCATGACGTTTCGCTATTAAAACTTCAGCTAATCTTTGTACAATAACGAGACTTAAAATCGTGTAAAAAAGCATACTACTCCCTCCATTTAAGTAATACAACTTCTGCACAGAAGCCGGGACCAAGGGCGACAAGCAATCCATTATCATCTACCTGGCCTTCATTTAATAAAAATTGCTCAAGTACATACAACACGGTGGGTGAGGACATATTACCGTGAGTGCGCAATATTTCCCGAGAAATGTCGGTTTTTTGTTCAGAAAGATATAACGTATCCTCGTAGGCTTTTAACACTTTTTTACCTCCGGGATGGGCAATGAAGTGATCGAGCTGTTCACTATAAAGGTTTTGCTCAATTAAAAATTGCTCAATGAAAGGACCAAGCCAAGTTGTAATAATGGAAGGAATACTTTTTTGAAAAATGACATGAAGTCCGTTGTTTTTGATATGCCAGCCCATTACGTTTTCCGAATCAGGCATCCACTTAGAGCCAGTTGTTTCAATGGAAGGCATGACCTTTTTTGTGGCTACTGCTACATCGTCTCCACTAACAAGTAGGCATGCTGCTCCATCAGCGAATAAGGAAGCACCGATTAAATTACTTTTTGAAAGATCATTTTGCTGGAAGGTCAAACTGCAAAGTTCTACACATACAACGAGTACCTTTGCGTGCGGATGCGCTTTGCAAAAATCAAAAGCTCGGCTAACACCTGCTGCACCACCTGCACAGCCTAACCCCCAGAGCGGAATGCGTTTCAACCTATCTGAGAATGGAAGTTGATTCATAATACGTGCATCAATACTTGGTGTAGATATGCCTGTACTACTGACGAAAATAATTGCATCAATATCCTGTGGAGAAATTGGTGCTGCTAAAAATAATTCATTTTGTAAACAAGCTTGAATTACTTCAACGCTATATTGCGTTGCTAATTCTATATATAGATTGTTACGCTCTTCAAAAGTATGCTCACTACGATGCCACTCTGCAGGTACACAAAAATGGCGAGTGTCTATACCACCATTATCAAATACTTTTAAGTACCGCTCTAACTTTGGTATTTTTTCATAAAAGAGCTCCTTCGTTAAGGCCTCAGCATTCGTCTGCTGCAATGTATATGGTGGTTGATATGTGCTAACAGAAAGGATTTTTGGCAATTCAACATCTCCTCCGAAAATAGTGGTCTTGTACATTGTATGCTCAGAGGAACGGTAGACATGCTTCAATAATAGTTTGACATATTTGAATAATTTATATATATTGGTAATAACTAAAGTGGGAGTAGGTGATGTGATTATGATGAATAGAGCCGTTTTTAATGAACTGCAATTCGGTTTGTTCAGTTTCACACGCCTAAAATCTGCAATTTAACCATGTCTGTAGAGTCCAGGACTGCTACGAGACAATGATTATTTGTATTCTTTTTAAACGTGCCTGTGAAACCTTGTAACTGCCGAATTGCAGTTACAAGGTTTTTTATATTTTACGCAATCAATGCGAAATCGCTAGACACATTTAGGAGGAATACCAATTGAATTTAACAACATTAGGATTTTCAACATATTTTAAAGAGCAGTTAATTGCATTTAAAGAAGAATCAAAGTTAGTGAACTGTGTACCTGCACGCGTTACATTGGAGCATAAACATTCATATCGGGTGTTAGCTGAAGAAGGAGAATGGCTAGCGACGATTGCTGGACATTATGCTTATACATCACTTGCAAGAGAGGATTATCCAGCAGTTGGAGATTGGGTACTTGTTGAGAAGATGGCAGGAGAAGAAAAGGCGATTATTCATAAATTATTTAAGCGCAAATCCGTTTTTTCTCGAAAAGTTGCAGGTCTAGAAATAAAAGAACAAATTGTCGCATCGAATGTTGATATTGTGCTACTTGTCATGAGTTTAAATGCAGATTTTAATATTCGCCGTTTAGAGCGCTATTTAGTTGCTGCTTGGGATTCCGGTGCGAAGCCAATTATTGTACTGACAAAGGCTGATTTATGTGATGATATCCCGAGCATGTTACGTGAGGTGGAGCAAGTCGCATTTGGTGTAGATATTTTTGTAACGAGTGCCCGTTCTGGTGAAGGCATAGCAGCTATTCAGTTGCTCTTTACAGAAGGGGTTACGGGTGCACTGCTCGGTTCATCGGGGGCGGGGAAATCCACTTTAATGAATGCCTTGAGTGGGGCAGAATTGATGAAAGTTTCAGGTATTCGTGAAGATGATGCTAAGGGGCGACATACGACAACACATCGAGAGTTAATTGTCTTACCAAGTGGCGGTTGTTTAATTGATACACCAGGAATGCGTGAGCTGCAATTATGGGATCAGAGTGATAGCCTCTCTTCTAGTTTCCGTGACATTGAGGAACTTGCGGCGGCCTGTCGCTATCGAGATTGCACACATCATAAGGAACCACATTGTGCTGTACAACAAGCCATCATAGATGGAGACCTTGAACAATCACGCTTGCAAAGCTATTTTAAACTGCAAAAGGAACTTGCGTTTATTGAGCGTAAAACGAATATGCAAGCAAAACTAACTGAGCAACGCAAGTGGAAGCAAATTGCGAAAGGATTAAAGAAAGGCAAAAAATAATACGGATTATAAAAAGCAACTTCGCAGCGTATGGCGAAGTTGCTAACTGTTGAAGGAGCTGTACGATGACAACGATAAATCATATGTTATTTTCTGTTTCTAATTTAGAGCAATCGATTGCATTTTACCAAAATGTTTTGGCTGCGAAGTTATTAGTGAAAGGGAGAAGCACGGCTTATTTTGATTTAAATGGGCTATGGCTAGCTCTCAATGAGGAAGCGGATATTCCACGTAATGAAATACATCAGTCCTATACACATATTGCATTTTCAATGGAAGCTGAGGACTTCGATCAAATTTATGACAAGCTTGTCCATTATCAGGTCAATATTTTAGAAGGTAGACAAAGAGCAGAACAAGATAAACAATCGATTTATTTTACCGATCCTGACGGCCATAAATTTGAATATCATACAGGGACGTTGCATGATCGACTAGCCTATTATAAAAAGGAAAAGCCCCATATGCAGTTTTTTGATTAACAAGCGCTCAAGATTTACAAGACAATACCCCAATGTTTACATTGCAATTCATAAGGGAAAAGAGTAAAATAGTGCCAAACTATAACATAGCGTTGATAAGGAAAAGTAAATTGGACAAGCATTTGATAGAGAGCCTCTGTTGGTGGAAATGAGGTAAATGAACCCTTTTGAAAATGACCTTTGAGCTTCGTACCGAAAGCATTTTTGTGAGTAGATTATGACGAGATGGGCACTCGTTACAACAGCGGCAGTATCTCTTAAATGAAGGCAAGACGTACTGATTGAGGCAAATAGTGTGAGCTATTTGTAAATATAGGTGGTAACACGGGTATACTCGTCCTAATCAGTCATGATTAGGGCGTTTTTTTTATCTTCAAAAAGTGGGAAATAATGTTTAAGTGGAGATAATGCCATTGGTTGCTGGCAAGGTTATTGAAGTGTCAGCGTACAGAAGGAAAATTTACTCGATTGAGGGGAGCAACTAAGGATGACAATTGTAATTGGAGGAGCATGGCCATATGCGAATGGCTCATTGCATTTAGGGCATATTGCCGCATTACTACCAGGTGATATTTTGGCTAGATATTACCGACAAAAAGGTGAGCAAGTATTGTATGTATCAGGTAGTGATTGTAATGGTACGCCGATTTCGATTCGCGCTGCACAGGAAAATACGACGACCAGTGCGATTGCGGATCGCTATCATCAGGAATTTACACAATGTTTTCATGACTTAGGATTTACGTACGATTTGTATACGAGAACGGATGCAGAGCATCATCATGACTCAGTGCAGTCACTTTTTTTACAGCTGCTGGCTAACAATTATTTATATAAAAAGAAAATTGAACAGGCGTACTGCGAAACAGACAAACAATTTTTACCTGATCGATTTGTCGAAGGTACTTGTCCAAACTGTGGGGCGAAGGCACGTGGTGATCAGTGCGACAATTGTTCCCAAATTTTAGATCCACTCGAATTAATCGACAAGCGCTGTAAAATTTGTGGCAATGAGCCTGTGATTCGAGAAACAGAGCATTTTTATTTTACTTTTAGTCAATTTCAAGGAAGACTTGAAACATATTTAGCAGAGGCAAAGGCAGAAAAGCGCTGGCGTGATAATGCAATAGGCTTAACTGAACGTTACTTAGCAGAAGGCGTACCAGACCGTGCTGTTACTCGTGATTTACCAAATGGGGTGGACGTACCAGTTCCAGGCTTTGAAGGGAAAAAAATATATGTGTGGATTGAAGCTGTAGCAGGTTATTTAACAGCAAGCATCGAATGGGCAAAACAGCACAATATCGCGATTGAAGATTTATGGAATGAAGAAACAGTGTCCTATTATGTGCACGGCAAAGATAATATACCGTTCCATACAGTTATTTGGCCTGCAATATTAATGGGGATAGGGGCAAAAGCATTGCCTACACATATTGTTTCTAATGAATATTTAACATTGGAAAAACGAAAATTATCCACGAGCCAAAATTGGGCGGTGTGGGTGCCTTATATTTTAAGTCGCTATGACGCAGATTCGATTCGTTATTTTTTAACAATGAATGCACCGGAAAACCGCGATACTGATTTTTCGTGGCGAGAATTTATTTATAGTCATAATGGGGAATTACTCGGCGCTTATGGCAATTTTGTTAATCGGACATTGAAGTTTTTAGAGAAGTCGTTTGACAGTCAAGTGCCGCAAGTGGATGTCGATGGAGAGGTAAGGAAACAAACGATTCAGTTGTTTAGTGATGTAGGTGTGGCCATTGAAACAGGGCATTTTAAACAAGCGTTAGAGGAGATTTTTGCCTATATTCGCGCAGCTAACCGCTATTTTGACGAACAGCAACCGTGGTTACAAGTAAAGGAAAATATGGAGGGGTGTCAACAAACGCTAGCAACTTGTGTTTATATCATTTCAAATTTAGGTCAAGTGCTACAACCATTTTTACCGTTTTCTACAGAAAAAATTCGAGGCATGTTAGGCATTACAGACTTAATGTGGCATGAGCAAGTGGAGTTACCGACAATCATTGGTGAAGTAACACCGCTATTTGAACGGCTTGATGTTGGCCTTATTGAAGAAGAATATCAGAAATTGGTGGATGATAGTCAATAATTGTTTGAGTGCCTGACACTATAATTAACAAATTTACTAGCTTTCTGCGTGCACACTATAAGCCGCAACCACCGCTAACAAGCGGTTTGTTGCGGCTTACGTGTTGTGCATTAACGCAGCATTATATAATTTAGAAAATTCAGAATTGTTTGAGTGCCTGGCACTTTAGTTCAGACACTTTAGTTCATAACGGGAGTTAAGTTTGCTACAACAATGCTGTTGATTGCATTGATGTAAGCCATTGCACTTGCTTTTAAAATATCCGTATCTGCCGCTTTGGCAATATACTTTTCGCCTTCGTGCTCAATCGTAATTTTTACTTTACCAAGCGCTTCTTTACCACGAGAGACACTGTTAATATTATATTCCACAAGTTTTACATCTATTTTTACAATATCGGCAATAGCAGAATATAAAGCGTCAATCGGACCTGAGCCAACTGCACTCGCTTTTAATACTTCGCCACCTTTGCGAATTTTTACACTAGCGGAAGGGAAGCTTGCATTGCTGACGACTTGTAAATCTTCAATGTCAAAAAATTGCTCACTATAATGAGTAGCATTCGCATGATTGGCATCATGTTTTTCATAATAACTTTCCACAATAACATATAAATCATGATCGTAAACTTCCTTTTTCGCATCGGCTAATTTTAGGAAGCCATCGAAAATGCCTTCAAACTCCTCAGTAGAAAGATTAGTGAAGCCTAACTTTTCAAGCGCATTTTTTACAGCATGGCGACCTGAACGAGCTGTTAAGACAAGTTCCATATCGTCGAGTCCTACATCCTCTGGATGGACAATTTCATAGGCATCACGCGATTTAAGTAGACCATCTTGGTGAATACCTGAAGAGTGGGCAAAGGCATTGTCGCCAGTAATGGCTTTATTTACTTGGACATCTAAGCCCATAAAGCTGGATACAAGGCGTGATGTGTTCATAATTTCCCTTGTGTTAATGCGGGTATCGGCATTGTAAATAGCACTACGTGTTTTCAATGCCATAACAACTTCTTCTAGTGCAGCATTCCCAGCTCGTTCCCCGATGCCATTGATCGTACATTCTACTTTGTCTGCCCCGTTTTTAACAGCGGCAAGTGTATTAGCCGTTGCCATACCTAGGTCATTGTGGCAGTGAACACTTAGTAGAACGCTATCGTTTAGATTTTTCATGCGGTCGTTCAGCTTATAAATCATTGCACCAAATTCTTCTGGTTCAGCAAAACCAACAGTGTCAGGCACGTTAATCATTGTAGCACCAGCCTTCATCACTGCCTCAATCGTTTTCCATAGATATTCGAAATCTGAGCGAGAAGCATCTTCTGTTGAATATTGTACTTGTGGTAGAAGCGTTTTTGCATATTTCACAGCATCTATGCCAATTTGTAATATTTGATCTTTCGATTTACTAAATTTCTTTTCTACATGGATATCAGAAGTGCCAAGCACCATATGAATCATTGGATTTTCAGCATATTTTACCGCATTATAGACAGAATCAATATCCGCCTGTACAGCTCGTGCTAAAGCTGTAATCATAATGTCATTTGTATTACCAACTTTTTGTGCGACAGCTTTGACCGCCTCAAAGTCACCTTGTGAAGAAGCAGGGAAACCAGCTTCGATAATGTCGACGCCTAATTTTTTGAGTTGCTGTGCAATCTCTACTTTTTCGTATAAGTTCAGTTTTGCTCCTGGCACTTGCTCTCCATCACGTAAAGTTGTATCAAACACCCAAATTTTTCTTCCCATTTTCAAACACTCCTTTTGTTGTATTAAATAAAAATAAAAAAACCCGCCTCTATATATAAAAATATAGAGACGAGTTATTTGCTCGCGGTACCACTCTAATTGACCTTTCCTTTACAGAAAAAGTCCCCTTATCGACAGCTATCACTGTCTATCCAAATAACGGTGGAAACCGACATCCCTTACTTTTAAACCGCCATTCAGCTCACTAAAAGGAGTATGCTGAATCGATTAGGTTCAGGGTGTAGCTCATGGATGAGTTCAAAATGTGTGCCTACCGGTTTACACCAACCACCGGCTCTCTACAAGTACACGAGCATTTCTACTATTTCCAATCTTGGCTTACAATGTGTTGTTGAAAGCTATAATACGTTGATATTGTCAGTATGTCAATAATATTCTAAAAATTATTTTTATTCTGTCTTAAAGAAGGGCTTTCTTACTGGTAATGAATCATTTTATTTTGATAGCTGTATTTTTCACAAATAAAGCCATTTTCTTGTGAGATAATGAAATGGGAATTTATATATCGAAAGTAGGTAAAATGGTGAAATTTGTCTTTGATTTAGATGGAACGATTTGTTTTAGGGGGCAGCCATTGAGTGTAGACATAACAGCTGTGTTAGAGGATTGTCTACAAAAAGGCCATGAAGTCATTTTTGCTTCAGCACGTCCAATTCGAGATTTATTACCCGTATTGCCGGAATCATTACGTCGATTGTCGATGGTGGGAGGTAATGGAGCATTTATAGCGGTGAATGGTGAAATACAAGAGAGTGCAGCATTTGAAGAAACGACCGTGGAGGCAATGAAGGAAATTATTGCAGCATATCAATTACCCTATTTAGTGGACGGTCATTGGGATTATGCCTTCACAGGCAGTGAAACACATCCAATTTATCAAAATTTAGATCCCTTAAAGCTGGCAAAGAAAGTGGCATTACAAGACTTAAAAGCTATTGTGAAAATTGTATTATTCCCAGGTACCCAGCATCAACATATTTTGGCACAGCTACAGCAGCTAAATATTTCATTGTTTGAACATACTGCTGAAAATATCGTGGATATCAGTCCTAATGGAATTGATAAATGGACAGGTTTGAAGAAATTAGGTGTTGAACAAAATCAATTTATCGCCTTTGGAAATGACGCTAATGATGCATCGATGTTTAAACATGCTCTCAAAAGTGTTTGTGTTGGTGAGCATGAAGTAAGCAAGCTTGCTACTTTACAAGTGCCAAGTAAAGAAGCAGCAGTAATCAATATTATAAAGCAACTAATAGAGTGCCAGGCACCCGAACAATTTTGAATTTTCTGAACAAAAAAGCAAGTAAGAACCCCCTAAGCTTGCTGCTTAATAGCATCAAAGCTTAGGGGGTTAAAAGTGCCAGGCACTCAAACAATTTCTGAACTATTGCACCTTAAAGCGAGAAACTTGTGATTGTAGTTCTTCCGCCATTGTCGATAAAGTAGCAGCAGAAGCGGCAACTTCTTCAATTGTCGCCAGTTGCTCTTCAGAAGCGGAAGCTACATTTTGAAGGTTAGCAGAGGACGTTTGGGCAATCGTCGCAATGTCATCAAAGGATGCATAAATTTGTTCAGCGCTTGAGGACATTTCCTCTGACACCGTTGTTGCTTCCTGAATCTGCTTAGATACTTGCTCAATAAGGTCAACGATTTTTGAAAAGCCTTCCTCAGCTACTTTTACAACCGTCATACCAATTTGAACCTCTTGTGTTCCCGTATCCATTACTGTCACTGCGCGGTTTGTCTCTTGTTGGATTTCTGAGATTAACCCAGCAATCTGTTCAGCCGATTTCTTCGATTGCTCGGCTAATTTTTTTACTTCATCGGCAACAACTGCAAAGCCACGGCCGTGATCACCTGCTCGAGCGGCCTCGATAGCAGCGTTTAATGCTAATAGATTGGTTTGCTCAGCAATATCCGTAATGATGCTAATAATGTTACCAATCTCTACAGAATGGTTACCTAAATTTTTAACAACATTTGCAGATTCCAAAACAGCTGTATTAATTGTATCCATCTGCGTAATTACGCGCTGTAATGACTCATTTCCTTTGTTTGCTTCCGTATTTGTATCAATAGCAAGTTCTGAAACAGCAGCAGTTGTGGCTGCTAATTGTTGAATGCCATTGGTCATATTTTTCATCGCTTGTGAGCTTTCTGTAGCATTTTTTCCTTGTGCTTCAGAGCCACTTGCTACTTCTTGCATAGCGGATGTAATTTGTTCAGTCGCTTGAATAGTTTGCTCAGCACTAGCCGTTAATTCAGCCGCCGAAGCACTTACTTGTACAGTATTATGACCAACATTGGTAATTAAATCTTTTAAATTTTGTGCCATATGATTAAAGGCAAGGGCTAAATCCCCAACTTCATCGCGATTTCGAATGCGAATTTGCTCAGCAGTTAAATCACCTTCCGCAATTTTTTGCGCTGCTTTTGCCATGCCTTTAATAGGACGGGAAATAATAGTTCCCATAATCATAGCAATTATCAGACTAATGATGACCGCGAATACCCCTAGCAAAATCATATTAAATTTAATTGCCTCTATATCTTTTGAGGTAGCAGCGATTTTAGCTTCGACAGCTTCACTTTGATAGTTGGCAAGGTTTTCAACACGTTCATCAAATTGTTTAAGAATAAGACGTCCTTGTGTACTGTCCAATTTTTCATATTGTTCTGTCTCGCCAGCATCCTTTAAAGAAAACATACGGTCAGCAAATTGCTGAACATTTTGTTCACTTTTATTGACAGCCTCTAATAACTCAATTGATTTTTCTGATTCTAATGTCGCCATTAAACTCTCAGATTTTAATTTAAATTCTTCCCGAGCGGATTTATTTCCTTCGCGATTTTGTTTATCGCCAAGTAAGAGATACCCGCGCATACTAACAATTTCCTGTTTTGCAATTACTCTAAGTTCTTGAATACTAATAGATTTCTTTGTTTGCTCTTCTAGTAACTCTTGATAAGTGCCATTTACTGAATTAAGTTGTTTAAAGTTTAAAGCGATAGTGCCTATTAAAACTAAAATAACAATAAAAAAACCGAGAATTAATTTTTTATAAATCGTAAATCGCATGTATTGTAAGTCCCTTCCTAGTAATTTAGTAGAAATGTTACAAAAAAGTGAAATATGTATATATACTTATTTATAGCAGATTATATGTATTTTAAAAAGCATTATGAGTTTATTCATAGTGAAAATTATGAAATTTGCGGGAATTTAGTTATAGATTGGTCATATAGAGGTGAAATTTTATATCTTAGGTGACTGTTGAAGAAGCTTCAAACTGAAACTAAATGACTGTTGGTACGTAAATACAAATAATGATTAAAAAGGATGTGGGCAAATGTATAGACCGATTTTAAAATTACCAAAAACAAGGTATGAAAAATTTTTGGATGTTATTGGCGGCGGATTATTTATTGTTTCCATCGTATTTATTATTTCTCAGTTTGGTAACTTGCCCGAAGAAATTCCAGCTCACTTTAATGGTGCCGGCGAGGTCGATCGATGGGGTTCGAAAATAGAAGTATTCATTTTACCGGGTATCGGGCTAATTATGTGGATATTTTTAGGGCTTCTTGAAAAAGCGCCACATCTACATAACTATCCAACCCGCTTAAATGAGGGCAATGTCGAAGCTTTTTATTTAAATAGTCGTAAATTATGTAATGAATTAAAAAACTTTTCTGTCATATTATTTGCCATTCTATCTTGTGAAATGATTCTTGTTGCATTAGGAAAGCTAGATGATTTAGGTTGGTGGTTCCTACCATTCGTCATCATCGGTACAGGGATTCCAATTGTTAAAGGCTTAATGGCTTCATCGAAAATCAAATGAAAAACAATAGCAGGACAGTGGGGAATTATGTATAATATAAGTAAATAAAGAAATTTATGGGGGTATTGTTTTGCTACTGTTCTTTTGATTTCTAACATCTATCTAATTGTTAAACTATATTAGGAGTTGATAGATGATGATTTTTACGAATTCACTTGAAGGTATTTCTGCGAACATGTTACATGGTTTTTTTGTTGACTGGCCAAGTCCACCAAATCCACAAACGCATTTACGTTTGTTAGAAAATAGCAGTAAAATTGTTGTGGCAATTGATGATCAAACAAATGAGGTAATTGGTTTTATTACGGCTATTAGTGATGGTGTACTGTCAGCGTATATTCCGTTATTAGAGGTATTACCGCAATACAAAAATAAAGGTATAGGCAAGGAATTAGTAAATCGAATGTTACAAGAACTCGATGATATCTACATGATAGATCTATGCTGTGATGATGACCTTATACCTTATTATGAACAATTTGGCATGACGAAAACAAACGGTATGGTATATAGAAACTATAAAATGCAATCGGGAAAGTAATACTATTAAAAGCGCTTGAGCAGTAATTCAAGCGTTTTTTTTTGTATATATTTTAACCATTGTGCGGTACATTTAGGATGAATGGATGTAGAAAGGTGTTAACAATGTGCAGAAGAAATTTAAATTAAAGGATGGATTGTCGATTGTAATTCATCATTTACCAGACAATATGCGATTAGAGGGGATTTCGGAAGCAGGAAATGCACCTTACGACCGTATAATAAGCTTCGTGTTTTCAATTGACGAGATGATAACAGATTTAAAAAGCACGCACCAATCGAACGCACTGGCAGAACAGGGCTATTTATTTTTTGTTTATCCGAAAAAGAATAATAAAAAATACAACCAGTATATTCATCGAGATGAAATTTTCCCAGCAATTCAAGTCGATAATGGGAAATATATCGCAAATAGCGATTATAAGTTTGCGAGTCTTCAGTCATTGGATGATACATTTTCGATTTTGTGCATTAAACACGATGCACAGGCAAGAGGAAAGAAAAAGACAGCAAATAGTCAATGTGTAAGTGACTATGAAAGTATGGTTCCATTATTGAGAGCTGAGCTCAAAGAAAATTCGAGTGATGTGGCGTTTTATGATGCTTTAACACCAGGTTATCAAAAAGATTGGGCACGCTATATTTATAGTGCCAAGAAGCAAGAAACACAGCTAGCCCGGTTAGCTGAGATGCGTGAATTGACAAGGGCTGGCTTTAAGACGAAGGAGCACTTCCGGAAAGCGAAGGCAGAAGGGCAAGTATAGCAAGCTTTTCGTACTAGTAGCTCTAAACATAAAAACTTTTGTCGATTGTTGTAGCAATGGCACTACCGCTATTGCTAATAAAGCAGCTTCATACTACTATTAAGTAATATTTTTAAATCAACCAATGACACATTATGAAAAAGTGGGGGAAAGCAATGAAAGCGTATATTGAACAGGTAGATGAAAAATGGCGTGATAGTTTTGCTCAGCTTGCGGATGTTATTGCAACGAATATTCCGGCTGGCTTTGAACAAACCATGAATTACGACATGATAAGCTATGTAGTTCCGCTCTCAACGTATCCAAATGGCTATCATGTCACACCGAATACACCGTTACCCTTTATTAGCTTGGCGGCGCAAAAGCGACATATAGCTGTATATCATATGGGTATTTACGCTGATACTGCTTTATTGTCTTGGTTTCAAGAGGAGTATGCTAAGCGAGTTCCGACAAAGTTAAATATGGGGAAAAGTTGTATTCGTTTTTCTAGTACAAAAAATATTCCTTACGATTTAATTGGTGAGCTTGTTTCAAAAATGACTCCTGGGGAATGGATTACTAGATATGAAGGAGCGTTGAATAAATGAAAAGTGCAACTACATTTTTAATGTTTCAAGGACAGGCGCATGAAGCGATACAGCAATACAAACAATGGTTTCCACAATTATCGATTGAAAGTTTAACGTATATGGAGAACAGCCAGCAAGTTGCAATGGCAGAAATCGATTTAAAAGGTTTAAAACTAAAGGTCAATGACAGTCCAATCAAGCATGACTTTTCATTTACCCCAGCGATATCTATCTTTGTAGAGTGTGAAACGATAGAAGAAATCGAAAGTCTAGTAACGCAAATCTTAGACGGTGGTCAAGCGTTAATGCCATTGAATAATTATGGTTTTTCTCAGCAGTTTGCTTGGATTCAAGACCGTTTCGGGGTATCGTGGCAACTTACGTATAATTAATTACTAGGGGGAGTATAGATGAATCAATGGATGGAGCGTGCAGTAGAGCTAGCTCTTCAAAATATAGCGCAAGGTGGTCAGCCATTTGGTGCTGTTTTAGTAAAGGATAATGAAATCATTGGTGAAGGTGTCAATGAACTGCATCTGCGTCCAGATAGTACAGGACATGCTGAGCTACTTGCATTACGACGTGCACAGGAAAAACTAGGTTCTACTGATTTGCGCGGTACAGTGATGTATGCAAGTGGAGCACCATGTCCGATGTGCTTTGGTGCAATGGCGATGGCGGGGGTAGACAAAGCTTATTTTGCCAATTCACTAGCGGATGCGATGGCGGTGGGATTGAGTCGCTCAAGTGAAGTCTATGCAGATTTGCAAAAAATTGACGAAGAACGTGCGTTTCGAATGATTCATATGCCAATAGAGGATGAAAATAAAAGTCCGATGCATGTTTGGTATAGTAAATCGTAATTACGTAAAAAGGGGAAAAGTGTATGGCAGTAACTTTAGTGAAGCATGACTTAAAATACGCAGAAGCAATGCATGCATTGTCTTCAATGCCGGAGGTTCGGGATGCGCTTGGGTTACCTGCTGGAAAAGTAGAAGATACCATAAACTTTATAAAACGTGAATGTGTTGACGAGGAAGCTGGAAAGACTGTTCCTCGTGTTGTGCTAAATGAGGAAGGCCAACTTATAGGTGTAACAGCATTGATGTATATAGATCATGAAAATAAAAACTGCCATATCGGGTCTTGGCTTGGCTATGAGTTTTGGGGACAAGGCTATAATGAGGAAGCGAAAAGAGCTATTTTAGAAATCGCTTTTTTTGATTTAGGGCTTGAACGCGTTTTTGCCGGAGCTAGAAAAATTAATATTCGCTCACAAAAGGCGCAAGAAAAGTTGCCTTTTATCCGATTAGGTGTAGAAAAGGATTTTCCGCAGGAGCATTCTTGGTTAGAAATGAAAGAAAAGCAACCTTGTGTATTAAATGTTTTTGAACGTGAAGATTTTGTTCGATATCATACATCTGTAGAAAAAGTGGAAGGTTCGCGTGAAAGCTATTTGTCCTATCTTTTACTAGGGGATGAAAGTGAAGTTGCCGTTCGACAATATATGAATGACGGTGATTTATATGCGATAAAATGCGGCGAGACTTTAGCTGGTGTCGCATTGCTAATCCCACAGTCTGAAGAGATAATGGAATTAAAAAATATAGCCGTTGTGCAAGCTTTCCAAGGAAAAGGGATCGGGAAGGAAGCGTTGAACAAAATGTTCGTGCTTTGTAAATCACAAGGTTTTAATAATCTTTTAGTTGGCACAGCCAATTCAAGTATTGATAACATTGCTTTTTATCAAAAATCAGGTTTTCGTATGGAAGCGATAGAAAAAGATTTTTTCAGTAACTATCCGCAACCAATTTACGAAAATGGTATACGTGCATTAGATATGATTGTATTTTCAAAAGCATTATAAGAAATACCCGTTCAACTATTGTTGAGCGGGTATTTTTATTTGCCGAATAATAAGGCCATTAATTTCTCCTTTGAATGTAAAAAATCATCAAGGGAATAGCGGTCAAGTACAGCCATGTATGCCTGCAAGGCTTCATATAGTACACCTTTTAACTGGCATTCAGGGGCAATTTTACATAAGTTATTTTCCTTGTCGAAGCATTCAACAAGATGAAAATCCTCTTCTGTATGGCGCACGATTTCACCAATGGTAATTGATTTTGGATCAATTGCTAAACGGATACCGCCACCCCTGCCTCGGATAGTTTCGATGTAACCAAGTAGCCCTAGTTGGTGTGTCACCTTCATTAAATGGTTTTTTGATATATTATAGGCATCTGAAATTTCTTGAATGGTTGAGAGTTGCCCCTCTTCTTTCGCTCCTAGATAAATGAGTGTCCGAAGGGAGTAATCTGTGTATAAAGTTAATCGCATTGGAACACCCTACTTTCTATAGATCACTACAATAATTATAGCATTTCTACAATAAATTATTGTAATTCATTACTTTTTTTAAAAGATGTATTTCAAATACATCAAATATGTCCATTTTGTTAAAGATGTATTTTAAATATTGCTTTAATAAAATGAAAGCGTTATAGTGGAGTCACGAAAGGATGGTATGCGATATGTTAAAACAAGAAACAGTACAAATTATTAAAGCAACAGTACCCGTATTAGAAGTTCATGGGGTAGAAATTACGAAGACGTTCTATAAAAATTTGTTTGAAGCTCATCCAGAATTATTAAATATTTTTAACCATACAAACCAAGAAAAAGGTCGTCAACAAACTGCGTTAGCGAATACAGTGTATGCAGCGGCCGTTCATATTGAAAATTTAGAAGCCATTTTACCGGCAGTGATGTTAATTTCCCATAAACACCGTAGTTTAGGAATCTTACCAGAGCATTACCCAATCGTTGGTGAGTTTTTATTAAAAGCAATTAAAGAAGTTTTAGGCGATGCAGCGACAGATGATATTATTAATGCTTGGGCTGAGGCATATGGCGTCATTGCCGATGTATTCATTCAAGTAGAAGAAGAGCTTTATCAAAAAGCTGAAAATAATGGTGGATGGCGCATGTTTAAACCATTAAAAGTAGCGAAAAAAGAAGTAGAGAGTGAACTTGTCACTTCAATTTATTTTGTAAATGAAGATGGGTCACCGCTACCAGCATACGAACCAGGTCAATATATTAGCATTCGTGTGAAAGTACCTGGTGAAGAATATTTAATGAACCGCCAATATACGCTTTCACAAGCAAGCGCAGAGGACGGTTACCGTATTTCCGTCAAACGCGAGAGCGAACATACACCGAATGGAAAAGTATCTACCTTCATCCATGATGTATTACAAGTTGGCGATTTAGTAGATGTAAGTGTACCAGCAGGACTATTTGTTCTACATGAGACAACAGCTCCAATCACATTTGTCAGCGGAGGTATTGGGGTAACACCATTAAACAGTATGCTACAATCTTTAAAAGATAATGCAGCAAATGAAGTTCATTTCATTCAATGTGCTCGTAATGAGAAAGTAGTAGCATTTAGTGATGACATTCAAGCAAAAGTAAATGTTCTGCCAAATGCATCGTATACTGCCCTTTATTCTGATGATAATCAGTTACTGACAAAAGAAATATTGGCTGAACAAGTGTCTAACGATACGGATGTTTATATTTGTGGACCAATTGGCTTTATGGAAGCGGTTATTAACCATCTCCATGATCTTGGTGTGAAGGATGACAAAATTCACTATGAATTCTTCGGTCCATTTACGCAATTAGCAAACTAAATATTTATATTAACTCTGTTACAAGTAGCTTTTTGGGCACTTGTAACAGAGTTTTTTTATGGAAAGGAATCATCGAATCTTTAATGTTGACATTATACCTAAGGGGGTATAATATAAAACACGTAAGCGAGATAATGACTAAATTCGAAAGGGGGCGTGCACAAATGGCGTACGATGTTAAAACTGCCAATCGCATCAAAAGAATGGAAGGCCAGTTGCGTGGAGTTTTGCGCATGATGGAACAAGGACAAAGCTGTAAAGATGTGATTACACAGCTATCCGCCGTACGTTCTGCGGTTGATCGGACGATAGGGGTTATCGTCAGTGAGAACTTGTTAGATTGTGTAACGACTGCTGATGGTGATTCGGAGAAAATGAATAGTGCCATCAAAGAAGCGATGGATTTAGTGGTGAAAAGCAGATAGTTTAATATACCCTTTATAGTATATAGGAGGTGGAAATATTCTTTGGAAACATGGATTTTGATAGCATTGATTGTCGGCTTTTTAGCTTGGCGACTGAAGCCAACAAAAGGGGTGCAGTCTATAACGACAGCGCAATTAAAACATGTGCTGAACGATAAAGATAAAGTATTTATTGATGTGCGAACTCCGGCTGAATACAAAGGTCGCAATATTCCACAATTTAAAAATATCCCGCTTGGCTCTGGATTTCACCAATTACCGAAGGACAAAGAGATTGTTGTCATTTGTCAAAGTGGTATGCGTAGTAGCCAGGCGTGCAAGCAATTGAAAAAACTAGGTTATGAGCGTGTCACAAATGTTCGTGGTGGTATGAGCGCTTATTAGGAGGAAAGAAACGTGAAAGAAATAGCAGCAACAGAAGTACAAGAAGCTTTAGCACAAGGTCAAACTTTATCGTTAATTGACGTACGTGAAGTAGAAGAAGTGCAGGAAGGCCATATTCCTGGCGTTATTCATATTCCACTAGGTTTGCTCGAATTTCGTCTGCATGAGTTAAATAAAAATGAACCGTATATTATCGTTTGCCGTTCAGGTGCGCGCAGTGGGCGTGCTACTCAGTTTTTAGAAAGCCAAGGCTTCGATGTGACTAATATGATTGGTGGTATGCTTGCGTGGGAAGGTGAAGTGCAGTAGTGAGGGTTTTACAAAGCCCTACTATATTTTTTTACCTAAAATAATACCCCTGTACGTATAAAGGAGGAAGTTATGGCTATTAAAGTAGATTTTCAGTTAGATGCAAAAGGGCTATCTTGTCCAATGCCAATCGTTAAAACGAAAAAGGCAATGGCGGATTTAGTAAATGGTCAAATTTTAGAAGTGTCGGCTACAGATAAAGGCTCGAAGGCGGATATCGCTGCTTGGGCTGAGTCGGTAGGGCATCAATATATCGGGACAGTGGAAGAAGATACTGTGCTTAAGCATTACATTCGTAAATGCGCGCAGGAGTCAGCTGATGAAAAAACGTTTGAGTCCACAATTGAGTTGGAACAAATCGTAGGAAGAGATGGGCTTATCCTCGATGTGCGTGAAGAAGCGGAGTTCGCATTCGGTCACATTGAAGGGGCGAAATCCATTCCGATGGGTGAGCTTGAAGAGCGCCTTTCTGAACTCGATAAAGATCGTGAAATTTATGTGATTTGTCGTACAGGTGCTCGCAGTGATTTAGCTGCACAAAAGCTAGTAGCAAATGGCTTTACAAAAGTATTTAACGTCTTACCAGGTATGACATCTTGGACGGGCGAATTAATGAAAACTATTTAAATTGGAGGAATTTATTATGTCAAACAAAGTAGCAATTATTGCAAGTAACGGTGGTCTTTTTGATGCATATAAGGTGTTCAATATCGCAACAGCAGCGGCAGCTTCTGACAAGGAAGTAGCAATCTTTTTCACATTCGAAGGCTTAAATTTAATTCATAAGCAAGGCATGAATGCTTTACCAATGCCTGCTGGTACAGAACATTTTGCAGAAGGTTTTGCGAAAGCAAATGTACCTGCAATTCCGCAATTAGTAGAAATGGCACAAGAATTAGGTGTTAAATTTATTGCGTGTCAAATGACAATGGATGTAATGGGCTTAACAGTAGAAGATTTTGTAGACGGTATTGAGGTTGGGGGAGCTGTAACATTCTTAGAATTCGCTAAAGATGCAGCGCCATCATTAACGTTTTAATTTCTAGGAAGCAATTGATAAGCGGAGAGGGATGTCCTTTCCGCTAAAAAAATAACGAAATTAATACCTTGGGGGGTAAGAAAGTGACAGTGTTAAAATGGAGCGCTGCAGAAGTAGCGAAAAAAGTAATCGAAAACAAAGAATTATTTATTTTAGATGTACGTAATACAGATGCATTTGAAGATTGGAAAATCGATGGACACAAATTTGAATACCTTAATATTCCGTATTTTGAGCTATTAGATGGTGTCGAAGAAATTTTACCTAAAATCCCTACGGACAAAGATGTATTAGTCGTTTGTGCAAAGGAAGGATCTTCAATGATGGTGGCAGAGATGCTATCTGATGCTGGACGTACTGTTGCCTATTTAGAGGGCGGAATGAAAACGTGGAGTGAATATTTAGAACCGATTAAAGTAGGCGATTTAACAGGTGGTGGTGAGCTTTACCAATTCGTTCGTTTAGGTAAAGGCTGTCTATCTTATATGGTTATTTCTGAAGGCGAAGCAGCAATTATTGACGCTGTACGCTTCACGGATGTATTTACAAACTTTGCAAAAGAGAAAAACGTAAAGATTAAGCATGTCTTTGATACGCATTTGCACGCTGATCATATTTCAGGTGGACGCCATATCGCAGCGGCAACAGGAGCAAACTATTACTTACCGCCGAAAGATGCAGAAGAGGTTGTCTTTGATTATATGCCTTTGGAAGATGGTACAGCTGTGCAAATCGGAGCATCGAAAATTGAGGTAGGTGCACTTTATTCACCCGGTCATACAATTGGCTCGACGTCCTTTGTGGTAGATAACCAATACTTATTAACAGGTGACATTTTATTTATTGATTCGATTGGTCGCCCTGATTTAGCAGGACTTGCAGAGGACTGGGTAGGGGATTTACGCGAAACGCTATATAAACGTTACCGTGAATTATCGGATGATTTAATTGTACTGCCTGCTCATTTTATGATTATCGATGAGCTAAATGAAGATGGCTCAGTGGCCAAACGTCTAGGGGAGTTATTTGCGGAAAATCATGGCTTGAATATCGAGGATGATGGAACATTCCGCAGCATTGTCACAGATAATTTACCACCACAGCCAAATGCCTATCAAGAAATTCGTCAGATCAATATGGGGAAAATCACACCTGCTTTAGAGGAACAAACTGAAATGGAAATCGGACCAAACCGCTGCGCAGTAAGATAGGCGGTGCCAGGCACCCACACAATTCTCACACAATTTAAAAGGAGATTAACATGAACGCAAACTTACAATTAGATGCAAAAGGTTTATCTTGCCCAATGCCAATCGTGAAAACGAAAAAGGCGATGGATACATTAGCTTCGGGAGAAGTTTTAGAAGTGCAAGTAACAGATAAAGGGGCTCTAGCGGACATTCCTGCATGGACAAATGTAGGGGGTCACACGATTTTACATCAATCGGAAGAAGCGGGCGTCATTACATTTTTTATTGAAAAAGCGTAATGTGAAGGGTGGGCGTTCAAGTAAGGGCGCTCACCTTTTCACATCATTTTAAGAATTATATTAGAATAAGCGTTGTACGGTTGGTTAACTACTATTAAATGATAGAGCGCTAAAGTGTAAAAGACTCGAAAGAAGGAAAATTAGATGGACATAACGTGGATTATAACAATATTTTTAATCGGCTTTGTCGGTTCTTTTGTGTCAGGAATGATTGGTATTGGAGGAGCCATTATTAAATACCCTATGCTCTTGTATATTCCTCCCTTACTAGGATTTACTGCCTTTACAGCCCATGAGGTATCAGGTATTAGTGCTGTAGAAGTATTGTTTGCATCGATTGCAGGTGTATGGGCTTATCGTAAAGACGGCTATTTAAATAAAGCGCTTATTCTCTATATGGGTGGTGCTATTTTAGCTGGTAGCTTTGTCGGCAGTTTTAGTTCGCAATATTTATCAGAGGCTGGCGTTAACATAGTTTATGGGATATTAGCGCTAATTGCTGCCGTTATGATGTTTATCCCTAAAAAGCAAGTTGATGATAAGCCGATGGATGAAGTAACGTTCAATAAGCTACTCGCTGCAGTTTTAGCGTTTATCGTCGGTATTGGTTCTGGTATTGTAGGTGCAGCTGGTGGATTCCTGCTAGTACCGATAATGCTTGTAGTATTAAAAATACCAACACGAATGACGATTGCTACAAGTTTAGCCATTACGTTAATCTCTTCTGTTGGCGGGACAACAGGAAAACTAATAACAGGCCAAGTAGAATATTACCCAGCAGTCATCATGATTGTTGCTAGTTTAATTGCTGCGCCATTAGGGGCAAAAGCAGGGAAAAGTTTGAATACGAAAGTACTGCAAGGGATACTAGCCATGCTAATTTTAGTAACGGCGGTGAAAATTTGGATTAATATTTTATAGGGGGGATACAATGAAAATTGAAGTGTTTTCGGATTTCTCCTGTCCATTTTGTTATATAGGGAAAAAAGAATTAGAGCGTGCGATAACAGAGGCTGGCTATACCGATCAAGTAGAAATCGAATTTAAAGCGTTCCAAATTGATCCGGACGCATCCAAAGAGGTTGGCCAAAGTTATTACGAATATGTCATGGCTCATCGCAATGTAACAATTGAACAGGCCGAACATATGACGGCAGGCATTATGGAACGGGCTAAAGAAGTTGGACTAGCCTATGATTTTACTAAAATGAAAAAGGTGCATACTGAAAAAGCCCATCGCCTAGCAAAATGGACGAAACAATTTGGCAAAGAAGCGGCCTATACCGAAGCTTTAATGGCTGCTTATTTTAAAGAAGGTAAAGACTTAAATGATGAGGCTGTTTTATTAGCCGTTATTAAAAAATTAAACTTGGATGTAGTGAAAGCAAAAGAAGTGTTGGGCGATTCTAAAGCTTTTATCGAAGAATTGGAAAAGGATCGCTATGATGCCCAACAGCTAGGCGTACAAAGCGTACCATTCTTCGTCTTTAACAATCGCTACGGTATTAAAGGTGCTGAGCCGAATGAAGTATTCGTACGCACATTACACGAGTGCCAGGCACTGAAACAATTCTGAATTCTGACAGTAAGACAACCCACATCGGTTCCCGCGGGACAGCATAGATGTAAGACGATACAGCCCTCACTTAGCAAGGGCTGTGCCTTGCATGGTGCTCGCTGGAAATCGATGTGGGTTTTTATGTTCTAAGCAGCTGACTTATTTGCGCTTTGTAGAACGTACAGTGGATTTACTATATAGCCGGTGTTCGATTAACAGAAAATAAAGAGTACTTCAACGGGTATTAAGGATTGTTTCTACTGTTGTAGAACAAAAATATTTGTAAAATAATTACATATTTATCGTCTTTATGGTTCTAAAACTGTGAAGTGTGAGAAAAGTCACATCGCACCATATATTATCTTGCTAGAATAAAATTAACATTCAAAGGGGGTATTGGTAATGAAGAAAATTGCTACTGGTATAGCGGGAACAGTCTTATTAGCCGCTACACTTTTTGTTGGAGCAGTTATCAGTGACAAAATATTAGGTGATGCTAATGGTGAGACGCAAGAAGCGGTGGTACAGACACAAATACCAACAACAGCAGCTTCACAACAAGTGGTCTACGCTCCACCAAGTATCGAAGAAGTACCTGATGGACCGATGAAAGATGCTATTTTATATGGTTATGAGCTTGTAAATAATACGCACGTTGCGGCGGATGAATATGTAGGAAACCAATTATCGTGCACAAGCTGTCATGCAGGTGCGGGCTATGACGAACAAGCCTCTTCTTTAGTTGGCGTAATGGCTAACTACCCGCAGTATATCGCACGTTCAGGCGGTATTGTAACGATTGAAGAACGAATTAATGGCTGTATGGTACGAAGTATGAACGGTAAAAAATTTGAAATGAACAGTGATGAGCTAGAAGCGATGGTGGCCTATTTTGCTTACATATCGCAAGGAGTGCCGATAGGAGCAGAGCGTGAATGGGCAGGCACAAGCAATATGAAAAACATACCTGTGCCAGATGTAGCGAACGGTGAAAAACTATACGCGCAATCTTGTATCGCTTGTCATGCTGCAGATGGTTCCGGTACGGGTGCTAACACAGGTCCAGCATTATGGGGCGATAATTCCTTTAATGATGGAGCAGGTATGGCACGTATGTCCAAAATGGCTGGTTACATTCAAAACAATATGCCCGTTGGAGCGGGTGGAACACTAACAGATCAAGATGCTGCGGATCTAGCAGCATTTATATTGTCGCAAGATCGACCTGAATGGGCCAAACATGATAAAGATTGGCCAAAAGGTGGTCGCCCTAACGATTTAATGGACAAAGAGAAGCGTGATCAAGTGAAAAATGGCACGATTAATTGGGAACAAGTGCTATCTACGAATTAAAAATAAGTGACAGGCACTGAAACAATTCTGAATATTGATAGTGTGAAAATCCATGGAGAATCCTTCCGTGGATTTTTGCGTTGTTAGTAGTGTATAGCGTATCTTAGCTTGCGGTCTTTCGTAGCTAGTTTAAGAAAGTTTGTACGTGAATTTGTTATACTAACTATATTAGAGAAAACAACGGGAGGTGGCGCTTGTTGGTTTACTTGAAGTTATTTATTCAAATCATTTTTGTTGCAGGAATTATTTATTTTGTTAGCGGTCGTTTAATAGGTTCAAATATTAATTTTGTACGAAGAGTACTATCTGTTGTTATTAGTGTGACGCTTACGTCTTTTGTTTATTGGTATTCCTATTTGCGTCATCGGGATTTTTTATCGGAGACGATGGTGCAAACTGTTACGGAGGTAAGCACGCTGATTTGGATAGGGAGTATGCTTCTAATCTCCATGCTACTCTATCTTGTATTCGAACTGTTTGATCCAATCGGGATTAAAAGTGGAGAGCGACGGAATGGGCAAAAAACGGTTTTAATCAGATTACGTAGCTATTGGCGACAGCAAAAGAGATTGCGTCAGGTACTAAAAATAGCCGTAACAAATGGTATTGTGCAAACGATTAAATATGCGAGACAACGAGAAAATGAGAAGGAGCTTGCTATTGCTTTACGCACAACATTAGAGCAGTGTGGAGGCATTTTCATCAAATTCGGACAAGTACTGTCAACGCGTAAAGAATTATTTTCTCCAACTATTATTGATGAGTTAAAGCATTTACAGCAAAGTGTAAAGCCTTTGCCACATGACCAAGTAACAAAGATTTTAGAGCACTCACTACCAATGCCTGTAGAGGATGTCTTCACAAACTTTCATATGGAGCCATTGGCAGCTGCCTCAATTGGGCAAGTTCATAAGGCCCGACTAAAAAATTATGAAGAGGTCGTCGTTAAACTACTGCGTCCTGAAGTAAAAGGGATAATGCGTGATGATCTTGATATATTAGAGGAGTTTGCAAATTGGTTTTCAAGCAAATCTACGTGGGCAGAATCATTAGGTTTCCGTGAACTAGCAGGAGCTTTTGCAGACGGGTTACGAGAAGAAATTCATTTAGATATTGAAGTACGCAATACATTACAAGTTACAAATGCTCTTGCAAAGAGTGATTATAAAGTGCGCATTCCGAAAATATATACAGAGTTTTGTGATGAAGACATTATTGTCATGGAATACATTCGTGGTAAAAGTGTGTCAGAAGGATCTTCAGAATTTAGACGATTAAATATTGATTGTAGGCAATTTGCTAGAACAATTTTGTATTCATTTTTTGAACAGATGTTATTTTCGGGAATATTCCATGCAGATCCGCATCCGGGAAATATTTATATCGATGAGACAGATGGGGTGCCAATCCTCCTCGATTTTGGAGCAGTTGGACGCTTAGGTACTACTCAGCAAGAAGGGTTAAAGCTATTTTTATTAGGTATTCAGCAGAATGATGCCGGTATTTTATACGATGGTTTAATGCTATTAGTAGAAAATAGGGATCAGGCGGAACGTGCACGGGTAGAGCAGGCGATGGATCAAATTCTGCTGAAAATCTCTTATGTTGATCGTATTCCAACAGAAGAGTTAATCCATTCGTTGTTTACCGTTGTAAGAGATTTTGGCCTAGCATTCTATCCTTCTGTGGCATTAGCGCTACGCTCATTAGTAACATTGGATGGGACTTTACGTGTAATTGATCCACAATTCGATATTTTTACAGAAGCGAAAGATTTTTCTGCATCTTACATGAGAGCTGCATTTTTAAAGCCATTTAAAGAACCGCTGGCAACAAAAGAACGAGTACAAGAAGAACTATCGATGTTGATTCCAACGTTACGAAAAATGCCGAGACGTATCGATCAGCTCATTCAACGTGTAGAAAGTGGAAAAATTATATTACATCATGATATTTTTTCAGATGAACATAATGCACGTTTCATTACTCAGCTTTTTGCACGCTTCGTATTATTACTTGTCGGCATTACATTTGGTATTATCTCTGTTGCATTATTAGCTATATCTCAATTCATACATGAACCGTATGCTGTGTATTTGAATACAGCCGCATATTTAGGATTGTTCTTATGTGCAATTTTGTTAGTACGACTATCCATCCAAGCTTTACGCTCTATGAGGTAATAGTGGACTCCTCTATCTCAATTGTGAGGTTTTCCACGTGTAAGCGACCGACGATAGGCCAGGGGAAAATAGCTGCTGTAGCATACATCAACTAAGGTCGTTTAGTTCTCTCAGTTTGTCTATAATCAGTAGGTAGGGGATAAATCTCCTACCTTTTTATATTACAAATAGATTACAAATCACAAACGTGAAATGTGTTATTTAGAGATATATGTAGTATTATGTAGCGGTATATAAGCTTTTTGTAGAATTATGTCGTATTTTAGCTAATGTTACAATTATGTTTCGAGTTTTACTAAACTATTAAAACGGCGGGAAATAGTATAAAAGTTACGGCAATAATGCTAAACTTTAAAAGGCTAATAAAAACATAAAAATTTAATTTGATCGTTCAAGTATTTACATAAGGAAATAAAGAGCGAAATTGATAGATGAAGGGAAATGAAAGTCTCATGGGTAAGCGTAATAAATGGCGTAAGTCGATGGTGCTAGCTTTAGCACTTGCAGGCGGCCTATTATTTAATACAGTACAACCAATCGAAGCACACGCTGAAGAAACGTCTCAGCAAATGATAGATAAAAAAGCAAAAATTGATGCAGAAGTTAAAAAATTGAATCAAGAATTAGATCAACTGCAACAAGATATCGATGCAAAAGTAAAAGTATTTAACCAAGTACAAGCTGATATAAAAGAAGTAGATGCAGGTATTGTTGAAACAGAAAAACGCATCGAGCAACGTTCGACAATTTTAAGTGAGCGTATGGCTGCATATCAAGCACAAGACAACACAGTAGGCGTATACTTAAGCGTTGTTTTAGAATCAAAGAGTTTTGCAGATTTAATGGATCGTGTCGTAGCGGTAAAAACATTAATGGATGCTGACCAAGAGCTAGTTAATCAACAAGAAGCTGATAAAGCGAAATTAGAACAACAAAAAGCAACATTAGATGAAAAACAAAAAGAACTTCAAAAGCAATTCCAAGAGCTTCAACAAAAGGAAAGCGAAATGGAAGTGAAAAAGGCTGAAAACCAAGCGAAATCACTTGCATTAAAAGCACAAATTGCAACGAAACAAGAAGAAGAACGTTTAGAGGCTGAGCGTAAAGCTGCAGAAGAAGAAGCTGCTCGTCTACGTGCACTTCAATCAGCTCGACCTGTAGTAAATGTTAACAATAACAATAACAGCAACAATAACAGCAACAAAAACAATAACAGCGCAAGCAAACCACAACCAATCATAGTTGGATCTGGTGCAGGTACTGCATCTTCAGGTGATGCAATTTCTACTGCGAAACAATTCCTAGGTCGCGCATATGTTTGGGGCGGAAGCAATCCGACTACAGGCTTTGACTGTTCAGGTCTTGTACAATGGTCTTACAAACAAGCAGGTGTATCATTACCACGTACAGCATCACAACAATATTTAGCAACAAAACGTATTTCAGCAAGTGAAGCACGTGTTGGTGACTTAGTATTCTTCAGCTATGGCTCAGGCGTAGCACACGTTGGTATTTACCTTGGTAATAACACAATGATCGATGCTCAAAATAAAGGTGTTGTCATTGAATCACTTGATTGGTGGAACCAATATTTAGTAGGCTTTGGACGCATTCAATAAGCCTTTAAAAAATAGACGTTGTAACTTACAAAAAAGTTAAATAAAAATGTTAAATAGCACCCATTATCAAGCTGTAATGATAATGGGTGCTATTTTAGCATTAAATTTTAAAATTAAATTTGATAACCCCAGTTTCTTTTAAGGCAAAAAGGAAGATGACAACAAAGGGCCCTGCAAACAAGCCGATGACGCCGAACAATTGAAGCCCGATAAACATGGCTATTAATGTCGGCAAAGGGGATAAACCAATATGTGCACCCATTACTTTAGGCTCGACAGTTCTGCGAATTATTAATAAAATAGCTGCAAGCACAAAGAGTTTAATAGCCATAGGTGTATTACCCATCAGAAGGTGATATGTGCCCCAAGGTGCTAAAACAATAATAGAGCCGAGAAACGGGATCACATCAATAATCCAAATTACAAAGGTCATTGCTAACGCATACTTCGTCTGAATCAGCATCAAACCGACCAGGGTAACACCAGCTATAATAAAGCTTACAAGGACTTGTGCCTTCATGAAACCAAAAAATGCATCTTTTAAACGATTCGTAATAATTTTCATTTTCTTTTCAGTTGAAGGCTTTAAATATGCGTATGTTATATGTTTTAATTTAGGTAAATCTAGCATAAATAGAAATAGAGCGATCATATAAACGAGAAGACTTATAAAGAGGCTTGGAATTTGTGAAAAGAAGGTCGTAACTTTGTTATAATTAAAGAAGTTTAAAAAAGACTCTTCAACCTTTTTTACGAAGTCGGTTGTCGTTTTCTCAAGTGAAGCACTCACTTCAGCTGGAAAGTCTTCTGTATATTTTGAAATATTCTCTTGCATATGATCCCACATCTCAGATAGCTTAGACATATAGTAAGGTGCTTGCTTAGAAATGGAAATGATTTGCGACATTAGTTGGGTAATAGTAAAGTAACAAATAATAGAAATAAAAATAACACTTACTATGTAAATAAAAGCAACAGCAATTTTTCGAGACATTTTCCATTTTCTCTTAAAATACATGACAATGGGTTCTAACAGTAGAGCAGAAACACCCGCCAATATAATTGGTACAGAAACTGGTATGATAAAGTATGCGGCTATTAGTAGGCATATAATCGCTAGCGTTCGTATAATCAACTTTCGAGTTATAAATCTATTCATAGGCTCTCCTTTTTATCATTAATTTAAGTACAGTGTAACATATTAAATTTTAAATTTAAAAACGTTGTGAAAGAATGAAGGTAGGGATAAATATGGAAAAAGAGATTTTGCAACTTTTTAGTAATTTAACAGAGCGTGACCGTGAGATTGAAAACGAGTCGTACAGAAAATTAATAAAAATTATGCAAGAACCAGTAGATTGGACATATGCAGTTTGGGAACAGCTTATTAAAGCCCTTACATATAACAATGGGCATGCTCGCGCACGGGCAGCACAGTTTTTATGCGCTTTAGCAGCAAAAAGCGATCCGGAAGAGCGTGTTCTAGATGATTTCTTAAAAATATGGGCAGTAACGTATGATGAAAAAAAAATAACAGCAAGGCAAGCATTGCAAGCAATCTGGCAAATAGGGCTTGCAGGCCAAGTTCAAAGAGACTTAATCGTTTCTTATTTGGCGAAAAGGTTTCAAACTTGTATCGACGAAAAACAAT
This sequence comes from Lysinibacillus sp. NPDC097195, assembly GCF_044762075.1. Classification (NCBI taxonomy): domain Bacteria; kingdom Bacillati; phylum Bacillota; class Bacilli; order Caryophanales; family Bacillaceae; genus Lysinibacillus; species Lysinibacillus sp. NPDC097195. The sequence goes on along the minus strand of NZ_JBIWDP010000005.1, from coordinate 119,835 downwards.
ATACATTAATTCGTTATGATATTATTATTTCTTTCAAGAAGTTGTTTGATGCTACGAATGATCAGAATCTACTAGATATTGCAAAGCGATTAATCGAAGAAGAGCAGGATAGTAAATACAAAAAGAAATATAAGACAGCCATCCGTTAAAGTAGCGAGATGGCTATTTTTATGCTCAAGTGTGTTATTTTGAAGAAGGAAGCATTATTGATTATAATAAAAAACAGGAGTATGGATGCACTTAATTTTAGGTCTAATATACTGATGTGATGGATTGTTTACAAAATTACTAGTCTGCTTACTTTTGGAAAAGGTGCGAGCAATAGAGCCAGTAATAGAATTCAATGGTTCTAGTTGGTGCTTTAATATATTTACAGATAATTTTAGAAAGGGTTGAGGAAATGGGTATTTATAATTATTTAGTGGAAAAGCCAAACGGTGAAATTTTATCGATGGAGACGTATCGCGGAAAGACAATGTTAATCGTCAATACCGCCAATCAATGTGATTTTACATACCAATTTGAGGATTTGCAAAAAATGTACGATAAATATGGCAAAAATAATTTTGTTGTTTTAGGCTTCCCCTGCAATCAGTTTGGGCAACAAAATCCAGAAGATGGCGAAAAAACAACTCAACTTTGTCAAATTAACTATGGCGTAACTTTCCCGATTTTTGAATTAGTGCAGGTGAATGGCGAAGGGACACATCCTTTATTCAACTACTTAAAGCATGAGGTAGATTTTCGTGAATTCGGTAAAGCGAATATGCAAGAAAAGATGCTAGCTGAGGCCATCATTCAAATAGCGCCTAGCTTTTTAGATGGACGTAATATTCGCTGGAACTTTACAAAATTTTTAGTAGACAATCAAGGAAATACCGTTGAGCGCTTTGAACCAACTGATTCCCAATTGGATATTGAGCAAGCGATTGAAAAAATTTTATAGTAGTTTTTGAGTCAGAATTTTTGAGCTATAGTAACAAATAGCTGGTCACTATGTAGAAATAGTGCTAAGTTTTGTATAAATATTTTCGAATATTCCACAATCTCACAACTACTTTTTCAATTCAATCTATGATAAACTGCTAATCAAGTGAATAATTCTTGCAGAATAATGGTGCTAACTTTAGCATAATCGGGAATTCGGTGTAAGACCGAAGCTGTTTCCGCAACTGTAAGTACAGAAGTCATAATAAATTGCCACTGTCGAAAGGGGAAGCTCTAAGATGGGAAGGTTTTATGATATCGCTACTGCATAGACGTAGTGAACTGTACGAGCCAGGAGACCGACCTTTATTTAATGTATAAAAACTCTTCGGAAGCTAGGAGGATATACGGCAAATACATTGGCTGTCGCGTCAGGCGACACTATATATGCTATTTTCGTCGTTCCCTAGGGAGCGGCGTTTTTTTTATGCACCTTAAGCAAAGTATGTTCATGATAGAAAGTAGGGATTACAAATGAAAAAAGATGCTCGTTACTCTTGCTACCCGTTCATGCGTGAAAAAATATCTACGGTTGATTTTGAAATTCGTACAGATAGTTTAACAACACATGTCGGTGTAGCGTTAGCTGCTGTAAAAGAAGAAGATGTTGAAGTAGTGGCTGCAGATTTATTGACTATCTTGCCAATGGCCTATCATGTCAATGGTTCAGTACGAGGCAAATTAGCGGTAACGGAAGAAGATTTATCATGGCTTAGCGAGCGCTATGATTTTTATGTAGGTCATGTAAAGGATGAAATACAAAATTTTGTGTTACCACAAGGTACGGGGGCTGCCACTGCGCTGCATTTATGTCGCAGTGAGGCAAAAAAATCATACCGCGCGCTACATAAAGTTTCGGAGGAAAGGGAAGTTCCAGCCATCCTTTTCGATTACTTAGGATTGTTAGCGAATGTATTTTTTGTTATGGCGGTTTACACAAATCAGCAGGCTGGCATCGCTGAAATCCCGTTTATTAGCAAATCTTATCCAATAAAGAAAAAGAAGGAGAATGAATAAAGTGAAGAAACTATTAAATTTAAAATGGCTTACTGTATTAATGCTAGCACTTGTATTGACAGGATGCGGCACAGCAGATAAAGCGAACAATGACGATACATCTAAAGAGGATCAACAAGTAGAACAAACTGGCTATAAAGTGAAGGATGACCGCGATATAGAAGTAGCGTTCGATGCAGTACCACAAACAGTTGTGTCATTAATCCCGAGTAACACAGAAATTCTATTTGCGCTAGGTGTTGGCGATAAAGTCATTGGGGCTACGGAATATGATACGTACCCAGAAGAAGCAAAAAAAATTGAACGTGTGTCAGACTCAGTGACATTCAATAGCGAAAAAATTGTAGCGTTAAAACCGGATGTTGTACTTGCGTATTACACAGGTAATGATGAGACATTAGACGCATTAAAAGGTCTTGAAGATGCAGGCGTAAAAGTATTTGTTATTAAATCTGCAGCATCTTTTGAAGATGTTTATGGAGATATTCAACAAATCGCTGAAGTAATGGGTGTTCAAGATAAGGGCGAGCAATTAAACAAAGATATTAAAGCACAAATTGCAGATGTTCAAGCAAAAGTAAAAACTGTAACGACACCAAAAAATGTTTACTTAGAAATTAGCCCGAAACCAGATATTTATACAACTGCAGCTGGTACTTTCCAACAAGAAATTTTAGATGCAGCTAATGTCAATAATGTATTTGGTGATCAGAATGGTTGGGTAAAAGTATCTGAGGAAGATGTCATTGCCAAAAATCCGCAAGTGATTTTAACAACAGTAAACTATACAGAAGATCCGGTAGGAGAAATTCTTGGTCGTGATGGTTGGAATACAATTACAGCTATTCAAGACAAAGCGGTAACTTTTATTGATACGGATATTTCAAATCGTCCAGGACCTCGTATTGGTGAAGCTGTTGAGATGGTAGCGAAAGCTGTATATCCTGAGCTATTTAAATAAAGAAAGCCAAGATAGTGGCAAAATAAAAGTGTTAGATTGATGTCGATTCAATCTAACACTTTTTTGCTGTTTCTCTTGGCAATGCATGCAGGCTAACCGGCGTTTAGTGGACTTCTATCAGCGATTCACATACCAGGCACTCCTTATAGTAGAGAAGCCTTTGTAGATAATTGGTAATATCTTCATTTGTTCTATAAAATAGAAGTATAAGTGAGTGCTAAAATTAGGGAGGCGTAGTGGATGACACAGTTTGATATGCAGGTTATTCCGTTTGAAGCAGTCTTGAATTTTCGCGATATGGGTGGCTATAAGACGAGAGATGGAAGAGTCGTTAAAAATGGACAGCTATACCGCTCATCTGCATTAGGTAAGATGACAGCAGCGGATAAGGAACGTTTTGAAGCATTAGGGGTAAAAACTATTTTTGATTACCGCGATCAACATGAAGCGTTAAATAATCCGAATCCAATATTCAAAGGGGCCAAATACATTCAAATTCCCGCAAAAGGCAACCACACTTTTGAAATGCCAACGAACACTGGTGGTCACAACTTTTATAAGGTTGTCAGCCCGGAGATGTTCCGTGATTTTTATGCACAAATGCCATTTAACAATGCGGCATTTAAAAAATTAATATCCACAATTCAAAATCCAGCTAATTTGGGTCTTGTCCACCATTGTGCGGTAGGTAAAGATCGAACGGGTATTGGTGGTGCGCTTATTTTGTTAGCGTTAGATGTGCCAGAGGAAACAATCATGCAAGACTATTTAGATACGAATATTTATTTGCGTCCGATGGTAGAGCGCATGGCACAAGCTATACAGCACACATTTAATGACAAGGAATTGCAGCAATTCCACGCCTTAATGTCGGCTCGTGAAGATTATCTACAAGCGGCTTTCGATGCTATAGATCATCGGTATGGTTCGAAAACTATATTTTTAGAGCAAGAATTTGGTTTAACAACAGAAAAACGCCTGCAATTACAAGAAAATTGCTTATGCTAATCAGACACCCTTTCACAGCAAGACCGTGGGAGGGGTTTTTTTGTCAGTAATTCAAAATATTTTTCTATTTGCTATCCTTTACAACCGTCAATCTGTGATAAGATACAATAGATTTTTATGTAAAGTATAGAGAGAAGTGAAGTTGTTGGGACGTGCGGTTAAAGAGAAACATTCGACTGGCCAGTTTAGTTTATTTCATTTAACATGGCCAATCTTTTTAGAAGTTTTCTTATTTATGTTAATGGGCTTAGCCGATACATTTATGTTAAGTGCTTTGTCGGATAATGCAGTATCAGGTGTTGGCGCTGCCAATCAATATATTCATATTGCGATTCTAATACTTGAAGTAGTGGGTAATGGTGCTGCGATTGTAGTTTCGCAATATTTAGGTTCGAAGCGTTTTTTAGAGGCAACAAAAATTTCAGCATTGGCCATTACGATGAACTTAATGCTGGGGCTTATTATGAGTACACTGTTTTTCTTTGGCTCCAGCCATTTAATGACGATGATGAATTTAAAGGGCGAAGTTTTACAATATGCCCAGAGCTATTTAGTCATTATCGGTAGTTTTATTTTTTTACAGGCTATTATTAATGCACTAGCAGCTATTATTCGTGTACATGGTTGGACGAAGCAAACAATGTATGTTTCGCTCGGTATGAATGTTATTCACGTCGTGCTCAATTACGGATTAATTTTTGGTAATTTTGGTTTACCAGAATTGGGCGTGCAAGGGGCTGCAATTTCCTCGATTATTAGTCGTGGGCTAGCGGTACTTGTATTTGCATGGCTGTTGTATCAAGTTATGGAGATAAGGCTTAAAATCGAATACTACTTCACTTTTTCTAAAGAGTATGTACGGAAAATTTTAAATATCGGTTTACCTTCTGCGTTTGAGCAAGTGCTTTATCAATTTTGCCAAATCGTCTTTCTTTATTATGCAACTTATATAGGAGCGGAGACGCTTGCGGCAAGACAGTATGCCATGAATATCTCGATGTTTACATACTTGTTTGCGGTTGCAATTGGTACGGGGACAGCTATTATTATAGGACGTCATGTAGGTGCGGGTAAAAAAGATGAGGCATACCGTCAATTATGGACAAGTGTGCGTGCCGCTTTTATTTTCACCATTACAATGGTGAGTATTGTGACGATTTTCCGTAAGCAGTTAATAGGCTTATTTACAGATAATCCAGAGATTATAGCTATCGGTGGGTCTGTGTTAGCATTAAGTATTTTGCTAGAAACAGGGCGCACGATGAATATCGTTGTCATTAACTCATTACGTGCTTCGGGCGATGCAAGGTTTCCTGTTAAAATAGGCTTTTTATCGATGGTTTGTATGAGTTTGCCGCTTGGTTATTTATTTGTCTTTGTATTAGATTGGGGATTAGTAGGAATTTGGTTAGCGATTTCAGCAGATGAATGGATGCGTGCTATTATCGTATACTTTAGATGGAAAAGTCGAAAATGGGAACGTTTTGCTATTGTTTCACCGACAGAACAAAAGGAGGCGAATTAAATGGGAGCACTCTCAAAACGTGCTGCAGGAGCGGCATTGATTAATGCGAATATTGGGCTGTTCGCTTGCCCAATTTGTCAACAGGCAATGGATGTCTACGATCAAGGAAGACTGACATGCACAACGAATCATTCCTTTGATATTGCTAAGCAAGGTTATGTCAATATGTTGACACATAGTGCTGCCTCTAAATATAGTAAAGATCTTTTTGAATCGCGTAAAACGATTATTGAAAGTGGTTTGTATGATCCGCTAGAAGAGAAAATAGCGGAGCTCATAGGTCAAGCTAAAACAGTGCTGGATACAGGCTGTGGAGAGGGCTCACATTTAGCTCGTATAATGTCCCAAATAGGGGGCATAGGCGTGGGTATCGATATAGCAAAGGAAGGAATAGTTACGGCAGCTCGGCATTATCCAGAGCAAATTTGGTGTGTTGGAGATTTAGCTAAAAGTCCATTTGCTAAAGACAGTTTTGATGTCATTTTAAATATATTATCTCCAGCTAATTATGAAGAGTTTAAACGATTACTGACAGCAAGTGGATGTGTCGTAAAAGTCGTACCGCAAAGTGGTTATTTGCAACAATTGCGGGCACAACTGTATGCTGATTCGGCACAAGAAACGTACTCCAATGAGCAAACTGTAGAGCGTTTTCGAGAAAGTTTTTCACATGTTTCGGTAGAGCGCCTTACTTATACAGTACCACTTAGTTCGATACTAGTTCCGGCGTTACGTGAAATGACGCCAATGGGCTGGCATAAGGCACAACAAGAAGAAGTCAATGTAAGTGAAATAACAATTGATGTCGATATTTTAGTAGGTCGGGTCTAAATACTATCGTATTGACTTGGACAATTGCAGTATACAACGCTTTTCGATTACAATGATAATAACTATTGAATAAGGTAGGAATAAAACAGTGTATAAATTTACGGCAAATCTTGTCAAATTAATATTAAAATTATCGGGTTCAAAAGCACGTGTATATGATGAGCATAACTTACCGAAGGAAGGTGGGTTTATTATCGCGTGTACACATACAGGGTATGTGGATATCTTAAATTTAGGTGTGGCAGTCTTGCCTCGGGAAATTCACTTTATGGCGAAAAAACAATTGTTTGATATTAAAGGACTAGGGTGGCTGATTAACCATTTAAATGCCTTTCCAGTTGACCGTGACAATCCAGGGCCAAGTGTTATTAAAATTCCTTCCCAGTTGCTGAAGGAAGGTAAGATTGTTGGTATTTTCCCATCAGGTACGCGTAATTCAGAAGGTACTGATTTAAAGCAAGGTGCTATTACGATTGCACAGCTAGCTAAAACACAAATCGTTCCAGCAGCTTATGTAGGAGCTCGTAATGCTGGCGATGTCTTTAAACGTGGAAAAGGCTACCTTATCTATGGCGAGCCTTTTTATGTGACAGGCAAAGGGAAAGAAGGGCGTGAGCAATTTACACACCATCTTGAACATGAGCTTATTGCTTTAACAGATGAGTTAAATAAACGAATCGCAGCAGAAAAAAAATAATACTGTCAGCACTCAGAATCAAAATGATTTTGGGTGCTTTGTCGTAGGAGGCGTTGTTAATGATACGTGTACTTTTCGTGTGCCTAGGCAATATTTGTCGTTCACCAATGGCTGAGGCCATTATGCGAGATTTAATAGAAAAAGAGCACTTACACGACAAAATTTTAGTAGATTCAGCCGCAACAAGTTCATGGCATATTGGTGAACCACCACATTCGGGTACAAAGGATAAGTTGTGGGAATATAGTATTTCGACCGAAGGAATGCAAAGTAGACAGTTACAGAAGCATGATTTTGAGCAATATGATTACATGATTGGCATGGATGAAAATAATATTCGAAACATGTATACGATGCTTGGGCAGTCTAATTCACCAAAGATTTTTCGCTTGTTAGATTTGACGGACCATCGAAAGGATGTACCTGATCCATACTATACGGGAGATTTCCAAGAAACGTATAATTTAGTGTTGGAAGGCTGTCAGGCTTTATTAGAAAAAATTAAGCGCGAGAAGAAATTGTAAGATAGTGAGTTTGAAAGCAGGATTTAGCGCTTTATTATGTGTTGTATTATAAAATGCACATGGCAGAAAACAGGACCTTAAACATTGGTATATCTAGCTTTGTAAGCATCATTGTGTTATTATTTGCAGAGTAAAGATACGAAAAGTATTTAAATACCATTTGCAGATGGACAGTTGTGCATCTATGATTTTATAAACTTTAATTTTGAAAGAGAGTGGAAACAATGGGTCGTAAGTGGAACAATATTAAAGAAAAGAAGGCGTCAAAAGACCAAAGCACGAGTCGTGTAAATGCAAAGTTTGGTCGTGAAATTTATGTAGCAGCAAAATCAGGCGAACCAGATCCTGAATCAAATCGCGCTCTTAAAGTTGTTCTTGAACGTGCTAAAACTTACAGTGTTCCTAAACATATTATTGAAAAGGCAATCGAAAAAGCCAAGGGTGGCGGCGATGAAAGCTTTGATGAATTACGCTATGAAGGTTTCGGACCGGCAGGCACAATGCTAATCGTGGATGCTTTAACAAACAATGTTAACCGTACTGCATCTGATGTACGTGCGGCATTTGGTAAAAACAACGGTAATATGGGTGTAAGTGGTTCCGTTGCTTATATGTTCGATTCAACAGCAGTTATTGGTTTAGAAGGCAAGACTGCCGATGAAGTACTTGAAATTTTAATGGAGGCAGACGTTGATGCACGTGATATTCTTGAAGAAGAAGATACGGTTATAGTTTATGCAGAGCCAGATCAATTCTTTGCTGCTCAAGAAGCACTGAAAGCTGCAGGCGTTGAAGAATTTACAGTTGCAGAACTGTCTATGCTACCTCAAACAGAAGTGACATTAACAGGTGATGATGTAGCGAAATTTGAAAAATTAATTGATGCATTAGAAGATTTAGATGATGTACAAAACGTTTACCATAACGCAGATTTAGGTGAATAATTTTTATATAAGTCAGACCAGTAGCAATCCTTTGCTACTGGTTTTTAACTTGTTTAGCTGTAGGTATAAATCGAGCTGAACATGTTAAACGAACGAGAAGTCACACATTGAAGGAGGAAAATTGTGCAAACTTTTTTAGCCATTATTATTTTTATAGTGACGCTATTTTTTGTCATCGTACAGCCGCGTAAATTATCTATTGGTTGGTCAGCATGTATCGGTGCTGCAGTTGCTTTATTGTTAGGTGTCGTAACTTGGCACGATGTGTTGGCTGTTACCGATATTGTGTGGAATGCTACATTATCGTTTATAGGTATTATCATAATCTCGCTTATTTTAGATGAAATCGGCTTTTTTGAATGGGCAGCATTGCATATGGCACGACTTGCAAAAGGCAGTGGGATTCGACTATTTATCTATATTGCTTGCTTAGGAGCGATTGTTTCTGCGTTATTTGCAAATGACGGGGCGGCCCTGATTTTAACGCCAATTGTTTTAGCTATGGTACGTAAATTAAGCTTAACAGAGCAGAAGGTATTTCCATTTATCATTGCGAGTGGTTTTATTGCTGATACAACGTCCTTACCACTTGTCATCAGTAATTTAACAAATATTGTGTCTGCAGATTATTTTGATATAGGTTTTATGGCATATGCAGTACATATGATTGTACCCAATTTCGCGTCGTTGATCGCGAGCATATGTGTGCTTTATATCTTTTTTAGAAAAGTGATTCCAACACAGTATTCTACGGAGGGATTAGTGCATCCAACTGTCGCAATTCAAGATAAAAAGCTATTTCATATTTCTTGGTATGTAATCGCAATACTTTTGCTTGGTTTCTTGCTGAGTGAGTATTTTGCTATTCCGGTATCATTTATTTTATGTAGTGTCGCCATTATCTTTTTATGGTTGGCACGGACAAGTAAAAACATAGATACAAAGAGAGTTATTAAGGGTGCCCCTTGGAGTATCGTGTTCTTTTCTATTGGTATGTATGTAGTCGTATATGGTTTGAAAAATGTAGGACTTACAGGGTTATTAGCGAACTTGTTAGAGCATGCTGTCCAACAGGGTTTGTTTGTGGCGACGTTAACGATGGGCTTTGTCGCAGCCATTTTGTCAGCTGTTATGAATAATTTGCCGACGGTTATGATTGATGCATTAGCTATTGCCGAAACAAGTGCGACTGGGACAATTAAAGAGGGGCTTATTTACGCCAATGTAATAGGTACGAATCTAGGTCCGAAAATGACACCAATCGGGTCCTTGGCGACATTGTTATGGTTACATATATTAGCACAAAAAGGTATTAAAATTAGTTGGGGGCAATACTTTAAAATAGGTATTTTAATTACTATACCGACGCTATTCTTTACTTTACTAGCATTAGTCGCTTGGTTATCAATAATATAATAATATTTTAGGGAAAGTTACAGCCGACACGGTTTTTCAGTTAATGTTGTGCAGAAGGGGTCTGTTACGCAAAAGAAATGTTAGAAGAGATTCATACCTTTAATAGCTAAAAAATATCAAAAAACTATTTTTCTGCATGCGATAGCTCTGTAGAAAGATAGTTTTTTTGTTACGAAAAAATATGTATTTTAGCATATATAATCGAAATGGTAACTAATATACACATTTGTTGTGAAATACCCATTGTATAAACTGTAAATCCATTCCATAATAGGTATAAATGCATTAAACGAGCGAAGTAAAAAGGGGTGTTAAGCATGAAGTTTTTACGTTCAATACAGGGGAAATTGATTATCGTTTCAATGGCATTATTAGTAGTGCCAAGTTTAATCATTGGAATCGTAAGTTATGGGAAAGCAAAAGATGGGATGGAAGGATTAGGCGAACAAGTTCTTCAAAATAGTGTAGAGTCTACATTGCAATTAATCGAACTTGCCAATGAAAGTGTGGAAAAAGGTGATATTCCTTTGGAGCTTGCGCAGGAAAGAGTACGCGAAGCATTGCTTGGTCCAAAGGATAGTGAGGGCAAGCGTCCCATTAATTATCCTGGTGATTTAGGCGAATATGGTTATTTATATGTTTTAGACGACAAGGGGACACTCACAACGCATCCTACTCGTGAAGGCGATAATTTGTGGGATGAACAGGATAGTAGTGGTAAGTATTTTATTCGTGATGTAACCGAACGGGCATTAGATGGTGGTGGCTTTACAGAATATGAGTTTGCACTGCCGGGACAAGATGTTCTAGCTGATAAAATTATTTACTCTGCAAAAGATCCGCATTGGGGATGGATCGTAGCATCTGGTACATATATGCAAGATTTTAATAAGGAAGCCAATTCATTGCTATTGGTTATAGGCGCGACATTATTAGGTGCCATCATCATCGGTACTATTATCGTAATGTTGGTATCCAGACATTTAGCTTTACCGGTTAAAAACATATCGAAGCGCGTACATGAAGTGGCACAAGGCAATTTAACCGTGGAACTTGAAAATCTACAACGTTCAGATGAGATTGGTCAATTAAACACAGGCTTTAATGATATGGTAGATCAATTGAAAACATTAATAACGAATGTAGAGGAAGCAATCGCTGAAATTCAATCCACATCATCGAATTTAACAGCTGTTGCAGAAGAAACAAATGCTTACGGTGATGAAATTGTCAAAGCGATTAACGAAGTATCAAGAGGGGCAGTAAAGCAAGCATCTGATGCTGAGGATACGAATCGAACAGCCATTGCATTTGCCCAGCAAATTGAAGGATTACATGATAAAAATGAATTAATGCTAGATGCTTCTCAAATGATGAAGCATTCTAACGAAGAAGGGCTTATCAATTTAAGCAGCTTGAAGGACAAATCACAAGAATCGTCCACACTGATTAGTAGTGTACAAACAGTATTTAATAGCTTAATTGTTAAAGTAAGAGAAATTGAAGGCATTGTAGGCACGATTAATGAGATATCTGATCAAACTAACCTTCTTGCATTAAATGCTTCGATTGAAGCTGCACGGGCTGGTGAGCATGGTAAAGGATTTGCTGTCGTAGCGGAAGAAGTCCGTAAACTAGCAGACCAAACATCTGTCGCAACAGACTTAGTTCGGACTACATTACGTGGGATTGAAAGTGAAACAAATTTAGTGAACGATGAAATGCAGAAAACGAGTACAATCGTTCAAGAGCAAAATGATTCAGTCAGTATGATGGAATCTTCATTTAAAGACATTGAAATGGCTGTGGAAAAGATTATCGCGATCATTAGAGAAATGACTACAGGCGTAGAGTATTTAAATAGTTCCAAAGAAGATATTATGCATTCGATTGAAAGTATTGCGCTAATTAGTGAGCGAAATGCAGCAGCCTCGGAGGAAGTAACAGCATCTGTAGATGAACAGCAAAGAGCGATACAGCTTGTTAGCGAATCCTCTAACGATTTAACAGACGAAATCTCGGCATTACAGGAATCCATTCAACGTTTTACAATTAGATAATTATTCAGATGCTTGTACGGTAACCATACTTTGTACAAGCATCCTTTTTTTGTGTGCAACGTTGTAAGTAAAAAGGGGTGTTGTATGTGAAAAAGTGGTTGCTGGGAGGAATCATCATTGTCTTTTGTATAGGAAGTGCACTATACATCTGGTTAGGACAAGAAATGAAAAAGGGGACACAGCCAATTGCAGATGGCACTGCACAATATGTCATCGTACTGGGGGCAAAAGTAAAGCCTGGTGGCATACTGTCGCTAGCTTTAAAAAATAGATTAGAGGAGGCTGTCCGCTATCTAAATGAGTATCCTGATGTCAAAGTTATTGTATCGGGAGGGCAAGGAGTAGATGAGGATCGAACCGAAGCATCTGCAATGCTTTCGTACCTAGAAGATAAGGGAATTGACCGTGAACGAATTTTAGTGGAAGAACAATCTACTTCAACATATGAAAACTTACTATTTTCAAAAGAATTACTACCTAAGGAGACTAAACGAATTACTATTGTCTCGAATGATTTCCATTTACAACGAGCGAAGTATTTAGCGAATAAGCTAGATCTAGAGGCAGACGTCGTTGTAGCAAAAACCCCAAAATCTGTTGAAGCGAAATTAACACTACGTGAAAGAGCAGCATTGTTAAAAACATATATCATTGGTCATTAATTGCTTTCTTTCAATCATATATTTGGCATATAATAGAAATATATTGAGTAAACGACAGAAAGAGGGTACTTCTATGACAACGTTTAAAGATTATGTATATAGCCGTCCGAACGTAGAGGCTATGAAAGAGCAACAATTAGCTATAATTGAGCAATTTAAAGAAGCACAATCGGTTGAAGCACAAAGTGAGCTCATTGCAAAATTAAATGAACTAAGTAATGAATATGCGACAATGGCTAATCTTGTCTATATTCGAGCATCTATCGATACGCATGATGCTTTTTATCAAGAAGAACGTGACTACTTTGATGAGGTAGGTCCAGAACTTGAGGAAATTACAACGGAATATTATAAAGCATTAATCGCTTCACCATTCCGCGCGCAGTTAGAAGAAAAGTGGGGACAACAGCTATTTGATTTAGCGTCCTATCAAATTAAAGGATTTTCACCGCAAGTAATAGATTTAATGCAAAAGGAGAACAAGCTAGTTTCTGAATATAATAAACTAGTTGCTTCAGCACAAATTGACTTTAACGGCGAAACATTAACGCTAGCTCAGCTAGGACCGTATACTGAATCGACAGATCGTGCAATGCGTAAGGCGGCTACAGAAGCTCGTTTTGGCTTCTTTGCTGAGCATGAAGCGGAGTTTGACCGCTTATATGATGAGCTTGTCAAAGTCCGTCATGAAATTGCAGTAAAACTAGGCTATAAAAACTATGTAGAGCTTGGCTATATTCGCATGAACCGTATTGATTATAATGCGGACATGGTGAAAAAATTCCGTGATCAAGTACGCGATTTAATCGTGCCAGTGGCAACAAAATTATTTGAGCGACAAGCACAACGTATCGGGATTCCCGAACTAAAGTTTTATGATGAAGCATTAAACTTTTTGACAGGGAATGCTACGCCAAAAGGCGATGCTGATTGGATTGTTGCGAACGGTAAAAAAATGTATGAAGAATTATCAGCTGAAACTGGTGAGTTTTTCAACTTTATGATTGACCATGACTTAATGGACTTAGTAGCGAAAAAAGGGAAAGAAAGTGGCGGCTATTGTACATTTATTGAAAATTACCATTCGCCATTTATCTTCTCGAACTTTAACGGTACATCAGGTGATATTGATGTGTTAACACATGAGGCAGGGCATGCCTTCCAAGTGTATTCAAGCCGCGATATTGGTATCCCAGAGTATTTGTGGCCAACATATGAATCATGTGAAATCCATTCAATGAGTATGGAATTCTTTACATGGCCTTGGATGGAATTATTCTTCAAAGAAGATACGGAGAAATATAAATTTACGCATTTAAGCAGTGGCTTATTATTCCTTCCTTATGGTGTTGCTGTGGATGAATTCCAACATGTTATTTATGAAAACCCTGAGATGACACCTGCTGAGCGTAAAGCTGCATGGAAAAAAATTGAGGAAACCTATTTGCCACATCGTGACTATGACGGCAATAGCTATTTAGAATCGGGTGGCATTTGGCAACGTCAGGCCCATATTTATGCTAGCCCGTTCTATTATATTGACTATACGTTAGCACAAATTTGTGCATTCCAATTCTGGAAGCGTTCACGTGAAGAGTTTGAGGCTGCATGGAAGGACTATATCCATTTATGTGGTTTAGGAGGCTCTATGTCATTTACAAAGCTAGTAAAAGAAGCTGGTCTAATTTCACCATTTGAGGATGGCTGTGTAGAATCAGTAATCGGTGTGATTGAGGACTACTTAAATTCAGTGGATGATACAAAGTTGTAGAACCTGTTTTATGACTAAGTAGAACAAGTTCCGTAAAGAACACTAGTTGATGGTAGCGAAGGCGGTGACTCCTGTGGGAACACACACAACGTAAGACGCAACAAGCCGCGCGTAAGCGAGGGTTGCGGCTTACGTGTGTGCCCGCGGAAAGCACCGCCGTAGCGGACATCAACGATATAGAAAAGTGTTAGATTGATGGCTGTCAATCTAACACTTTTTCTCATTGTCCCAACGGAGCCAGCTATAAAAATTGTCCAAGAAAAGTTGTTTTTTAGCTCATTCTCTTTTTATCTTTGTAATAAATACTAGGATACTTGCGAAATGGTTAATATATAAGTAGTATTTTCAGTAACTGTGATAAAAGGAAGTGAAGAATGTGACGAGGAAAGTGTGGTTCCAAGTAGGAGTAGGGATTTTGCTAGTTCTACTAATACTTAAATATTTTATAGAAATTCATTGGATTTTCTCACCGCTTGCGATTATTTTAAAAGCTATATTTGTGCCGTTGCTACTAGGTGGCGTGCTCTATTATGTGACAGAGCCAATTCAACGATTTTTAGAAAAACGAAAATGGCCAAGATGGGCTAGCATATTAACGATTATTGTTGGATTAATTGCCATGGTTGTTGGCTTTGGTTGGATTGTTGGCAATCCGATTGCGACACAGCTTAATAATCTAGCAAAAAATGCGCCGATGATTGGATCGAGCATTCAAGATGCAACTGATTATGTCGTCAGCCTGTTCAGCAATAAAGATAATTTACCTCCACAAATAAAAGAGTTTATCGATAATCTTGCTAATTCTGTACAAAGTATTGCGGTCGTGGCAAGTAAATGGCTCGTATCCTTTATACAATCTATCGTCTCGGTTTCATTATTAGCTATTTTAATTCCATTTTTCTTCGTCTTTATGTTAAAAGATCATGAGAAATTTGCGCCTTCCATTTATAAATATTTTAATGGTGAGCGTCGTGAATGGGTGAAAAAGACGTTAAGTGAAATTGATGATGTATTACGTAGCTATATTCAAGGGCAACTGCAAATAAGTTTTTTACTAGCACTTATAATGTATGTTGGGTATTTAATAATTGGTTTAGAGTACTCATTATTGCTCGTTATTTTTGCTTTCTTTATGAATATGATTCCGTTTATTGGACCATGGATTGCCCTAACACCAGCAGTAATTGTGGCAGTTATTCAAGATCCAATGCTCGTTGTTTGGGTTTGTGTTGTCACATTGATTGCACAGCAGATTGATAGTAACTTCATTACACCAAATGTTATGGGGAAATCTCTCGATATTCATCCGCTCACTGTTATTACGATTATTTTAGCAGCAGGAAATATAGCAGGCTTTATAGGGATAATTATTGCCGTACCGTTTTACGCGGTAATTAAGGTTATTGTTTCGAATATTTACGATAAACGAATTGCGATTAAGAAAAAGGCGACGAAGTCAGTATAGGAGTCGAGTAAAAATGGAACAAGAAATTGTTAAAGTTTTTAATGAGCAGCATGAACAAATTGGCACAGCTACAAGAGCAGAAGTACACGAAAAAGGTTTGTGGCATGAGACTTTTCATTGCTGGCTTGTCAACGAGAACTATATTTATTTCCAAATTCGCAGCGCGCAAAAAAAAGACTATCCAGGATTGCTCGATATTACAGCAGCAGGTCATTTATTAGCAATGGAGACAGTAGAAGCGGGCATACGTGAAGTAAAAGAGGAACTAGGGTTAACAATTGATATTCATGAAGTCATAAAAATGGGTATGACTTCATGTAGCATCGTATCCGAAAAAATGATTGATAATGAATTTTGTCATGTTTATTTGTACCCGTTTGAGGACAATTGGGATGCTTTTGCATTGCAATATGAAGAAGTTTCAGGTGTTGTTCGAGCACAGCTTGATGAAGCTGAAGATTTCTTTTTAGGGAAAACGAGTACTTTAAATATTGAAGGATATGAATATTTTCCTGATGGACAACGAGCTCACTTAGTTCGCCCTGTCACTACAGCTCAATTTGTCCCATATCGTGAGTTGTATGTTGCTGAAGTTATTAAGTTTGCAAAAACCGAAATATATCATCGATAGCAAAAAGAAAACACACTTCATGCGGTAACTACACTAAGGTAGTAGTTCGGCATGAAGTGTGTTTTTTTGTTAGTGAGATCGTAATAAACAATATTTTTTATAGATAAACCGCTCGTAAAGAAGGTAATATAAGTTTAAATGAGAAATAGATGTAATTCGCTCGAATTCATGAATGATTGTTGTGTTTATGTTATGTCCTACAAATGAGGAGGTTAAAAAATGACTCAGTACTTTAATGAACTTGCCAAGCGATTTAATTGGGAAAGTAATTATCAAATATGGATTGCTAGTATGGAACATCCTGTTTTTGAGTTAATCGAGGGTACAATAGAGCCAACTACTTTGCCGTTTCAGAATTTAACGTCTCACAACGACCATATTTTTCAAATAATTCTGAATGATAATATGTTTATTGTTTTTACATATCCGGGGAATTATCAAATTATGCTTAATTTGTATGAATACAAAACACTCACTGAGGGTGAGTTAGTGGTTTTATTTCATTATTTATATCCTTATTATACAAATGCGGCTATTAAACGAGAGCGATATAAGCTAGGGAAAGTAATAGAAAGTACACGTAGAGCATCTGCAACTTTAAGTACGGAGGAGATATATAGCAATATTTTGTCGTATGCGATGGACGTAATTCCAAATTGTGATATCGGAACGTTGTGGTGGTTTGATGAAGAGAAGCACAAACTGACGTGTAAGGCTTCTGCAGGGAATATATTAAAGGGCATTAACCAAATGGAATTTGATGTGGATGAAGGACCAGTTGGTTACACCTTTAGAAAGGAAGTGCCACTGTTATCCGATCAAAAGAATCATAGTATGTGGGAAACAATCGGAAACATCTCTACTGCAAACTCTAAATACTGGGACCCGTCTTATGAGTTTACTAAACAGGTAAAATCATTTTTGACGTACCCGATAAGAGTAGACGATAAAGTAGAAGGTGTCATATTTTTATGCCAAATTGTGAAGCCCTATCCATTGTCCGATGAAGATTTGCATCTTTTACAGGGCTTTTCATCCCAAGTAGGAATATCCATTCGTAATGCAAGGCAGTACTCACATATTAAAAACTTAAATGATGTATTAATGAGACGTGATGATATTCACGCAACGCTTACAAAGCTATCTATCCAAAATAAGGGTGTAGTCAAGATTGTAGAAGAGATGTCTCGGATGATGGGCAAAAATGTGCTGTTTGTAGATTTATTAGAAAATGAAGTAACGCCTATTACGGAAAAACTCCCTGTTCAATTAACCTATAAAGATTTAAATGGTATTTTACAAAATGTAATAGAGCAACCGTTTTACGAGTTAAGACGTTCCGGCTATGTGACCCACATTATTTATCCAATTCGTTCGATGCAAATTACGTTAGGCTGTATCATTGTAGAGACCGCAACACAAATCGAACAACTGGATACACTTGTGATGGAGCAAGGACATTCTGTACTGGCGCTCGAACTAGTAAGAAAACAAAATGATACAGCATTCTACTATAAAAAGCGGCGAGAGCTATTTTCAGAGTTAGTAAATTCAAAAGATCAATCCATCGTTTTACAAAAGGCTCAAGAGCTAAATATTAGCTTGCATGAGCCATGCAATGTCACCGTATTTAAACTAAGCCAATATAAAAGTCCTCATCATTTAGAAGCATTTATTCATCGTTTAACAGCGCAATTAAAACGAGATTTATTTTCTTATATTCAGCTGCTCTATGCGTATCATGATGAAGTAACGGTTGTAATAAGTGTTAATAACACTACCGATAAGCCGTTTCGCAAAAAATTACAAAGCATTTGTAATGAATGGGGCAAGGAGAAAAGCGTGACGTTGAGCTGTGGATTAGGGACAACGTATCAAGATGTTTACTTTTTGCCGAAAACGTTTGATGAGGCAAAAACGGCATTAGCTTATTTAACTTCAAGAGGCCAGCATGGCTTAATCGATTACTCGCAGATTGGCGTCAATCGCTTGTTTATTAAACAAGATCAGCAAGAAATTAAGCATTTTTTAGCTGAGGTTTTTGAGCCGCTTCGTACAAAACAAAGCAAGAACAATTCGTTGGAAGAAACCTTAATCATCTATATAGATACAAATCGCTCGGCAGTGAAGGCTGCTGAACTGTTACATGTCCATATTAATACGCTCTATCAACGACTAAAAAAAATTGAAGAAGTATTAGCTGTTTCTTTCCAACAGCCTGGAGATTTATTAAAGCTACAACTAGCGTGCTATTTAAAGCAGTCTTATAGTCATTTATAGTAAAATACAAAGCCTGACTGGAAACTGAAACTCAGCTATTCTATTTTGCAATAAATAATAATTGAAGGGAGCACTAGTTGGTAACGAAGGCGGCGACTCCTGCTCACAACAGCCCACAATGAGTGCAGCGACCGGCGCGTGAGTGATGGTTGCGGCTTACAGTGTGTCCACGGAAAGCGCCGCTGTAGCGGACAACAACAACTTAGAAAAGTGTTGGATTGATCGTAGTCAATCTAACACTTTTTCTCTTTATCCTAGAGGCACCCTTATATAAAAACCTCCATTTATCGAATGCAAACACTGTAATAACATACATTGTATGAAATAGGTTGTGGGAATAAAATAACGTTAATAAGCAGAATATTTCTTCTTTAGATAGAGAAAATGTACTTTTTAACAAAAGTGGGGTGTTAACATGAATCTGTCTGTTTAGATAGTGTTTTTTAAAGCCTTAAGTTGTTGAATTGGAATAAACGCCTACAATATTTGTATTTTCCACTAATAACAAAAAGGGGGTATTAAGTTGAATTTAACATATACACAAGAAGATGAGCTCTTTCGATTAGAAATACGAAGTTGGTTAGAAGCTAATTTACCTGAAGGGTGGATGGAGGGAAAACGGACTTTACCCGAAAATGATCGACAACGCAAAGATTTTTTAAAAGCATGGCAACGCAAGCTGATGGAGGGTGGCTGGGCTGGCATTCACTGGCCGAAACAATATGGGGGACGCGGAGCATCGTTAATTCAAGAGGTTATTTATCAGGAAGAACTAGCACGTGTCAAAGCGCCACCTGTCTTAAATTTTATGGGCATTAATATGGTAGGGCCAACGTTAATCCAAATGGGGACCGCTGAACAAAAAGAAAAGTACATCGATAAAATTTTAAGCGGTGAAGAAATTTGGTGTCAGGGCTTCTCTGAACCGAATGCGGGCTCGGACTTAGCAGGTTTACAAACGAAAGCAGTAGAACGAGATGGCAAATGGTACATTACAGGTCAAAAAGTTTGGACGACTTATGCACATATGGCAGATAAATGTTTTATTTTAGCAAGGACAAGTAACGCTGGAAAACGTCATGAAGGTATTACAGCATTTTTGATCGATATGCATCAGCCGGGTGTTGAAGTGCGGCCAATTTATCAAATGAATGATGACCATGATTTTAACGAAATATTTTTGCAAGAGGCTGTAGCGGAAGCGGCAGATGTAGTAGGTGAAGTAGGAATGGGTTGGCAAGTTTCAATGGCATTACTCAGTCATGAACGTGTCGGCGTCGCGGGGACAATTTTCCATTTAGAAAATATTTTTAATGATTTAGTACAGGATATGCAAATAGAGTCCCCTCATCATAAAATGGCCATTGATAACCCGCACCATGCGACAAAGCTTGCTCAAATTTATACGCGATTACGTGCTGCATCTTTGAACTATTATCGTAATTTAACGAAAACAATTGACCAAGGCTATCCTGGTCCAGAGGGATCGATTGATAAATTAGTGAGTAGCGAGTTATCGAAAGAGCTTACCGCTTTTGCAGTGTCCATGCAAGGTCTAAAGGGCATGCTGTGGAAAGGTGACGAAAAAACATCGGTAGATTGGCAACATCAATATTTACAATCCTTTGGTTCAACGATAGCTGGTGGAACGACTGAAATTTTGAAAAATGTCATTGGTGAACGAATACTCGGTTTACCAAAGGATTTAAAATAATTACGTTGTAAGGGAGGGCTAATAATGCACTTTGCATTGACAAAAGAGCAGAAACTATTTCAAACATCGCTTAGAAAGTATTTAGCGGCGCAGGAAAAAACCCGTGCTGCCAGGATGTTTATAACGGGTGATCTATCACACTATGAAAAGATTTGGACAGGCTTAGCAGAACTAGGAGCGATGGCAATTAATATACCTGAAGAATATGGCGGTGCCGGATTGTCGCAAGTCGATCTTATACCTGTGCTAGAAGAAATTGGGCGTATTTTATTGCCTGGTGTTTATGCGGAAACGGTGGCATTTGCAACACCTCTTATTACACAATACGGTACAGCGCAACAAAGGGAGCACTACTTGCCAAAAATCGCTGCTGGAGAAGCGAAGTTTACGCTAGCCATTGCAGAGCCAGACACATTTAGTTTTGCTCAGCAGGCTATACAGTTAGAAGCAAAGCCGATTGGGGATTATTTTATTCTTAATGGTAGGAAAACATTTGTTATTGATGGTGATAATGCAGATGCGATGATCGTCGCGGCTAAAACATCTGAAGATAATATAACGCTTTTTATTGTAGATAAAGAGGAAGTGCAATGGTCGACAAAACGATTGCAAGTTATTGATGAAACAAAGGCTATAACGGAAGTACATTTTGATAATATGCGTCTCTCAAAAACTGCGATTCTTGGAGAGCTTGATAACGGTTGGAACATATATCAACAAGGTCAACAATCTTTAAAGGCGGCCTTAGCGATGATTAGTGTGGGGAGCATGGAAGAGATTGTCGACATGTGTGCGGAATATGCCAAGACGCGAGAGCAATTTGGGCATGCGATCGGTCGTTTCCAAGCTGTGAAGCATCGCATTGTTGAGATGAAGGTTGAATTAGATTTAGCCAAGTCGATTGTTTATTATGCTAATTGGGCAGTTGCTGAGCAGCCAACAGATGTTGTCACAGCAGTAGCAAGTGCAGATGCATTTGCGAAAAATGCTTTTATCGAAGTCGCATCGCATAATATCCAGATGCATGGTGGGATAGGATTTACGACAGAAATTGATTGTCATTTATTTTTGAAAAGAGCTCGTTTGTTGGAAAGCTATTTAGGTCAATTACAAGATTCATATGATGTCATCATAAAAGCACAGGGGTGGATGCTAAATGATCAAACAGTTCAACAATCCGAAGTTTTACAATCAAACAATACCTAATGAAATTACTATTCCTCTTGTACCGGCGGGTGCAATCATCAAGGGGGCTGCTAAGTATTATGGAGATCGTGTTGCCTTTCTTTATCGCCAAAAAGAACTAACTTATAAAGAGCTATACAATCAAGCATTGCGTTTAGCAAATGGGCTAAAGGAAATGGGCGTCGGCAAAGGTGATGTCGTGGCGATTCAAATGTTGAATTGTACACAATATGCTATTTCCTATTATGGTATTTTACTAGCGGGCGCTACGTATACACCGATAAATCCCTTATTACCGAAGGATGAGTTTTTATTTCAACTCCAAGATAGCGGTGCGAAAGTGTTAATTACTCATGAACAACTTGCCACTTTATGGGGAGATGTTATACAGCATTCCAAAATTAATAAAATTATTGTGACGAGTGATGTAGAGGTAGCTTCCTTAGAACAATGCCTCGACACAACGTCCTATGGTGAAGATGTTATAAGTTTCAATCGCTTTATTAATGACCATGATGCGCATGAGTTTAGTGTTGAAATTGATGTTTTAGAAGACCTTGCACACATTGCCTATACAGGTGGCACAACAGGAAAACCAAAAGGCGTAATGATTACCCATAACAACTTAATCAGTAATATTTTGCAATCTGCTGCTTGGTCTTCAGCGGCATTGGCAAAGGTCGATGAGGATGGTGCATTAACTATTAAAGTTGTCGAGAAAAACGCTACTGAATATTTGAAACACTATCCTACTTTACCAGGGACCAATATACGCCTGAGTCCAGCGCCAATGTATCATGGGGCGGGCACAATGGGCGGTTTAGCGTACGGGGTACTTTTGGGGGCGACTTCTATTTTATTTGACCGTTTTATTCCAGAAGAATTTTTAGCGGATTTAGAACGTTATAAAGTTACAGAATTATCTGGTGCTCCTGCTATGTTTAACTACTTAATAATGCATCCAAACATTGAGAAGCATGATTTCTCTAGTGTTCGGACAATTAATTCAGGTGCGGCTCCAATCGCAATGGAAACGATGAAGCTACTTATCAAATATTTCCCGAATGCAGTAGTAACAGAAGGCTATGGTTTAACAGAATCTACAGCGAGTGCTGTACAAAGTGTTGGCTTTTATGATGGAGAGCGGAAGTTAGGAACAGTCGGATTGCCTATTTATAATACAACAGTCAAATTAATGTCAGTAGATGAACAAGGTAAAGTAATTACGGAAGCTGGTCAACGTGGAGAGGTATGCATCAAGGGCCCACAAGTGATGAAAGGTTATTTCAATAATCCCGAAGTAACTGCCGAAACTTTAATCGATGGTTGGTTACACACAGGTGATATTGGTATTTTTGATGAAAATGGTTTCTTGTCTATTGTAGATCGTAAAAAAGATATGTTGATTTATAACGGCTATAATGTTTATCCACGCCAAATTGAAGAGCATCTATATGAGCATCCAGCAGTTGCAGCGGGTATTGTTGTCGGTATTCAAGATCCAAATGTCGGTGAGAAGCCAAAGGCATTTGTCGTATTAAAGCAAGGGGTCTCTGCAACTGTAGAAGACATTATGAATTTCGTAAATGAAAAAGTCGTCCATTATTCACGTATACGGGAATTAGAATTTATCGAGCAATTACCGATGACAGCTGCCGGAAAAATTTCGAAAATTCAATTAATAGAAAGAGAGAAAACACGTCTAAAACAAGTATAGGGGGTTAGCTGATGTTTGAAGCAGTCATAGTAGATGCCATTCGTACGCCAATGGGCAGACGCAATGGAAGCTTAGCCAATGAGCATCCAGTGGATTTATTAGGCTTTGTGTTAAAGGCCATTGTTGAACGCAATCATTTAGACCCAGCTATTATCGATGATGTGATTGTCGGCTGTGTCGACCAAGTGGATGAACAATCATCCAATATTGCCCGCAATGCGTGGCTTGCCGCAGGGCTTCCTATTTCTGTCCCAGGTACAACCATTGATAGACAGTGTGGCTCTAGTTTACAAGCTGTGCACTTTGCTGCACAAGGCATTATGGCTGGTAGCTATGATGTGGTGATTGCCGCGGGTATTGAGTCGATGTCGAGGGTGCCAATTGGTTCCTCTGCTCGCGATGGTAAAACACCGATGACCAAAAGTTTATTTGATAAATTCGATTTACAAGGTTATGGCTTTAATCAATTTGCCGGTGCTGAACTCATTGCACAAGAAATCGGTTTAACAAGAGAGCAAATCGATGATTATAGTGTACGCTCACATCAACGAGCGGCAATAGCACAACGTAATGGCTACTTTGATAATGAAATAATAGCTGTGCCTATTTGTGATGTTGAGGGCAATATGTCTACTTTTGACAATGATGAAACTATTAGGCCAGATACTTCAATTGAACAATTAGCAAATCTGCAACCTGTGTATGCTGGACTAAAAACTGTGACACCTGGTACAGCGAGCCAAATCTCGGACGGTGCTAGTGCTGTATTAATCGTCAGCAAAGAAGCGGCTGAAAAATATGATTTACGACCACGGGCGCGTTTTATTGCGTTCTCGGTTGTAGGCACAGATCCCGTTGCAATGCTAAAGGGTCCAGCTGTCGCAACGCAAAAGGTGCTTGAAAAAGCAGGATTAACGAAAGATGATATTCATCTTGTAGAAATTAATGAAGCATTTTCATCTGTTGTACTGCGTTGGCAGTATGAAACAGATATTCCATTAGAGAAGGTGAATGTCAACGGTGGGGCTATCGCATTAGGACATGCACTTGGTTCAACCGGTACACGACTTGTAGCGACATTACTCAATGAATTAGAAAGACGGAATGAACGCTACGGACTCGTGACGATTTGTGAGGGACCAGGCATGGCGAACGCTTTAATTATAGAACGGTGTGAATAGGGAGATGAAAATATGGATTTTAACAATAGAGCAGTAGTTGTAACAGGTGGGGGATCGGGTTTAGGCGAAGCAACAGCTAGAGTGATTGCTGAGCAAGGAGGATTTCCGGTAATTTTAGACTTAAATGAAGAAAAAGGTCATGCCATCGCAATGGAGTTAAACGGTCTATTTGTCAAAACAAATGTGACGGACGAAGAAGAAGTGCAACAAGCTATTAATATGGCACTCGAAAAATATGGGGCTATCCATGGTGCTGTTAATTGTGCAGGTTTAGGTACATCTACAAGAGTAGTAGGGAAAAAGGGGATTTTCCCATTAGAAGAATTTAACTTTGTTGTACAAGTAAATTTAGTAGGGACATTTAATGTCATTCGTTTAGTGGCAGCTGCAATGGTTAATAACGTTGCAAACGACTTTGGCGAAAAAGGGGTTATCGTAAATACTGCATCTGTAGCAGCATTCGAAGGACAAATTGGTCAAGCTGCATATGCTGCTTCGAAGGCAGGTATTGTTGGGATGACATTGCCAATCGCACGCGACCTTGCCAGCCATGGAATTCGTGTTATGACCATTGCGCCGGGTATCTTTAATACTCCATTAATGGCAATGGCTCCTCAAGAGGTGAAGGAAGCGTTAGGTAAGCAAATTCCGTTCCCACCGCGCTTAGGTGAATCACCTGAATTTGCCCATTTAGTTAAGGCTATCTTTGAAAACCCAATGCTAAATGGTGAAACAATTCGCTTAGACGGTGCAGTGCGTATGGGTCCACGATAAAAGGAGGATGGCAAAATGACATTAGAAACGATGACGATAGAACAATTTGAAAACGGGGTACATGTTGCAACGATTAACAATCCACCCGCTAACACATTAAACTTGGGCATTCAAAATGATTTGATAAAGATAATAGACCGTGTAAAACATGATCCATCTATACGAGTGCTCGTTTTTAAATCTGCCCATCCTAAAATTTTTATTGCGGGGGCAGATTTGGGACAGATGAGTAACGTTGAAGGTCCTATTGATTACGCAGAAGGTGCAAAACAATTACAAGATGTTTTTAATGCTTTAGAGCAATTGCCGATTCCAACAATTGCGGCAATTAATGGGCATGCGTTAGGTGGTGGCTGTGAATTTGCACTGGCATGTGATTTCCGTATTATGGGTAGTGGTACAATTGGTTTGACGGAAGCTTCACTGGGCTTATTACCAGCGGCTGGAGGCACACAACGTTTACCGCGCTTAATTGGCAGCGCCAAGGCACGTGAGCTAATGTTCTTTAGTAAACGACTAAATGCGGCTGAGGCACAAGCGATTGGGCTTGTGACAAAGGCTGTTGAACCAGCAGTATTAGATGAGGAAGTATACAAGTTTGCCAACACGTTAGCTCAAGGTGCCATTAAAGCAATTGGTTTAATTAAAGAGAGTATTTTAGCTGTAGATAGCACATTAGAAGCAGGGTTGAAAGTAGAGCGTGAAGCATTTGCTAAAACGTTTTTAACAGGTGAACCTGAAGAGGGCATGAAAGCCTTTTTTGAGAAGCGAGCACCTAATTTTTCACAGCAATTAACAACATAAAAATCTAAGGGGCGTGACCAAGTTGTCAACGCCCTTTAATCAAATAAAGGGGGAGGAGCAAACATGTTACTTAATGGCTTAAAAGTATTGGATTTTTCTGCGCTCTTACCAGGGCCATTTGCAACAATGATGTTGGCTGATTTAGGGGCTGAGGTCGTGCATATTACAAAACCAACTACAGGTGAAGGACGTTGGATTGTTGATGATTATTTACAGCGTTCAAAAAAATCAATAGCTGTTAATTTAAAGGATTCAACTGTTATTGATCATTTGAAAGCGTTAATGGCGGAATATGATATTGTGGTAGAGCAATTTCGACCGGGTGTAATGGAGCGGCTTGGTTTAGGGTATGAGTCGTTGAAAGAAGTGAATCCAAGTCTTATTTATTGTTCTATTTCCGGCTATGGGCAAACAGGTCCCTATAAGGACAAAGGGGGTCATGATATAAATTATGTCTCTTTAGCAGGTATTCATGGTTATTCAGGTAGTCAACAACAAGGGCCCCCAAATCTCGGTATTCAAATTGCCGACTTAGCGGGTGGATCTTTACATGCAGTAGTAGCCATTTTAGCCGCTGTCATATATCGTACAAGGACAGGACAGGGGCAACATTTAGATATTAGTATGACAGACTGTGCCTTAGCATTAAATGCATTAGCGGCGCCAGAGTTTTTAGTGCAAGGAAAGCCGCTAGAGCGGGAGCAAATGATGCTTAATGGTGGAAGTTTTTACGGTCATTTTGCAACGCAGGATGGCCGTTATATGTCCGTTGGCAGCATAGAGCCTAAATTCCGACAAGCTTTATGTATGGCTATTAATCGACAAGATTTATTGCCGTTAGTGATGAGCTATAAGCCTGCAGATGAATTAGCATTTAAACAGCATTTAAAGGAGATTTTTAACACAAAAACATATGCCGAATGGGTAGAAATTTTCGCTAAAATTGATGCCTGTGTGGAACCAGTATTATCCTTTGAAGAAACGGTGAACCACCCGCTTTTCCTTGCGCGCAATATGTTTGTGGATATTCCACAAAAAGATGGGACAATGCAAAAACAGCTAGCATGCCCTATTAAGTCCGATATTTTTCAGCCAGTATATACAGCAGTTAACGAACATCTAAATCATGATAGCGAGGCTATTGTCGGCATACGTGTAAAATAACGAAAAGTTGTCGGTAGCACATCGAATATGTGAAAAATAGAAGCTCATAAAGATAACTTCGAAATGAATTGAAGTTATTTTTATGAGCATTTTATGTCTATATGTTAATTTATGTAGAAAATAAGCTATACTTGTATTTACAATGAAAGAAAAGGAGCATATACATGCTAACATTTGAACAAAAACAAGCGATAATTGAATCGTTTTCTGAATTAACGAAAAAAGAAATTTCGATGAAACGAGTGAATTATCATTTTATGGACAGTTTGTTTGAAAAAACGATTGTCGTAGAAAAATTACATCCAAACGGCAATGGCTTTGTCTTTGTCGGTGATTTATTACGCTATGAAAATGAGGCAAATGATAAAGGTCTAGTTAATATTCGTGATTATGACGAACAGCAATTACGTGCCATTATTGAAGATGCTATTACGTATTTAGGTGAGGAACAAGAGGAAGAAGAACCGATTATTGAAACTTGGCGTAATCGTGAAGGAGATCAATTAGAGCTTGCTTTTGAGCAGCGTTCTTGGAATGTCTATCATCGAGATAATTTAGAAGAAGCCTTTGGCACATATGATGCCGCAAAAGAGTATTTGCTGGAAGAAGGCTTTCGTAAAAAGAACTAAGTAATATGGGGGAAATGAAATGAGCGGTAAAAAATTGGTGGGGATTGTCATTGTTGTTTTAGTCATTGCATGTTTATTTTCAGTTTTTACAATTCAAAATTTCTATAAAAATAATGAAGAGCAGCCAAATAGCCAAAATCGTGAAATTAATAAGTCAAAAAGTTTGAATTTAATTTTACCACAGGCTACAATTATCTCGAATTCAAGATAATTGAAAGGTGATGTGTTCATGCAACATATATTTCATAAAGGAACAGATGAAACAAAGCCAACTTTATTGTTATTACACGGTACAGGTGGAGACGAGCATTCTTTACTTAGCCTTGCAAAGGAAATCGATGAAACGGCCAATGTTTTAAGTGTTCGTGGTAATGTATTAGAAAACGGTATGCCACGTTTTTTCCGCCGTTTAGCTGAAGGTGTTTTTGATATTGAAGATTTAATCTTCCGTACGCAAGAATTACAAAGCTTTTTGACAACCGCTGCACAGCAATACGGATTTGATCGTACACGCATTGTAGCAATTGGTTACTCCAATGGGGCAAACATTGCTGCAAGTTTATTATTCCATTACGAAGATGCCTTGGCGGGTGCGATTTTACATCATCCGATGGTACCAAGACGTGGAATCGAACTACCTGCGTTATCAGATACGCCTGTATTTATTGCCGCAGGGACAAATGATCCGCTATGTTCTGCACAAGAATCAGAGGATTTAGAGTCGCTATTATCTGATGCAGGTGCTAATGTAACGACAGCATGGTTTAACTACGGTCATCAGCTTACAATGCCTGAAGTAGAAGCAGCGAGAGCATGGTATCGTAAATATTTTTAAACGTAAAATCCGAGAACGATGTCAATGGACGTTCTCGGATTTTTTGTTTAAATCATTCTTTTTTCTTAGCAAATGGTAGCCACCAGTTCCAGTCGCCAAATAGCTTCATAAGACTTGGGACTAGCATAAGACGAATAATTGTTGCGTCGATAGCGATGGCAATGGCAATGCCGACACCGATTTGCTTTACAGGCATGACGTCGGTAAAGGCAAATGCGCCTGTAATTACAATCATAATAAGCGCGGCAGATGTAATAATACGGCTAGTCGATGTGAGCCCTTCCACTGTCGCACGCGTATTATCTAAACCTTTATGATATTCCTCTTGGATACGAGATATTAAAAATACTTCATAGTCCATGCTTAAGCCAAATACTAGACAAAAGACAATGACTGGAATGATCAGGACAATTGTTCCGGCTTCAATGCCAAAATGTCCGTATTGGAAAATATAAACGAGTATCCCAAACGCCGAGGATAGCCCAATGATATTCATAATAATCGCCTTGAGCGGAATAAGCACTGAGCGGAAGGCAAGCATTAAAATAAAGAACGTTGAGACGATAATGATCAACACAGCGAACACTATTTTATTAGCGATTTCATCAAAGATCTCTTGATTGAATTTACCTTGTCCACCTAATTTAAAATCGACATTTAAATCTTTGTCCATCCATGTTCTTGCAAATTTTTGTGCAGCAGAAGACGATCCCGCTACGTTTAATGTAATAGGAATAAACAATTGTGTATCTTTAGAAAAAGTATTTAGTATTGGTTTTAATTGTTGTGCCACTTGTGGCGTTTCTAAAGATGCGGTTAATTCTTCGGGTGATTTAATATTGGCTGTTGTATAAATGGTTGATACGTTCTCAACAAGTGGATCGTCCAGTAACTTTTCTTGTATATCAAAAAGTAGCTGTCGTGCCTGCTCGTCCTCCCAGCCTTCTTTACGTTCAGCAAGTAAATATAAAACCGAAGTATCCCCGAGCCCAAAAGTTTCATCTAATTTATCATAAGCTGCTCTTGCTTCGTATTTTGTTGGTAACGAATCCACCTGAGGTATTGCTAGTTTAATATCTTTTAATGGAATCATACCGATACCTAGTAACAATATCGCAACAATAACAATCGCTACAGGACGCTTCATCACAAAGCCAGCAAAACTACGCCAACGATTCGTGCCACTTGGTTTTACACGTAAAATGCGCCATTTATTTAAGCGATCCCCAAGTACCATCATGGTTGCAGGCAATAATGTAAGACCTGAAAGTACCGCGAACAATACAACAATGGTACCGCCAAGTGCAATGTTACGGAAAATTTCAACATCAATAACAATCATGGCACCGAGACCAATCATGACACAAACAGCAGAAAATATAATGGAACGGCCTGCTGTTTGGATTGCAATTTGTATTGCTTCAGCAATTGATGTATGGCCACGTTCTTCACGGTAACGATTGATAAATAGTAGGGCGAAATCAATACTGAGTGCAAGCCCTAACATTGGTACAATATTTAAAACAAAAATTGATAAGTTGACGCTACCGCTAAGCAAAGTCAACAGTCCAAACGCTGTGACGACAGTAACGACACCAATTACAATCGGTAAAATGGCAGCTACTACAGTTCCAAAGGCGAGTAATAGCACGACAATAGCGATTGGTAAACCGATAGCTTCAGCAGAAGCTAAGTCTTTTTGGCTAGCTTCGTTAATATCCTCTGAAATGACAGGGCCACCAGTTACACTGATGCCATCTTCTTCAACTAATGAACGGACTTTTTTTACGCTAGTAGGTAAATCTTCAAGGTTATTTTTAAAATGTACCATTGCATAGGCAAGGCCGTCCTTTTGTAGTGACGGATCATCCAATGGAGATTGGATTGAATGAATTTCTTGAATGTTCTCCAGTTTTTGCAAGGTATTCTCAATTTTTTTATCGTTTGCTTGGTCAAAGACAACCAGGACTGTTTCTGCAGGTAAGTCAAATGTTTTGGCTAGTTCATTTGTGACGTAGGTATGATCAGCTTCAACAAAAAAGCCATCCCCATGTAGTTTGCTAGGCAATTGTATCGCAAATACAGCCATGGCAATAAAAATAGCAATCCAAATTGCAACGATGGCTTTTGCATGTCTAGTAATAAAAGCTGAAAAAGTTTTCATAATGATAAAGCATCCCCCTTTTAAACTAGTGTAAAGGAAGTGTCGGTTTTTGTCGTGTGACAAAGTGAACACTAACAATGAATTGTGTGAGAATTGTGTGAGTGCCTGTCACTCCTAGAGCGTAAAAATCCACTGCGCTTCCCGCGAAACAAGGTAGTGTGAGGATTCCGCGAGCAAGACAGTGTGAGGATCCCGCGGAGCAAGGCAGTGTGAGAATCCCGCGGAGCAAGGAGAGAATCCCGCGAAGCAGTGTGAGAATCCCGCGGAGCAAGGCGGGAATTCCGCGGAGCAGGGCGAGAATCCCGCGAAATAGGGCGAGAATCCCGCGGAGCAAGGAGAGAATCCCGCGAAACAGGGCGAGAATTCCGCGGAGCAGAGCAGGAATCCCGCGAAGCAGTGTGAGAATCCCGCGGAGCAGGGAGAGAATCCCGCGAAGCAACGAGACAATCCCACGGAGCAAGGCAGTGTGAGAATCCCGCGGAGCAAGGAGAGAATCCCGCGAAGCAGTGTGAGAATCCCGCGGAGCAAGGAGAGAATCCCGCGGAGCAAGGAGAGAATCCCGCGAAGCAGTGTGAGAATCCCGCGGAGCAGGGCAGGAATCCCACGGAGCAAGGAGAGAATCCCGCGAAACAGGGCGAGAATTCCGCGAAGCAGCGAGAGAATCCCGCGAAGCAGGGCAGGAATCCCGCGGAGCAAGGAGAGAATCCCGCGGAGCAAGGCGAGAATTCCGCGAAGCAGGGCAGAAATTCCGCGGAGCAGTGTGAGAATTGTGTGAGTGCCAGGCACTCAAAAAATAAGGCGCTCAAAAAAAGCATACAAAAACGGCACTGACTGTTCGAATTAAACAGTAAGTGCCGTAGTATTTAGAAGAATAATGATAATATCATGTAGATAACGGATGCCATAACAGCTGAAATTGGCATTGTAATAATCCAAGTGGTTACAATTTTACGTGCCATTCCCCAGTTTACACCACGCACACGTTGTGCTGAACCAACACCCATGATGGATGAAGAAATAACGTGTGTTGTCGATACTGGTAAATGAATCAAAGTTGCGCCGAAAATAACTGTAGCAGAAGCTAAATCTGCCGCAACGCCATTTACAGGGCGGATTTTCATAATTTTACCGCCGACCGTTTTAATGATTTTATAACCGCCAATAGAAGTACCAAGACCCATGGCAATGGCCGCAGCTGCTCGAACCCAAAAAGGAATATCATCCCCAGTGTGTAAACCCCCAGCTATTAACGCCATTGTCATAATACCCATTGCTTTTTGCGCGTCATTTGTACCGTGCGTAAATGATTGAATAGCCGCTGTGAAAATTTGCATCGTACGGAAGCCTTTATTTGTACGATAAAGATTTAAGTTTTTAAACCATAATTTAAACAGTGACATCATAAGAAAACCGGCGCAAATCGCGATGATTGGTGAAAATACTAAAGCCATAATAATTTTTGTAAAACCACCATAGTTAAGTACGCCAAAGCCTGCAGAAGCTACTGCTGCACCGGCAATTGAACCGATTAATGTATGGGAAGAGCTTGAAGGAATACCAAAGTACCAAGTAAGTAGGTTCCAAATAATAGCTGAAATTAATGCAGCTAAAATAACGATAGAACCAGTTGTATCTCCTTCAAAGGCATTTAAAGAGAATGGATCTACAATATCTTTAGTAAGAGCTTTTGCAACACCAACGAAAGTAATAGCGCCGATAAAATTCATTGTCGCCGCCATTAAAATAGCAGCACGTGGTGGCAATGCTCTTGTAGAAACCGAAGTTGCGATAGCATTTGCTGTATCGTGGAAACCATTGATAAAGTCAAATGTTAGGGCAAAGATGACGACCAATACGGTTAGAATAATTATTGTATTCATTGTAAGTGACCCACTCCTAATTACGCGTTACGCATGATAATTGTTTCCATTGTGTTGGCAACGTTTTGACAATAATCAGCGATATCTTCTAGTTGTTCATAAATATCTTTAAACTTAATGATGCGGATTGGATCTTTTTCATTTAAAAACAATTGTTTAATTGATGTTCTTTGTACTTCATCACATTCACGCTCATAGTCTTTTATTAAAATTGCATGTGGGCGCATGCCAATAAGATTCTTTTTCTTTAACTCTTCAGTTGCTTTCACAATTTCGTCGGCACTTTTAGAAATATAGCCTAAGAAAATGCGCATTGCTTCGTCTACCTCTGTTAAGGAGAACATTTCGAAATGAGCAATACAATGCTCCGTACCATCTAATACGTCGTCCATACGAATGGCGAACTCTAAAATATCTTCGCGTTCGATCGGTGTCATAAATGATTTGTTTAGCATCACGATTAGTTCATGAATCAGTTTATCGCCAGCTGTTTCGTAATTTTTCATTGTAATGCTAATCTCTTTTAAGTCAGCTACACTATTAATACGAAAATCATTTGCGTAATGTACGGCCTCTCTCATATTTTCAGCAATTTTATGCAATGCCACAAAGAAAGGGTCTTGTTTTTTTGAGTTAAGCATGTAAATAGAATCCTCCTGGATGTATATAAAATAATCGACCTTTAAACTTTACTATCATAACAAAATCTTACGAATATCTACATAAAAATTAACTTCTCAATATAAAACTTTACAATCCTGTAATATATATTTTGTTCACAAATAGCTAGTGTTGCACTGATTTCAACTGTATTTAATACAGTTGAAATACCTGAAATTAAGGTTTATAAAGAATTTCGTTATCTGTTTAGTACAGGTTTTCCTATTTAGAATCAATTGTTAATAATAACTGTCCAAATTGAATTGTAAACGCAATGT
Source organism: Lysinibacillus sp. NPDC097195 (assembly GCF_044762075.1). Lineage (NCBI taxonomy): Bacteria > Bacillati > Bacillota > Bacilli > Caryophanales > Bacillaceae > Lysinibacillus > Lysinibacillus sp. NPDC097195. Next base: position 86,071 of record NZ_JBIWDP010000005.1, on the reverse strand, counting down.
AAAGACACGTCCCTTAACATAGTGTTCCCTATTTTCTTAAGAATATCTTCATTTTTATCCTTCGATATTATTAAGAATTATTTCTTACAATGTATAGAGATGAAAGGGGCGTCAGTCAAGAATGATTCAAGTCGAGAACTTACAACATACATTTTTAATTGGTAAAAAAGGCAAGGAAAAGCATGTACCCGTATTAAAGGGTGTAAATTTTGAGGTGAAAAAAGGAGAAATAGTGGCAATTGTCGGCAAAAGCGGGTCGGGAAAATCAACTTTACTGCAAATTTTAGCTGGCTTTATGAAGGCTGAACATGGCTCTATTCGTATCAATGGGCAGCAGACGGCGAAGCTTACTGAAACAGAGAGTGCAGCTTTTCGCTTACGACAGTTCGGATTTATCTTTCAAAATTTTCAATTGATGCCGGGGTTAACAGCCTTTGAAAATATTGAGCTACCTTTGAAATTGCAAGGAACGAGCAAAGCTGTACGAAAAGAAAAAGTGAAAAAAATGATGGACAAGGTTGGATTAACAGCAGTGGCAGACCATTATCCGAATGAATTATCGGGTGGTCAGCAACAGCGTGTAAGTATTGCAAGAGCATTGATTACGAATCCTCCTATATTACTCGCAGATGAGCCAACGGGTAGTTTAGATTCTGAAACAGAACAAGATATTTTACTCCTCATTCAAAGCTTAAATCGGGAGCTTGGCTTAACCTTTGTCATGATTACACACGATGAAGAAGTAGCGACCATTGCCCATCGACGTTTTCGCATGTATGATGGCGAGCTTGTGAAGGAGGATGAATAACATGATTTGGAAAGATCAAGTCGATTTTGTTTTACAACATATAAAGAAAAATAAATTACGTGTATTTATGACCGTATTGGCTGCGACAATGGGCTGTGCATTTTTAATTGTTCTTGCATCCGTAGGTTTTGGTCTACAGGATTCCATTCGTAACGAAATACTTTCAGATGAAAATGTTACAAAGATCCAAGTATATGATGGTTCTAAATTCACAGAGCAACAAAGAGATGAAATCAAATCTATTGAACATGTTAATACAGTGCTGGAAACTATAAAATTTAATACAATTGCGCACTCATATTTTGAAGATCGTGATGCCAGCTCTAATTTAATTTTAACGAATATGCAAGATTTTAAGGATGTTACTGGGAAACTAGCACAAGGGCAGTATCCGACAAAGCCAAATGAAATTATTGTTGGCTATCATTTTGGCCAAACGCTATTAAATGATGCAGATCGCGAGGCTATTAAAGAAAAAAGTAAAAAGGCTGAAAGTGAAGGAACGTATTATGATGGCAATGAAGAAGGATATAAACAGTCTATAATAGGCAAAGAGATTGAGTTATCCTTAGTTTCTAATTCAATGGAAGCTTCTGAGACGGAAAAGGTAAAATATACAATCGTCGGTGTGACGAAGAAGCCTTCATATGATTGGATGATTGACAATACAATATATATTGATTCGCAGCAGAAGGCAGCGCTTGGAAGTAGTCTTGCAGCATTAGATAATGTACCTGAAGATGAGGTATTTAATTCTGAATTCAACATTTATGCCGACAGTTTAGAGTATGTAAAACCTATTTTAGAAAAGCTTAAAGACAAGGGCTATAGTGTCTACTCAGTGACGGAACAATTGGATCAAATGGATGTATTTTTCCTTGTGTTAAAGATTGGCTTAATCTTTGTTGGCACAATTGCTGTATTAATCGCTTCGATTGGTATTTTTAATACGATGACAATGGCGGTTACAGAGCGTACACGTGAAATTGGTGTATTAAAGGCAATTGGGGCAAGCCCGAAACTAATTCAACGTTTATTTTTAATGGAAAGCACATTTATCGGTGTTTTAGGTACAGTTATTGCCGTTGCCATTTCATATGCTATTAGCTTTGCTGCAAATGCAGTATTACCGTTAATTTTAAAAGCTGCCACAGGTGAAGATGCGTTTAGTTCGACTGATATTACATTTTCACTTATCCCGTGGCAACTTGTCTTAACTGCGTCAGCCATCAGTATTGGCGTTGCCATGATTTCAGGCTACCGCCCAGCTCGTAAAGCTACAAAAATCGATGTCATTCAAGCATTGCGACAAGAACTATAAAAGAACCCGAGGCACATAATGCGCCTCGGGTTTTCATAGTTTATAAATAAGCTTTTAATTCATTTGCCAAAAATGGCTTCGCATTTAATAATGTTACAAAAGCATCGTACTTGGCACGTTGCTGAGCACTCGGCTTTTTACCGGTATAATAAGCTCGAATTAAAATATTTTTCGGTGTATTTTCCATGTCTATAAATTCGAGTAATTGCGCTTCGTAACCAACAAGTGATAAAATTTCTGCGCGAATGGAATCTGTTGCCAGTGCAGCGAAGCGTTCGCGGACAAGGCCATGCTGTAGCATAATGTCCAGTGCAGGCGTATCCAGTTGACGGTTTAACTCATGCTGGCAACATGGAACGCTTAAAATCACACTTGCACCCCATTTTACTGCGCGTGATAATGCCATATCTGTTGCAACATCACAAGCATGTAGTGTTACGACCATATCTACATTGGATTCATCATTATAGTCATTAATATCCCCAACTAAAAATTCAAGTTGCTCATAGCCTAAATCCTGTGCGATACGAGAGCATTCCTCAATAACCTCTTTTTTTAAATCCAAGCCAGTAACGCGTATATCCAAACCTTTTTCAACTTTTAAGTAATGGTATAAGGCAAATGTTAAGTAAGATTTCCCTGATCCAAAATCTAAAATACGAACTTGGCGATCTTTTGGCAAATAGGCTAAAGCATCGTCGATAAATTCGATGAAGCGATTAATTTGCTTGAATTTATCGTACTTTTGTTTTTTTACTTTTCCTTCTTCGCTTTGCACGCCTAAGCGAATTAAAAATGGGTAGGGGGTGGACTCATCAAGTAAATAGTTTTTCTTGCGGTTATGCGATAAGTTTACTGCCTTTGGTGTAGCTGCTTTATCGGATTTCCATAATACTTTGTTCTTTTTGGATAGCTGCACCTGTACTTTTTCGTCAACAAAGTCGAGGTGTGCTTGGCGGAAGTCATCAAAAAATTGCTCCAACTTAGCGGGGAAATCAGCTAATAACACGTTGTCATGTTTTAATATGCGCTCATATTGGTATTCAATTTGTACATGGTAAGCATCTTTTAGCATCACCGGCTTTAGTTTAATACGTTTAATTTCATTCGACTTCATACGAGGTTGACTAATTGTAGCTGCCACGAGCTGTTGTTGTAAAAAACGCTCTAGTAGCTGATCTTTCATTTCTTCAAATGTCATTTGTTTCGCCTTCTTCGTTGTGTAATTAATGGCATTAGTGTAACACAATTTTCTTCAGGCAATGTTGTTTTCTATGTCCAATGATGAATAAAGCAACTATTCAGATAATCATTTTCGTTTTTAAATATTTTACGGTATATTAAGGGTGAAAAGTTTTTTGAAGGTAAACAATAATTGTGGATAGGAGGAAGACATATGTCGGATAACACTTATCAGCTAATCGCTATTATTATTTATATGCTGACAATGCTTGGAATCGGTTGGTATGCATTTGTCAAAACTTCAAATTTAACGGACTATATGCTAGGAGGTCGTTCGTTAGGTCCTGCAGTTACAGCACTTAGTGCAGGTGCAGCGGATATGTCTGGCTGGCTTTTAATGGGACTTCCAGGTGCGATTTATTTATCAGGCCTTGTTGAAGCATGGATTGCAATCGGCTTAACGATAGGTGCCTATTTAAATTGGATGTTTGTCGCACCGAGATTGCGAGTTTATACGCAAGTTTCCAATGATTCTATTACAATTCCAAGTTATTTGGATAATCGATTACGTGATCACACGAAATTGATTCGAATTGCTTCTGGGTTAATTATTTTATTATTTTTCACATTTTATGTCTCTTCAGGGATGGTAGCTGGAGGCAAGTTTTTTGATAGTTCATTCGGTTATGAATACCATACTGGCTTATTAATTGTATCGGGTGTAGTCGTTGCCTATACATTGTTTGGTGGTTTTTTAGCGGTGAGTTATACGGACTTTTTGCAAGGACTTATTATGTTTTTAGCACTTATAACTGTACCGTTATTCGGGGTATTTTTAACGGGTGGACTTAGTGAAACAGTGGCATCTATTAAAGCTGTAAACCCTGAGCATTTAAGTTTATTGCCGGCAACAGCAACGGCAGCAGCGATTATTTCATCCCTTGCTTGGGGATTGGGCTATTTTGGGCAACCACATATTATCGTCCGTTTTATGGCCATTAGTTCTGTCAAGGAAACAAAACAGGCTCGTCGCATAGGTATTGGTTGGATGATTTTAAGTCTTGCTGGTGCACTTGCAACCGCATTAGTAGGTGTAGCGTATTACCAACAAAACGCAGGGGAATTAAAAGACGCTGAAACGGTATTTATTGTACTTGGTCAAATTTTGTTCCATCCATTTATTGCAGGTATTATGTTGGCTGCTATTTTAGCAGCAATTATGAGCACAATTTCTTCGCAATTAATCGTTACATCTTCAGCGCTCGTTGAGGATATTTACAAAGCGTTGTTCAATAAATCTGCTGATGATAAACATTATGTGTTTATTGGTCGTATGGCAGTGTTAGTAGTAGCTATTATTGCGGCTATATTGGCTTGGAACCCTGAAAATTCTATTTTAAATTTAGTAGGATTTGCTTGGGCTGGCTTCGGTGCTGCATTCGGTCCAATTATTTTATTATCATTATATTGGAAGCGATTGACGAATTACGGAGCGCTAAGCGGCATGGTGTTGGGAGCGGCAACCGCCTTTATTTGGGGAAAAATAGAATCGCTTTCTACGACGCTTTACGAAATTGTTCCAGGCTTCATCGTTTGTTTACTAGTAGCCATTATTGTGAGTATGGTGACATATAAGCGAAATGAAGAAATTGAAGATGAATTCCATCGTAGCGTCACAATGCTAAAAGAAGAACGAGGGAAATAACGCACTATAAAATAGTTCCTTGCAAATAGAAGACAGGCTGCGCCCTAACTTCTTGTGAATTACCTACACCTTCGAAAAACAAAAGGGGTAGCTTGCCAATAATTATCATTAATATAGGATGAAAATTAATAATATATCTATCTATTGTTTGCAATGCGCCCAATTCTCTAGGGCGCATTTATTATTAGTAAGAGATGGAACAGTTGTGAAAATGCAACGCAGGTGGTGGTCAGGAACAATGGCGACTAAAAGGCACTTTTTGGGGCATTATATGGTAAGATGAAGAAAATTTGCTGTAGCGTCACCAAGGCGTTGGTGGGAGGATATGGATGGAAAAATTGAAAGAAGTAGATGTACTGCTAGAAAAGGCCATACTTGTTGGCGTAAACTTACGTAATGATAAACATTTTGAGTATTCCATGGAAGAGCTAACAAATTTAGCTGAAGCTTTAAATGTGGAAGTTTTAGGCGTAGTTACACAAAATTTAGAACGTGTGACTCCTTCTCATTATGTCGGGACAGGTAAAATAGAAGAAATCAAAAGCTTCTATGAAGAAGCACAGGCTAATCTGGTCATTTTTAATGATGAGTTATCACCATCACAAATTCGTAATTTAGAGCGTGATTTAGAGACGAAAGTAATCGATCGAACGATGTTAATTTTAGATATTTTTGGTCGTCGTGCGAAAACACGTGAGGCCCAAATGCAGGTGGAGTTGGCGCAACTTCAATATATGTTGCCGCGATTAGTCGGTTTACATGCCTCTCTAAGTCGGCAAGGTGGTGGCACTGGCGGTGGGTTTAAAAACCGTGGGGCCGGTGAAACGAAACTTGAGCTAGATCGACGTAAAATTGAAGATCAGATATCTAAAATCAAAAAAGAACTGGAGCAAGTCAAGGAGCAGCGAGAGACTCAACGTAAACAACGTCGAAAAAATGCTGTCCCTGTTGTCTCTATTGTCGGGTATACAAATGCCGGTAAATCGACTATTATGAATCAACTTCTGGCTAAAATTGGACAAGAGGATCACAAGCAAGTATTTGAGAAGGATATGCTGTTTGCTACACTTGAAACATCTGTCCGTTATATAGAATTACAGGATAAGAAGTCATTTTTATTAACAGATACAGTCGGCTTTGTTAGCAAATTGCCACACCATCTTGTGAAGGCATTCCGTTCGACTTTAGAAGAAGCCCGTGATGCTGACCTTTTGCTTCATGTTGTGGACGTTTCCAATGCAGAGCATGGCTTTATGATGGATGTAACAAATGAGACGTTAAAAGCAGTAGGGGTTGAAGGAATCCCTACTATATATGTGTATAATAAAGCAGACTTAGCAAATGTACCGTATCCTGTAATTAGTGGAGACAATATTTGGATTTCTGCTAAGCAGGGCAATGGCTTAGATGAACTATTGCAAATTATACGCCAGCATATTTTCTCCGATTATGTTACATGTAAAATGCTAATACCTTATGAACAAGGCAATGTAGTGTCTTATTTTAATGAAAATGCAACGATTTTTGAAACGGCATATGAAGAAAATGGAACATTACTTAAGCTTGAAGTAAAAGAAGCAGATTACGCAAAATACCAAAATTTAGTTGTTAAATAACTTGCCCCCGTAAAAGACTATTCATGGCATATGTAAAATTTGCTTGGTAATACATCTTTATGCATCGTAAATAGCATTTTTTAATAAAATCAACGGCCATTATCGCCGTTGATTTTTTTATTTGTAGGAAAACTCGGAGGCGGAAAAAATAAAATATTTCAAAATAATTTATTAGTAATCGCGTTTTTGGGGAATAGAAAGAGTGAGAAAACGTAGATATTTCAATATATTTGTTAAAAATTTAATTAATAGGTCTGAATATATTGAATAATGACAAATTTTCAACATTTTTTAAAACTCTTGCTAAAGTAATAAAAACGCTTTAGTATGATGAAACATAGTTTTTTATCCCTACAATGGGGAACAATATTTTTAAGGAATAATGAAAGTGGGAGAGGATATTGTTATGTCTACTAAAGATGAAATTGTAAAATCTGTCCCTCAAAATGGATTTGTCGGACACCCTAAAGGGCTCTTTACATTGTTTTTCACTGAATTCTGGGAGCGATTTTCATACTACGGTATGCGCGCGATTCTAATTTTCTTCATGTATTACGAACTAAATGAAGGTGGATTAGGTCTTGATCGCGGTACAGCGAACTCCATTATGGCTATATATGGTTCGCTTGTTTATATGTCGGGTATTATTGGTGGTTGGATAGCCGATCGACTTTTAGGTACACGTAAAACCATTTTTTATGGCGGCGTGTTAATTATGATTGGTCATTTACTGCTAGCATTCCCTGGCGGTGTGACAATGTTATTTGCTTCAATGGCGTTTATTGTTATCGGTACTGGTTTATTAAAACCAAATGTCTCAAGCGTAGTGGGCGACATTTATTCAGAAACAGATAGTCGTCGTGACGCAGGATTCTCCATTTTCTATATGGGTATTAATATGGGTGCATTCATTGCGCCGTTTATTGTCGGAACAATTGGACAAAAGTATAGCTTCCATTTAGGCTTCAGTTTAGCAGCCGTTGGTATGCTTATTGGCTTAATTGTTTTTAAAGTAACAGAGAAAAAATATTTAGGCTTAGCAGGCTTACAAGTAAATAACCCTTTAAAACCGGAGGAACGTAAAAAAGTCTTTACACAATTCGGTATTATCGCGTTAGTTATTATCGTTTTAGGTATCATCGGTATTAAGACTGGTTTCCTAACAATGGATGTCTTTAGCTTAATTATTACTATTCTAGGTGTACTTATCCCAACAGTGTTCTTTATTTATATGTATCGCAGTAAGAAAACAACAAAGGATGAGAAATCGCGCCTTCTTGCGTACATCCCATTGTTTTTAGCCGCGGTAATGTTTTGGGCTATTCAAGAACAAGGTGCAACAATTTTAGCGACGTATGCGGATGAGCGGACACAATTAAATATTGGTGGCTTCCATTTAGAATCATCTTGGTTCCAATCGCTAAACCCTTTATTTGTTATTACAATGTCACCGCTATTTGCGATGCTGTGGTTAAAATGGGGCGATAAGCAGCCATCAACACCACGTAAGTTTTCTTATTCACTATTCTTTGCAGGATTATCATTCTTAGTCATGATGATTCCAGCACATCTTTCAGGTGGACAAACTTTAGTTAGTCCATTGTGGTTAGTATTGTCATTCTTTTTAGTAGTAGTTGGAGAATTATTATTGTCTCCAGTAGGTTTGTCTGCAACAACAAAATTAGCGCCACAGGCTTTTGCTGCACAAACAATGTCACTATGGTTTTTAACAAGTGCTGCGGCACAAGCTATAAATGCTCAACTTGTAAAGGTTTATGAAGTTGTAAGTGAATTCACATATTTCGGATTTTTAGGATCATTGTCAATTCTTATTGGCATTATCTTACTAGTGGTTTCACCGATTATTTCTAAAGCAATGCGAGGCATTAATTAGTTGAATAAGCTAGAGAAAAGTGTTAGATTGACTGCCATCAATCTAACACTTTTTTGCTATGCTGTTGTTGTCCGCTACGACTAGTACACACTTCTAATTATTATTTAATGCAAAAGAATTACGGTGCTTTCCTCTCAGCCACACGATAAGCCGCAACCATTGTTAATAGGCATATCTCTGCATCCTTTTTGTCCTTTATGTAGTCAATTAGCTAGTAGATAAAATAATTTTCTGTGCAGGTGAGGGTGATTTTTCGTTATAATAAATTTACTAGTAACAATTTTAAGGGGTTGGTTGTCATGAAAGAAGCATTGGATCGTTTGAGGCCAAGATTAATGGAGATTTTCACGTATTTACATGCAAATCCAGAAATAAGCTGGAAAGAGGTAGAGACAACAAATTATATTTTTAATTTGTTGACGCGTGAAGGATTTTCACCACAACGCTTTAAAAATTGCACAGGGCTGTATGTTGATATTGGCGAGGGAACACCAAAAGTAGGTTTGCGTACGGATATTGACGCATTATGGCAAGAAGTAGATGGCCAGTTTAAAGCAAATCATTCCTGTGGACACGACGGTCATATGACAATGGCAATAGGTGCTCTTTTACTGTTGAAAGAGCAGTCTCAATCATACAAAGGCGCAATTCGTGTTATTTTCCAACCGGCTGAAGAAAAGGGGACTGGGGCATTAGCCGTTCTCAAAGAAGGCGTTATCGATGATTTAGAGTATTTATTTGGCGTTCATTTAAGACCTGTACATGAGCTGGAGGACGGTACATATTGTGCAGCGTTGTATCATGGAGCTTCCCGTTTACTGGAAGGGGAAATTATTGGAGAAGATGCCCATGCGGCAAGACCACATCTCGGTATTAATGCTATCGAGGTTGGGGCGACGATCATCGAAGATTTACGTACGATTCATACAGATCCGATGGTGCCTGTCTCGATTAAGATGACAAAATTTCAAGCTGGCGGAGAGTCAGGCAATATTATTCCAGGTAAAGCTGCCTTCACTATCGATATAAGAGCCCAACGTAATGATGTGATGGATACACTAAATCAAGGTGTTAAACGTGTCATCGATTCTGCAAAAATATTGCATAAAGTTCAAATCGAATTGCGTACCGTTGCAAATATCGTGGCGGCTGAAGTGGATACAACTGCTCAATATATTATGGAGCAAGCCATTGTCAAAGCCGCGGGACTCTCTAATTTAAGAAAGCCTGTGCATACGCCAGGGGGAGAAGATTTTCACCACTATGCTGTGCAAAGACCACATTTAAAAACAACGATGCTTGGTCTAGGTTGCGGCTTAACACCAGGACTACATCATCCAAAAATGAGATTTAAGCAGGCAAGGCTTGTAACGGGAGTTGAAATTTTGACAAACGCTGTCTTAGGAGCTCTAAAACTAGAACCGTAAAAGGGAGGCATTATATTATGTTAAAAAATGTTTCTATAAAAAAATTAATGACACCTGAAGAGATTGCTGAAGTGCAATGCTTAAATGCTGAAATTTGGGGGAGCCAAGCTATTCCATCTCATCAACTACTCGCAGCAGTGCACAACGGCGGGTTATTACTTGGTGCTTATTTGGAAAAGCGGCTGATTGGTTTTAATTACTGTTTTATTGGCTATCGTGAAGGGGAAATGTATCTGCACTCACACATGATTGGTGTTGAAAAATCATATCGTGAACAAGGTGTAGGTGAACTTCTGAAGCATGCTCAGCAAGAATATGCGCGAGATAATGAGTTTCAGCTTGTTAGGTGGTTAATCGATCCGTTAGAAGCGCGTTTAGCAAATTTATCGTTTTTAAAGCTAAATGCTGTTAGTACTCAATATGAAAAGGATTATTATGGCCCGTTGCAAGATGATTTTAATGATGGACTGCCCTCAGACCGAATAGCAGTCGAATGGTGGGTTGAGCGCCATCATGCAGAAGATTGTTTGGATGAGCTAGAAGAAGTAGCGGAACAAATCGTAGATTGGTCATTAACGGTGGATGGTTTGCCTGTGCTCGATAAAGATGGGGAATTCCAAAGTAACCAACGATTATACAAGGATGCTTATTTAGTGCCTATTCCACAGCAATTGCAAAAGATGAAAGTGGAAAGTCCGAAATTAGCAGAGGACTGGCGTTATAAAATGCGTACAATCTTAACAACTTTTTTTGAGCAACAATACGCAATCGTTCGGGTGAAAAAACAAAAAGAATACGTTCATTGTTATCTGTTAGTCAGACGCTCTTTATTAGCTTTATAATAGAGCTAAGGAGTGACTTTGATGAGAATAGAAGAAATTACGATAAGACATTTGAAAATGCCTATGAAAGCTCCCTTTACAACGAGTTTTGGCACTGTTAATGAAAAGGAGTTATTGCTATTAGAGGTAAAGGATGCAGCCGGGACAATTGGCTGGGGAGAGACTGTTGCTTTTGTAGCACCTTGGTATACAGAGGAAACGTTAAAGACGACGTGGCATATGTTAGAGGACTTTTTAATGCCTATCTTGCTGCATAAAGATATTGCACATCCTGATGAAGTAAGTGCTCTATTCGCTCCAATTCGGCGCAATTGTATGGCTAAAGCCTCGATTGAGGGGGCAGTATGGGATATTTATGCACAGCAAACGAATCAGTCACTAGCCCATGCTTTAGGCGGCAACAAGGAGAGCATTGATGTAGGCATTAGCCTAGGCATCCAATCTAGCACTGATAAGCTATTAGAGTTAATTAAGAGCTATGTAGAAAAGGGCTATAAACGAGTAAAAGTAAAAATAAAACCTGGTTATGATGTCGAAGTTATTCGTGCGATTCGCGCTACATTCCCTAATTTGCCGTTAATGGCAGATGCAAACTCAGCGTATACATTAAAAGATATAGACGTGTTACAGCAATTGGATGAATTTAATTTGCTAATGATTGAGCAACCACTTGCAGTAGACGATATTATTGATCATGCTAAACTGCAAAAACAGTTAACAACGCCCATTTGCTTAGACGAAAGTATCACATCATTAGAGGATACCAAAAAAGCCATTGAGCTTGGTAGCTGCGGTGTTATCAACATAAAAATCGGACGTGTAGGTGGCTTAACAGAGGCAAAGAAAATCCATGATTACTGTCAAGAACATGATATTCCAGTTTGGTGTGGAGGCATGTTAGAAGCAGGAATTGGACGAGCGCACAATATTGCATTAACAGCACTTGCTAATTTTGTCTTACCAGGTGATACGGCAGGATCGAGTCATTATTGGTACGAAGATATCGTTACACCTGAAATCGCCGTAGAAGATGGCTGTATTCGTGTGCCACAAAGTGTAGGTATTGGCTATAAACCGAACATGGATGTTATTAATAAGTTAACAATTAGCAAGAAAGTTTATACGTTTTAATCAGTGGAGATCGTTTGTTACTCTATGGGCACTTGTACGGGATAAAGAGTCGAGGAGAGAAGTGATTGAAAAAGAGCTTGCAAATCGGCGGTGCATACGTAGGCATTATCGTCGGTGCAGGGTTTGCATCAGGGCAAGAAATCATTCAGTATTTCACGAGTTATGGCAATAAGGGGCTATTAGGTGCTCTTTTAGCGACACTATGGTTTGCCTTTGTGGGCATGTGTACGGCACAAATTAGTTCGCGGTTGCGGACAACATCTCATAAAGATTTGATTTATCAAATTTCGGGTAAAACTATCGGCTTTATAATGGACTTTGTACTTTCCATTTTTTTGTTTGGTGTGTCTGTCATTATGTTTGCTGGCGCTGGCGCTACCTTTCAGCAAATGTTTGGACTACCAGTCTGGCTAGGTAGCATTTGTATGATTATCCTCACGATGATGACAGTGATGATGAATGTCAAAAGCATTATAAATATTATTGCCATTGCCACGCCTTATTTGTTAGCGGTTGTTACGATTATTGCAGTTTATTCAATAGCGACGATGGATTTATCATTTGCAGAACAAACCGTAATAGCAGAACAACAATTACAAACATCCTCTAAAAGCTGGTGGGTAACGGCTTTGCTCTATATGTCGTTTAATATTGGTGTTTGTTTCTCGCTCCTTACAGTGATGTGTGGCGCTATTCGGAATGAACGTATTGCTGGTATGGGAGGAATTATCGGGGGACTTTTGCTAGGTGCCCTAATTTTACTTATTCATTTTTCACTACTTGCTAAAATGAACGTTATAGTTGGATTGGATATACCAATGCTTGCATTAGCAAATGAAATTCATCCAATTGTAGGTTTATTCATGTCATTTTCGCTATTAGGAATGATATATAACACTGCAGTTGGAATGTTTTATTCGTTTACAGTGCGATTTTTCAAACCAACTAAACCAAGTTTTAAGGTTGCCGTCCTTGCTATGGGCATTTTAGGCTTTTTCGCTAGCTTAGTAGGCTTTACAACACTTGTATCGAAATTATATGCCGTTATGGGTTACTTAGGGTTTATTTTAGTAGCATCGATCATTTTCGCATGGCTACGAGGGATTAGACGAATAGCTTAATTAAAAAGGTGATTGAGAAGAACATGCGCTTCATTCTCAATTACCTTTTTAGTTTCGACGAAAAATAGAGCGTTGTTTGCGATTGGAAAATAGCTCGTTTTTCTAATATTTTTGTAGAAAAATCGTAGTTTTCAAGTATTTCCATATAAAGCGAGAACAATTCTCAATAGTAGGTTGACTGACAAAGCAAAGGAGCTTATAATGAGAATCGTGAGTAATGATAATCATTTTCATCCGATAATAAATTACAAACAAAAATGAATCTACCGGGGATTACAATGAAAATAAGATATCTTTTAACAGCAACTGTCGTGTTGTCTATTGTGTCGCTATTCATTGGGGTTGTAAATATTAAACCAAGTGACTTATTAGACTTCCAATCAGAAGAAACGAGACTATTTTTAATTAGTCGTGTACCAAGACTTGTAGCAATTTTGCTAGCAGGTGCAGGTATGAGTATTGCTGGTTTAATTATGCAAAGCTTAAGTAGGAATAAGTTCGTGTCACCAACTACAGCAGGAACTTTAGATGCTACGAAATTAGGTGTACTAATTTCAATGATGTTTTTTTCAAATGTCACGTACTTTCAAAAAATTTCCTTCGCTTTCATATTTGCTTTAGCCGGCACATTATTGTTTATGCAAATATTAAATCGAATAAAGTTTAAAGATGCGATATTTATACCGCTTATTGGCTTAATGTTTGGTAATATTCTTTCGTCCATTACGACATTTTTTGCGTATAAGGCGGATATTATCCAAAACATTAGTGCATGGTTACAAGGAGATTTTTCTTTAATAATGAAAGGTCGTTATGAGCTTTTATACATAAGTGTACCTATTTTAATTTTAGCTTACATTTATGCAAATCGTTTCACAGTGGCTGGAATGGGTGAAGACTTTGCCAAAAATCTTGGCCTTTCCTACAAATTCGTCGTGAACTTAGGGTTAGTGTTAGTTGCACTAGTTTCCACAACGGTGGTATTAACTGTAGGTGTAATTCCATTCCTTGGTTTGATTATTCCAAATATTATTTCGCTGTTCAAAGGAGATAATCTTGCAAAGACATTACCGCACACAGCATTACTCGGTATGTCATTCCTATTATTATGTGATATTTTAGGACGCGTCTTGATTTTCCCTTATGAAATTCCGATTAGTATGACGGTCGGCGTCATCGGAAGTGCCATCTTCCTATTTATGTTGTTTAGGGGGAGAGCATATGCGTAACCGTACCAAAATGTTGATATTAATAGGACTAGCAGTTGTCGCCATGTTACTGTATGTCTTTTATGCACTGAATGGGAATTATAGCTATGCATTCCCTCGTCGCCTCATTAAAGTAGTGGCGATGGCTTTAACGGGAATTGCTATTGCATACTCAACAGTGGTATTCCAGACGATTACACATAATCGTATTTTAACACCAAGTGTGATGGGGCTTGATGCTTTATACATGATGGTCCAAACAGTTATTTATTACTTCTTTGGTTCCATGTCAATATTCGTTATTAACGTGCACTACAACTTTTTGCTAGCGGTTTCAGCAATGGTAATTTTTGCACTGATTTTCTATCGCGTATTGTTCAAAGAAGGGAAACGTCCAATATACTTCCTGCTACTTGTCGGTATGATTGTCGGGACGTTTTTAGGAAGTGTCACAACATTCTTCCAAGTATTAATTGATCCGAATGAGTTTTTAAGTTTACAAAGTAAAATGTTTGCAAGCTTTAATAATGTCAATTCAGATTTAGTATGGTTAGCTGGTCTTGTTATTTTAGGTACGTTTATTTACGGCTGGCGTCATATGAATCAACTAGATGTCATGTCTCTTGGTCGCGATACGGCCATCAATCTTGGAGTTCCTTATGATAAGCTTGTACAACGCATGCTTATTGTATCTTCAATATTAATTGCCGTTTCTACAGCGCTTGTTGGGCCAATTACATTCTTTGGTTTAATCGTAGCGAATTTATCGTATCAGTTTTTCAAGACGTACAAGCACTCTGTCCTAATTGCAGGTTCTTGTGTAATGAGTATTGTTGCTTTAGTCGGTGGTCAGTGGATGGTCGAGCGTATTTTCAAATTCGATACAACACTTAGCGTTATTATAAACTTTGTAGGTGGTGTGTACTTCATCTACCTATTATTGAAGGAAAGTAGGTCAGCAGGATGATCCAAGTAAAAGAAATTTCTAAGTTTTTTGGGAAAAAGCCGGTCATTCAAAATGTTAGTGTAGACGTTGCACCAGGAAAAATCACGTCTTTTATCGGACCGAATGGTGCAGGTAAATCAACATTGCTTTCAATGGTAAGCCGTTTACTTAATGCAGACACTGGGGAAGTACTACTCGATAAATCAGATGTACGTCGATGGAAATCAGATGATTTTGCAAAGCGCGTATCGATTTTAAAACAGTCAAATTATATGAATGTACGCCTCACAATTCGTGAACTCGTTTCATTTGGCCGATTCCCTTATTCAAAGGGAAATTTAAAACAAGAGGACGAGCAAAAAGTTGATGAGGCAATTGAATATATGAATTTAGCTGATATGCAGCATAATTATTTAGATGAATTATCAGGTGGTCAGCGTCAACGAGCATTTATTGCAATGGTCATCGCGCAGGACACAGACTATATTCTACTAGATGAGCCACTGAACAATTTAGACATGAAGCATTCCGTGCAAATCATGAAAATTTTGCGTAAGTTAGTGGATGAGCTAGGAAAAACAGTTGTTATTGTATTACATGATATTAACTTTGCATCTGTCTATTCAGATCACATTGTCGCTTTAAAAGATGGACGTGTTGTAAAAGATGGTCCTACGCATGACATTATTAACTCGGATGCACTAAAGGAAATCTATGATATGGATATCCCTGTGCAAGAGCAAAATGGTTGTCGTATTTGTGTGTATTTTAACTCATAGTAACAATAGATAGTCATCACTATCTAAAAATATAAAACCAACAATAAAGGAGATTTCACAATGAAGAATTGGAAATTACTTACTGTGTTAATGGCAATGATGCTTTTAGTATTAGCTGCTTGTAGTTCTAAAGAAGATTCAAAAGAAGACGATAAAGGTTCAACAGATAATAAGCCTGCTGAAGAACAAAATGAAGCGGCTTCTGCATACCCAATTACAATTCCAGGTAGTACAACTGATGAAAATACATTTGAAGAAGTAACACTGAAAGAACAACCAAAAAATGTTGTAGTATTTGACTATGGTTTCCTAGATACTTTAGATGCTTTAGGCGTTGAAGTTGCAGGTGTTCCACAACAATCAGTACCTAAATATTTAAGCAAATATACTGATACTACTTACGTAAATATCGGTTCTTTAAAAGAGCCTGATTTTGAAGCAATCTCTTCGATGAACCCAGATATTATTTTCATTTCAGGTCGTCAAGCATCTGCTTACGCTGAATTATCTAAAATTGCCCCAACTGTCTTTGTTGGTGTAGATAACGCTAATTTTATGGAATCATTTAAAACAAACACTGAATTAGCTGGTAAAATTTTTGGTAAAGAAAAAGAAGCTGCTGATGCATTCGCTGCTTACGAAGCAAAAGTAGAAGAAATCAAAGCAAAAACTACTGCTTCTGAAGACAAAGCTTTAATCGTTTTAGGAAATGAAGGTTCATTATCTGCATATGGTCCTGGTTCACGTTTTGGTGTTATTCATGACGTATTTGGTGTAAAACCTGCTGATGAAAAAATCGAAGTTTCTACACATGGTGCAAATGCTTCGTTTGAATATGTTCGTGAAACAAACCCAGATATTTTATTCGTAGTTGACCGTGACGCTGCTGTTAACCCAGAAGGTGAGTCAGGTACAAAAGCTGCTATTGAAAATGAAATCGTTAGCGCAACGAATGCTGCTAAAAACGGGAAAATTTTCTACCT
Source organism: Lysinibacillus sp. NPDC097195 (assembly GCF_044762075.1). Lineage (NCBI taxonomy): Bacteria > Bacillati > Bacillota > Bacilli > Caryophanales > Bacillaceae > Lysinibacillus > Lysinibacillus sp. NPDC097195. The sequence continues at coordinate 69,108 of NZ_JBIWDP010000005.1, read as the reverse complement.
TGATCCAGGATATTGGTACTTATCAGGTGGCGGTTTACAATCAGAAACTGAAAAAGCTGATGAAATTTTAAAGGCGTTTAACTAATATGTTTGTACAAATTAAACGTATCGTCGTAACAGAAGGTAATGGAGATAAAGTCGTTGAGCGTTTTGGAGCTAAAAAGGATGGTCCATCCTTACTTGAACAGCAACCAGGTTTTATCGATAAGCAAGTGCTTGTCAAAAAAGTACGCCGCGGAGATGAAGAAGTGTTAATTATGGTTCGTTGGGAATCAGAAGAAGCATGGAAAAATTGGGAGAAGAGCCCTGAGCATATTGCTGGTCATAGAGCAAAAGCAGGTAAGCCTAAACCAGAATATATTATCGAAAGCGGACAAGATGTTTATTATGTAAAAGCTTAATACATGCTAGAGGTGTCTCAAAGATAGTTGAGGCATCTCTTTTTTGTTGCCTAAAAAAGAGATTATCCTTCGGGTGAGGAATATGGATGGATGCAAAGGGATGGTGGGCAAGGGTTGTTACGGTCAATTGTGCCACACCTCGCCAGCGTCTTTATTGCAGGGTGATGTTGAGGTTAACAATAATAGCTCTTGAAAAAGGCTTTGCGAAAGGGGTATTTAAAACAACTGTCTAATGTTTAATGGATGTTTTGTTCCAACTGTTGAAAACGGAAGAAATATTAAATGAAATCCCGTTATCATTTATAGAAAATCCTGAAATATTGCTTGGACAGTAATAATAGGCTTTATTACGTTCTGACACTTTATCTAGAACTTTTAAAGATGAAATAGTATCTGTCATATTAAAATTGCTTTGAAGATTTTCAGCGCTAGTCATACTAATAGTACTGCTGCTATAGCTTGTGCTACTAGTTCCTTGCTTTTGTGTGCCTCGTGCATAAATTATATTGTAGTTTTGCGATTGATATAAGATTGGTGTGTTAATATTCAAGCCAGAAGTAAAAGGGCTCACTAAAGACAATAATGTTAGGTCTTCCTCCATGACCTTTTTTATGTCAAATTGCGCCATATACTTGTCTAGCTTTTGCTGAAAACGCTCTGCAAAACCAGGCATATTAGAAATAGAGTTAGAATAGGAAGATTGCTGGTTATACTCGGCTAACGCTTCTTGGTAAGCTCGTTGTTCAGCTGAAATAATTAATTGTTCAATAGCTTGCTGGTCATTCGTAGGCTTTTTAATAATAATTTCCTCTGTTGAGACAGAGATTGTGCAGGAAAATGTTTCTGTAAGTATTAAAACGCTATCATTTACTTTATTAGCCACGTTAATCACCCCTAATGTTAGAGAATTTTATCCAATCATAAGACTTACATTGCAAAGTAAGTCCCTTATAATACAAATGAATTTTACTTATCTTTAGCGTAACATCCTTCAGGACGCCATTTCAATGGTCAGTTAACGCCAAAAAATGGCGGTCACACTGTAAAACCGCCATAATATTTGTAATTATTTAACAAAAAATGGCGTGCCATCTATAAAATCCGCCATTTTTTGGCGTTATTTATTCTTTTATCGTTAACAGTAAGTACAAAAGAATAAGAAATAAGCAATATACTTGTAAATAATATAATTTTTTACCATTATTGTATATAATATAGTACGATATAGTTAACGGGGGTGGAGGACTATTGAAGGATATAGATGAACGTATTAATGAGGCGCTGGATATACTAATTGAAGATGAATCAATGCTAGTTGATGAATTAAAGACGATGCTTAAAAGTTTTAAAGCAGAAAAAGCAGTAATGGGGTATGCGTTTGGAAAACTATGTTTTTGGCATTATGAAGCATTTGTAGATAATTTAAATGAGGATATATATAAAGTTGCAGCAGCTATTGAACTTCTAATTTTGTCCTATGATATTATTGATGATTTGCAAGATAAGGATTCAGACTATATTTGGAGTGAAACGCCCGAACTCTCTTTAAATGTAGCTTTAGCCATGCTTATTATGTCATCTAGAGCGATACATGACAGTTCTTTTGAACATAAACATTTAGCCGTGCAATTGTTAGAAGACTATGCATTTAGAAGCATTAACGGTCAGCAGCTAGATGTCCTCAATATTTGCCGCGATGAGCAATCTTATTTACAAATGATCGACCGAAAGTCAGGTTCTTTAACAGCAATGAGTTGCCTTATTGGAGAGGCACTTGCAAAAGGTAAAGTAAGTGAAGAAATAGAGGAGTATGGAAAATACATAGGTATTATCCAACAAATAAAAAATGATATTCAAAGTTTAAAAACTTGGGGACCTAAAAATGATTTATTAAATAAAAAATACTCATTGCCAATTATTTACTTAATGGCGCAAAAAAATAGTATATCAAATTCTGTGATAAACTATTATAATAAAGATATAGTTACATTTTTGGATAAAAATGTTATTAAGGATGAGTTGACTAATGGTGGTGCAATTCGCTATGCCATCACTATTAAGAATCTTCATAAGCTTAAGGCATTGAAAATTCTTGAAAATGTTGCTATAAACAAGGTAGGAAAAGAATACCTAATAAAACTAATGAAATGAGGAGAGATTTTATGATTAATGTAATTCAGTATCTAGAAGAAAACCCAGCACTAGTAGCACTGATGAAAGAACAAAAAGTAGCATTAATTGGTGTTTCAGCAATTGAACAACAGGCAATACTTGACTCATTCGATGAAGTAGTATGTTCAAGAGACCCTATTTGGAACTAAATTTTAATTATAGAAAAAGCTTTATGCTTGCTATAAGTGTTTACATACTGCTAGGTTTTTACCTGCTATATGTACCTTATAGCAAGCCTTATTTGGGTATAGAGTTGCTCAAAGAAAATGGCAACTGGGTTATCGAAAATTCACATGAGCAGTTAGTGGATGGTCAAAAAATATCAGCAGGAGATATTGTATTAAAGATAGATAATGTTCAAATAGAGGATGTTTCTTATATAAAGAATGATGGTACCATTAGGGCGGCAAATAAATTAACGATTTTAAAACCTGATGGAAAGATAATTAATATTAAACCAAGCAGTTTAGATTTTACAGAGCGTTTTTATTATATATTGTTAATACCTGCTTGTTACTATTTTCTAACATTAATAGTCGTGTTATTTTTACATTATAAACAAGAAAACACATCGCTTTTACGATTGCTCATTTTATTTATGCTAACAGTTTCGCTGGCGTACGTTAGTATTGGTGCATCTGGAAGTCTTGATATCATAGGTATTATGGCTAATCGGGGAAGTATGTTGCTATGTGTAGTGTTACTTTTACATTTTTTAAGAAACTATTTTACTTTTTTAAAAGCGAACTGGTTATTGTCTAACAATATTAAATTATTTTATTTACTACCTGTTGTTGCAATTGTACTTAGCTATATTGGTATTGTTGATGATGATTTACACAATTTACTATCTTATGTCGTGTTAGCTACTTTTTTAATTTTGCTTAGTCTAATACTATGCATGCTACTGATAAGCTACTTTAAATATAAATCACCGCAGTTAAAAGTCTTGTTGAATAGCGTAATGATTCCTTTTCTTCCATTCCTGTTTCTCTATGCACTTCCAAATATTTTATTTCATCATCCTATACTTTCCGCTGAAATCAGTGCTTTATTTTTATTATTGATTCCTTTTAGCTTTATCTTTACTCAGCTAGCGGAACGATTATTTGATATTGAATATCATATTTCAAGACTGCGTTACTACGTCATATTTTCGTTGATTTTTACTGTATGGCTTACAATTGGTTTGTATTGGATTACTGGTAATTTGATAACAATGACGAAACTATCGGCTATTTCACTTTTTACTTTTTTATCGTTAGTTATTCTTTTCTACATAAAAGAGAAGGTTGATTATCGCAAACGGAAAATTTTGTTTTCTACAAAAGGGGATTATATACACCGGTTATATACTGCTGTAGATCGTATTGGAAAAACGATTAAATTAGATGAGCTACTAGAAAAGTTTGCTCAGGAAGTTGCCTTACACCTTGAGCTTGAGCATGTATTTGTATTGACTTATGACTATGACACAAATCAATTTACTTCAAAGGTTGAGGAAAAAAGTCCGTTCAATCCAATAGTTATGGAAGATTTAAAATTGGGCCAAATACGGAAAATCGACAAAGTCTATCTAGCTTTCCTCCATCAAGATGCTCATTACAAAAGAGCTTTAGTTTTGGGGCATAACAATTCAATTCATTTAAAAGATGAAGAGCTATTATGGCTCGAATTGCTCCTGTTATATGTAAATAATTTTATTGAAAATACAAAAATGGTCGAAGAACTGTTAGAGGAACTAAAGCATATGAAGCAAGCAGATGAAGGTCAGTTACCTTGGCTAAATAAGCTACTATGGCTAAGGTTTGAAGAGGAAAAGTATCAATTAGCTCAAGAATTACATGATACGAATTTACAGGAGCAGCTCCATATTGCTCGCGAAGTAGATGTCTTAATAAATGCAAAAGATACTACAGATGTTCAACTGAAACTTGTAAAGATACATAAACAAATGGTGGCATCTTTACATGATTTAAGAGCTTATTGTGAAAATTTAAAGCCCCCATTATTAGACACATTAGGGCTAAATGCGGCTTTAGAAAAACTTATAAGAAAAGTAGCTGAAAGAGCTAATTTTATATTAATTTATACAATAGATCGCTTGTATCTTGAGGATGAACGCATGAATTTAATGATCTATCGTCTATTTCAAGAAATACTTAATAATGCGCTGAAACATTCTTTTGCAACAAGTGTGGAAATTCATCTTAAGGAAAAAGACGATGGCTTTGAAATCATTTATCAGGATAATGGCATCGGGTGTAATGTCAATGATATTATTGTCGCGGAATCAATGGGAATTCGAGGGATGCAAGAACGTGTAAAAGCCTTTGATGGTCAATTTTACATCGACTCTCAGGTAAATAAAGGGATGTCTATTAGAATTATAGTAAAAGAAGGAAGTGAAACACTTGATAACGATGCTCATAGTGGATGATCATCCTATTGTGTTAGAAGGAACAAAGAATTTATTTGAAGAAAATGAAGATATTTTAGTAGATACAGAAAGTGATGCCACTTCGGTCATACCAAAAATTAAGAATAAGCCATATGACATTTATTTAATTGATATCAACATGCCGTTAGAAAATGGCATTCATTTAGCGAGAAATATTAAAGCTATCCAAATGGATGCGTCTATTATTCTTTATACAGGGGACGACATAACAGATTATTATCCGCTTATTTTAGAAAGAAAAATAGAGGGGATATTAGCGAAAACAGCATCGAAAGAACAAATCATTCGTACAGTGCGTGCTATTGCAAATGGAGAAATTGTTATGCCGAAAAATTTCTTGGATTTTCTAGATAATCGTTTTAAATTACAGGAAGCAAAGCTTGATATTCATTTAAATGAGAAAGAAAAGAAAATTTTAAGATTAATTGCTAAAGGACATACCAACAAAGCGATAGCTATCGAGTTAAATATTCCTCAACGAACAACTGAAAGATATTTAACACAGCTGTTTTCCTTGCTCAATGTAGACTCACGTACTGAAGCAGTGAACCTTGCTGAACGAATGAATTTACTCTAGTAATACTATATGTTATGATAATATCTATTGTTATTTTATTGAATAAAAGGGTAGTTATTAGGTGATATAGAGACACAAAGCTTTTACTTAGTTTTAAATTCTTTGCTGCTAAGACTAAATAACTAGAAGATTAATCGGACACCGCCAGTTTTTTGGCGGTGTTTTTTGTATGACCGCCAAATCGCGCCAAAAAAATGCTGAATCCCGCCAAAAAACTGGCGTAAAGCCGACATTGAAATGGTGGTATAACTACTGGTACGCTTAATTTAACGTGGTTAATTGAACTTCTATAAGTGAGTAATAATGGAAGAGAAGATATATCGTTATAAAACTAACTATTTATTATATAGCAGTGCATACAGAGATTAGCTAGCCAGCATACTCACGATAAAAACTTTAATAAAGGTAGGCGTATTATTTTGAAAGTAGAACTTGAAAATATAATCTCTATAGATGAATCTAGTCAAGATCAAGTCATTAAAGTTTATAATCGCTACGGTATTTTTGTAAGTGCCCCCGTGGTCAGAAAAAGAAATTTGAAGACTGCTTTTAATCCTATTTTTACTTTAAATGAAGATGTGACGTATGAGCAGGTGACAGCATTATATAAATCATTGGAACATGAATTGGGCATTGTCTCTATTGGGGAACGTTTCTACTTCGACTTTTCTGATAGCGAGTATGAAGAAACACCCTTATTTACGTTAAACTCTACGGGCAACTCACCTGAAATGTTTTTAGATGATAGAGGTACTTTATTTTCTATAAGTACATATTGTAAGCAGTGCGGACTTATGGAAAAAGAGCAATTATCTCCTATAGTGATTGATACGTCACAAATGAAAGATCGTTATTTAGTCCATGTGAGTGGATATTGGGTAGCTTCTGAAGAATTGGTAGCCTTAATGAAACAAGCTAATATGAAAGGTTATGAACTATTAGAAGTTATTCATAGTGGATCACCTGAAGGCAAACAACGTGCATATCAAATCATACCGACCAAGATGTTGCCGGGAGGTAGCGCTGAAAGAATTAAATTGTATTTTGCTACGGAGCAGCCGCCTTGTAAATGTGGATTAAGTGGGGTAATTAATGGACCTGATATTTATGATGCCAAGGATATTATGGAATTAAACGGAGATGTATTCTATTCTTCTGAGTGGAGTCATGATGGCCGATATCTTTACAGAAAAACGATATTTAGTAGAAAGTTCAGAGAGTTGATTATTAATAATCGTATTTCTCGAGAAGTGAGAGGGGAAAAGGATCGGAATTTTGGACCGAAGGATTGGCTGTTTGATCCTGTATTATTAAAATAGTCTGAACGTTAAAACGATAAAAGGTAAGGAAGTGTTGCTGTTTGTTTAGAAAAATACTACCTATCATTGCTATTTTATTTATTGTTGCATTAGCACTTTCAAATTACTTTAATAAACCGAATGAAGAATCAATTATCTTTGCGAATATAATTAAGTATATTTTCATGTTATAAATCAGATGTTGTATATGTCCCTCAATTTCACGTAATTATGGTATGATGTGAGAAAACATTTCGTGAAAGTGCTTTGAGGTGAAATTTTTTGAAAAAATGGTCCTATCCATTAGCAATTTTAACGCTAGTTGCTTTTTTAGTGTTGCGGTTCACATACCAAAGCGAAGCGATTTTACGTTTCGATTCAAAAATTGCAGATATATTGTTTGGTAATCCGTTTGTAGAAGCTTTTCATTATATTGGGGAGCCTAAGTTCGTAGTGTGGGTTGCTATACTATTAATTGTGTATTTAGCTTGGATAGCAAAAAATTACCGGGGTATGATATTGGTAGTGTTAACATTTGCCGTTGGAAATGTGTTAAATCAAACATTGAAAACTTGGGCACAACGACCTCGGCCTGAAATAGAACAACAATTAACATCGTTCAGTTTTCCATCAGGACATGCTATGTCCGGTATCCTCTATTTATTTACCGTGGCCTATTTGTTATCTGAAAATAACACAAAAAGACGTCAACTACAGCTTTGGCTAGGGGCAATTGTATTGACGATCCTAATCGGATTATCACGTGTAGCAGGAGCTCGTCATTTTGCTTCCGATGTGCTAGCGGGGTGGTGTATCGGTTACACATGGTTTATCATTTGTGTTATTTGGTATGAGCGACGTAAGCGTGCATTTAAAAAAAGCAGTATTAAATAACAACACAAAAAAGAGCCGTACGATAAAAGGTACGGCTCTTTTTTATGTGCCCGTTTTTTAGTGCCAGGCACTCGAGCAATTCTGAATTTTTTTTGAATAGCCAAGGGATTGTAATTTTGCTTTAAATATTTTCCTAGCAAAAAAGAATTGCTTCTAGGAAACTTTTGAGCTAAGATGAGTACAATAAAAAAAAGAGAAAAGGAAGAAGGAATTGGAAGGATCAATTTTATTTGCTTTAGGGTTAACTCTTTTTGCAGGGCTTGCAACAGGAGTAGGTAGTTTAATTGCATTTTTCACTTCACGAACGAATACGAAATTTTTATCAATAGCACTCGGTTTTTCAGCAGGGGTCATGATTTATGTATCCCTTGTAGAAATTTTTGTAAAAGCAAAAGATGCTTTAACGAATGCTTTAGGTACAACGAACGGCTATTGGCTTACCATTGCAGGTTTCTTTGGCGGCATGTTATTTATTGCCTTGATTGATAAGTTTATTCCGAAATCGACTAATCCTCATGAGGTTAAGCTTGTTGAAGATGTCAATGCCATAAAACCACAAATAGATGAAAATCACTTAATGAAAATGGGTGTTTTCACAGCTCTTGCAATAGGGATTCATAACTTCCCAGAAGGTATAGCGACGTTTATGTCTGCAATCAATGATCCGAGTGTTGGCATTGCAATTGCTATCGCTGTAGCCATTCATAATATTCCAGAGGGTATTGCTGTATCCGTACCTATTTATTTTGCTACAGGCAATCGTAGAAAAGCCTTTAAACTTTCTTTTTTATCAGGGTTAGCAGAACCTGTAGGTGCATTAGTTGCGTATTTACTGTTAATGCCCTTTTTAACAGACGTTATGTTCGGTGTGGTGTTTGCTGGCGTCGCAGGAATTATGGTGTTTATATCATTAGATGAGCTATTGCCAGCTGCACAGAGGTATGATGAAACTCATTTATCAATGTATGGCTTAGTTGCTGGTATGGCAGTGATGGCGATTAGTTTAGTATTATTAGCGTAAGTACGTAACTTACGAACAAAAGGAATCTAGTCAATGATATCGGCTAGATTCCTTTTCTTATGCTTCGACTAATTTTTTCACTGTTTCCAAACAGTCATAAAAGGTGTTGAAGGGCTGATAAGATATATGTAAATCTTTACAGCGATCAATTAGTTGCTCCCTTGCTAATACTAAATCTGCTTGTTTCGCAGCTTCAAAATCAGAAATAGAATCACCAATTACAATTTTGAAATGGTCGTCTTGCGCTACTTTACGCATAACGGTTGGCTTACAGCAACCACAACTTTGTATTGTGAAATTAGCACATTGTTCATCGCAATGATTTGGATAAACAACGGTAATTTGCTCTCCAGTAAAGTCCGCACTATTGCAAAACACCCCTGAAAACGGACCGAATTTTTCAAGCATTGGTTGAATGAAAAAATCGACTCCGCCACTGACGATATAAAATGGAATATTGTGCTCTTGTGCATAACGGACAAAATCACTAAAACCTTCACGAATAACCGCAGTTTCTAATAAATATTGAATGATGTCCTCTTTTTGGGTTGTTGATAAAAGTTCAAACATAGCGGTAATGCCGTCTTTAAAGCTTATTGTTTGAGCCATCATGGCCTTTGCGATCTTCTCCGATTGTTCAGGAACGAAATGCGTCATAAGAGAGACAATATTATCTGTTTCGGTAATAGTGCCATCAAAATCGCAAAATATAATAGGTTTCACCGTACTTCCTCCTTCAAGAAAAAACGCCTACATGAAAGTAGACGTTCGATTTATTTGACTAGTACACCATGCTCATCTGCTTGTGTTAAGATGATTTGATGTGCTGGGAATTGGGCTTGCATTGTTGACACAAAAACATCAGCAATAGCCGTTGGAATAATAGAAATGAGCGTAGGACCTGCTCCGCTTAAAGCTGTACCGTACGCACCATGTGCTTTTGCTGCTTCCCTTATTTCCGCATATTGGGGAATCAACTTTGAGCGGAAAGGTTCATGGAACAAATCTGCTTCCATATAGTGTCCTGCACGTTCAAAATCGCGTACCATTAAAGAAGCGGCCAACATATTTGCATTGGCAGAAGCACGAACGGCATATGCTCGATCTAATTGTTGCGGTAAAACGGAGCGAGATTCACTTGTTTTTAGCTCCACGTCCGGTACATAGACAACAAAAGAAGCATGAATATCATTTACATGGAAGGTATCTACTACCCCGTTTTCATCCATTGAAGAAATCGTCAAGCCACCTAGTACCGATGCTGTAGCATTATCAGGATGCCCTTCAATTTGCGAAGATAAATTGAGTTTATCTTGTACACTTAATTGTAAATCGCATAATTGATTGGCTAGCTCAATACCTGCCACAATAACGGCTGCACTGCTTCCTAAGCCGCGTGCTAGTGGAAGTTCACTTGCCATTTCCACACGGCAAGCTGGCAATGCTTTGTTATACTGATCAGCAATTTGCTTAGTGATAACGTACAGCAAGTGTTGTTCCAGCTCAAATTCACTAGGACCGTTGTCATCGAGATGGATGATCTCCCAACTATCCTGTAGGGATACATCTAATTTCAAATAAAGAGACAAGCCAAGTCCAATAGAATCAAAGCCAGGACCTAAATTGGCTGTGCTCCCAGGAACGGTGATTTGCCACTTTTTACTCATAGTACGCCCTCGATATATTTACGAATTTCTTCTTCATCATTTTTTAGTGCCACAACATCTACTGTGGAAACGTTCATGGCAGTGTCAGGATCTTTTAAACCGTTACCAGTAAATATCGTTACGACTTTTGAGCCTTTAGCAATTTTACCGTTTTTAACGGATTTAATCACACCTGCTAATGAAGCCGCTGAACCAGGCTCAACAAAGATACCTTCAGTGCCTGCAATTAGCTTGTAAGCTGCTAAAATCTCTTCATCTGTTACAGAGTCTATGATACCACCAGACTCATCTCGCGCTGCCTCAGCAAATTGCCAGCTAGCAGGGTTACCGATGCGGATAGCTGTGGCAACTGTTTCTGGATTCGCGATTGGTTCACCTTTAACAATGGCTGCAGCTCCTTCTGCTTCAAAGCCGTACATTTTTGGTAAACCTGATGCTTTGACATCGTTATATTCTTTAAAACCTTTCCAGTAAGCAGTGATGTTACCTGCGTTACCAACAGGAATACATAAATAGTCTGGAGCAGCACCTAAGGCGTCTACAATTTCAAATGAAGCTGTTTTTTGCCCTTCGATACGGTAAGGGTTAACCGAATTGACAAGTGCTACTGGTGTTGTTTCACTGACTTGACGCACGATATTTAACGCATCATCAAAATTACCATCGATTTCAATAATTTTTGCACCGTACATTGTAGCTTGCGCTAATTTTCCAAGGGCTACTTTCCCTTTAGGAATTACGACAATCGATTGAATACCTGCGCGAGTAGCATAAGCTGCCGCAGCTGCAGAAGTGTTACCTGTTGAGGCACAAATAACGCATTTGCTACCGTCTTCAATAGCTTTTGCTACAGCAAAAACCATACCGCGATCTTTAAAAGAACCAGTTGGATTTGCACCTTCTATTTTGCCATAAAGCTCGATACCAAGTTGTTTAGATAGATTTACTAAATGTATAAGAGGCGTATTGCCTTCGTTTAAAGTAAGTGCGGGTGTATTTTCAGTTACGGGTAAAAATTGTTTATATTCTTCAATTAAGCCTTTCCACATAACGTAACGATCTCCTTTTGTTCTCATAGAAAGAACAGTTGTTTTTGTATAAGAGACATTTTAACGAAAATGCCATCTATTTTCAATAGCAATTATTAAATTGACTAAACAATTCGGTCATTTGAATTTTACTTGTCACTTTCTCGAAACAACTGTATAGTAAACTCGTAATGTAAAGTCATGTGTAAAGACAGGTGGTTAAAATGACAACTATAAAAACAAATCAATCTATTTCGCGCAATAAGCTTTTAGGTGTTGCAGGTGTTGGCTGGCTCTTTGATGCAATGGACGTCGGTATATTATCATTTGTTATTACAGCGCTAGCGGCAGATTGGGATTTAACGAAGAGTCAGATGGGCTGGATAGGCAGTATCAATTCTATTGGTATGGCTGTTGGAGCACTAGCCTTTGGTATTTTTGCTGATAAAGTCGGGCGAAAACAAGTTTTTATGTGGACATTGATTTTATTTTCTGTAGCAAGTGGTATTTCGGCATTTACAACAACTTTAATGGCATTTATGTTATTGCGTTTTTTAGTAGGTATGGGGCTCGGTGGAGAGCTACCGGTAGCGTCGACGCTTGTTTCTGAAAGTGTAGAAGCGAAGGAACGTGGAAGGGTAGTAGTATTACTAGAGAGCTTTTGGGCAGCGGGCTGGCTCTTTGCGGCACTTATTTCTTATTTTGTTATACCTACTTGGGGTTGGCGTGTAGCGTTATTGTTAACAGCACTTCCTGCTGTGTACGCTATTTACCTTCGCTGGCATTTGCCAGACTCACCGCAGTTTACCTTAAAGGTGGAAGCTAAAAAACGTAGTATCTTTGATAACATCCGGGATGTGTGGTCGAAAAAATATGCACGCTCAACACTTATGTTATGGGTGCTTTGGTTCACAGTAGTATTCTCATATTACGGTATGTTCTTATGGTTACCGAGCGTAATGGTCGGAAAAGGTTTTGATATGATTACTAGCTTTAAGTATGTTTTAATTATGACATTAGCACAGCTTCCAGGATATTTTACCGCGGCATGGTTTATTGAAAAATTCGGGCGGAAATTTGTACTTGTTTCCTATTTAATTGGAACCGCTGTAAGTGCTTTCATTTTTGGTAATGCCGAAACGATGGCAGTGCTATTAACATCGGGAATGTTTTTATCTTTCTTTAATCTAGGTGCATGGGGAGCACTATATGCTTATACACCAGAACAGTACCCAGCCATCATTCGTGGCACAGGTGCAGGCATGGCAGCAGCAGTTGGACGTATTGGGGGTATATTTGGCCCTCTATTAGTTGGGTCCTTGTTAACTGCAGGCTATGATATTGGATTTATCTTTGCTATTTTCTGTGGCGCAATAATTATTGGTGTGATTGGCGTCATCTTTTTAGGCACAGAGACAAAACAATTGGAATTAGAATAGAAAAAGAGCCGGGGAATCACAAAATAAGCGGCACTTACGTTTTAGTAGAAAAAGCAATAGTGGTCAAAACCGAAAGTGTTAGATTGGGCGTAATCAATCTAACACTTTTTTACTGTGTTAATTTGAGAGGAGCTTAATTGTTGTTCTTTAATTCTTCTTTAAAAAATACATAAAAACGACTTTTTGGTGTTTTTTATACAAAAATTTCTGAAATATGTTAAAATTTCAAATTAAACAATATTGATTATGAATCTACGAACTTAATAAAGATAAATTAGATTTTGAAAATATTTTTCTTTAATGTCATTTTATTACGAACTAGTGTATTAGCGTATTAATGCATTGAAGATTTTTCTGAAAAGTCATTGTATTCAAATTGTAATCATGATACTGTATTTTTAATCGAATTTAGAGTCAGTAGAGAATAATCTCCATTCGTGATAATTTCTTTGAAAGAAAGGTTGTTAGGAATGAGTATAAATGAAAATATAAAGAAGAAATTTGTAAGATTGTCAAAAGGACAACGTAAAGTAGCACAATTTGTTATGAGTAACCCAACAGTTGTCATTGCCAATGGAGCGGCAGAAGTAGGGAGGCAGGCAAATGTTAGTGAATCTACTGTTATTCGTTTTTGCTATGCGATGGATATGTCCGGCTATGTCGAGCTACAAGAAGAAATTAGAAGTTATCTAAACTCACAAGATGAAGAAGTTCCCCTTAAACCTACATTTACAACGAGCAAGCAGCGGACTTCGAGCTTTGGTAAGGTCATGCAACGTGATATGCAAAACATTCAAGATACAATCCATCTTATTAACGATAATATGCTTCGAAAAAGTGCTAAATGGATGCATGAAGCGGATACCATTTATATTTTAGGCGCACGACAAGCGACCTCTTTTGCCAATTGGTTATCGTACACGTTGAAAACATTAAGAACAAATGTAAAGCAACTTCGTACAGATTCCGAAGATCTTGTACAACAAATAAATAGTATGGGTGAACGGACTACGTTGATTGTCTTTTCGTGTGATAAACATACCAACGATGTAAAAGCGATTGTTGAAATAGCTAAAATGAAAAAGGTGAAAATTATAGCTATAACAGGTTCAGCTTTATCACCAATTAGAGATTACGCAAGTGCAGTATTTGCCCTAGGTATGAAAAATCAATCCTCTTTAGATGTTGTCCCAGTGCTATTTTCTTTTATGCATGCATTAATTGAGGAAATGATCAGCCAAGATAAAGAACGATATAACCAATACCAACAATCATATGAACAAGTGGAAAGTAATTTATTGTTCTTGGATATTGCAAGAGAGAAGCAAGTATTTTAATGGAATGTGGCGTTAAGCTTGAGAGTTGCTAATATGTACGTTTTGGAGCGAGCGTGGCCAGCGTTTTCGAAAAATTAAAAAAAGATGTCCAAAAAGGTATTAGACATCCTTGAAAAATGATTTACAAAATTTTATACAAGCTATATTCAGCTATAAAAGTATCATTTAATTTAATGGCATTAACGCGCGTTCCTTCATGTTGAAAACCATGTTTTTTAAATAATTGTAACGCAGCATCATTATGCTCCATTACTGATAATTCTAAGCGTGAAATACCTCGTTGGCTAGCCCATTCTTCCGCTGCCTTCATAAGTGCTGAACCGATACCTTTTCGTTGGTGTTCTTCCTTAACGGCCATGTGGATTGATGCAACATGTTTAGCTTTGGAATGCTTATAACCATGGATAACAGCATATCCAGCAAAATTGCCATTTAAAATGCAAAGCAAAATGGTACGGTTTTTTAATTGCTTCCAAACTGTAAGATTTTTTCTAAGCTGCTGTACAGTTAGATCTAACTCATTTTCTACATTATACAAAAAGTCAGTTTGCTGAAGGATTTCTTCTTGTAAAAGAATAAATGCTCTAGCATCTGATGCTTCAATCGCTCGGATTATGTACGCAGAAGTATTTTCGTTATTTTCAGAAATATTGTTTGCCGGTATTTTCTCTTGTGTGCGAGAGAAAGTAACGCTTGTACCTAATTTGACATCAATGACATAATATCCTGCATTTGTCCAAGATAAAAAATGCGTAAGCGGGGGCTTTGTTTTTTTCCACCAGCTCTTATTTAAATATGCAGCATTGGGTAAAGCTTGTCCCATAATGTTTTCTAATGCACTAAAGGATAAAGTAATCTCGTTTTGCGAAGCCACGTCAAAATAGCTTGCTAAAGGAATATACTTTTTTTCCATCTTCTTTGTCATCATAATCCCCATTCCTGTAATTCCTAAAAATTTTGACTACATGATAATAGCATAAAATTATCGTTTCTTGTATAAAAATCACAACTATATATCTATCTAAAATAAGGAAATTTATGATTAGTATAATAAAATATAATAATGTATGGTAAAAAATAGATAAAATTATAAATGTAGTAAAATTCTTTTATTTTCGTATGGCGTTGTGGCATTGCACAAAATGATAGTTGCAGAAGTACCGCAAAATGAAAGTTTTACTTTATCGCATGTTTTTTCATAAATTATGATAAAATAAATGAAAATGTAGAAGCCATTTAGGAGGAAAAGTATTAATGAGTAAAGTTTTAGTTTTTGGACATAAAAATCCAGATACAGATACAATTACATCTGCAATTGTATATGCATATTTAAAACAACAAATAGGAGTAGATTCTGAAGCGGTACGTCTAGGTGAAGTAAATAACGAAACAAAATATGCTTTAGAGAAATTTGGTTTTGAAGCACCACGTTTCATTTCTTCTGTAGTAGGGGAAGCGGACAAAGTGATTCTTGTAGACCACAATGAATTCCAACAATCAGCTGATGGAATTGAAGAAGTGCAAGTAACAGAGGTAATTGACCACCATCGTATTGCAAACTTCCAAACAGCAGACCCATTATACTATCGTGCGGAGCCAGTAGGTTGTACGGCAACGATTTTAAATAAAATTTTTAAAGAAAATAATGTTGAAGTACCTTCAAATATTGCAGGTTTAATGTTATCTGCCATTATTTCCGATACATTATTATTTAAATCACCAACATGTACAGAACAGGATGTAAAAGCTGCAACTGAATTAGCGGAAATTGCAGGTGTTGACAGTGCTGAATACGGTTTAGCAATGCTAAAAGCTGGCGCTGATCTATCAGATAAATCATTAGAAGATTTGTTATCATTAGATGCTAAAGAGTTCCAGTTTGGTGAATATAAATCAGTAGTTGCACAAGTAAATGCTGTGGACATTAATGACGTACTTGGCCGCCAAGAAGAACTAGAAATTCTGTTAAATAAACATGTTGCAGAAAATGGTTTAGATTTATTCTTCTTCGTTGTCACAGATATTTTAAACAATGATTCAACAGCAGTTGCTATTGGACAAGTTGCGGAAGCTGCGGCAAAAGCATTTGGTGCTGAGCTGACAAACAACCGTGTCGTATTACCAGGTGTCGTTTCTCGTAAAAAACAAATCGTACCAGTGTTAACGGACGCATTGAAATAAAATAAGATATTGCCCAATCTTAAGAATGAGGATGGGACATAACTTATGTAAGGAAAGTAAAAATAGAGTACTAGTTGATGGTAGCGAAGGTGGCGACTCCTGCGGGAAAGCACAAAACGTAAGACGCAACAGGCGGCGCGACAGCGACGGTTGCGACTTACGGTGTGCCCGCGGAAAGCGCCCACCGTAGCGGACATCAACGGCAATGCAAAAAAGTGTTAGATTGATTTTCAGTCAATCTAACACTTTTTCTCTTTTGTCACAGCCTTCTGCAGTCTGAAATAGCATGCTGTTTTTGTTTAAAAGTAGTTTTGGGCTATAATCCTTTTTAATCAAGCTTTAATGGTTGAACTGCTGGTCCTTCTACTACTTCTCCCTGTGCATTAAAACGCGAGCCATGACATGGGCAATCCCACGTTTCATCTGCTTCGTTCCATTTTGTTTTACAGCCTAAATGCGTACAAGTTGGCGCATTGCCATTTTTTAGATAGCCAGCGACAAATTCTTTAGCGACAAAGCCACCAACTTTGAGCATTTGCATAAACTGCGCACCGAATTTTGTACGTGCTGGTGAATAGAGCGCACTTGCCTTCGTATCATTCGTAGTCCCTGTAATAAGCGAAGATAGTAAATCTCCCGCTACGAAAGAGTTAGAAATTCCCCATTTACGATATCCTGTTGCTATAAAAACATTTGGTAAGGACTGCGTAATCCTTCCGACATAAGGTACCATGTCAGGTGTTTCAATATCTTGTGCCGACCATCTATAAAGTGGTTCCTGTCCAAAGTGAACTTTTATTTCATTTTGAATGGCATCATAATAGGGCTCGGTATTGGCTGTTTCACCAGCGATATGATTAGCCCCACCAAGTAACAAATAATGCTCGTCATTTATCGTCGTTGTTCGAATAGAGCGGGAAGGGAAGTCAACTGATAAATATTGTCCTTGTAATGTTTCAGTAATTTTACTTGCGACCATATAAGAGCGGTTATTAGAAAGTTTGAATAGTTGTAGCCCTTTAAAGGCTTCGATTGGATAATGTGTGCACAAAATGAGCTTGTTATATTGAACCGATATATTTTTTTCGGTATGTAGGTTATTTTGTGCAATTTGCAGTTGCTGAACACGGGTATTCGCATACAGTTTTGCGCCCATTGATAACGCTTCTTTGATAAGAAAATTGCTAACTGTTACAGGATTTATTTGTGCTTGTTGGGAAATGCTAAGCGCTTTTGTAACAGGGAAAGGAAGCTCCGTGTCAGAGGTTATTTTGGACTTAATATTTAATACTTTATAGGCATTCCACTCTTTTAATAATTGTGAGTAGCCCTCTTTAGTTTGACAATATAGCAAAGAATCCACTTGCCGAATAGACTCTTTAGGTAGCAACTGTAAGGCTTTTTCTACAGCATGCTGATTTAATTGATAATAGAGCCGAGCATCATCTACAGATAGCTTTTCAATAAGATTCGCATAAACTAAACCATGTTGCGCAGTTAATTTTCCTGTTGAATGACCTGTCGTACCGTGGCTAAGCTTGCCATTTGCTTCAAGTAGTACAACATCGACACCTGCTTTTGCTAAAACGTAGGCAGTGTATAGTCCAGTCAAACCTCCTCCTATAATACAAACATCGCATTTAGTAGAAGCCGTTAAAGACGGCAATGAAACAGAGTCGGACGTAGCAAGCCAAAGAGATTGTGTCATACAGAACCCTCACAGTGTTTTTAAGAGTAGTATGGAGTTAGCTTTGAAAATTTATGCAATGAAGCAAAAAAATTGATTCCACAGAGTAGCTGTCGTTACAATGTAGCAAAGGGGCGTGAGTATTTATGAAAATTGAAATTTGGTCGGATTATGTATGTCCATTTTGCTATATTGGCAAAAAACAGTTAGAAAAAGCTATTCAGGACACAGGTTTTGAGGGACAGGTGGAACTTGTTTATAAAAGCTATCAACTCGATCCAACAACACCAGAAGATACGAATGTGTCTATTTATGATTCCCTGGCACAAAAATATAGTATGTCATTAGATAAAGCAAAAGAAATGACACAGGGTGTGACAGCCCGCGCACAAGAAGTAGGTTTGCACTATAACTTCGATCAGATGATGGCGGAAAACACATTAAAAGCGCATCGACTTGTCAAATGGGCAGAACAGCAAGGTGATGCTTCTGCACTTGTTGAAGCATTGCTACACGGTTATTTTATCGATGGCAAGCGCATTGGTCATAATGATGTGTTAGAAACGATTGCTGAACAAGTAGGATTTAAGCGTGAGGATGTCGCAAAGGTTCTTGCTAGTGAAGAATTTAAAGCTGAGGTGGAAGAAGATATACAAGAAGGGCTTCAGCTCGGAGTCCGCGGTGTTCCGTTCTTTGTGCTAAATCGTAAATATGGGATTTCAGGCGCACAACCACAAGAAGTGTTTGAAGATACTTTACGTAAAGTAGCACAGGAAGAAGGATTGCAACCAGCTTTAAAAATGGCAGGCACAGGTGATGCCGGCGTTTGTACAGATGATAGCTGTGAATTTTAAAAGGCATTAGGCGGAAGTTAATACCCCGACGGCTGCTACAGATTTTCGGCTAGCTTTTTGGGCATGCTCACATCATTTCGATGCAGTTACGTCAGGGTGTTTTTCTTCTTTCTTCTATCATTCAGTCAAAAGTCTGAGATGAGGGCCGTTGACTTTTTAACGGTCTTTTATTATTATAAGTATATATCTTGAATTCGAGATAATAAACTAAGAAATTTAAGGGAGATTTATATAATGAACGTATTAGTAGTAAAAGCTAACAACCGCCCAGACGGTATTTCAACAAAAATGTATGACACTTTCATGGAAAACGTAGAAGGTGTAAACGTAACAACTTTCGATGTGTATGCTGAAGATATGCCATACTTCGGTCAAGATCTTTTCAACGCATTTGGTAAAGTTCAAAATGGTGAAGAATTATCTGATATCGAATCACGTATTTTAGCTGCAAAACAAAAAGCTATGGATGCATTCACTGCAGCAGATGTAGTGGTATTTGCTTTCCCATTATGGAACTTAACAATTCCAGCTACATTACAAACATTCATTGACTATGTATATCAAGCTGGTTTCACTTTCAAATATGATGAAAACGGTCAATTAGTTGGCTTAATGGGCGATAAAAAAGCTATTATCTTAAATGCTCGTGGTGGATACTACTCAGCACCAGAAGCACAACCTTTAGAAATGTCAGTAAACTACATTAAAAACGTAGTAGGCGGCGTATTCGGTATGGAAGTTATCGAAGAAGTGATCATTGAAGGTCATAACGCTACTCCAGACAAAGCAGAAGAAATTATTGCTAACGGCCTAGAAGCGGTTAAAAAAGTAGCGAAATCTCTACAAGTAGTAACGGCTTAAGTAACTATTTTTTATTAAAAGTCCTCTCAATATTGAGAGGGCTTTTTTTATTGGATTTATAGAGGTATGGTAGAGGTATGAAGGTCTGACATATTGGTACTGTGCAGTTATTAAGTGTTTACAGAAAATAACATACTATAAAAAGAAATGAGTGAGAAATAATAATAATATATGATTTGTTTGAAAAGTGTTTAGCTATTAATTAAAAAGTACATACAATTAGGTCTAAGTATTCAGTGAAATTCATCATTAGTATAATATAATAGTAAACGTAGGAAAATATTATATTTATAGGGAGGTAATTGCTTGAACAAGAAATTATTAACTAAAATGCTAGCTGTTTTACTTGTTTTATTTACTGTCTTACCG
Organism: Lysinibacillus sp. NPDC097195; assembly: GCF_044762075.1. NCBI lineage: Bacteria > Bacillati > Bacillota > Bacilli > Caryophanales > Bacillaceae > Lysinibacillus > Lysinibacillus sp. NPDC097195. The sequence goes on along the minus strand of NZ_JBIWDP010000005.1, from coordinate 48,861 downwards.
TTTAACCTATCAGCACATGCTGCATCGAATGATGTAACACGTGGGGATTACGTCAAGGAACTAGTAGAAAGCTTGAACGTCGAGCTTGGTGACGGATCTTCGCTTCGTTTTACTGATGTCTCGAAGGATTTAGCTCCTTACGTGGAAAAGGCAGTAGAACTTAAACTAATTAAAGGTAAAACAGCAACATTATTTGCTCCAAATGATAAATTAACTCGTCAACAGGCATTTGTTATTTCAGCGCGTGGCTTAGTAAAAGATAATGCTTCGCTTAGCGAATTAGACAAATTCCAGGATGCAGATCAAATTGCAAAGACGCATAAGCAAGATTTAGCAAATGCTGTAGCGGCAAATATTTTACAGGGGTACGAAGATAATACAATTCGTCCACGTGACTATGTGACAGCTGAGCAAATGCAAAGTATTATTGAACGTTTTGTAACTGAATATCAAGTACCTAGTACTTCAACAACAGTAGATCTTCAAATTTTAGGTACAACAGATATCCATACTAACTTAGCAAACTATAATTACTATTTAGATGCAGAGTCTGCTGATGTCGGATTAGCAAACACTGCGACACTTATCGAACAAGCCCGTTCAGAAAATCCAAATACTTTATTATTTGATAATGGGGATTTAATCCAAGGGACACCACTAGGTTCTTATAAAGCTCTAGAAAATGTGCTAAAGCCAGGTGAGGTTCATCCAGCTATAGCAGCTTTAAATGCGCTTAACTATGATGGTGGTACGTTAGGAAACCATGAGTTTAACTATGGTTTAGACTTTTTAACGGAAGTTTTAAATGATGCGCAATATCCAGTCGTGAATGCAAACACTTATGACGCGAAAACAAAAAAACATATGTATACTCCATTTGTGATTATCGATAAAGAGGTTGTGGACAATACAGGGAAAAAACATACACTTAAAGTAGGTGTAACAGGTATTGTACCAACGAAGATTGTTGAATGGGATGCTATTCATCTAGAAGGTAAAGTTGAAATGCAAGAGCCAGTAGAGGCTATTAAAGAAGTTGTACCTGAAATTCAAAAAGCAGGTGCAGATGTTATCGTCGTGCTTTCACATTCAGGTATCGGTGAAGATACGAATGTGCAAGGTGCTGAAAATGTAGGCTATCAAATTTCTGAAATTGAAGGAATTGATGCGTTAATTACAGGTCACTCGCATTTAACATTCCCTGGTGACTATAAAGATCTTAAAAATGTTGATCAAGAAAAAGGGACAATTAATGGCGTGCCTACTGTAATGGCAGGTAGCTATGGAAGTCACCTTGGCGTTATTGACTTAAAACTAGAACAACAAGGTTCTAAATGGGTTGTGACAGATGGACAAGGTTCAATCCGTTCGATTAAACAAGAAGGCTTACAACCGTCGCAAACTGTCTTGAACGCTATTAAGGAAGCACATGAAGGTACATTAACGTACATTCGCCAAGCTGTTGGTGAAACGACTGCACCTATTCATAGTTATTTCTCAATGGTGCAAGATGATCCATCAATTCAAATCGTAACACAAGCTCAAAAATGGTTTATTGAAAAAGAATTAAAAGGGACTGCTGATGAAAACACACCATTACTTTCTGCAGGTGCTCCTTTCAAAGCGGGCTCACGCAATAACCCTGCAGACTTCACTAATATTCCTGTAGGTCCACTTGCAATTAAAAACATGGCGGATATTTATCATTATGACAACACTGTTGCAACAATTAAAGTAACAGGTGCACAAGCAATCGAATGGTTAGAGATGGCTGCTGGCATTTTCTCTACAATTGATGCAAACAAAACAGACGAACAAAACATTATTGATGCTGAAGCACGTTCATACAACTTTGATGTATTAGATGGTTTAACATATCAAATTGATGTCACATCTCCAGCAAAATACGATCGTCGTGGTAAATTAATCGATGACAAAGCAAACCGTATTAAAAATGTACAATACAATGGTAAACCAATTGATTTAGAGCAAGAGTTCATTATTATTACAAACAATTACCGTGTTGGTGGTTCATATGGTGCGACGTTTAAAAATGCGGAAGGCACAAACGTGACAAACTACGCTTATGAAAATCGTCAAGCAGTCATTGATTATATTATGGCAAACAAAACAATTAATCCTGCTGCGGATAACAACTGGTCATTTGTACCATTCCCAGCAAATACAAAAGTTATTTACCATTCTGCAAAGGATGCCCAAAAGGTCATTCCAGCAGGTAGCAATATCGAGTATCTTGGTGATACAGAGGGTGGCTTTGGTAAATATTTAATTAAGTAATACTACTTATGTAAAAAAAGAGAGCACGATTATTCATCGTAGCTCTCTTTTTTATGGCGTTCAAATGTTTTGAAGCGAGTGCCTTGAAACGTTAATATGCCAAAGTCGTGCTCAGCTAACAGCCCATAGTTCCGACCATCGAGCTTTAACTCTATACGATCTCCACTTTGAACTTCAAAAGTGACATAGTAGGAAGTATGAGCACTAGAGTTGCCAGCACCGCCTCGTGTGTCTGTCCGTTTCGTAACAATTTTAGATGGCACTGTTAGCTCGGGTGCATTATTATTTTTAGTCCATTGTCTAATACCGTTAAGTATAACGAAGGCAAAAGTACCGAAGACGATGAAAAAAATCATCGAAATAAAAAGTGAAACAAATGAAAATTCATCAAACCACAACATTGTAGTCCTCCTATTCAGACTGCTGCTAATAGCATTTTCGAAAGAAATGCCTATGCAATTTGAACAGCATCTATACCTGAATGATAAATGAATGCATTTATTGGTTCAATGTTTTTTACAAAAAAGGGAATTTTATATTAGTTATATTATCCTTATTTAAATTAACGAACGTAAAAGATCATATTATCCTCGTTGAAATCTGCAATAACTAACTGTTCATTGTCGAATGTAAATGGGATTTCCTTGTCTTTTAAATTAGACAGCAACTTTTGTAATTCTTCAGGTGAAGAAAGAGATAATGTATAGCTAAGTAAACCTGTTGTTTGTGTTGGAGGCACTGGTGCACCGACACCTTGCCAGATGTTGACCGCAATATGATGGTGATAACCTCCCGCTGAAATGAATAATGCGCTATCTTGGAAGTTAGTCATAATATCAAAACCAAGTGCATCTATATAGAAGTAAGTTGTTGCATCATTAATTACGCTGACATTTAAATGCATATGACCTAATACAGTGCCTGTTGGAAAACCTGTCCAAGGACGCTGGCGGTCATATAATGCCATCACACCTTCTATATCCACTGCTTCTGTTGTCGTGACAAGTCCACCATGACCATCGCTAATCCAGTCCGTACGAGGACGATCATGGTAGATTTCGATTCCGTTACCTTCAGGATCATTTAAGTAAAAGGCTTCTGAATAAATATGATCCCCTGCCCCTGAGATAGCTACACCTGTATTCAATAAATTGCCGATGACATAAGCTAAATCTTCCCGTGAAGGAACTAAAATAGCAAAATGGAATAATCCAGTCGTACGAGGTGGACGAATCGTCACGCCATCATCTGTTGATAATACTAAAATAGGCTTTGTATTGCCTGGAATAGAAAATGTCACGTCGCTCGCAGATTGGTTTAGTACTTGAAGACCGAGTCGTTTATAAAAATCAGTCATTGTCTCTAACGACTGTACAAGTAAATGTAAATGTTCAAGCTGTAATTTAGCATCCATTTTAAAGGTCATAATAAATAAATCCTCCGAATCTTTAGTTACTTTTTGTAATTAAATATAAAATAGTAAACACATTACGTCAAGTAAATAAGTTACTTTAAATTTACTTTTTCTTACTTTGTCGGTACAATAGAATACATAAGAGGTGAAAAATATGAATGAGACAACTTTATGTCCTCGTTTAGCTAAGGCAATGGACTTAATTGGGAAACGCTGGACTGGGCTAATTTTATATCGACTATTAGACGGATCACAGCGCTTTAATGAGATTGAATCAGCATTGCCTGTAAGTGGCCGTCTATTATCTGAACGTTTAAAGGAGCTTGAAAAAGAGGGGCTTGTTGAACGTAAAGTATTTTCAGAGGTGCCTGTACGAGTAGAATACTCTTTAACAGATAAAGGTCGTGCATTAGAAGGGGCTATTCGTAATATTGAGTCATGGGCAACTAACTGGCTGTAACAAATGAACAGATGAAATGTAAATGCGTAATTAAATGAAAACTATCAAGTGAAAGCTTTATCGTTCATAGATAGGTATAATAAATCGGGCAGTTAGTAAGTCCTAAATGTTGCGGAAAATGCACGCTATAACTTAAGTAGACTTTCTACTGCCCGTTAATGCGCGAAAAATACCCTTCATTTTACTTGTCAAATCGAGGTTCTAAATCCATACTAGTGTAGAGTAAGAAGGACGTTAGAAAGGAATTAGCTCTCATGACAAAAGAACAATGGGCTGCGGATTTAGCACAACATATAAATCCAGCCAATATTAAGCTAGATGAATCATTACAAAAATATACAATGACAAAATTAGGCGGTAAAGCAGATGTATTTGTTCTTCCAGCAACAGAGGAAGAAGCAATTGCAGTTATTCGCTATGCACATTTAAATAATATTCCATTATTAATGTTAGGAAATGGCTCAAACATGGTTGTCCGCGATGGAGGTATGCGTGGGATTGTGGTGACATTTGCACATTTAGATGAAATTCATATAAATGGGGATCATGTCTATGCACAAAGTGGCGCACTCATTAAGGACGTATCGAAGCTAGCGGCGGCTGCTTCTCTAACAGGTTTTGAATTTGCTTGTGGTATTCCAGGTTCCATTGGTGGAGCGATGGCGATGAATGCTGGGGCTTATGGTGGTGAAATAAAGGATATTATTATTTCTTCTAAAGTTTTAACAAAAGAAGGAGATATTTTAATTTTATCAAAAGAAGAGCTCGAATTAGGTTACCGTCAAAGTAGCATTGCGAAGAAAGGTTATTATGTACTGTCTTCTGAATTCCAATTAACTAAAGGTGTGCAAGAAGAAATAGATGCAAAAATTGCTGACTTAACGTTCCAACGTGAATCGAAGCAACCATTAGAGTATCCTTCGGCAGGCAGTGTGTTTAAGCGCCCACCAGGACATTTTGCAGGCAAGCTTATTCAAGATAGCGGCCTACAAGGTAAAGGAGTCGGTGGAGCGGAAGTTTCTACAAAGCATGCAGGCTTTATTGTCAATAAAGGAAACGCAACGGCTACTGATTATATTGCAACAATCCGAATGGTACAACGAGTAGTAAAAGAAAAGTTTGATATCGATTTGGAAACAGAAGTTAAAATTGTTGGAGATGACCTATAAAAACAATACCGCTCTTCGCTATTGGCGAAGGGCGTTTTTTGAGGAGTGTGAACAAATGAAGTTTATATCATGGAATGTCAATGGTATACGAGCGTGTGTAGGAAAAGGCTTTTTAGATTTTTTTCATAGTGTAGATGCTGATTTCTTCTGTATTCAAGAGACAAAATGCCAAGCAGGGCAGATTGAGCTTGCATTAGATGGCTATGAGCAATATTGGAATTATGCGCTGAAGAAGGGGTATTCAGGAACAGCCATTTTTACAAAGCATACCCCACTTTCCGTACACTACGGTGTTGGAGAGGATGACTCGCAGGACGAGGGAAGAATCATTACATTAGAATACGATAAATTTTTCGTAGTTAATGTTTATACACCAAATGCACAACGTGATTTAGCAAGATTACCTTTTCGACTAGAATGGGAGGATCGATTAGCGTTGTATTTAAAAGAGCTGGACGCCCAAAAACCAGTTATTTATTGTGGAGATTTAAATGTGGCCCATGCTGAAATTGATTTGAAAAATGCCAAATCGAATGTTGGTAATTCGGGTTTTACATATGAAGAACGTGCTAAAATGACTGATTTATTAGCAAGTGGCTTTGTCGATTCTTTCCGCTACAAACATCCCGATGTAACCGATCATTACACATGGTGGTCGTATATGAATAAAGTGCGTGAACGAAATATTGGATGGCGCATTGATTATTTTATTGTATCTGCGTGCTTAAAGGAACAAATTGAGGTGGCTACCATTCATCCTCATATAATGGGTAGTGATCACTGTCCAATAGAATTACAACTAAATGTTTAAAATTGTGTGAGTGCCTGGCACTCACACAATTTTGAAAAATCCACTACGTTTTCTGTGGGCACACAGTAAGCCGCAACCCTCGCTGTCGCGAGAAGGTACAGCGTCTTACTGTGGTGCATGTTAAGCAGAAGGCTACGTGGATTTTTTGTTTTTATAAATTTAATACTGGTGAAAAATTCAGAATTGTGTGAGTGCCTGGCACCGTGAAAAGGCACCGTGAAAAGGATTTGAGGGGCTAAATCCAGAATATATTCTTATAAGAGGGGGTTGTAAGTTGAGAAAGTTTAAGTGGAAAAAGTGGTTATTGGCTATTGCTGGGGTGTTAGCTGTAGTAGTCATAACAGCTGTTATTGTTTTTACATGGTTTATGAATAAATCAAAACCGATTATTGATGGGGAGCTTGCTGTTAGTATGCTCGACAAAGATGTAACGGTGACGAGGGATGATAAAGGGGTTCCGCATATATTTGCCGAGACGGATGCGGATTTATATCGTGCACAAGGTTTTGTGCAGGCGCAAGATCGACTATTCCAAATGGATTTAGCGCGGAGGCAGGCGAGTGGTCGTTTGTCAGAAATTATTGGTGAGGCAACAATCAATACAGATAAGCATTTCCGTACCTTTAGTCTCCGCAATGCGGCTGAAAAATCATTAGCAGCTTATGATGCAAATAGCAGGCAAGTGCTTGAATGGTTTGCGGAGGGAGTAAATGCCTTCATCGATCAGGCGAAGAGTACGAATACATTAAGCTATGAATTTGCTTTACTAGGTTACGAGCCAGAAGAATGGACGGTTGTAGACTCTTTAACTATCGGAAAATATATGGCATACGATTTAGGGGGTAATTGGAATACATTAGCTTTCCGTCATTGGGCTTTACAAAACTTCGATGACGAAAAAGCAAAGGAATTATTTATAACGTATCCTGAAAATGCATCATCCATTATTGAAGCAAATAAAAATAATCCTGTGTCCGTTGCAGGACAATTTAATACAGAGTTATTGCCAAACGAATTTAATGGCAGCAATAACTGGGTTGTCTCTGGCGACAAAACTGAGTCAGGGAAGCCGATTTTAGCAGATGATCCGCACTTAGGATTAAGCACACCATCTATTTGGTATCAAATGCATTTACAGTCACCACAACAAAATGTAAGTGGTGTAATCTTTGCAGGAATTCCGGGCATTATTTTAGGCCATAATGATGAAATTGCATGGGGAGTAACGAATGTAGGCCCTGATGTACAAGACTTATATATTGAAATACCAAATCCAGATAATCCTACACAATTCCGCTACGATGGGAAGTGGGAACAAGCAGAGGTGCGTAAAGAACCGATAAAGGTAAAAGATCTCGAAACGGTAGATTTTGAAGTTATCGTCACAAAGCACGGTCCAATTATGACCGATTTAGTATTTAAGGAAACGGAGCCATCCGCCGAGTTTTCAATGCAGTGGACAGCACTTCAACCAACTACTGAATTACGAGCGGTGCTTGGTTTTAATAAATCAAAATCTTGGGATGACTTTGAACAGGCTTTAGAAGATTTTAAAGCACCGGCGCAAAACTTTGTCTTTGCCTCTAAGGATGGCACGATAGCCTATAAAGCGAACGGTCAAATTCCGTTGCGCAAACTAGGGGATGGGCAATTACCGGTCCCTGGTGATTCCAGTGACTATGGTTGGGACGGGTTTATTCCATGGGATGAGTTACCGACTGTCGTCAATCCAGAAGAAGGCTTTATTGCAACAGCAAATAATGAAGTAATAGGCGAAGAATATCCATATCATATTACGGATTTTTGGGCGCAACCTTATCGCTTTGAACGGATTAAAGAAGTGCTAGAAGCAAATGATTCTCTGACGGTTGAAGATATGATGGAGCTACAAATGGATCAACATAATCTATATGCCCGTGAGTTTTTGCCGGATTTATTAACATCTATCAGATTGATGGATAAGGATGAAAAGTATTCTGAAGTGATTGCATTATTAGAGGACTGGAATATGGTAGATGCTAAAGAGTTAGGAGCCCCATTAGTATTCCATACGTTAATGCTGCAATTACAAGAAGTGTTGTTTAAAGAGCAAATGCCAGAGGATATGTATAACATGATGTACGGCAAGTTTAATATTACGGACCAGCTTTTGCGTAAAACATATGCTGGCGAGACAAGTGTCTGGATGGAGGAGCAAGGTGGTGTTGATGCCGCCGTTTATAAAGCGTTTGAACGCACTGTGGCACAAATTGAAGGTCAGTTCGGGAAAACGGTATCGAAATGGCAATGGGGTGATTTCCATCAACTAACGTTTGATCATTCATTAGGAAGTGCTTCACCGATACTAGCCGCATACTTTAATGCGAAGAAAGTGCCGATTGGTGGCTCCAAAGTGACGGTGCAGGCTGCTGATAATGATTTGGCGGGCAACGTCAATCATGGGGCATCGTGGCGTTTTGTTGCGGATGTTGGTGATTTAAGCTCAGCCTTCCATATTGTTGGGCCTGGTCAAAGCGGTCATGTAAAATCGGATTGGTATCAGGATCAAGTAAAGGACTGGGCAAACGGTAATTATCATGAAACCTTTGTTAAAAAAGAAGCGATTAAAGGTAATACTGTAGTATTACAAGCTCAATAAAATAAAAATCAGCGCATGTTTTATGCGCTGATTTTTATTTGAGTGCCAGGCACCAAAACAATTCTGAAAATTTGTTGCTGGCGTGATAGTCATCCTATACATTCAAATGCCCGTTTGAATATGATGGAATATTATGTTATATTAAAAACAATCAAACGAATATTTGAATGAGGTGAGGAATTGACGAAAGAAGTATGTGATGTAACGCATGTTAATGAACAAGCGGTCACAAGAGTACAGCAGCAAATGCCAGACTTATCAGGTGTTGCCCAATTTTTAAAGGCATTATCGGATGAAACAAGACTTAAAATAGCGTATGCCTTAACGGTAGAGGATGAATTGTGTGTTTGTGATGTTGCGACCATCATAGGTTCATCTGTAGCGACAGCATCCCATCACTTACGTTATTTAAAAGACCATAGTTTAGCGAAATCGCATCGTAAGGGAAAGCAAATGTATTACGCTTTAGCCGACGAGCATGTATATCAAATTGTTACGATTGCCTATGAACATGCGAAAGAAGGGATTGCCAATGGCAGTGACACCAAGTAAGCAAGAGTATCGTCTGCAAAACTTATCCTGTGCTAGCTGTGCAGCTAAATTCGAAAAAAACGTAAGAGCGATTCCTGAGGTTCAAGATGCACAAGTAAACTTCGGCGCTTCTAAAATAATGATTGTCGGGGACGTTACGGTCGGTCAAATTGAAGAAGCGGGGGCATTTGATGGCATTAAAGTTTCACAATCAGCAACAAAAGCTACTGAAAAAGCAATGCCTTTTTATAAGAAAGCGGAAAATATATTAGCTAGTGTCTCGTTGCTATTCGTTGTAGTTGGTTATTTATTGTCTTCTGTTCGCGGAGAAGGAGACTTTTTAACAATTGCTATGTTTATTATTGCGATTGTTGTTGGCGGGGTGAAAATCTTTAAAACTGGCTTGCGCAACCTTGCACGCTTTGAATTTGATATGAAAACGCTAATGACCATTGCGATAATTGGTGCTGCCATCATTGGAGAATGGGAAGAAGCAGCAGTTGTTGTCTTTTTATTCGCAGTAAGTGAAGCTCTTGAAGCCTATTCAATGGATAAAGCACGGCAATCGATTCGACAGCTGATGGATATCGCTCCGCCAACTGCCACTATAAAAAGAGCGCATGGTGAGCATTTCCACGAAATAGAATTAGCAACGGAACAGATAGAAATTGGCGATATTTTATTAGTGAAACCTGGGCAAAAAATTGCTATGGATGGTGTTGTGCTCGCTGGACTATCTGCGGTCAACCAAGCAGCCATTACAGGTGAATCCATTCCGGTCAATAAGACAGTCGGTGATGAAGTCTTTGCGGGAACGTTGAATGAAGAAGGCGCATTAGAGGTCCGTGTAACGAAACGTGTAGAGGATACGACGATTGCAAAAATTATTCATCTAGTTGAAGAGGCACAGGCAGAAAAGGCACCATCGCAACAATTTGTCGATCGCTTTGCGAAATATTATACGCCGATTATTATGCTCGTAGCATTACTTGTAGCAATTATTCCACCTTTATTTGTAGGCGATTGGCAACATTGGATTTATCAAGGCTTGGCTGTCCTTGTTGTCGGTTGTCCATGTGCGCTTGTTGTTTCTACACCAGTAGCAATCGTAACTGCTATCGGCAATGCTGCAAGACAAGGTGTTCTAATAAAAGGCGGTATTCATTTAGAGCAACTAGGCCATATAGATGCTGTTGCCTTTGATAAAACAGGCACATTAACAAAGGGAACTCCTGTTGTAACAGATATTTTCTCACAACAGGAAATGACGGAAGAAGAGCTGTTGCAATTGGTGGCTGCCGTTGAAAAACAATCGCAACATCCATTAGCTAAAGCTATTTTAAAGGCGTTACATGAAAAACAGCTAACAGAGCTTGTACCAACAGATTTTCAATCCGTAACAGGTAAGGGTGCCTTTGCAACAGTTGCTGAGCAAAAAATTTATGTCGGTAGTATGAAATGGATTGCAACACTAGCTACAGTTGATGAAATGATAAAAGAACAGGTTCAAAAACTTCAACAACAGGGTAAAACAGTAGTAGCGGCTGTTCGAGATGGGCATTTTATTGGGATCATAGCGATTGCTGATCAATTACGTGAAGAAAGTAAAGAGGTACTGCAAAAATTAAGTGCTTTAAAGGTGAAGCATACTGTGATGCTAACAGGAGATGCTAAATCGACAGCTGAAGCAATTGCCTCAACTTTAAGAATGAGCGATGTGAGAGCAGGATTACTGCCCGCTGAAAAATTAGCTGCTATTAAAGCATTACGCACGCAATACGGAGCTGTTGCAATGGTGGGAGATGGTGTCAATGATGCGCCGGCATTAGCTTCTGCTAATGTAGGTATTGCCATGGGTGGAGCGGGTACAGATGCTGCGCTAGAGACGGCTGATATTGCACTAATGGGCGATGATTTGACGAAATTACCTTATACCATTGCGTTAAGCAGAAAAACATTACGAATAATTAAAGAAAATATTATTTTTGCACTAGCTTTAAAATGTATTGCCCTACTACTCGTAATTCCGGGGTGGTTAACATTATGGATTGCCATTTTTGCAGATATGGGGGCAACATTACTTGTTGTTTTCAATTCTTTAAGGCTTATTAAAACGAAAAGATAATAGGTAATACGGAGTGTTCAGATTTGTCGAGTGGGTATTTGCTCACATCAATATTAATTTATGAATGTTATATAGATGCTACTAGCGATTCTTGAAAACGGCTATATTTCACGCTATTATTAATTGAGGTAAATTGTAACAATTCATTATAAATGAGGCGAAAGTTTTATATGTCAGAACCTATTTTGGTAAATGTTACAGAGGAAATTGTGCGTGGTTTAGTAAGTTTTCTACTTCGAGGACCAGAATATCAAACATTTTGTAAATGTCAGAGCTGTGAATTTGAAACAGTGGCACTTGCTTTAAATGTTTTGCCTAGTAAGTATGTTACATCTATGGAAGCGCGAGATGAAGCATTTAAAGCATTGAATACTCCTGAAAATATCGAGCTGATTAACAGAGAAATTATTCGTGCATTACATGTGGTAAATAAGTATCCTCGACATTAGATAGAGCCCACTTCTATTTGGAAGTAGGCTCTTTTCATATTTTGATGAAGTGTTTATCTTGGATATGTATTTTCAGTTAACTTTTAAGGCAAGCTTGTAGTAAACTAGAGAGTAAGAAAAGGAAAGAGAGGGAATAAGATATGCCAACACCTAGTATGGAGGACCATATCGAACAAATATATTTATTAATCGCTAATAAAGGTTATGCTCGAGTGTCTGACATTGCTGAAGCATTATCTGTTCTTCCTTCTTCTGTTACTAAGATGGTTCAAAAATTAGATAAAGACGGTTATTTAGTTTATGAAAAATATCGTGGGCTAACATTGACACCAAGAGGAGAACAGCTTGGAAAACGTCTTGTGCAGCGACATGAACTGCTAGAGCAATTTTTACGAATCATTGGTGTAGATGAAGAACGTATTTACAATGATGTAGAAGGAATTGAACATCATTTGAGTTGGAATTCGATTGATCGTATTGCAGATCTTGTGCAGGTCCTGGAAGAAAATCCAGACATCGCAAAAAAATTAGAAGCCTCTAGAACGCAACATAATCTATAAGATAATCTGGTTATCCGTGGGGTTTTCGAGCGTGCTACATCCCTGCGTTAGAGATGTTGTTACATGACCCGCATAGTTAACCCGTGTTAAATGTATACGGAATTATATATTTTGCGAAAATGATGGTATGAAGGAAAGGAAGACATTATGAACGAATTAAAATCAGGTGAAGTTGTTACTTTAACTGTGTTAGAGCAACAAGCATCGAAATGGATCTTAACAAATGGGGTAGTTGAACTGCCATTAAATGCTTCTGAGGTCACAGAACCACTTGCTGTAGGGGATCGACTTGAAGTATTTTTATTTGCCGATCGACGTGGCGATTTAGCTGCCACTACTGCTATTCCAGCAATTTCACAAGGTGAATACGGCTGGGCACGAGTTCTTCGTGTTGTTGAGCGAGAAGGAGCCTATGTAGATATTGGTACTTCACGTGAAGTGCTTGTAAAAGCAGAGGACCTACCTGCTATTAAAGAAGTATGGCCTGAACCAGGTGACCATTTATTTATGACATTACGAACAGATCGCAATGGCGATTTATTTGGTCGTTTAGTAACGGAAGAGAAAATATTGGAGTTATATGAAGGTGCATTTGAAGATATGCACAACAAAAATATAACAGCACGTCCATATCGTTTATTACCAGTAGGCTCATTTTTATTAGGTGTAGAGCAACCGTATCGTATTTTCGTTCATGAATCAGAACGTTATGCGGAGCCTCGTCTTGGACAAGATGTTCAAGTGCGTATTATTGATGTCAAAGAAGATGGCTCAATGAATGGTTCTCTATTACCTCGTAAACACGAGCGTATTACGGGAGATGCGCAACAAATCCTAAGCTATTTACAAGATGTTGGTGGTAAAATGCCATTTAGCGATAAATCATCACCAGATGAAATTAAAGAAATGTTTAATATGAGTAAAGCGTCATTTAAACGTGCATTAGGTACTCTTATGAAGGCCGGTAAAATAAAACAACAAGATGGCTGGACTGAGGAAATCTAACGTAAAGCTTTTATAAATATGAAGAAAATGACGAGAGCTAAGCCTGAAACCTTCTCGTCATTTTTTCGTACTAATAACTGTATAGTGACATACATTATACAGGCTCAATGATTTTTCTAGCGAAAGGGGTCACACAATGTGAAGAAAACATGGGGGAAAATACTAGTAGCGACGATGCTAGTATTTGGTGTGCTGGCACCAACAAAGGGATTTGCGGCAGACAATACGCCACCGAAAGCAATTGATGAGAAGTTAGGTGTACCAATTGTCGTATATGGCGCAAACCTTTCAGAAGAAGAAAAAGAATCTGTTAAAAAATCGTTAAAAGTAAATGAAGATCCTGAAGTTGAAGAAATTACAGTATCAGGGAATGACTTAGCAAAATACATTAAAGATAGTAACGCAAGCTCACGCATGTATTCTTCTGCAAAAATTACGCGTAAGGATGCTGGGAAAGGCTTAGTAATTGAGATTGTAACACCATCCAATATTACACAAGTAACGTCAGAAATGTATGCAAATGCAATGTTAACAGCAGGTATTGAAGATGCAACGGTTCAAGTAGCCGCTCCGAAGCCTGTAACAGGTCACTCTGCGCTTGTTGGTATTTATAAAGCTTATGAGGTTACAACGGGCGAAACGTTAGATATAGACCGTACAGACGTTGCCAATGAAGAACTATCTGTAGCAACTAAACTAGCTGATTCTGCTGGAGTTGATGATGCGAAGGTAGCGGAATTACTTACGGAAATTAAAAAGCAAATTGCTGAGGTAAAGCCAGCAACACGTGAAGATGTTGAAAAAATAGTACAAGAGCAGTTAGATAAGCTCGAAGTTAATTTAAGTGAAAAAGATCGTCAGCTATTAGTAGATCTGATGGACAAAATTAGTAAACTAGATATTGATTTTAGTAAATGGTCTGATCAATTAAATGATATTAGTAATACATTGCAAGAAAAGTTTGGCGCATTAATGGAAGATGAAGGCTTCTGGACGAGTGTGAAAAATTTCTTTGCAAATTTAAAAGATACCATTTCAACGTGGTTTAATTAAATCAATGAGCTCTCTGCAATCGACGGCAGTAGAGCTTTATTATTTTGTTTAACCCAATTGAACAGTCGAAGTACTGTCTACTTTTTTGTAAAAATGCAAAAAGCTATGGTACTATGAAAAAAAGGAGTGGTGAGAAATGGAATTCCAATTACAAAATGTAACGGCAAACAAACTAGCTTTTGTTTATAAGCAAGACGGGGAACAGTTAGCGGAAATTACATGGAAGCAGGAAGGCCAAGTAATGGTCATGGATCACACTTACGTTTCAGATAAGCTCCGAGGCCAAGGAGTAGCAAAAAAATTATTAGACCGCGCAGCTGATTATGCCCGTGAACATCATTTTAAAATGAAAGCTGTTTGTTCATATGTAGTAGCAGTCTTTGAAAAGTCTAATGCTTATGATGATGTAAAACAATAAAAAGAAAGCAATCTGCTACCTAGCTTCGAGCTACAATGCAGATTGCTTTTTAGGTTTTCGTATAAATAATTTTCATCTTGCACATTTTCAAAAAACGATACCGTAAATAAGTAATGTTAAAACGCCCGCGCCTCCTAATAACGAAGCCATGTCTACCCAATCATATATTAAATCTAAATCTTTCATAAAAAACATCCTCCTATCGTTTGTAATATTGTATTATTTCCCTCATATTGTTAGTGTTAATCATGAATAATTACAAAATGATTAAGAATTACGAAATAAATAATAAATTATGACTTGGAGAGTGATGGCGAATGTCTTGGAAAATACAGACGTACGATGAATTAACAACGGAAGAACTGTATAAAATTATTCAGCTACGCATAAATGTTTTTATTGTTGAACAACAAACGTGTTATGAGGATTTAGATAACCATGATCAAAACGCTATACATATATCATATGTTGAAAATGGAAAATTATGCGCATATTCGCGTATATTACCCCCAGGAGAAAAATTTGAAATGGCCTCAATAGGACGCGTAATTACCAGTCAAGAAATGCGTGGCACAGGGTTGGGGAAAGAGATGATCCAATTAGCATTGGATATTATCGAAGAGCGATGGTCAGGGAGTGCAGTTTTTATTCAGGCACAGCAATATTTAAAAAAGTTTTATGGTTCCTTTGGCTTTCAGCAAGTTTCAGAACCGTATATTTACGACAGCTTGCCACATATTGATATGCTATATCAAGTAAAAAAATAATGTTTAGTCCTCTAAGAATAGGGAAATGCTATAGTATAGCCAGTTTCTATATATTTAGGAGGGATTATTATGGCAAAGAGTAAAGGCACAGGTGTTGTATTAGCTGGATTAGCTGGATTTGCAGCATCTTATTTAAGTAAAAAAGAAAATCGTGATAAAGCATGGGATATGATCAACAGTGCAAAATCTAAACTTGAATCTTATCTGAATTCTTCTAATGTTAATATGGATGATAAAATTGCGGAACGTGTAACTACCGAGGTAGCAACTGAAGCGGGCACAGCGCCTACAAAAATAGCCTCGAACGAAATGGTTTCAGAAGGTGGCGGCCATACAGGCGTTCACTTCTACAACGAAGAAATACAAGAAAAAGAGAAATAACAAAAAAACCTTCTCATCTAGCTATGAGAAGGTTTATTACGTAGATAATTAAATTTGTGGTTGTTCCGCTGGTAGTCGAGCAATCCTTCACTACAGCGCGACTTCCATTCAGCAACTTAAGCAGTGGTGGCGGCTAACGATGTGCCCGTGGAAAGCGAAGTGAATTTTTACGCTTTAGAAGATAGCTTTTGCCAAGTACCAGTCACTATTTGAGGGAAAAGCTCTGCGACAAAGCGTTTTAATAACTAAGTAAAAATTCACGAAGACTCCTGCGGGCACAGCACAGAACGTAAGACGCAACAAGCCGAGCGCAAGCGAAGTGAATTTTTACGCTTTAGAAGATAGCTTTGCCAAGTACCAGTCACTATCAAAAGAAAAAGCTCTGCGACAAAGCGTTTTTTACGAAATAGGACCCGATACGTTGCTTAGATAGTTGTTTGAGACTGCCGCTTTTTATTTGGAATAAGCGTCACACCAGCGAAGGTAATGAGGACAATGCCAGTGAAAATAAAGCCGCTCACTACACCGAGTGATAACCAACCGAGCAATGAAGAGCCAAGTACCACGCCTAATGAGAAAAAGGCATAAAAATAGCCGTATGCTTTCCCACGTATTTCAACATTCGTAGAGTCAATTAACAGTGAATTGATAGACGGGAATAATAAACCGAAACCAATGCCATAGCAAATCATAGCTAAATAAAGTAGCGTACTCGAATCTGCTTGGCTAATTAGTATTTGACTGAGACCCATTAAACCGATCCCCAGAGCTAATGTTTTAATCGGAGCAACCTTATCAAAAATCCGATTACTCGGCAAAATAAACACAAGCACAGCGACGATACCAAAGGCACTCATTAACGTACCACTTAAGCGTGAATCGAAGCCTAAAGCATGAACTTTTAATGGTAATAAGTAAGCGATAACTCCTTGTGAAAACATTAAAAAGAAAGCGCCTGAAAAGGCTTTTAACGTACCGACATTATTAAAAAATACACTGATAGGAATATGAGGGCTAGAAGATGTCTTGTCCTTTTTCACCTGATTAGATTTAAGTAAAAAGAACGATAGAATTCCTAACAGTAACATAAAACTAGCAGTAATATTAAAGACAAAAGGTACACTTGTGCGACTTGCTAGAATACCACTAAAAGCAGGTCCGATGATAGCGGCAATACCTACAAAGGCTCCGGAAATAGCACTACCTTTGCCGCGTTTCTCTTGATCGGTAGCGTTAGCTAAAAATGTAAAAGCCGCAGGAACAATAAAGCCGGCAACCAATCCATGGATGAAACGAACGATTAATAGGGCAAGTGGAACATCTACTAAATTATACAAAGTAAGTGAGAGTCCTGTTGTTAACAGCCCAATAATTAAAATGATAAAGGGCCCTTTACGATCTGTTAAAAAACCAGAAATAATATTCCCAAACGTATTAGAAAGAGAATACATACCAACTGCAAGTCCCGTTAAAAAAGCGGATGCCCCTAAAGATTCCGCGTATGTACTCATGACAGGAAGCTGAGTAAATAGGTCAAAAAATGAAAAGAATATAATCAAGTAGATAAATTTTTTCATAACTCCTCCGACTACAATAAACGACTTAGTAGGTTTATTATAACATTTTCGACAAAAAAGAACGCCTAATAAGTTGAAAACAACTTATTGGGCGTTCTGGATAGCGATATTAAGCTTTAGCAATTTCTTTTTTCATTGTTTTGTTTTTAGCAAGGTTTACGTGCCAAGAAAGAGCCTCTTCTAAAATGTGAGGAGTTTGTTGGTTACCTGTTGCTTCTACTGCGCGGTTGTAGTAATCCCATAATTGCTCTTTGTAATCAGGGTGTGCACAGTTTTCAATGATTAAAGGTACACGTTCTTTCGGTGCTAAGCCGCGTAAGTCAGCGATACCTTGCTCAGTGATAATTACATCTACATCATGCTCAGTGTGGTCTACGTGAGAAACCATTGGTACGATTGAAGAAATCGCGCCGCCTTTTGCATAAGATTTTGTTACAAAAATACCAAGACGTGCATTACGTGCGAAGTCCCCAGAACCACCAATACCATTCATCATACGAGTACCTGATACGTGAGTTGAGTTTACGTTACCGTAAATATCTAACTCAAGAGCAGTGTTAATTGAGATTAATCCCAAACGACGGATAAGCTCAGGGTGGTTAGAAATTTCTTGTGAACGTAAGCAAATTTTATCAGCATATTTTTCTAAATTGCCGTAAACTTTTTTCTGTAATTCTTCAGTAAGTGTAATTGAAGTAGCTGCAGCAAATTTAACTTTACCTGCATCGATTAAGTTGAATACAGCATCTTGAAGTACTTCAGAAGCAACAACTAAATCTTCAAATTCAGAATCTGCAAAGCCATCAAGTACAGCATTTGCAACAGAACCTACACCAGATTGTAATGGCATTAATTGTTTTGTTAAACGGCCCGCTTTAATTTCATCACGGAAGAAGTCTAATAAAATGTTAGCCATTGTTTGTGTTTCTTCGTCTGGTGGTACGATTAATGAAGGAGCATCTGGCTCTTCAGAAATAACAATCGCTTTAATTTTTGCTGGATCAACTTTGATACCGATTTCGCCAATACGTTGCATTGCATCTGTCATTGGAATTGCTTCACGATTACCTTGCTCGCCAGGAACATAAATATCGTGAATACCGATTAATGCTTCTGGATGAGAAATGTTTAACTCGATAATAATGTTTTCTGCATATTGTGCGAAAATTGGAGAGTTACCTACAGAGTTGGTTGGAATGATATAACCCTCTTCTGTAATAGCAACCGCTTCAAGAATTAAATATTTAATAGGTCCGATAATTCCTTGACGCACTAACTCAGCATTGTGAGAAAGGTGAGCATCTACATATAAGACATCACCAGAGTTAATTAAGTTACGGATACCAGAGTCACCTTGGAAAGGTCCGCGTTTGCGAATAGCACCAGCTTCTGCTAGGTGTTTATCTACTTCTGGTCCTAATGATGCACCTGTGTATACATCAATTTTAAACTCTTCATTTTTTGCGCGTTCAACTAATGCCATTGGAACTACTTTTGCGTCCCCAGCACGAGTAAAACCACTCATACCAACTACATCACCATTTGAAATAAGTGCTGCGGCTGCATCAGCCGAAACAATTTTACTTTCAAGTTCTTTTAAACCTAGGCGTTTTTGAATATTTGCATCCATAAAAAAATCCTCCCCTAAATCATTTTGATGGAAACCGATTACAAAACTAGAAAAACCTGTATGAATTTTCTGTTTATTTAGTTGTAGTATGACTCCAACCATTTGATTAATATTATCACCAATTTGTCACAAAAACTTTAGTATTAGCATTAAATTATGTAATCGGAGGAAAAACGAGCAGAAGGTTGATTTTTCGACAGAGAAAACGTTTTAATGTAGAGTATATATTTTCCATGGTAAAATTAAAAAAGTACAGCACGGCCTCCGGAAGGGGAGGACTTGCTGTACTGGGGTAAATTAGAAACCTAAAGATCGACGGAAATAACTTGCGTAACGTTGACTAACAGGAATGCGTGTACCGTCTTTCATAATTAATAAGAAAGTGGAATGAGAATCTGGTTGAATTTCATCAATGTAATCAATGTTTACAATATAAGAACGATGACATCTAATAAATGAGTCTGGTGCTAAAAATAGCTCAAGATCACTTAAATTTAAACGGTGATAGCCTTCACGTCCCATTGTTTTAACAAATGTTTTACGAAGCTGTGTTTCAAGATAAATGACTTGATCATGCTTAATTGGATACCAACAATCATCGATTTTAATCGTGATATAGTTTGTCAAAAATGCAGACGGTTTTTGTGGGAAGATGGCTGTAATAGCACCTTTTGTTTCGCCTTCTTCCATTAGAGGAATACTCATGCCATAGTAAGCAACGCCAAAGACATCAGGTTCGATATATGTGCTGATTTTTTGTCCATAGCTTAAAGCTTTATGTGCTGCTGATCCTTCTTTAATAGGGTCGCCCGGCTTAATTTTCAAATCAACCTTTTTGCTTGGTTGGTAGTACAAGTATTCGTTTGTATCAGAAATTGCAATTGAAGTATTCTCAGGGAAAAACTCCTTAATAATCTCCATGATTTCTTCTATTTGTTTTGGATCCACTATTAGCACCTCGTTTTAACTTTTAAAAATAGTATTATCATCTATTTTACTACATATTCGTATAAATTATATAGAGAAGATTTCGGAATAAAATAGAGATATGTTAATTGCTAAAATAAATTGAATAAAAATTATTCAATATATTGAAATTAATACCTATTTATATTTAATATGTATATGGTAAATATTAAATGCCGATTCATAAGTTTACATCGTTTCTACTATCTTTATATGATAAATAAGAACTAGAACGATGTACAAAATGTGGTTGAAAGGAAATCGCAGAATATGGTAAAATTCACTGTAAAGTATATTTTTTTTAATACTAGTGTTTAAGATGGGTTATTTTTAAGCTATTATTCTATATATTATTGTGTAATAGGACTCAATTCATAAGCTAAATAAGTAAATACTTTTTTCTTATTTTGGAATTTTAATTAGAAGTCTAATATTGCAAGGTAATTCGTGCACTCTGAGGAAAGATGGGGAAGATTATGCAACTACATCAACATTCTATGTCAGAAACGATATCAAAAAGATACTTCCAAGAAATCGATAATATTAATCAATACATCGGTGTAGAAGAATTTTTTAATATTGAGTCAAAATTAATATTTGAAATTTACCATTTAGAATCTGCAAAAGCCAAAAAATCTTTGCATGAATTAATAGATATTCTGTCGATACGTTTTGGCAAGCAAGTTATTAAAATTGTACGAAGTTATTTTTCGGTTCTGTCCTCGATTGTTGCTCGTAAATTGCTAGACAATCAAGTACCTTCGAAGAAAGCTTTTGCTTTTAATATTGCATGTAATGATATGATAGAAAATCAAATGAAAGACGCAGAATTTTTGCAATTTGCTGATGATTTAATTGATTTCTTTGTCTACTTTATCGCAGATAGAAAGCAACCGACTTTCCGTCACCAGACAGTTAATAAGGTCATTATGTTTATAAATGATGAGTTAGAGAATGATCTAACAGTAGAAAGTATCGCAAATAACTTTCATATTAGTACAAGTCACTTATCACGTATTTTTAGAGAACATGTTGGCATTACATTGGTGGAATATTTAAATGTGCGTCGAGTTGAGGAATCGCAATACTATTTACGCCATACAAATAAAAGTATTACATCAATCTCTGACCAATTCCATTTTTGTAACCAAAGTTACTTTACGCGTATTTTCAAGAAATATACTGGCGTAACACCTAAACATTTTCGTGATGAGCTTCACCATGAATTTTATCGTTTTGAAATGAACGATACAGCTACTGAAACAGATGCTGAACAAAACGAAACACAAAATGTTTAATAGACAGTTCTACTAATGAATGAAGTGTCATTAAATATTATAAACATACTGTAAGATGCGATCGTATTAGCGATGCTAAAGCGAGCATCTTTTTTATGTGAATGACTGTTGTGGTTTTAGAACAACGAGATTGGATGAACAACTAGCGCTTGCTATTTGATAAAGGTAGTCTTTATAAGGTATACTTCACATTAGTTGAAAAATAATAGTAGGTGGATAAATGAAAAATTTGAAGCTATTATCAATGCTTGGACTTGTTGTTTTTGTATTAAGCGGCTGTCAAGCAGTTGAGAACAAAGAAGGCTTTTTCTATAGTGTTTTTGTAAAACCTATGGAATTTTTACTGGAGTTTTTCGGAAATGATATTTTTTCAGGTAGCTATGGTTTAGCGATCATCGCCATCACAGTTCTTATTCGTTTAATCTTAATGCCGATTATGTTGAAAAACTATCGTCAGCAACAATTGATGAAATCGAAAATGGATGCCTTCAAACCTGAAATGGAAGCCGTTCAGAAAAAAATGAAGGAAGCAAAGACAAAAGAAGAACAAATGCAATATCAACAAGAAATGATGGCGTTGTATCAAAAACACGGTGTTAATCCATTGAATATGGGTTGTTTACCAATGTTAATTCAAATGCCTATCATTATGGGTCTTTACTTCTCAATTTTATATTCTGCCGATGTGAAATCACATGAGTTCCTATGGTTTAGCTTAGGTTCACCAGACATTGTGATGACAATTATTGCAGGGATTGTTTATTTAGTACAAGCACGAGTATCTTTATGGACTGTTCCGGAGCAACAAAAAAAGCAAATGAAAATGTTTATTTACATTTCGCCAATAATGATTGTCTTTATTTCTATGTCCTCTATGGCAGCTCTACCTCTTTACTGGTCTGTCAGCGGTGCATTACTAATTCTTCAAACATATATTGGTCGAAAATATTACTCGGAGCATCCCGAAAAAGCAAAATCATAAATAAATTGATGTCGAGGCGCTTGTGTAGCCTCGATTTTTTTTTAGGAGGAAAACAGCATGAATACAAAATGGATTTCATCAATTCTTGTCGCGATATTTAGTATTGCCGCTATCGTATGCATTATTTTAGGAAACTTCAATTTTGCGGTGCTAGCTATGACAATTATGTTTGCTATGTCAAATGGTTTCAGGGCGAAGAGCTTTAAGGAACAAGGGTATAGTAAAGAGGCGAAGTGGATGAAGTATATGTCTATCTTTTTCTCGGTCGCTTCAATCGTAGTGCTTATTGTTATTTTTATAGATTAATTGTGAAAAGCTACACTTAAAAATGTGAACAGTGATAAAATAAAACTATTATATGGAATTGTTTTAACTTGCTTCAGAATTGAATGCCAACATGCACGAAACGTAGTGGGGTTACACTAGCGGCTGAATCAAGTTAAATGCCCCGGCGGATGAAATAGGTTTTTAATAGAATAAAATCTAGTCGCTATTACGCCGAGGTGGTCTGAATTTAAGGTTTTAAGGTTGCTCAAACTTCCATTGAAACAGCCTAATGTTGAAATCCTGGTAGTTTAGCGACCTGTATCTACACAAAAGGGGCAAAGAAAGTGAAAAAAAAACGTCTACCAATTATTATTGGTGCTGTCATTTCAGCGGCTTTGATTGTATCTATTTTTGTAGTGATTAACTATAAAAATAGCCAAGTAAATGTAGCATCAGATGAGGAACAACCAGCAGCGGAACAGGGTAAAAAAGATAAGCCGATCAAAGAGCCAACAAAAACACCCGAAAAGACTACTGAGCCACAGGAACAGCCAGATGAAAATGGCTATTACCCAAATCAAACAATGCCAACAGATCCTACTTATATAGATGGTATTTTACTAGCGAATAAAAAATATCCTCTTCCATCCACATTTGCACCTGGAGAAAGCCCAGAAGCTCGTCAGGCGTTAAATACGATGATTGCAGAAGCGAAAAAGCAAGGCTTTAATTTAGTAGCATTTAGTGGATATCGTTCTTACGACTATCAAACAACACTATATAATAACTATGTAAAGCGTGATGGTCAGGCTGCAGCAGATCGTTATAGTGCACGACCAGGCTTTTCTGAGCATCAAACAGGCTTAGCGTTTGATATTGGAGAAGTGGGTAAAGAAGATCTATGGTTGACTGAAGAGTTCGGTGAAACACCTGCGGGACAATGGTTATTTGACAATGCCGCGCAATTTGGCTTCATTTTACGATTCCCTAATAACAAAGAGCATATTACAGGCTACATGTATGAATCATGGCATTACCGTTACGTCGGAACCGAAATAGCCAACAAAATAAAAGAAAAGAATATTACGTTAGAAGAATACCTAGGTGTGGAGTAATAAAAACTGGATCACAATTTACGAAAGAGTGAAACAGAGTTTGTCTGCAGTAGGTATCGGACAACAACGTTGCAAAAAAGTGTTAGATTGATTTCAGTCAATCTAACACTTTTTCTTTTTGTCTCAATATAAGCAAACAAATGGTTTCTACAATACGGGTGTTAATAAGCGTGAAATAGATTCCTTGAATTTGATCATGCTCGAACGATTTTGATACATTTCCCAAGTGAGTTCTGTGCAATCTAAAATATCCTTCTCAAATAACTCAGCTAACTGATGGGAAATCGTTGAGTCGTATATAAAGGCATTTACTTCAAAGTTTAAACTGAAACTACGTACATCGATATTAGCGGTTCCTACAGTCGATGCCTCATCGTCAATAATAATGGCTTTAGCATGAATAAATCCTTTTTCATAAATATAAACTTTTGCACCCGCCCGTAATAATTGTCCTACGTACGAAAAAGTAGCCCAATAAACAAACATATGGTCCGGTTTATTAGGAATCATAATACGAACGTCAATACCTGAAAGCGTAGCAATTTTAATGGCATCTAAAAAACTGACATCTGGTATAAAATAAGGCGTTTGAATATAGATATATCGTTTGGCCATATTTATTAGCTTTAAATAGCCAATTTTAATTTGCTCCCATTCAGAATCGGGTCCACTCGAAACAATTTGCAAGCCGACATCGCCTTTTTTCGGAATAGCGGGGAAGTAACGATCTGAATAGCCCATCTTTTGCTGAGCACTAGCTTGATTCCAATCGAGCAAAAAACGAGTTTGCAATGGATGGACAGCACTACCTTCAATGCGTAAATGAGTGTCTCGCCAATAGCCAAATTTCTTTTGAAGACCTAGGTATTCGTCTCCTACATTAAAGCCTCCGATATACCCGATTCGTCCATCAATAACAACGATTTTACGATGATTTCTAAAATTTAGACGTGGATTTAATAGTGGGAATATGGAAGGGAAGAATACTTCAACCTCGCCGCCTGCCTCAAGAAGTTCTTTGAAATGTCTCTTTTTTACATTGCGCGAGCCCATTTCATCATATAAGAGCCTCACTTTGACTCCTTGTTTTGCCTTTTTAATCATTGTGTCAACAAGACGTGTACCTAAATTATCTAAGCGAAAGATATAATATTGAATATGGATATGATCTTTTGCAGCTTCAATATCTTTTATAAGGTGTTCAAATTTATCTGCACCATCATCAAATATAGAAAGGTGATTGTCTTGCGTTAATACGGCATTATTTGTTTTTAAATGCATATAAATCATTTCTTTATAATTCTCTGCATTTTCAATTCGAAACTCAAATGTATCATCTCGAATTGTGTCTATCTGGTAGCTAATTAGATTATCTATCCCGATATCTTTGCGACCTTCCCAACGAAACAAATGCTTCTTGCGCAGTTGTCTGCCAATTAGTAAATAGAGAACAAATCCAACTAATGGCAAGAAAAACAGTACAAGAATCCATGCCCATGTAGAAGTAGCATCTCTACGTTCTAAAAAAATAATGGTCATCGCTGATAAGATATTAAAGAATAAAACTAAAGGTACTAGATATTCTACATCTGTAAAAATGCTCATTCCTGCACCCCTCTACTATATTTCATATAATACTTAGTATAGCTTACTTTTCAGCTGGAATGAAAGAAGAGTAAGTTTTTTGTTGTCGACAGACATAAACTTAAGCCGTAAAAAATGAACATTAGCTAAGCCCCACCACGAAAAGATTAGTGATGGGGCTTGTAAGTTTTTGTTGTGCTGGATATGAGCTTCAGATTTTATACATAATGTTCCCATTGAAATAATATATCGGAAAAATCTTGTTGAAGTAGTTTTTCACGATTAATAAAAAACTTCCCGACGCCACTATCAGCCCACATAATTCCGAATTCATCATTCGAATCTATTTGTAGTAAAAGCACATCATAGCGTTGTAAAAGGTGAGATTCTTGGCGAATATCTTCCGCTAAAAAATATGCATATCCTCCTACTTTTGCGCCTGCACCTAAAAAGTGCTGTAAATAGATTTCGTGCAAATTGACATCATGATTTTGGGTAGCGATAAGGCTAGGTAAATGATGGACAGCACGGTAATCTAAAGCCGAAACAGGTTCCTGTGTGTAGTGGAATTGTAAGGCTAATTCCTGATGAATAGGAAACCAATCATTTGGTCTTAAGGATAAATCATCAAAGGTTTTTATAGCTAATGTTGTTTCTACTGTAGGGTAAAAACGAATTTTATAAAACTGTTGAAAAATGTCTTCTTTATAATACGGTGCATTGGCAAAAATATTAGACGAAATGAAAAATTGTAAAATACCTTGGGTAGGGAAATCCTCTATAGGTGGTATTTCTGCAAAATTAATTTGAGCTAATAAACGCATCGATTCGCCGGTAATGTCTTTTGGAACGGTTTGATAATAAGGTAAATAAGGTTCACCGGCAAATTTACTTTCTATTAATGAAGTTGAACGTTTCACTGGCGAGATAATAATCGCTGGCTGCAGTGATTCTTCAATTTCACAACGTAATAGTTCTAGCTCTTTAGGTAGTGATACATTTATCGTTTTGTTCATGCAGAGCCCTCCGAGTTTACACTTTCAAGCATGGATGTTTTTATAAATCATAAACAAAAAACATCTCTACCACTAAGTTACGGCATTTTCTATGGAATTTATTCAAGACGTAAAGTTTTATTTGACGCTTTATAAATAAACATTAAACTAATCGAGATGATGGCAATTGCTGCAGCAATGTAATAGCCCAAATTCGATTGCATTGTAAATAACCATGTGAAGAATAGTGGACCGAGAATACGTCCTAAGTTATCCATGGAATAAGAAAGACCTGCTGCAGTTCCATATTGGCCGCCAGATTCTTTGGAGGAAAGAGAGACGACACATGTTCTTGCAAGGGCATTACCGGCTGTAAAAATACAAAGTGCAAAGCCAGCCATAAACAGATTTCCTGTTAATGTAAATAAAAGCATACCGATGGCCGTTACAATTTGAGCGCCAATTAACCAAGATGTTTCCGTACCATTTTTGATGCGACGCACAACACCGCCTTGTATCGCTGCATCTACAAAACCGCTAAACATAAATAAATAGCCGATTTGCAATGGTGTAATATGAATGCGATCAATTTGGAAAAGCTGGAATGTCGCTTCTACACCTGCGAGCATAAATGTCACTAAAAAAGAGAATATAAATAAATAACGCACACGGTATTGAAGCATTTTGCCAACACCTTTTGGTACAATCGCTCGTTTTGTTACATCTTTTCGTTTTTCTGGTTCTTTTAAGACAAAAATTGCATAAATAAATAATAGCGCAATTAATGCTGCTGATGCGATAAATGGTAATTGTAAACTATAATCACCAAGCATACCGCCAATTGCAGGACCGAAGATAAAACCAAGACCGATGGACATGCCCATGATCCCCATGTACTTATTACGATCTTCCTCGCTCGACATGTCTCCGATAAAGCCTGTTACTGCTGTATACAGTGCACCTGAGAATAAGCCACCAACTATACGTGATACGTATAGCATTGCTAAATGATCAATAAATATTGAAAAAATAATAAAGCTGAGACTGAAACCGACCAATCCCGTTAAAATAAGTTGCTTACGTCCGATTTTATCGGAAAGCTTTCCCCAAAGTGGTGCAGTGAAAAAGCTTGCTAATGAATAAACTGTCAGTAAACCGCCTACATGAATGTTTTGCCAGTCGTGTTGCACGATAACTTCAGGCAAGACAGGAATAATAATTCCGAATCCTAGGTAGACAAGAAATTGCACTGACATTAAGAGTAAAATTGGTTTTATCATTTAATTTCCTGCTTTCTTACTATATTTCACTATGTATATTCTACCTCTCTTGTTCTTGCTATTACAAGGAAACGGTAGTCAAAGCATTTAAAAGCAACAGCGCACTTAAAAAATTTTTTTCATCCCCTTTATTATAAATTTTGGTTCATACCGCAGTATTGATCCTTCTTCCAATTCCCCTTGGTAGAGGTTTTATCTGGTTCTAAAAAAATCCTTATTGCTTGTAAAAAGTGTACAATGACGAATAAAAATAATTTGTTGTGCTAATAATGAAGTTAGATCAATCAGTAGCTATCGCATTAAACATTATTTACATTGTAACAAAATTGAAAAATATGAAAGGCGAGTTAAATGGTATGATAGAGAAAAGATAAACTTGTCTGACATCTAACACATAGAAAATTGAAACTTTTTTGGAAATAAAACGTTATATAAAATCGAGGAAAGATTGAGGTGGAATGTATGACGAAGGAAGTAGATTTGAAAAAAATTGTTTCGAATTTATCGAAGTTGGGTGTGACTGCCACTGTAACAAAGTCTCGACTTGAACTTTTAAAAGTGCTCACACCACCAACGCAAACTCCGCAAGTTCAAGCTTAACTCGTTGCAAAAAAAGAATGGATAGTCTCCTATTTGAAAAGAGACTATCCATTCTTTTTTATTTTTAATCATCTTCATCGTGCGTTGTGAACATGTAAGTACGATAATGGAAACGCATGCTAAAGACCAATCCGATGGCGAGTGCATTACCCATTAATGAACTCCCGCCATAGCTTATGAATGGTAGCGGAATACCGGTAATCGGTAGTAGCTGTATCGTCATGCCGATATTTTCAAATACGTGGAACGTAATCATGGCAATAATACCTGCACATACATAAGTTGAGAAAGGATCTTTCAATAATAAGGTTGTTTTTGTTAAATGATAGATGAGTAAAAAGAAAATACAGATTACGATACTTGCTCCTATAAATCCCCATTCCTCACCGATTACAGTAAATATGAAGTCTGTATGATTTTCTGCTACATATACTTCACGACCACGGAAACCTTTACCAAAAATTTCGCCTGAGCCGATAGCGTTTAAAGACGTAATTAAATGGTAACCATCACTAGACGAATAGGAATACGGATCGAGCCAAGAATAAATTCTGGCAAACTGGTACGGTTTAAAACCGAATGTCTTCTCTAAAAAATCTTGCATATAAAGAGCCATCCATAACAGACCACCGCCGATAGCGGCACTACCTAAGAATGTGGGAAGTATTATTTTCCAAGAAATACCCGCAACAATAACTAGTGCCGCAGTGATTGCAAAGAAAACAAGAGCAGATCCAAGGTCTGGCTGTTTCAAAATAATACCAAGTGGTATAATCAACGTTATAGCAATTTTCCCTAATAAAATGAAGTCAGTTTTAACTGAGCGTAAGGAGTAAACTTCGT
This sequence comes from Lysinibacillus sp. NPDC097195, assembly GCF_044762075.1. Taxonomy (NCBI): domain Bacteria; kingdom Bacillati; phylum Bacillota; class Bacilli; order Caryophanales; family Bacillaceae; genus Lysinibacillus; species Lysinibacillus sp. NPDC097195. The sequence goes on along the minus strand of NZ_JBIWDP010000005.1, from coordinate 19,645 downwards.
GGTGCTTACTTATTAATCGGGCAAGTGCTAAAATATAAAAAGTTTTCATAAATTCCGAAGGCTGCATATTGCCTAGCGGTGTATGAAACCAACTTTTAGCGCCGTTAACAGGCTCACCAATTTGACCCTTACCTTCCGGCATGAAAATAAGCAATACTAAAAGAGCAATCCCGGCTCCGTACATATACCAAGCCATTTTTTTATATTGATCGGGTTCGAAAAACATAATAACACCGATAATAAATGCACCAATTACATACCACTGTAGCTGCTTAGGCACATAGTTAATACCATACTGTCCCGAAGTTTGTGCGGATGCAATCGCTAGCAAACTAATGAAAAGAAAAGTAATAAGTATAAAAGCGAGCGTCCAGTCGAAACGGTTCACGAAATTTCGTTTATTTTCCATAAAAGCCACCTAAAATAAAATAGTTTAAAAGTATGCGAAGTAACGCATGTCGAACATTAACATTATAACGCAAAAAACAAATTTACGCCTGAGTATATTGTTGTGACGACAATTAGCATAAAATGTTTCAAAAAATAAAGTTTAGATTTATAATATAGTGAAGAATGGGGTGATGGATGTGGCTAAGAAATTAAAGTCAGCTGAAGATTTTATGTATCATATATATGTTCATATGAACGATGTCGATAAATTTGTCATTTTTAGCGGGCTTAAGCTCTCGCAATTCGTGGCTGCTCTAGATCCACTGCATCACTTACTGTTACTGAAGCATTCTTATGAAGATGGCTCATTTAATATGCATACACAGTTTGATTATATACAAGAGGAGGAGGTTCCTCGATTTGTAAAAAAGGCTACGGAGTCTAAAGAATTGTGTTGGGTAGATTTTATGGATGAAAAGAGGCTAGATCAGCTGACAGCGATGGAGCAGGGAGAGCTGCTTTACATTAGCCATAAAAAAGAACCGATTACTTCGCCATTTTTTAATAAATTGCAAAATCGGTTTGTTTATTGTTCTTCGGATGTAGAGAAAATGACGAAAATTTATTTTCGCCATTTGAGTGATTCGGATTTACTAGTCGCCAATGTGTTTAATTCTTTAATTCGTGAGAAAGAACGTAGCACGGGCTTTTGGCGCCGAAAAGCAAAACCGAGTATTCCTTCTCTTACACCGGAATTTTTGCGTGCTTATCGTTCCTTTGCTAAAGACGGGGCATTATTGTCGCTGTACCGCATTGAGAAGCCGAAAGCAGCATATGGGATTGAAATTCGTAACCTATCAGATTATTCCTTCCCAGATGAAGTTTGGGATGATTTAAATACAATTTTGAAAAACGAACACGATGAATTGATTCATATTATTTAGCGCTATTTAGCTTGCTTAACGCCAGCTAAATATGAAGGGAACCAAAGTAAAAGCTATTCAGTCATTTTCCTTTGGTGAATAACTTTTGAATGAATAAGGTACTCAAATCTCACCGTCAACATAACGGTGAGATTTTTATGTCATTTGTCAAGACGTTTCGTGATAAACTAATAATACTCAAGAAGTATGTGGAGGGCACAAAAATGAAAAAAAGAATCGGTTTATTATACGGCGGAAAGTCAGCGGAGCATGAGGTTTCATTGTCGACGGCATGTGCAGTCACAGGAGCTTTAGATTTCGAGGAGTATGAGATATATCCGATTTACATTACACCTGATGGCGAATGGCGACGCGGTGAGCGTTTAGAAAAACCAGCAAGTTCGATTGAAGAATTGCAATTTGGTAATGATGCCATTGTTTTAGAAAATAATATTACAGCGTTTTTAGTTGATGACAACGGAAGTGCTGTGAAATTTGATGTTATTTTCCCTTTATTGCATGGAACAAATGGGGAAGATGGAACTGTACAGGGCCTACTTGAAGTATTGAATCTTCCGTATGTCGGCAATGGTGTTTTAGCGTCATCAGCAGGTATGGATAAAGTAATCATGAAGCAATTGTTTGAAATTGCGGGGTTACCACAAGTGCCATATACGTACTTCATTCGCAGTGAGTGGAAGAACGAGCAAGAAGCTATTTTAACTCGTTGTGAAGAAAAACTAACTTGGCCCATGTTTGTAAAACCTGCAAATTTAGGTTCAAGCGTTGGTATTAGTAAGGCTTCAAACCGTCAAGAGCTTATTACGGCCATCGAAGTGGCATTGCAATTTGACCGTAAAATTGTAGTAGAGCAAGGGATTGTAGCACGTGAAATTGAATTAGCTGTACTAGGCAATGATTTCCCAGAAGTATCTGTACCGGGTGAAATTAAACCGATGACGGAATTTTACGATTATGATTCAAAATACAAGGACGGTTCTACAGCGCTTATTATTCCTGCAGAGCTTTCTACTGAAGTGGTCACAAGCTTAAAAGAACATGCAAAAAGTGCATTTAAAATTTTAGATGGAAGCGGTTTAGTACGTGCAGACTTCTTTGTTACAGCTAACGATGAGATCTATATTAACGAAGTAAATACAATGCCAGGATTTACACCTGTAAGTATGTATCCACTTCTTTGGCAACATACAAATGTTAGCTATCCAGAGCTTATTAATCGTCTGATTGCGCTTGCACTTGAGCGTTATGAGGAAAAACAACAGCTTCACTATAAAAAAGACTGAGTGGGATTATTGTGAAAAAGACATTAAAGCAATTAGCAGCATGGTTGAATGATGAGGTGCTAGCTTTCGAAGATACGATTGTATCTGGTATCTCAATTGATACGCGAACAATTCGTCAAGGGGATTTGTTTGTACCATTCCGTGGGGAACAGGCAAACGGTCATAAATTTGTACTTCAAGCTTTTGAAAAAGGTGCAGGTGCTTCGCTATGGCAAAAAGATGAACCGAATCCGCCAAAGGATGTGCCATTACTTTTTGTTGATGATCCAGAGCAAGCATTACAGCAAATGGCTCGTGCTTATCGCGCGGAGCATAAGGCAACTTTTATTGGTATTACGGGGTCGAATGGCAAAACTTCGACAAAGGATATTTTAGCAGGCACGCTTGCTCCGTTTTTTAAAGTACAAAAAACAATTGGCAATTTTAATAATCAATTGGGTTTACCGATTACGATTTTACAGCTTGATGAGGACACAGAAGTTGCCGTACTTGAAATGGGTATGAGTGGCTTTGGAGAAATTGAATTTTTAACAAAGTTAGCTCGTCCTCATATGACCGTTATTACAAATATCGGCGAGGCGCATATGCAAGATTTAGGTTCTCGTGCAGGTATTGCAAAAGCGAAGTTTGAAATTATTCAAGGGATGCAACAGAACGGTGTGCTTTATTATGACGGTGATGAGCCATTATTACAGGAGCTTGTTGCACAAGAACAAAATTTAAATGCACAGGCATTTGGTTTAGAACCTGGCGATTTGTTATATGCTGACAATATTGAAGCAACTGCAGGCGGAAGTAGCTTTACAACGCATGGAGCGATTGAAGGTGAATTCTTTATTTCCGTTCTTGGTAAGCATCAGGTGAAAAATACTTTGATTGCTATGCTTATCGCGCAAAAGCTCGGGTTAAATGATGAACAAATTCGCGAATCATTAAAAGGTGTCACATTAACGGATATGCGTATGCAACAAGTGCAAGGAAATCAAGGTGCATTATTTATTAATGATGCTTATAATGCTGCGCCAACATCTGTAAAAGCGGCTATTCAATTTATTGCCACAACCAATATTCGACCAGAAAAATGGCTTGTTTTAGGTGATATGCTGGAGCTTGGTGCTAATGAACAAAGCTTCCATGAAGACTTATCCCTGGCAATTAATGAGGATGAAATTGACTATGTGTGCCTATATGGACCGCGTATGTCGTTCTTATATGAAGTGTTAAAAGAGCGTTTTGACGCAGACCGCTTACTATATGTAAAAGATGATTTTGCGCCTATTATTACAAAGCTTCAACAAGCAACAGAAAAGTCTATCGTATTATTAAAAGGCTCAAGAGGGATGAAACTAGAAACGATTTTACAATCATTCACATCATAATTGACGATTAAATGTAAAAAATAAAGTTACTTCTTAAGGTAAAAATTCGCTTTTGCTTCCACAGAAAAGATGGCGGATTTTTACCTTTTATTGAAAGGGCAATTCTATGTTGCTCGTTAAAACTGCCACTTGTTAGAGGTGAGGTAATGGTAATAGGTGTATTATGTATCCATGGATTTTCAGGTGGCGCTTATGAAATAGAGCCGCTTACAAGCTATTTGCGTGCCAATACAGATTGGTTAATCGAAACGCCTACCTTATCGGGCCATGGAGAAGAACTGAATATGAAAGGATTTACAGCACAGCATTGGTTAATGGATGCGGAGCTTGCTTTAAGAGCGTTAGCGAAAAAAGTCGATGAGATCATTATAGTGGGCTTTTCAATGGGTGGAATTATTGCGCTCTATTTAGCAAAACGTTATAAAGTAAAGAAGCTTGTACTGCTTAGTGCGGCTGCTAAGTATGTCAGTCCTAAACAACTTGTAAAAGATTTTAAAATGCTAGCGACCGATGCTTATCATCGCAACCTTGCTAATAACGAGCTGTTTGTCAGATACCGTCATAAGTTTAGTAATGTACCTTTATCCGCAACAATTGAATTTATGAAGCTTGTTCAAAAGGTAGAGCCGTATTATCAAGATATCAATATTCCAGTGTATATCATTCAAGGAAAATTAGACGGAATTGTACCGTATCATACCGCGCAATTTTTGTATGATCAGTTAGCGTCAACAAATAAAAAGTTGTATTTTTCGAACAACGGAAAACATCATATTTGTCATTGTGAGGATTATCTAGATTGGTTTAAGAAGGTTTTAGCGTTTTTAAAAGAGTGTTGAAGTAGTCAGATTATTACGACTCATGCGTTATCGTTGCATACGGTTGATGTCCATGTTAGACTAGTGTAAGCAATGGATACATTTTGTGCGAAGACTCTTCATGAATTGGTTGAAGAGTACTTTTTTTTGAACATAACGGTTTTATTCTAAGTGAACAATTACACAGAATCAAACCGCTCGGTAAAGACCGGGCTTTCCTTTTCATATAAGAGAGCTCTACATGAAACCTTTGTAGAGAGAATTTTTAAGTAACGGAAACGTTCCACAACACAGGCTCGAATTTGCCGACAACTTCATCTGAAAATGTAACCATTTGTCAACTTAAAAGCAAAAAAAGGAGATTGAGAAGTTTGACAAATTTTTCAGAATTAAATATTAGCGAATCTACATTACGTTCAGTAAAACGTATGGGATTCGAAGAAGCAACACCAATCCAAGAGGGTACTATTCGTTTTGCCATTGAAGGTCGCGATGTATTAGGTCAAGCGCAAACTGGTACTGGTAAAACTGCCGCTTTTGGTATTCCACTTATCGAGAAAATCGATCCTAAAAACCCTAATATCCAAGCATTAGTAATTGCTCCAACTCGTGAATTAGCGATTCAAGTTTCAGAAGAACTATATAAAATCGGTTACGACAAGCGTGTGAAATTATTATCAGTTTACGGAGGTCAAGAAATCGGCCGTCAAATTCGTGCATTGAAAAATAAACCACAAATTATTGTAGGTACACCAGGTCGTATTTTAGATCATATTAATCGTCGTACTTTAAAACTAGAGGATGTTCAAACACTTGTATTGGACGAAGCTGATGAAATGTTAAACATGGGCTTCATCGAAGACATTAACTCAATTTTAGAAAACGTACCAGCTGAGCGTCAAACGTTATTATTCTCAGCTACAATGCCACCAGCAATCCGTAAAATTGCTGAAACATTTATGCGCGATCCTGAAATTGTAAAAATTAAAGCAAAAGAATTAACAGTTGATAACATTGATCAATATTTCGTAAAAGCTGCTGAACGTGAAAAATTCGATGTGTTATCTCGTTTATTAAACGTACACCAACCAGAGTTAGCAATTATCTTTGGACGTACAAAACGTCGTGTTGATGAGTTAGCACAAGCTTTATCAATCCGCGGTTACCTTGCAGAAGGTATTCACGGTGATTTAAGCCAAGCAAAACGTATTTCAGTTTTACGTCAATTTAAAGAAAATAAAATTGATATCCTTGTAGCAACAGATGTAGCAGCCCGTGGTCTTGATATTTCAGGCGTTACACATGTATATAACTTCGATATTCCTCAAGATCCTGAGTCTTATGTTCACCGAATTGGCCGTACTGGTCGTGCGGGTAAATCAGGTCTTGCAGTAACGTTTGTAACACCTCGTGAAATGGGTTATTTACGTATCGTTGAAGAAACAACGAAAAAACGTATGACGCCACTTCGTCCACCAACAAATGACGAAGCACTAGTAGGTCAACAACGTTTAGCGATTGAGACATTAGAAGGTCTTATTGCTAATAACAACTTAGGTGATTATCGTACACTGGCAACAGAAGTACTTGAAAACCATGATGCAATCGATGTTGTAGCAGCTGCATTACGCTCATTAACAAAAGAGCCGGATGATACGCCTGTTACAATTACTGAAGAACGTCCATTACCAATGCGCCGTGAGCGTTCTGGCGGCGGCGGTGGTCGCGGTGGCGATCGTAACGGTCGTAACAGAAACGGTGGCGGTCGTAGCTATGGTGGTAACCGTCGTGAAGGTAGTGGTGGCGGAGATCGTCGCAGCAGTGGAGGCCGTCGTGAAGGTGGTCGCCGTGAGGGTGGCGCTCGTCGTGAAGGCGGACAAGGTCGTTCACGTGCACCACGTCGTCATGAAGACTAATTAAAAAATTTAAAACCTTACAGTCAATTTGGCTGTAAGGTTTTTCTTTTATAGTGAAACAAAATCGTGTTAGTGTACGTATACATAGGTAATTACTAAAGGAGGAACGATATTGAGAACTGAACCAAAACATCAAATTTCCCGTAAAGGGTTAACTGTCTGGCGTTTATATGGCGTGTTACAGACATTGCTATTAGTCGTCATCGCAGCATTTGCTAGTTACGGTACTTTTTATTTTGATTGGCCATCATTTATTTATTTTATCGCGATTGCTGTTGTCTTACTGAGTGTGTTTTTATTAGTGTATTTATTTCCGAAGATTCGTTGGGAACGTTGGCGTTATGAAGTACGTGAACATGAAATTGAAGTGCAGCATGGCTTATTTGTTGTGAAACGTACCCTAATACCGATGGTGCGTGTACAGCATGTCGATACAACGCAAGGGCCTATTTTAAAACGATATAGCTTAGGCAATATTTCAATTTCTACAGCTGCTACAGTACATACGATTCCTGCATTGGTCATGGATGAGGCAGATGGGCTTCGAGCACGTATTTCAGAATTAGCAAGGGTGGCGGAAGATGATGTCTAATGAAGTGTATCGTTTACACCCCGTTTCGGCTATTATTTCAAGTATTAAAGCGCTGAAAAGTATGATACTTCCTGTTGCTATCATCATTATTACAAATGGTTTTAATTTTTCATTTAATTATCGCAGTGAATATTTCTTTGAAACAGTTTTATTATTTGGTGTGTGGGGAGTAGCAGCTGTACTTGCACTTGTTGGTGGTATCGTAAAATGGCGCACCTTTGTGTATTGGTTTGAGGATGGCGAATTGCGCGTGACGTACGGATTATTCGTTAAAAAGAAGCGCTATATTCCTTTTGAACGCATTCAAAGTTTGAATTACCATGAAGGTATTTTCCATCGCATCTTTGGTTTAGTAAAGGTCCAAGTGGAGACTGCAGGGAATAAGGGCGGTAAGCCGGAGGCGGAATTAACAGCTATTAGGAAAGCGGCGGCAGATGTCATTGAACAGGAAATGCGTCGTGCAAAAACTCAAGTTGCTCAACCGTTGGCAGTGGAACAAACAGCTGAGCAAATAGAGGCTGTAAATGTTCCTGTTATTTATCATATGTCGATGCGGGACTTACTTGTATTAGCTACGACTTCTGGTGGAATAGGTGTAGTGTTATCGGGACTTGCAGCAGTAATCTCCCAATTTTCAGATATTATTCCATATGAAGAAGTCTTTCACGAACTGGCCGATTTTGCGAAAGTTGGGGCGTTTTTAGTTGCCTTAACGGTTATGTTTGCACTAATCGTAGCGTGGTTCATATCGGTTGTCATCACGCTAGTAAATTACTACGATTATACAGTTCGAATTGAAGATGAAAAACTGATGATTACAAAGGGTTTATTGGAAAAGAAAAGAATTACATTGCCATTAAATCGTATCCAGGCAATCCGTATTGTTGAAAATCCGTTGCGCCAACTATTTGGTTTTGCCACGGTTATAGTAGAAAGTGCCGGTGGAAATGGTGAAAAAGCTGGAGATAAGAAAATTGCATTGTTTCCATTGATTAAAAAGCGGGATTGTGTGGAAACGCTTGTTCAACTATTCCCTGAAATGAATTGGCATCCTACATTAACAAGAGCTCCAAAACGAGCGCTTCCTTTTTTTTATCGTATTGATTTTTTATGGCTTGTCCCGATAATAGGTGCATGTAGTTATTTCTTCTATCCATATGGGTTATTGTCATTGGTTTTAATTCCACTCACAATATTACTTGGCATTTGGCAGCATAGAACAGCGGGGTACATGATTGACGGCAAGCAACTTACGATGCAATATCGGGTATTTAGCCGCATTACATTGTTTATGGAGAAGAAGCGTATACAATCGATGGAAAGTAGTCAAACGTATTTCCAAAAGCGTAAACAAGTAATGTCCATTAAAGCGACGGTTATGTCAGGGATGGCTGGTATGACAGGCAATGTCCCTAGCCTAGAACAGGCAGATGCCGAAACGATATTATCTTGGTTTGAACATTAAATAGACAATTGTACGCTAATCTTTACAATGTAGAGATTAGCTTTTTTATAGGGAAACAGCAGTGAAATGGAAAAAATTGAAATGGCACAACAGGCGTATGATGTACTATAATTTCATCGGTAGTACGACAGAGTGAGCTAAGTTACAAAATGATATTAAAAAGAGGAACAACCTGAAGTGATCTATATATCACTGTTGGAAGCTCCTCTTTATAAGTTATTTCCCTGCCATTTTTTGCTTGCGCCAGCTTAAAATTCGTGCTGGATGTAAGTAAATAAGTCCGAGAATAAATCCAGTTACTAAGCCACCTAAATGGGCATAAACATTTACGTTAGATTGCAAGAAAGTCATGATGACACTGATGACGATAATCGGCAAAATGAGCTTGCGAAGCATAGGCATCGTGCGGCGCGTATAGTAGACAAGTGCCCCAAACGCACCGAAAATACCATAAATTGCGCCACTTGCACCGAGACTTGTATAGATCCCTTCATTAAGCATAAAGGTTGCCATGTTACCTACGATACCTGATAATAAATAAATCGTAATGAAACGTGCTTTCCCTGCAATTTTCTCAAGCTCTGGCCCAAATAAAAATAGGGAAAACATATTAAAGAGCACATGCATAAAATTCGCATGTAAAAACATTGCTGAGAAAACCCGCCACCATTCACCGCTTTGTATCAGGAAGTTGACTTGAATCCCATAGTTCCATAACAGCTCCCCGAGAACGGGAACAAGTGTTAATACATAAAGTATAAGATTCACGGCTATTAATGTTGACACAACAGGGTAATAACTTGTATATTGCTTAAAATTTTCTGTTCTACTAAACATAGCTCCACCTCAATTTACAATTATTATACATGGCTTTTTGGAAATAAGAAAAGGAGAAGTTCATATGATTAAAGGAATTGGTCTCGACATAGTAGAAACCGAGCGTATTGTAAAAGCAATGACACGTACAGAGAAGTTTAAAGACCGTATTTTATCAGAGCAGGAACGAGCATTATTTGAGGAGCATTCAGAATCTCGCAAAGTAGAATTTTTAGCGGGAAGATTTGCTGCAAAAGAGGCCTTTTCAAAAGCGTTCGGTACAGGTATTGGTAAAGATTGCGCACTACAAGATATCGAAATATTAAGAGGACCAGCTGGTAACCCTGTTTTATATTTTAAGGGGGAGCTTGTCAATGGCTTCGTTAGTATCACACACACGAAGCAATATGCAGCTGCACAAGTAATATTACTGTTGTAATAAAATATATTACCTTTTCATCAAATGACATAACTGACTACTAAGGTTCATATATTGTCGTAGTGGATTTGAAAGAAGAAAGGGTGAAAGCGTGGGCAACCGTTTAGTTACTTGGCTCGTCTTAATTTGTGCGATATTACTTCTGTCGGCGTGTGGTACAGCCTCACAGGAAAAGGTGTTAAAGAAAGTTAGTGGTAAATGGTCAGAGACAAATGGTTATGAGTTAGACGCAAAGATGGAGATTAAATCAGGGGGCGAACCTAGAACTTATGATGTAACTGTTTGGCATACTAAACCTGATTTCTATCGAGTGGAAGTAGTAGAAAGTGGTAAAGATGTTTCGCAAATGATTGTACGTAATGCAGATGGGGTTTTTGTAGTTACACCAACATTAAACAAAATGTATAAGTTCCAAAGTGATTGGCCGAAGAAAAATAGTCAGGCGTATTTAATCGGAGCACTAGCAGAGGATTTAGCTGAAGATAAAAATTTAGTCATGAAAGAAGAGGACAAAGCATATATATTTGAAGCGGCTACTAGAAATAGCTATAAAAATAGTATGCCTCACCAAGTCATTACAGTGGATAAGAAAACAATGCTTCCTACTTCTGTTGTAATTATGAATGATGTTAAAGAAGAACAAATTCGAATTACATTTAATAACATTAAGCTAGGTGTACAACATGCTGCAAAAGAGTATGCTGTTGAGCAATTTACTGAATCAGATGATTCAAAAGGCGAACAAGCTGCGCCTAATAAAGATGGTAAAGATGCAACAGAGGAAAAAGACGCTAAAGACGCTAAAGGTCAAGCAGATACAAATGGTGAAAAGGAAGCAGTCGGTGCAGAGGTTGAGTATGAAGAATTCCAAACGCATTATCCTGTTGTAAACTTTGAAAACACTAAGATGACAGATGAGAAAGCTATCCGTGAGGGTGGCATGGATCGTGTGATTTTAACATTCGAAGGTGATAAAGCGTTTACGGTTATGCAACAACCAGTTATGAAAGAGACGGCAATGTTGCCAGTTACTTCACCTGGTGATCCTGTTGATTTAGGATTTACGATTGGTGCTATTACGGACACATCTATTAGCTGGGAAAAAGATGGTGTTGCATTCTTTGTAGCATCTAGTAAGTTAACGCGTGAAGAAATGATGGAAGTTGCTGCTTCGATGACGATAAGTAGTATGAAGTAATTTTTTGAGCTACAGCTTTCTATAATAAAGAAGGCTGTAGCTTATTAGGCAAAAATGGTTATTCACATGAGAAGGTGGCAACACTGTTCTATAGAAACAAGCTATTGCCTAGCGTTTCAAACTTTGTAAAAGAGAAATGAATATTTATGGAACATCAAAAAAAAGGAAGATGACCCTGTGTCGTCGAATTTAAGTAAGAAACTACAAATTCACGCGTGAGAAGATTTAAGTATAATATTACGTGTGGACAAGTAGTAGCAGACGAACTCTTTAAGTGGAAAAATGGATGACAAATTTGTATTGAAAGCAGTTAATGGTTTAATGCATGGCAAAAACCTGTTAAAAGTTCCTGCGAGTGGTGGCACATGCTTATAAGGAAGGTCGAAGATATTTTGGCACAATTTTTTTATGTATATGGTACATAATGGTTTAATAATTAAAAAAGAGGGTATTCTAATGGAGACACAGCAGCATTTTAGACCAACTAAAGCAATTGTAGATTTACAAGCAATTCAACAAAATATAAAAAATTTAAAAGATCTACTTCACCCAAATGTACAAATTATTGCAGTCGTGAAAGCGAATGCCTATGGACATGGTGATATAGCAGTTGCTCAAGCAGCTTTGGAAGCAGGTGCTACGATGCTTGCAGTGGCTACACCGGACGAAGCATTACATATTCGAGCGCATTTCGAGGAACCAGACATACTCATATTAGGGGCTTCACCAGTATCATTCGCACCTTATGCAGCCCAACAACGTATAACGCTTACTGTATTTTCGAGTGAATGGATACAGCAGGCAGCAGCAACCATTGCTGGTGAAACAAACCCTTTACAACTACATATAAAGGTAGATAGTGGGATGGGCCGAATTGGTGTACGTACAGAGCAGGAATTAGTAGAGCTATACCAGACAATCCACTCAACAGATAATGTAGAATTAGATGGTATCTTTACTCATTTTGCAACAGCCGATGAGGAAGAAACAGCCTATTTCGATAGCCAAGTACAGTTATTTGAAAAGCTCATTTCTCTATTGCCTGAAAAACCTAGACTAGTACACGCTTCCAATACAGCAACTGCATTAGTGAAAAATCATCGCTTACACTATGACGCAGTACGCTACGGCATTTCAATGTATGGGTTAGCTCCATCATCCTATGTTGAAGCAATTTTACCGTTTCCATTAAAACCAGCCTTTGCGCTTGAGAGTGAGCTTGTTCATGTTAAACAGTTAAAAGCAGGACAGTCGGTAGGGTACGGGGCAACATTTGTTGCACAGTCCGATATGTGGGTCGGTACGATTCCAATAGGCTATGCGGATGGGGTTATTCGTAAGTTAGCTGGACAAGAAGTACTTATTGACGGACAAAGAATGCCGATAGTTGGACGAATTTGCATGGACCAATGTATGGTTGCCCTACCAAAAGCATATGCTATAGGTAAGAAAGTGACGCTTATTGGTCGACAAGGGCAAGAAGTTATTACAATGGATGAATGGGCAACAAAGCTTGAAACCATTAATTATGAAGTACCGTGCATTATTACAGCGAGAGTTCCTCGAATATACATTTAGCAGAAGTGCTTCACTTTGTAAGTGAGAAGTGAAAGATATTTAAGAGGAGCTTTTGCAACAGTCTTGAAAAAAATGTGCAAGTAATTGTGCCAAGAAGTAAATGATTTTTTTCTAATAAGATGTAATACAACGATTTTCAAAACGCTTGACACGAGAAGTCAGTGAATATTTGTCGAAATTATGAATTGCATGTGCATGCCAATACAGTTCGACAAATAGCTAGCGTAAAGGGAAAAAAAGCAATAAATACCGCTGTCTATATGGCATAGGGTAACAGCATGTTCCTTTGATAACCAACAAATTTTTACAACTTGTCCTTCAAATTGTCAGATATTTTGTCATTTCATGTCTTTTCAACAATATCTTTCAATGATAGAATGAGTAGTAATGAAAAAGTGTATGGTTCCGTTGGAGGTGCTTGCTGTGTACGAGAAAAAGTTAAGAGAAGCTACAATTGCTGTTCAAGATAGACTGTTTCTACAAACAAAGGAAGTAATTGAAGGTGAATCTTTTGTGCGTCTTTTGTCGCGCAAAAATTTAATGCAGGAGCAACCAAATCAAATACGGGAAGCTATGATGAAAGGATATGTTGAGATGTCTCATATTAATCTGATGATTGCAAGTGAATGCTTGCACGCAGAGTATGAAGCACAACATACAGTGGAGCGTCTCGTTAGCGGGGGATGACACTTTGAATGTAAAACGTGGTGACGTTTTTTTTGCAGATTTATCGCCGGTAGTAGGGTCCGAACAAGGTGGTACTCGGCCGGTATTGATTATTCAAAATGATATTGGAAATCGATTTAGTCCAACTGTCATCATCGCAGCAATAACTGCACAGATTCAAAAGGCAAAGTTACCGACGCATGTTGAAATAAATGCTGAAAAGTATGGTTTTGAACGTGACTCGGTCATTTTGCTTGAGCAAGTGCGTACAATTGATAAGTCAAGATTGACAGATCGTATTACGCAGCTCGATCATGCAGTGATGGAAAAAGTAGATGGAGCGTTGATGATTAGTTTAGGGCTTGTTAAATTTTGATATACATATATGTATAGAACATCAGGGATTATTTATCCTGATGTTTTTTTAATTCCCTATTTTAAGTTAGTATTAATAGATTAAAGAAAAGGAGGAGCCATTATCATTCGAGTTGTAAGTTTGGAGGAGTAAATTGTCGAGGTATTTAGATTACCTCAGAAAAAAATTAAGGTATGATAAAAAAAATAGTTAAAGATGTTTAACTTTTGTTGAATACGGGAAGAGAATGTAAGTCTAAAAAAATATAGTGGAGGTGGGCTGTATGGACATGGTGGTAAATTTTAAAAAAGATGAGACAAAATTATACGGATTTCTTGAAGGTGAAATTGATACGTTTACAGCTTCTGTTCTACGTGAGCAGCTAGAAGATGTCAATATTACAAAGGGAATGGAAATAGAATTAGATTTATCGAAAGTTAATTATATGGATAGTACAGGTCTCGGGATTTTAGTATCTTTTTATAAAAGAGCTTTACGCGAAGAAGGTAAAGTGAAAATCGTAGGTTTATCGAAACGATTACAAAGGTTATTTGAAATTACTGGTTTAAGTGAACTGATGGATATAGAAACTGATAAGAAGGTGGAATTAAGTAATGAAGGAATTTGATTATATTGAAATAAGGGTTCCTGCAAAGCCGCAATTTGTCAGTGTTATTCGCTTAACGGTTTCGGGATTAGCTAGCCGTGTAGGATTTAGCTACGATGATATCGAAGATTTGAAAATTGCAGTAAGTGAAGCGGTGACGAATGTTGTGCATCATGCTTATAAAGATGCTGAGGAAGGCGAAATTGTAATAGGGTGTGCCCTTTATGATAACAAGATTGAAATGATGATTGCAGACTATGGAAATAGTTTTAATTTTGAAGAGATTAAAACAAAAATTGGGCCTTATCATCCTGAAGATAGTATTGCGGGGCTAAGAGAGGGCGGTTTAGGACTTTATTTAATGGAAACTTTGATGGATGAGGTGATGATTAACAACGATGGTGGCGTTACTGTTTTCATGACAAAGTATGTCGCTAGGGAGCAGGTGGAAAAAAATGTCGAAAGAATCACTACATAAATCTTCTTCAAAGGAAGATGTATTAAAGTGGATAGCACTATACCAAGCAACAGAGGATGAAGAGGCACAAACCAATTTAGTGATTCATTATCGTAATTTAGTAGAGTCCATCGCTCGCAAATATTCATATGGTAAATCTTATTATGATGATATTGTGCAAGTAGGGATGCTCGGTTTACTAGGTGCAATAAGACGTTTTGATGCAGATTTCGGACGTAGCTTTGAGGCTTTTGCTGTACCAACTATTGTTGGAGAAATTAAGCGATTTTTACGTGATAAAACTTGGGACGTTCATGTGCCAAGACGAATTAAAGAGATAGGACCACGTATTAAATCGACAGTAGAATCGTTAACAATAGAGTTCCAACGTTCCCCATCCATTCAAGAAATTGCGGAACGCTTAGAGGTTCCGGAAGAAGAAGTGTTAGAGGCAATGGAGATGAGCCGCAGTTATCAAGCGCTGTCTATGGATCATTCAATAGAGTCAGATAGTGACGGAAGTACAGTCACGCTATCGGATATTATGGGGAAAGAAGATATGGGTTATGAAATGACCAATAGAAGGATGATTGTTGCGGATGCTATGGAAGTTTTAAATGAACGAGAAAAGCAAGTTATTCAGCTAACGTATTTAGAGCAACTTAGTCAAAAGGAAGCTGGAGAACAATTGGGTATTTCTCAAATGCATGTCTCGAGAATACAAAGGAAAGCAATTAAGAAATTACAAGAGGTCATTCTTGCAAGTGGTAGTGTGCCACTGTGATGATAAAATGAAGGCGTTTATTACTAGCGGATTTCCCCATCCAATAGCAATAAACGCCTTATATTTTTGTGTAATTTTACCAGTGTGTGGACAATCCTTGGTTTTTTATTGAAGGGTAATGGTAAAATGAAAAGAAAAAAGGTAGTGATAAAGTGGAACAAAAACAAATGTACCAGCTTATTGCAAAAGATGTAGCAATCAAAGCAAATCAAGCAGAGGCAGTGATAAAACTATTGGATGAAGGTAATACCGTCCCATTTATCGCGCGTTATCGTAAAGAAGCTACAGGCTCGCTCGACGAAGTACAAATAAAAGCTGTGGAAGATCGTTATCATTACATACAGCAACTTGAACAACGTAAAGAAGAAGTTCTTCGCTTAATTCAAGAACAGGATAAGTTAACGCCGGAGCTTGAACAAGCAATCCAGGCAGCAACAGTGTTACAACGGGTTGAAGATTTATATCGTCCATACAAGCAAAAGAGACGTACGAAGGCGACAATTGCAAAAGAAAAAGGGTTGGAACCATTAGCTGATCTTCTATTAGAGTATCGTAGTGAAGCGTTAATCCAATTTGCTCAAGATTTTGTGGATATTGAAAATGTTGCAACAGTGGAAGATGCTTTAGCTGGAGCACGTGATATTTTAGCGGAACGTTTTGCAGATGATGCGGGCATACGACAAAAAATTCGTACTTTTTCTTGGAAAGAGGGCATTCTTACAACTACATTAAAAAATGGGGAGCTAGATGAAAAAAAGGTTTTTGAAATGTATTACGAATATGAAGAACCTGTTAACCGTATTGTTCCTCACCGTATTTTAGCCGTAAATCGTGGGGAGAAGGAAGATGTTTTAAAGGTATCGATACAAGTACCGATAGAGCGCGTTTTGATGATTATGTGGAAAGAATGGATACCAGCTACAGGTTCATCACCTGCTATTGCTGAGGTAAAGCTTGCGATAGAGGACTCGTACAAGCGATTGATTCAACCTTCTATTGAAAGAGAATTACGCAATGAATTAACAGAAAAAGCAGAGGCGCAAGCAATTCATATATTCTCAGAAAATCTTCGCAATCTATTATTACAGCCACCGTTAAAAGGCAAATATGTATTAGGCGTGGACCCTGCTTATCGAACTGGCTGTAAATTAGCGGTTGTTGATGAAACGGGGAAAATGTTAGAGGTTACAGCTATTTATCCGCATCCACCAAAACCGGATGTAGCAAAATCAAAAGCTGTCGTAAAAGAAATCTTAGCCAAGTATCCAATTAAGATTATCGCTATTGGTAATGGTACAGCCTCACGTGAAACAGAGCAGTTTATTGCTGATGTATTAAATGAAGTAAAGACAGATGTGGCATATGTAATTGTTAACGAAGCCGGTGCTTCAGTATATTCAGCATCGGATATTGCGCGTGCCGAATTTCCAGATTTACAAGTAGAACAACGTAGCGCTGTATCTATTGCACGACGTTTGCAAGATCCTTTGTCTGAATTAGTGAAAATCGAGCCAAAGGCAGTAGGTGTCGGTCAATACCAGCATGACGTTTCGCAAAAGAAATTATCGGAGTCGCTGTCATTTATAGTAGAAACAGCGGTCAACCAAGTAGGTGTTGATGTTAACACTGCGTCATCTTCCTTAATGCAATATGTTTCAGGTCTGTCGAAAACGGTTGCTGAAAATATTGTGAAGGTACGAGAGGAAAATGGGCAATTTACAACGCGTGCACAACTTAAAAAAATTCCACGACTTGGCGCGAAAACATATGAACAAGCAATTGGGTTTTTACGTGTACCTGAGGCGAAGAATCCATTCGATGCGACAGGTATTCACCCAGAAAGCTACGGAATAGCCGAGCAAATCTTAGAAGCGGCCCATATTAATAAAAAAGAATTAGGTTCACAAAAGGCAGAGGAAGCCATTGCTGCCCTTGATGTTCAAGAATTAAGTAATACTTTAGGAATTGGCGTGGTGACAATTCAGGATATCGTTGATACGTTAATGAAGCCAAGCCGTGATCCACGCGATGCCTTTCCGCAGCCACTACTCAAAACAGATGTTTTAAAAATGGAAGATTTACAAGTAGGAATGGAATTGCAAGGTACCGTCCGCAATGTAGTCGATTTTGGTGCATTCGTTGATATTGGTGTAAAACAAGATGGTCTTGTGCATATTTCTAAGCTGCAAAAAAAGCGTATCAAGCATCCATTAGAAGTTGTGGCACTAGGTGATATTGTCACAGTGTGGGTGGAACAGATAGATGTCAATAAAGGCCGTATTTCCTTAACAATGCTAACTCCAGAAAAACAAACAATCGAAAAGTAATAAATTATTGCCACGCTGTCTATACTGCACAGTGTGGTATTCTTATTGTTAGAGGTGAAGAACATGAACAATGAGGAACTACAACAGCTAGTCAGTCGAATTTCAATAGAAAGTTTTCATAAACCTTTTATGCATCGTGCATACTTTAATCCAAGACTTCGTACAACAGGTGGCCGCTATCTTTTACAATCTCATCATATTGAAATAAACCCAAAAGCATTTGAAATGTACGGTTTAAAAGAAGTGGAGGGCATCATTCTTCACGAGTTATGTCACTATCATTTGCACATCGAAGGAAAGGGTTATCAACATCGAGATAAAGATTTTCGAGACTTATTAAAAAAAGTAAATGCACCTCGTTTTTGTTCAGCATTGCAGAAACCTACATCTCGTAGCAATAAGCAGCGTCCTCATTATATGTATACATGTTTAAAATGCCGCCAAAAATATGTTAGAAAAATCAGATTGAATGTAAGGAAGTACTGTTGTGGCAAGTGTTCAGGGCCATTGGAATTAGTTGAGTAAAAAAATTTTTAAAAAAAGGTTGACGTTTATAGTAGTTATCCCTATAATAGTAAAAGTCGACAAGATAAGACGACAAAACAATATGATTATTCCGAAGTAGCTCAGTTGGTAGTAGCACCTGACTGTTAATCAGGTTGTCGCAGGTTCGAGTCCTGCCTTCGGAGCCATGGCCCCTTGGTCAAGCGGTTAAGACACCGCCCTTTCACGGCGGTAACACGGGTTCGAATCCCGTAGGGGTCATTTTCATAAATATAAAATAACAGTAACATTGGTCCCGTGGTGTAGCGGTTAACATGCCTGCCTGTCACGCAGGAGATCGCCGGTTCGATCCCGGTCGGGACCGCCACTTATTGGGGTATAGCCAAGCGGTAAGGCAACGGATTTTGATTCCGTCATGCCTAGGTTCGAATCCTAGTACCCCAGCCATTCATTTCTTAATACGAGCCATTAGCTCAGTTGGTAGAGCATCTGACTTTTAATCAGAGGGTCGAAGGTTCGAGTCCTTCATGGCTCATCTTTTTTAAGAAAAGGTTGATATTTCAAATTATCATTGTATAATAAGAAAGTTCCTAATTTTTGAATGCGGTCGTGGCGGAACGGCAGACGCGCTAGGTTGAGGGCCTAGTGGGGGCAACCCCGTGGAGGTTCAAGTCCTCTCGGCCGCACCAAGTCAGTTCAGTTATTTAATAAATGCGCCCGTAGCTCAATTGGATAGAGCGTCTGACTACGGATCAGAAGGTTGTGGGTTCGACTCCTGCCGGGCGCGCCATAATATAATTTAATATTTGCGGGTGTAGTTTAATGGTAAAACCTCAGCCTTCCAAGCTGATGTCGTGAGTTCGATTCTCATCACCCGCTCCAAAAACATTTTAAAAAAAGATGTTGACATCGAAAACAAACGATGTTATGATATAAAAGTTGCTAAAAACAAACGGCAACGAAATGAACCTTGAAAACTGAACAAGCAAAACGTAATCAATATAGTTTCTGAGCTAACTTCGGTTAGCGAACGAAACAAAAATTTTGGACATCAAAATTGATGCCAGCAAAACAATTTGAGCTAATCAAATTTCTTTTATGGAGAGTTTGATCCTGGCTCAGGACGA
>NZ_JBIWDP010000004.1:134407-238073 GCF_044762075.1 Lysinibacillus sp. NPDC097195 | reverse complement strand
CTCTCCATAAAAGAAATTTGATTAGCTCAAATTGTTTTGCTGGCATCAATTTTGATGTCCAAAATTTTTGTTTCGTTCACTAACCGAAGTTAGCTTAGAAACTATATTGATTACGTCTTGCTTGTTCAGTTTTCAAGGTTCATTTTGTTTCGTTTAGTGCGTCACCTCTTGGCGACTCATTAATAATATCAAGATTCATAAACTATGTCAACACTTTCTCTTAAAAAAATAAAATAGTTTTTAATATCATACTATCACCCTTATATTAAGCCAATAAAATAAGGCAGTCACAATGTTTAGTGACTGCCTTATTAACACTTTCATTATTCTATTCATTTGTAATGATTCTTGAAATATAAAAAGTACGGTTTTTTCCTAAATCGAATATTTCACCAGTAATACTTAGTTTAATAATCGGACGAGTTGGTGCATATCTGTTTACAAACATAACTTCTCCTCGTTCTAGATTAGAAAGTTCAATAATTGTTCCAATAGGTAAGTCTGCCACTACATCGATTAATGCTCTTACTACTTTAATATCAAACTTTCCAAACTCAGACTCATTAATCATTTCGATTACTTTAAATGATGATTGCTTAGCTCGATAGACGCGCTCACATGTCATCGCATGAAAAACATCAGCAACCGCTATAATCTGTGCAAAAATAGAGATATTAGCGATTTTCTCACCCTTTGGATAGCCGCTGCCGTTTAGGCGCTCATGGTGCTGGAATATAGCTTCTTTTATAGTATCTTTTAAGATTGTTAAATCCTTTATCATATTATAACTATAAATAGGGTGTTTATAAATCTCTGAAAACTCTTGTTCAGTTAAAGTTGTTTTTTTATCTCGAATACGCGGATGAATTTTTGCCATTCCGCAATCTGCTAATAAACCACCAATGGCAATTTGAATCGTTAACCCTTTATCATAGCCTAATTTTTGCGCAATGACCGAAGAAATTAATGCTGTTCCTACACAATGATGATATAAATAATCTTTCGGATTCGAATACTCGTTTAAATTAAAAATAATCGTACGATCTTCTAATACCATATCTAATAATGGCAATAGGATTGTACGCGCTTTTGTAATATCTACCTTTGCTCCTGCTTCCCAATTTTTAAACTCTTTTTTAAATTGGTCAACGGAATTACTGTATACTTTTTTAAAGGTTGGGACTGCTTCTGGTTGGATAGCAACATCAATTTCTTTTTCACTCTCCACTGAAACATCCTTTAAATTATCTTTATATACAGGAGCTCTTGAAATATTAAAAGCACTAAAAACTTGCAAATGCTCATGTGATACGACTGTATCCTTAAAGATAATTGGATATTGTGTATTGGCAAAAATATCTTCAGAAATAACTTTTCCTAAGCGTAATTCTGAAATGGGGACAAGTACCGTTTCCACGAAATTAAACACCTCTTTACTATTTCACTTACTTTATTTAAGGTCTAAATATATATTATCACGAATTTCAAAATTATTACTTATTTTTCATGATATATAATAAAAACCGATGCGCGCAGCCACAAGTGCTGTCGTCATCGGCTTTTTTGTTATTCTT
The DNA here is from genome assembly GCF_044762075.1 of Lysinibacillus sp. NPDC097195. NCBI lineage: Bacteria > Bacillati > Bacillota > Bacilli > Caryophanales > Bacillaceae > Lysinibacillus > Lysinibacillus sp. NPDC097195. The sequence goes on along the minus strand of NZ_JBIWDP010000004.1, from coordinate 236,499 downwards.
CTATTTGTTCATCTTCATCAGATGGATCTTCGTCTTCTTTTTCAACCTTCGCAACCGTAGCAACTAATTCATCATCACCTAAACGAATTAATCGAACACCTTGCGTGCTACGACCGATTAATGAAATATCATTCACGTCCATGCGGATCAGCATTCCATTAATAGTAATAAGCATTAAATCTTCAGAACCATCAACCGTTTTAACAGCTACCATAGGACCGTTTTTATCAGTAATTTGGATTGTTTTTAAACCAACGCCACCGCGACTTTGTAAACGATACTCTTCTTCGGTTGTACGTTTACCATAGCCTTTTTCGGTAACAACTAAAATTTCCTGTCCTGGTTCAACAATTTCCATGCCAACTACTTCGTCACCTTCACGAAGTTTAATACCACGGACACCACCTGCTGTACGGCCCATTGAACGAATGTCCTCTTCTTGGAAGCGCACAAGCATTCCATCACGCGTTCCGATAATAACTTGCTTTTGCCCATCCGTTAAACGAACAGCAATTAAGTCATCATCTTCTCGTAAACTAATCGCAATTAAGCCATTCGTACGTATATTAGCAAATTGTGATACAGGCGTACGCTTCGTAATACCTGTTTTCGTCGTAAAGATAAAGTAAGCATCCTTGTCAAATGAGTCAACACGAATCATTGCCGTTACTTTTTCACCTTTATCGATGTTCAGTAAGTTCACGATTGGTAACCCTTTAGCTGTACGACCATACTCAGGAATTTCATAGCCTTTTGCACGGAATACTTTGCCCTTAGTTGTGAAGAATAAAATAGTATCATGCGTAGATGTATTCATAAGATGTTCTACGAAGTCATCTTCGTTTGTACCCATTCCTTGTACACCACGGCCACCACGCTTTTGACTGCGGTATGTATTGGCAGCTAAGCGCTTAATATAGCCATTATGTGTTAAAGTAACAACTGAATTTTCTACAGGAATTAAATCTTCATCTTCAATCATTTCCATTCCGCCAGAAGTAATCTCTGTGCGTCGAGCATCATTGAAGCGCTCTTTCACTTCTAATATTTCAGTACGAATAATCTCAACAATTTTAGCTTCATCCGCTAAGATCGCTTTTAACTCCGTGATTAGCACTTGCAATTCTTGATATTCCGCTTCAATTTTTTCTCTTTCTAATCCACTTAAACGTACTAAACGCATATCTAAAATTGCTTGCGCCTGACGTTCAGATAAATTAAATCGCTCCATCAATTGCGGTTTTGCTTCTTCACCACTACGAGAACCACGAATAATCGCAATAATTTCATCGATATGGTCTAGGGCAATGCGTAAGCCCTCTAAAATGTGTGCACGATCTTCCGCTTTCTTTAAATCAAATTCAGTACGACGGCGAATAATGACCTTCTGATGCTCTAAATAATGATAAAGCATCTCTTTTAAGCCCATTACTTTAGGCTGCCCATTTACTAACGACAGCATATTAACACCGAAGCTTGATTGCATTGCAGTTTGCTTATATAGATTATTTAATACGACATTTGCATTAGCATCTTTTCGCACTTCAATAACTACTCGCATACCACGGCGGTCAGATTCATCACGTAAATTTGTAATGCCATCGATTTTTTTATCGCGAACGAGCTCAGCAATTTTTTCGATTAATTTCGCTTTATTTACTTGGTAAGGTAATTCATGAATAAGAATTGTTTCTTTACCATTTGATTTTTGTTCGATTTCTACTTTAGCTCGAATAACAATGGAGCCACGTCCAGTTTCATAAGCACGGCGAATACCACTGCGTCCTAAAATTAATCCACCAGTAGGGAAATCTGGTCCTGGAACAATTTCCATCAATTCTTCAGTCGTAATGGCAGGATTTTCGGATAATGCTAACACCCCGTCAATCGTTTCCCCTAGATTGTGTGGAGGAATGTTCGTTGCCATACCAACTGCTATCCCAGCTGCACCATTTACTAATAAGTTTGGATAGCGACTTGGTAAAACGACTGGTTCTTTTTCAGAGCCATCATAGTTATCTGTATAGTCAATTGTATTTTTATTAATATCACGCAGCATTTCCATAGCAATGCGAGACATACGTGATTCGGTATAACGCATCGCTGCCGCTCCGTCGCCATCGACAGAACCAAAGTTCCCGTGACCATCAACTAGCATATAACGATAACTAAAATCTTGCGCCATACGTACCATTGCATCATAAATAGAGGAGTCACCATGTGGATGGTACTTACCCATTACATCCCCAACAATACGTGCTGATTTTTTATACGCTTTATCTGCTGTATTCCCCAGCTCCTGCATGCCGTATAAAATACGACGATGAACGGGTTTTAATCCATCGCGTACATCTGGTAATGCACGCGAAACGATTACACTCATAGCATAATCGAGGAAAGATGTTTCGATTTCTTCTGTTATATTAACTCCTTTTACTCCGGAGCGTTCTTGTTCTGACAAAGTGTAGACCTCCCCTCAAGAAAAATTAAATATCTAAATTAGCGTATACCGCATTTTCTTCAATAAACTGACGACGAGGTTCTACTTCATCGCCCATTAAACGTTCAAAAGCTTCGTTCGCTTTAATTGCGTCATCTAACTCAACTTGCAATAATGTGCGGTGCTCAGGATCCATTGTTGTTTCCCAAAGTTGCTCTGCGTTCATTTCCCCAAGACCTTTATAACGTTGCACAACAGGCTTTGGCATACTTGATAGTCTTCCTAAAATCTCTTGTAGCGCTATATCGTCATAGCAATATTCTACATGCTTACCTTGCTTCACTTGATAAAGCGGTGGCTGTGCAATATAAATATAACCAGCATCTATTAGAGGGCGTAGGAAACGGAAGAAGAATGTTAAAAGTAACGTACGGATATGAGCTCCATCTACGTCGGCATCCGTCATAATAATGATTTTATGATAACGAGCTTTTTCTAAATTAAATTCTTCACCAATACCAGTACCGAACGCTGTAATCATTGCTCGAATTTCTGCATTGGACAATATTTTATCTAATCGGGCTTTTTCAACGTTCAAAATTTTACCACGCAACGGTAAAATTGCTTGGAAATGACGGTCACGTCCAGATTTTGCTGAACCACCGGCAGAGTCACCCTCTACAATATAAATTTCACATTCAGCTGGATTAGTAGAAGAACAATCAGCTAATTTACCAGGTAAGCTTGATACTTCAAGAGCAGACTTACGGCGTGTAAATTCACGAGCTTTCTTCGCAGCTACACGTGCGCGGGCTGCCATTAAACCTTTATCAATGATTTTACGCGCTACAGTTGGATTTTCTAACATGAAGCGTTCAAAACCATCTGAGAATAAAGCGTTCGTAATTTGGCTCACTTCCGAGTTACCAAGCTTTGTTTTCGTTTGTCCTTCAAACTGTGGATCAGGGTGCTTAACAGATACAATAGCCGTTAACCCTTCGCGCACGTCTTCACCTGTAAGGTTCGTATCAGCCTCTTTTAACAAACCATTTTTGCGTGCGTAATCATTAATAACACGCGTAAGTGCTGTTTTAAAGCCCGATTCGTGCGTACCACCTTCGTACGTATTAATGTTATTAGCGAATGAGAAAATATTCGATGAAAAACCAGCGTTATATTGCATAGCAATTTCAATTGAAATACCATCCTTTTCACCAAGAACATCAATTGGTTCATGGATTGGCTCTTTCGATTTGTTTAAGTGCTCTACGTAAGAACGAATACCACCTTCATAATGATATGTAGTAGAACGCACTTCATCTTCACGCTCATCTGCAATTGTTATGCGGATACCACGATTTAAATAAGCCAATTCGCGAATACGATGTGCTAAAATATCGTATTCATAAACAGTTGTTTCTTTAAATATTTCTGGGTCTGCTTTGAAACGAGTAGTTGTTCCGTTATGATCTGTTTCTCCAATAACAGTTAGCGCTTGTTTCGTTTGACCACGCTCAAATTTAATTTCGTGAATTTGACCTTCACGATGCACTTGAACAATTGTCTCAACTGATAAAGCATTTACAACAGATGCCCCTACACCATGAAGACCACCAGATACTTTGTAACCTCCACCGCCGAATTTACCACCTGCATGGAGTACAGTCATAATGACTTCAACTGCTGGTTTACCCATTTTTTCTTGAATACTTACAGGAATACCTCGCCCGTTATCTTCTACACGAATCCAGTTATCTTTTTCAATCGTAACTGAAATATCCGTACAAAAGCCTGCAAGTGCTTCATCTATACTGTTATCTACTATTTCCCACACCAAATGGTGAAGTCCTTTAGAGCTTGTTGAACCGATATACATCCCCGGTCTTTTACGAACCGCTTCTAAACCTTCTAATACCTGTATCTGATCGGCTTCATACGCTTGATCTTGTAAACCTTCGTTTTCTATAGCCACGGCTTCCATCTACTCCTTCATAACATCGTTGTGTGTAAATGAATGAACAGTCAACCGAGCTGACTATTACCATTCTTTTATAATCTAAAAAACTCCCTGGCTAACTTTCTTCAATCGCACCTTGTTTCACGTGGAACAGCTGTGCATGTTCCATCGTTTCATGATGAATACCATCCACACTTGTAGTCGTTACAAACGTTTGGACTTCACCTTGAATGGTATTTAATAAGTGCGATTGGCGATAATCGTCGAGTTCCGACAATACATCGTCTAAAAGTAGAATGGGTGTTTCATTTGTTTCTTGTTTAATTAACTCAATTTCGGCGAGTTTTAATGACAATGCTGTTGTACGTTGCTGCCCTTGGGAGCCATATGTTTGCACATCATAATCATTCACTAAAAATTGTAAATCATCACGATGTGGTCCTACTAGCGTGACACCACGATCAAATTCACGATCCTTAACCTCTACTAGCTTTTTAAGCAATTGATCTTCAATTTCACTCGTCGTATGCCCTTTATCAATACCAGCTACGGTGCGGTATTTAATCATGAGCCTTTCCTTGCCTTGTGAAATTCCAGCATGGATTGGTTCTGCCCACTCCTGCAATAAATCCATAAATTGAAATCTTTTTCGAATAATTTGGGTAGCTGCATGAATATACTGCTCATTATAAACATCATACATCACGTCATTTGCCATTATTTTACCCTGATTCATCTTCAAATAATGATTACGCTGTTTTAAAATCTTTTGAAAGGTTAATAAATCATGTAAGTAGACTGGCGAAATTTGCCCAATCTCCATATCAATAAATCGTCGGCGTATTTGCGGACTGCCTTTAACAACATTCAAATCTTCTGGCGCAAACATTACTACGTTCATCTGACCAATATAATGACTAAGGCGACTTTGTTCAATATGATTAATCTTACCTTTTTTGCCCTTTTTCGTAATAGTAAGCTCTATCGGTAAAATACCATGTCTTTTTTGAACGGCCCCTTCTATTTTACCATAGTCTGAATCCCAACGTATCAATTCTTTATCGTTCGTTGTGCGATGTGATTTTGCCATCGCTAATACGTAGATTGATTCCATAACATTTGTTTTACCTTGAGCATTTTCACCAATAAATACATTTATTTTTGGAGAGAAATTTAGCGTCAAAGCATCATAATTACGGTAATTTGTAAGTTTTAACTGCTCTATATGCATAATTTATTGTCCAGTTGGCCCAACAATTCGGAACCGGCCACATCCAGGGATATTTACAACATCTCCGTTACGTAATTTGCGACCACGGCGATCATCTACCTCGCCATTTACGTAAACATCATTTTCGTGTAAAAACCATTTGGCCATGCCTCCTGAGCTAATAGCATCGGTCATTTTTAAAAGTTGCCCTAACGTGACAAACTCAACATCGATTTCAATGTCTTTCATAGATGTGTTACCCTCCAAATACAGAATGTCTATCTCTCTATCATACCTAAAAATGCTCGATAAGTAAAAAAAGATAGCCGCAACTAGCGACTATCCGAAAGTTTATTAACTCAAGTTAGTTTTATTTCTCCCTAAACGGGGTAACAAATAAAGCAAAAGCTAATTAATATGTGCGAACTGGTAAAATCAATTGTAAAATGGCATCATCATGAACCGAACGTAAAATAAACGGTCTCATTGCGCCTGTAAATTGGATTACTACATCTTGGCCATCAATTGCTTTCAATGCTTCCATCATGTATTTTGCGCTAAAGGAAATTTTTAAGCTATCCCCTTCTAATGCTTCTACAGGTATTTCTTCTTGTACTTTACCAATCTCCGGAGAATTCGATGAAACTTCAACCGCTTGATTGTCTAAAATTTCAAATCGTACGACATTATTACGATCACCTCGTGCTACAAGGGATGCACGATCAATGGCTTGTAATAATGCTTTACCGTTAATCGTCACGTTTGTTTGATATTCATCTGGAATTAAACGTGATGTATCTGGATAGTTTCCTTCAAGCAAGCGAGAGAAGAATAGAACATCGCCTGTTTTAAATAATACTTGCTGACTTGTAATAACAATTTGTACAAGGTTTGTAGAATCTTCTAATACTTTATTTAATTCATTCAAACTTTTACCAGGAATGACTACACTATGTTCCACTTCTGGTAATTCTTCTAATTGCACCTTACGTCTTGCTAAACGATGACTATCTGTTGCAACACAGATTAATGTTTCATTTTTGATCTGCCAGTTTACACCTGTCAACACCGGTCTGCTTTCAGAAGTAGCAACGGCAAATACTGTTTCACGGATAATTGATTTCAGTAGGTCTGCAGGTATAGTAAATTTTTGATCCTCTGTTAATTCAGGTAGCAAAGGATATTCAGCAGCATCAGAGCCAATTAAATGGAATTCTGATTTACCTGAACGAATATGCGTTTGGAAACCTGTTGTTACTTGGATTTCAACCTCATTTGTTGGTAATTTACGTACGATTTCATTGAACATACGTGCTTGTACAACAATTGAACCAGTTTCTGCAATGTGAATAATTTGTTGTCCATCTTCTTCTACTGGGATAAATGTTTGGATTGTAATATCAGCATCACTACCAGTTAGACGAATTCCTTCGTTTGTTACATCCATTTTGATCCCTGTTAATATCGGAATAGTCGTTTTAGAACTTACGGCTTTCATGACATCATTTAAACCCTCTAGTAAACGGTCACGTAAAATATCAAATTTCATTTCTTTTCCCTCACATATTTATATTATTTATTTATTAAAATATAAAAGATATAGTAATAGGCCCTGTGGATTTGTGGATAAGTGTCTTTATGTGAATAAAATCAGTCTATCCACATGTAGATAGACTGTGTATAAGTTTGTGTTTAAATATTTGAGTTGTCCACAAGATTATTTCCCTAGCATGCTCCGTATTTGTTTAATATCTTGTTGAAGTTGCGTGTCATTTTTCAACATAGAAGATATTTTTTCATGCGCATGAATGACAGTAGTATGGTCGCGACCACCAAATTCTTCGCCAATTTTCGGCAGCGAGAAATCTGTTAATTCGCGTGATAAAAACATCGCAATTTGTCGAGGAAAGGCGATTAGCTTTGTACGTTTTTTAGCTGAAAAATCTTCTAAACGAATATTAAAGTGCTCTCCTACGGCATTTTGAATATCTAAAATCGTGACAGTTCTTGGCTTCGAATTCGGAATTATATCTTTTAACGCTTCTGCGGCCAATGTAGCAGTAATATCTTTATTGACTAGTGATGAGTACGCTACGACGCGAATAAGCGCACCTTCAAGCTCCCGGATATTGGAGTCAATCTGGTTCGCGATATAGAGCATTACTTCGTTAGGTACATCTAAACCGTCTGCTTTTGCCTTTTTGCGAAGAATAGCAATACGTGTTTCTAAATCCGGAGGTGCTATATCTGTAATAAGCCCCCATTCAAATCGAGAACGTAAGCGATCTTCCAAAGTAGGAATTTCCTTTGGTGGACGGTCACTTGAAATGACAATTTGTTTGGATTCCTCATGCAATGTGTTAAACGTATGGAAAAATTCTTCTTGTGTAGATTCTTTTCCAGCAAGGAATTGAATATCATCAATTAGCAGTACATCTACATTACGATATTTGTTGCGAAAATCGAGTGCTTTATTATCACGAATAGAGTTAATAAATTCATTTGTAAACTTTTCTGATGATAAATACACGACTTTTGCATTTGGATTATGTTCTAACACATAATGGCCAATTGCGTGCATTAAATGCGTTTTGCCAAGCCCTACTCCCCCATATATAAAGAATGGGTTATATGCCTTTGCAGGGGCTTCTGCGACAGCTAATGATGCAGCATGCGCAAAGCGGTTTCCAGAGCCAATAACGAACGTATCAAATGTATATTTCGGATTTAACATCCCTGGTGAAATATCATGTTGGTCGTCATTTTTAGCTTGGATAATCGGCGCTGGTAAGTCAAAATCGTCCGAATCCTGGTTTTTTTGAACAACAAATTTAATAAGCAAGTCTTCGCCTGTTAGCTCCGTTAATATACCTGTAATCAAATGAATATAATGATTTTCAAGCCAGTCCCGAGCAAACGAATTTGGCGCGGCAATTGTCACGGTTGAACCACTTCCATTGTAAGAAAGTAATTTTGTAGACTTTAGCCACGTTTCAAAGCTTGGTTTAGAAATTTTTTGTTCAACTTGAGCCAGGACATTATTCCATAATTCTTCTAAATGTTCCAAGCTGCTATTCTCCTTTACAGTTCAATACATATACAGCAATAAAAAATAAAGTGCATTTATGATAAGTAAATACGTTCATTTTACGACTAATCCACAAAATCACAAGCTGTGGATAATAGTTAACCAAAGGCTGTGATAAAAATTATCCACAGCATATCAACAGTTGTGGATAAAAGATTAGTTCGTTTTAGTTTTCAACAAAGTGAAGCACAGTTATCGTATCAGAAAAACAAAGCTATTTCAATAGTTTATGAAACTTATCCACATAACTTTAATTTACCCACTTTCAAGTTGTCCACAAGCACTGCTTATGTGAAAAAGCTGTAGATAACGGTTGTGGATAAAAAATAATGCAAAAAATACTATACACAGGTCTGTGTAAAAAAAACAAGTATTCTGTGGATAATTTAAAAGAGAGGAAAGGGAAAGATAGAATAGCTGGATTGAAAGAAATTTATAAAATACATTGACAAAATAGCTAATTACTTTATATAATATGCAGGTCTGTATGTTGAAAAATTCAACTTTCATTCAGGAGGTGTCTATATACAATGAAACGTACTTACCAACCAAAGAAACGTAAGCACAGCAAAGTTCACGGTTTCCGCGCACGTATGAGCACGAAAAACGGTCGCAAAGTTCTTGCTGCTCGTCGTCGTAAAGGAAGAAAAGTTTTATCAGCATAAAATAAGTCCACTGAGCCACATCAGTGGTCTTTTTTTTCTTTATTTTTTGAAGCCGATAAGGATCAAAAGAATAATTAGTAGCAGGTGAAAGTCATGAAAAAACGCCAACGAGTGAAAAAGAATGAAGATTTTCAAAAGGTGTTTAAAAAAGGTAAGTCTTTCGCAAATCGTCAGTTTGTTGTTTATTTTTTACCGAAAGAGGGACAAACGGAATTTCGCGTAGGTTTATCAGTTAGTAAAAAACTAGGCAATGCGGTAACACGCAACCAAATTAAACGTTATATTCGACAAAGTATTCATGAGTTAAAAGATGAAATAAAGCCGAATATGGACTATGTTATTATCGCCAGACATCCGGCGGCCACTATGGATTTTCATGAAGTGAAACAAAGTTTGCAGCATGTACTACGAATTGCTAGAGTATTGAGGAAATCGTAATACATACGGCAACCTAAGTGGCGGTAAAATACACTTTTAAAAAGATTCCACAACTACTTATGTAAAATTAGTTAACAGCTTTACTGCATGTGCATAGAAGATTTGGCATATTTAGTAGAGTGAAAGCTAATTTGCATGTTAAAATAACTGATAACTTTATTCAGTCGAAAATAAAATTGAATAGAGACAATGCATATAGATTTTAGAAAAGTGAATAGTATTTGTAGGGGGAAGACGGTTGAAAAAACAACTTTGGGTAATTTTGTCGCTAGTATCAGTAGCATTACTGCTATCTGGATGTACAGAATTTAACGAACCAATATCCAAAGATAGCCAAGGCTTCTGGAATGAATTCATTGTTTGGCCGTTAGTATCAGCGATAAAATATTTTGCTGATTTACTTGGTACGTATGCATGGGGAATTATTGCCGTAACGATTATTATTCGTTTAGCGATTCTTCCGTTGATGATTAAACAAACAAAGAGCTCGAAAAAAATGCAAGAAATTCAGCCGAAATTGAAGGAATTGCAGAAGAAGTATGCTTCTAAGGATGCACAAACACAGAAACAATATCAGCAAGAAATGATGAAGCTGATGAGTGAGTCTGGCGTAAACCCAGTTGCTGGATGTTTACCAGTAATCATTCAAATGCCGATTTTAATGGGTTTCTATCACGCAATTAGCCGAATGAATGCTACAGCTGCTTTTGATTTAGGGAATTTCTTTATTTTCCCATTAGCAGATCCGGCGCCAGCATTGGCAATCATAGCTGGTATCATGCAATTTATCGTTTTACGTACGGGCCCAGCAATGGATAACCCTCAAATGAAAATTATGATGTATATTATGCCTGTCATGATTATCGGTTTTGGTATAGCTTTACCAGCAGCATTATCACTATATTGGGTAATCGGGAACATTATCTCGATTCTTCAAAACCTTTATATTTATAAACCTTGGCAAAAAAATAAAACACAACCTGCTCAAAATGGAGGGGCTAAAAAGTGAAACAACTTACGCAAATAGGCGCAACAACACAAGAAGCGATCTCATTGGCGTTACAGAAACTTGGCAAAACCCGTGAACAAGTAGATGTTGAAGTTTTACAAGAAGGCAAAAAAGGATTTTTAGGTTTTGGAGCACGTTCTGCAGAAGTGCGTGTGACTGTTAAAGAAGTACAAGTTCGTCCAACAACAGAAGTCGCTGCGCAAGATGACACGGTTAAGACTGAATGGAACGAACAAAAAGTAGTGGAAGACGTTGAAATAGTAAGTTCACAAGTTTCAGAACAACCAATGAACATCGAAGCTGTCCAACAAGACGTAAAAGAGGCGAAAAAAGAGGAAGAAGATAACGCTGTTAATCCAATTGACGAAGCAAAAGCTTACTTAGTTAGTATTGCAGAGCAATTAGATATTCAAGATCTTGAAATTGAAACGACGCGAGAAGGTAAAAATGTGCTGTTTCAATTAAAAAGTGAAAAGGCAGCGCTATTAATAGGGAAACGTGGTCAAACGTTAAATTCCTTACAGCAATTAACGCAACTTGTCTTAAATAAAACTGCTAAACAGTTCTTAATGGTCAAATTAGATGTCGAAAACTACAGAGAACGTCGCCAAGTTGCTTTAGAGCAATTGGCGGATCGTATGGCTGATAAGGCACTTCGATTAAATCAACGTGTGGCATTCGAGCCGATGCAATCATACGAAAGAAAAATTATTCATAATCAATTAGCGAATCGCCTTGATATTGAAACATATTCAGAAGGCACAGAACCAAATCGCTATTTAGTTATTGAACCAGTAAAGCACGCTTAGACGTACTTTACGATCATGCATACAGACATATGCTATGATAAACGGTCATTTTATCGTTGGGATAAAGTGACCGTTTTTTGCTGTCTGGAAAGCTGGAATAGAAATGTGTCAGGACGATAAGTCGTAATTTGTCGGATATTGTGAGTGTTAAGTTAAACGCAATTAAAAGATAATTTAATTATCCACAATTGGCAATTATCCTTACTTTAGATTTTGTTGAAAATATGTTAGTCTAAGATGTTAGAAAGTGTTGCTCGGTTTTAATTATCCACATGTGGATAACGTTAAGGAGGTAATGAAATGGAGTTCGATACAATTGCTGCGATATCCACACCGATGGGTGAAGGTGCTATTGCCATAGTTCGTTTAAGTGGGGATGAAGCAGTAGCCATTGCAGATAAAATATTTAAAGCGCCTAGTGGGAAAAGTTTAACGAAGCAGGCATCACATACAATCCATTATGGACATTTAGTGGATCCTAAAACAAATGAGGTAGTAGAGGAAGTAATGCTATCGTTAATGCGAGGACCGAAGACGTTCACGCGTGAGGATGTAGTAGAGATTAACTGCCATGGAGGACTTGTATCAGTTAATCGCGTATTAAAATTAGTATTAACGAATGGGGCAAGACTTGCCGAGCCAGGAGAATTTACAAAACGGGCGTTTTTAAATGGTCGTATTGATTTATCGCAGGCCGAAGCGGTAATGGATTTAATTCGAGCGAAGACAGATCGTGCGATGAATGTAGCGCTTGGTCAAATGGATGGGAAATTATCTCGCCTTATCGGTGATTTACGCCAAGCATTACTAGAGACTTTAGCGCAAGTAGAGGTTAATATAGATTATCCAGAGTATGATGATGTAGAAGAAATGACTGTGCCGGTATTACTCGAAAAATGTACATGGGTACGTGATGAAATCATTAAACTTTTACAAACATCTTCTCAGGGCAAAATTTTACGTGAAGGTTTATCGACTGTTATTTTAGGTCGACCAAATGTAGGGAAATCTTCACTATTAAATAGTTTAGTGCAAGAAAATAAAGCGATTGTGACAGATATAGCAGGTACAACTCGTGATATTATAGAAGAGTATGTAAATGTACGTGGCGTACCACTACGTTTAGTTGATACAGCCGGTATTCGCGAAACAGAAGATATTGTCGAGCGAATTGGGGTTGAACGTTCCCGTGAAGCGCTACGTGGCGCAGATTTAATTTTATTCGTTTTAAACTATGCGGATGAGTTAACGATTGAGGATGAACGTCTCTTCGAAACAATTGAGGCGATGGATTATATCGTCATTGTCAATAAAACAGATTTACCGCAAAAAATCGATTTAGCACGTGTGAAAGAATTGGCAGGTCATCATCGCATTGTGACGACGTCTCTTTTACAAGAAGAAGGCATAGCAGAGTTAGAGGAAGCAATTGCTGCATTATTCTTCGAGGGTCAAATCGAAGCGGGCGATTTAACATATGTATCAAATGCACGCCATATTGCATTACTGCACCAAGCGCAGGCGACAGTAGAGGACGCATTAGCTGGAGCTCAAGCGGGTGTACCGGTTGATATGGTGCAAATAGATGTAACAAGAACGTGGGAGATACTTGGTGAAATTATTGGCGATACGATGCAAGAAAGCCTAATTAATCAGCTATTTTCACAGTTCTGTTTAGGGAAATAATTCTACTAGAGAAGGGAAGATACGAGCATGCCAACACAATATGAGGCAGGCACGTTTGATGTAATTGTTATTGGAGCAGGACATGCAGGCGCAGAAGCTGCGTATGCGAGTGCCAAAATGGGCGCAAACACGCTCATGTTAACAATTAATTTAGATATGATTGCATTTATGCCATGTAACCCATCCATTGGTGGTCCTGCAAAAGGGATTGTCGTACGTGAAATTGACGCACTAGGTGGCGTCATGGGGAAAGTCATTGATAAAACGCATATTCAAATGCGTATGTTGAATACAGGGAAAGGTCCAGCAGTACGTGCATTACGTGCACAAGCGGACAAAGTACTATACCAACATGAAATGAAACGTGTGTTAGAAGAAAATGAAAACTTAACGATTCATCAAGCAATGGTGGAAGAACTTATTATAGAAGATGGCGAAGTAAAAGGTGTGATTACCCAAATTGGCGCTATTTATCGTGCCGATGCAGTAATCGTTACAACAGGTACATTCCTTCGTGGTGAAATTATAATTGGTGACATGAAATATTCAAGTGGTCCAAATAACCAACAGCCTTCTATTCGCTTAGCAGATAATTTAAAAGAATTAGGTTTTGACCTTGTACGCTTTAAAACAGGTACACCACCTCGTGTTAATAGCCGTACAATCGATTATTCGAAAACAGAAATACAACCAGGGGATGATGTACCACGTGCATTTAGTTTTGAAACAACTGAATTCATCATGGATCAACTTCCTTGTTGGTTAACTTATACAAGCCCTCAAACACATGAAATTATTGAGGCGAATTTACATCTTTCACCAATGTATTCAGGTATGATTAAAGGAACTGGCCCGCGCTATTGTCCTTCAATAGAAGATAAAGTTGTGCGATTTAATGATAAGCCGCGCCACCAAATTTTCTTAGAGCCAGAAGGTCGCAATACAAGAGAAGTGTATGTGCAAGGTCTATCAACTAGCTTACCTGAGCATGTACAACAACGTTTACTAAAATCAATTCCAGGTTTAGAACAAGCTGAAATGATGCGTGCAGGTTATGCTATTGAGTATGATGCTATTGTACCAACGCAATTATGGCCAACGTTAGAAACAAAACGCATTAAAGGTTTATATACAGCTGGTCAAATTAACGGAACATCAGGTTATGAAGAGGCTGCTGCACAAGGCTTAATGGCAGGGATGAATGCTGCTGCTAATGTTCTTGGTAAAGAAGAGCTGATTTTAAGCCGTTCAGAAGCTTATATTGGTGTATTAATCGATGATTTAGTAACAAAAGGTACGAATGAGCCTTATCGTCTCCTAACATCTCGTGCAGAATACCGTTTACTACTGCGTCATGATAATGCAGATTTACGTTTAGTAGAACACGGTTATAGAATGGGCATGTTATCAGAACAACGTTACGAAAAATTCATGGAGAAAAAAGCGCTAATTGAAAATGAAATTGCCCGCCTTCGTGAAGTCATTATTAAGCCAAATGAAGTAACACAAGCTACTATTCGTTCAGTAGGTGGTAGTGAACTAAAAGATGGCATCCGTGGCGCAGATTTATTAAAACGTACGGAAATGCACTATGATTTAGTAGCGTCATTAATACCAGCTGATATTGAATTTTCAGAGGAAGTAAAAGAGCAAATTGAAATTCAGCTAAAATATGAAGGCTATATTGAAAAGGCATTGCAACAAGTTGAAAAGCTTCATAAAATGGAAAATAAAAAAATACCAGAAAACATCGATTATGATGCCATTTCAGGTCTTGCAACAGAAGCACGACAAAAATTAAAACAAGTAACACCACTTTCTATTGCACAGGCGTCACGAATTTCAGGTGTAAACCCTGCAGACATTTCGATTTTACTAGTCTATATTGAACAAGGTAAAATCGCGCGTGTAAGTGGCGAATAATAGAGTAACAGTAAAGTGAATAAGAGGCGGGCATACCATTGTGCCCGCTTCCTATTTTTAGGCAATGTTATGCTCAAGGTTCATTGTTTGCTTCCTAATGAGCATGGCAATGAACAATCAGACAAATACTGAGCCATTTTTTAAAGGAGACCTTACATGAACGAACAACAATTTATTGAGGCATTGAAGGATAAGGGCATCGAGCTTTCTGACAAGCAAGTCGCACAGTTCAAAAAGTATTTTGAAGTGCTTGTCGAGTGGAATGAAAAAATGAACCTAACGGCTATTACCGATTTAGAAGGTGTCTATTTAAAACATTTCTATGATTCAATTAGTGCCTCGTTTTATTTTGATTTTACACAGGTAACAACGGTTTGTGATGTAGGAGCAGGAGCTGGCTTCCCAAGCATTCCAATTAAAATCTGCTTCCCACATTTACAAGTAACAATTGTAGACTCGTTAAATAAACGTATTACATTTTTAAATCATTTAAGCGAAACATTACAGCTAGATGGCATGCATTTTGTCCATGCGCGTGCAGAGGAATTTGGTCAAAATGTAACCTATCGTGAGCAATTTGATGTTGTGACAGCCCGTGCAGTAGCTCGCTTGTCTGTACTTTCAGAACTGTGTGTGCCATTGGCAAAACAGGGTGGTTATTTTGTGGCATTAAAAGCTGCGGCAGGTCCAGAAGAATTAAAAGATGCTAAAAAAGCATTGAATACTTTAGGTGTGACATTAAAAGAAGAATATTCTTTCTCTCTACCTGTTGAAGAAAGTGAACGTACTTTATATGTTTTTGATAAAATAAAAGGAACACCAAAAAAATACCCGCGTAAGCCTGGTGTACCAAATAAAACACCTATTCAATAATTAGTGTTTCATGTGAAACGTCTCAAACTGGAAAAATATTTTTTCTAGTTTGAGCATACATACTAGTTATGGATGGTTCACGCAAATGACATCTATGAACTATATACATTTTAGGAAATATAATAAATAATAATAGAATGAGACAGAGCAAGATAGTTACTTAAAGGTGGTGCCACTTGGATGAAAAGTCCTTTTTCACGTTTTTTTGGAGGCGGAAATAAAGCAGAGCCTATTGTGGAAAATGAAGTAGAACAAGCAGAGGCGGTACGTACAGCAGAAGAGGTTATTAAGCTTCCAATCGATCAAATTGTACCAAACCGTTTTCAGCCACGTACTATTTTTGATGACGAAAAAATTGAAGAATTATCAAGAACCATTCATACCCATGGTGTGATTCAGCCAATTGTTGTACGTAGCACAGCAAACAACCAATATGAAATCATTGCTGGTGAGCGTCGATATCGCGCAATGAAAAAGCTGCAATGGACAGAAGTACCTGCGATAGTACGAAATTTAACCGATAAGGAAACAGCATCAATTGCATTAATTGAAAACCTTCAACGTGAAGAGTTAACAGCAATTGAAGAAGCAGTGGCCTACCAAAAATTATTAGAGCTTCATGAGTTAACACAAGAAGCTTTGGCCCAACGACTAGGAAAAGGACAATCCACGGTAGCCAATAAATTACGTCTATTAAAGCTTCCTGAAGAAGTGCAGCAAGCTATTTTAAAGCGTCAAATTTCTGAAAGACATGCACGTGCGTTAATTGCTATTAAAGATCCAACATTGCAATTAGAGATTTTACAGCAAACGATTGAGCATGATTGGAATGTACGGCAATTAGAAGAACATATCCATACATTGCTCCATCCAGAAGCGGTGGAACAAGAAGAAGAAACACCTAAAAAAGTGAAGCCGAAAAGAAAAGCAATCAGTAAAGATGTTCGAATTGCCTTAAATACCATTAAACAATCGCTTTCGATGGTGACGAAAAGTGGTATAACGGTGAAGACCGAAGAAGAAGATACGGAAGAATATTATCAAATTACAGTGAAAATACCTAAAAAGAAGAAATCTTAAATTATATTACAAAAGTAAATATCACTGTACTATAACGTCCGTACAGAGGAGGATCTTAGAAATAATTCTAAGATGCCTCCTTTTTTGTATATATTCTTAATATTTTATACAACTCTGTTCTGTTTTTTTGATAGAATGATAGTTAAGATAATGGTATTGAACAATGATTTTACAAATGGATTTATCAAAGTGAACTTTGATGGATGAAAGCAGGTGCTTTTAAATGGGTAGAATTATAGCAATCGCCAATCAAAAGGGTGGCGTAGGTAAAACAACAACATCAGTCAATTTAAGCGCTTGTCTCGCATACTTAGGAAAAAAAGTGCTATTGATTGATACAGATCCACAAGGCAATACAACAAGTGGGCTTGGCATTAATAAAGGTGAAATACAAAGTTGTATTTATGATGTCCTCATCGATGATGAAGATGTTGAAAATGTTGTGCTACAAACAAATGTAGAAAATCTATCAATTGTTCCTGCAACCATTTCATTAGCGGGGGCAGAGATTGAATTAGTGTCAACGATTTCTCGTGAAGTACGCTTAAAGCATGCACTTCAAGACATTAAAGAAGACTATGACTATATTATTATTGATTGCCCACCCTCATTAGGACTATTAACAATTAATGCATTAACAGCTTCTGATGCATTGATTATTCCTGTGCAATGTGAATATTATGCATTAGAAGGTTTAAGTCAGTTATTATCTACTGTCCGTTTAGTGCAGAAGCATTTAAATCAGCAACTTTATATTGATGGTGTATTGTTAACAATGCTTGATGCAAGGACGAATTTAGGTTTGCAAGTAATTGATGAAGTGAAAAAATATTTCCAAGATAAAGTATATAAAACAATCATTCCTCGTAATGTCCGATTAAGTGAGGCACCAAGTCATGGACAGCCTATTATCATTTACGATGCAAAATCAAGAGGTGCAGAAGTATATTTAGAGATGGCGAGGGAAGTGATAAAAAATGGCTAAAGGTTTAGGAAAAGGTATTAGTGCGCTATTTCCAGGGGAATCATTAGAACAAAGTGGGCAAGTAGAAGAACTACAACTACAGCTAATCGTCGCGAATCCATTTCAGCCTCGTAAAATATTCGATGAAGAAGCATTGCAGGAATTAGCAATGTCGATTCAAGAACACGGTATTTTACAACCAATTGCTGTACGCAAAAAGGCGCGGAAATATGAAATTGTGGCGGGAGAGCGCCGTTTTAGAGCGGCCCAATTAGCTGGGTTAGACATAATACCGGCAATTGTCAAAGAACTAACTGACTCACAAATGATGGAATTAGCGATATTAGAAAATCTTCAGCGTGAAGATTTAACCGTTATAGAAGAGGCTGAAGCTTATCAAAGTTTAATGGAAAACTTACACTTAACGCAGGAGGAGCTTTCTAAGCGTTTAGGTAAAAGTAGACCACATATTGCGAACCATGTCCGATTATTAGCTTTACCAGAAGATGTCCGAGCCTTAATGAATGATGGCACACTATCAATGGGGCAAGGGCGTGCATTACTTGGCTTGAAAAATAAACGGAGAATTCCTGAAATTGCACAAAAGATTATTAAACAAGGCTTAAATGTACGCCAAGTGGAAATTTTAGTGCAAAATTTAAATGAAGAAGTTTCACGTGAAACATCGCAGAAGAAGAAGGATATTTTCGTTGTGGCAAAGGAATCGCAATTGAGAGATTATTTTGGTACAAATGTCCAAATAAAAAAAGCAAATAATAAAGGTAAAATAGAAATTGAATTTTACTCAGAAGACGATTTGGAACGCATTTTAGAAATATTAAATATCCAAAATGATGATGAATAGATTATTAATGTAATTAGAGCGCCAACATGCTAGGCGCTCTCTATTTTTCTAGAGAGAAAGAAGGCCTTTATTGTGGTTATTTTAGGATCATTAATTAATGCACTACTCATCATAGTAGGCGCATTGATAGGGCGCATTTTTAAAAATATTCCTGAGTCGATGAAAGCCACAGTATTATCGATTATTGGCTTATCTGTTGCGCTATTAGGGATAAAAATGGGCTTTGAGAGTAATAATTTTATTATTTTAGTGGTAAGTTTAGTAGTAGGTACGGTAATAGGAGAATGGCTCGATTTAGATAAGCAAATGAATCGACTAGGTAAATGGGTAGAATCACTTTTTAGTAAAGGACGTAATAGTGACAATCAAATTAACATTGCAGAAGGTTTTGTTACTGCATCATTAATATTTGTCGTGGGCTCCATGGCGATAATAGGTGCACTTGATAGTGGTCTACGTCAGGATCATAATGTATTAATAACAAAAGGCATTATAGATGGCTTTACCTCTATTATTTTAGCCTCTACTTTAGGTATTGGCGTACTATTATCAGCCGTGCCAGTATTTGTGTATCAAGGAATCATAGCTGTTTTTGCAGGTGTTATAAGCGCTTATATTCCAGATGATGCATTACAAATGTTTATTACAGAAATGACGTCTGTAGGTGGCGTTATGATTTTAGCAATAGGTTTAAATATTGCAGGCTTAACAAAGATCAAGGCTGCTAACTTGTTGCCGGGTATCGTCGTTGTCGGCATCTTGGTTGCTATCATCTATCCTTTTCAATGAATAACGATGTGCAGCAAGTAGTAAAGCCCTTGAAAGCTTCTCAGCCATTGCGTAAGATATATGCAATCGCGTATTTTGTAATACGAGCATTTCCATAAAGCCTCCAATATTGACGATTCCTTTAACGGAAATGTCTCCAATTGGGGGCAATTCTTTTTTTACCGCTTTTCCAGGCAGTATAGGCCCATCTTGTACAGCAATATGCCCAACATTTTGTTCGCTACCGAGACATGCATCAATCGCAATAATAAATGGTTTCGTAGTATGATGGTGTAACTGTTGAATCGTCGTATCTAAGTTAAGGGCATGCAATGGATCTTCTAAAGTTCCTACAACTTCATATGGGAAACTAACAGATTTTTTCAAAAAACTACCTGTTAATGGTCCGAGTGTATCGCCAGTACAACGATCACTTCCGATACAGCAAAAAATAAGACGTTCGTGATGGAAGGGAATATACTCTAAAAATAATGTACTTAATTGCCAAACGGCATTTTTACTTTCGTGATGAAGCGAATAAGGTAGTACTAAATTAGAAATAGTATTCATAAAAAAACTCACTTTCATTATTATTTGGAAGAAGTGCTCAATTTTTATGCAGTATACGCAAATTTTTAACAAGTTATTCAAGAGGTGGTAACAATGAATTTATATACGAAATGGATACAGAAGAAATGGGATATACTGACGTCCGAAAAATTTTGGGACAATGTAATTGGGGCAAGTTTTAAGATTACAGTCATCCTCATTGCATCGTTTTTAGCGGTGAGGTTAGGTAAAAAAATTATTAAAAAAGCATTTTTAATAAGAATGCGTTCACCATTAAATCACTCAGAGCGTCGCCAACGAACAATTGCGCGATTACTACAAAGTGTGATTTCCTATGTAGTCTACTTTTCAGCTATAATAGCGATTCTCTCTGTGCTGCATATTAAAGTCGCTGGTTTACTTGCAGGGGCTGGGATTGTCGGGTTAGCCATCGGTTTTGGTGCACAAAGCTTAGTGAAGGATGTCATTACAGGATTCTTTATTATTTTTGAAGACCAATTCGGTGTAGGGGATTATATTAAAATAAATGCAGCAGAAGGAACTGTAGTAGAAATAGGATTACGTACTACAAAAATTAATGGTTCCACTGGGGAGCAATTTATTATTCCAAATGGTTCAATTGGCGAAGTGATTAATTACTCTATCAATAACTCGAAAATTTTTATAGATTTACAAATGACCACAGATGCAGATTTTGAAAAAGCGGAAGTTCTTGTTAGAGAATATTTAGGTTCACTTCAAGAAAGTCATAAAGAGCTTGTAGCAGTCCCTACCTTTTTAGGTGTACAAAATGTAAAAGGTAAAGAAGTAACGATTCGCATTGCTGCAGAAACATTACCACAACAACAATATGGCGTGGCACGTACGATTCGTCGTGACGTAACAAAACTATTTGAAGAACATAATATTCCTATGGCGTAACCTAAAGTGATGTTATATGGTGGAAGTGGAAAAGAAGATGGGAGAAGTGAATAATATGGAAGCGAAAAAATTTGATTTAAATGATATTGTCGAAATGAAAAAACAACATCCATGTGGCACAAATGAGTGGAAAATTATCCGAATGGGTGCAGATGTGCGCATTAAATGTGAAGGATGTCAGCACAGTGTGATGATCCCACGTCGAGAATTTGAGAAAAAAATGAAAAAAGTTATTAAGCATGCAAGTGAAGCCTAGCTTTTGTGTATTAGACTTTTTATGGGCGAATCAATATAATAGATAGGGTTATACAGAAAACTTTAACTTGCTTCAAAAAATCCTCACTCCTCTAGGTGAGGAAGAATAGCTACTAAGTACTTAAATTGATTGGGGATTCAACCTTGGTTAATTTAATTACCCCTGCGGATGTCACGGATTTTCAGACGAGCATTTCGAGCAGGCGCGGAAAAAATCTGGACGCCATTACGCGGTGGTACTTAAATGGCACCGATTTATTTATGTTATATTCTAAAAGTACTGCGTTAATGCTTACGCACACTTTGAAGTAAGAAACTTAGCACTCGTTATGAACGAGATAAACAGAACAAAATTGAACTGAGTATAGAAAGGTTGTGTCCATTTATGGCATTAACAGCTGGAATCGTTGGTTTACCTAACGTCGGAAAATCAACACTATTTAACGCAATTACAAAAGCGGGCGCTTTAGCTGCCAACTATCCATTCGCAACAATCGATCCAAACGTAGGAATCGTTGAAGTACCAGATGCACGCTTAGATAAATTGACGGAGTTAGTTGTACCAAAAAAGACCGTACCAACAGCATTTGAATTTACAGATATTGCTGGTATCGTAAAAGGTGCGTCTAAAGGAGAAGGTTTAGGAAACAAATTCCTAGCTCATATTCGTGAAGTAGATGCAATTTGCCAAGTCGTACGTTGCTTTGTAGACGAAAATATTACGCACGTATCTGGTGCAGTAGATCCAATTGATGATATTGAAGTCATTAACTTAGAGCTTGCGCTTGCTGATTTAGAATCAGTTGATAAACGTTTACAACGTGTAAGCAAAATGGCGAAACAAAAAGATAAAGAAGCGATGGTGGAAGAACCAATTCTTCTTAAAATCAAAGCTGAATTAGAAAACGGTCGACCTGCTCGTGCGGCTGAGCTTTCAGAAGACGAGTTAAAAGTTATTAAAGGTCTACACCTATTAACGATTAAACCAATGCTGTATGTTGCCAATGTATCAGAGGACGAAGTGGCAGATGCTGATAATAATGAATATGTTCAAAAGGTACGTGAATATGCATCAGCTGAAGGTGCGCAAGTCATTACAATTTGCGCAAAAATTGAAGAAGAAATTTCAGAGCTTGACGATGAAGAAAAAGCGATGTTCTTAGAAGAACTAGGCATTAAAGAATCAGGTCTGGATCAACTAATTCGTACTTCTTATGATTTATTAGGTCTTGCTACTTACTTCACTGCTGGGGTACAAGAAGTTCGTGCATGGACATTCCGTAAAGGCATGAAAGCACCACAATGTGCTGGTATTATTCATACTGACTTTGAACGTGGATTTATTCGTGCAGAAACAGTAGCTTTCGATGATTTAGTCGAAGCAGGTTCACAAGCTGCTGCGAAAGAGGCTGGTAAAGTACGTCTTGAAGGTAAAGAATACATTGTACAAGACGGCGATATCATGTTATTCCGCTTTAACGTCTAATTCGTAATTTTTAGATAAACGAAATAGGCTTTTCTTAACGTTGGATGGACGTTTGGGAAAGCCTATTTTTGGCTATATAAATATCAGAATTTTCTAATTCCAAAAAAAGGGGGGCACTATGGACTTATTAGAAGTAAAAGAACGAGCACTAGAAATCGAACAGCTAGGAAAGTTGCCGCAAGATATATTAGACATTATTTACGAGCAACAATTGTTTAAACTGTTTATAGCAAAGGAATTAGGTGGGAAAGATTTAGATTTACTAGAAGGCATCAAAGTGTTTCAGCGCATGTCTGCTATTGATGGCAACTTTGGGTGGCTCGTGACGATAGGAACAGGTGGTAATTTGTTTATTCCAACATTAACGCAAGAAATAGGTGAAAAGATTTTTTCACCAAATGATGCTGTAATAGCGGGGAGTGGCTATCCCAATGGCACTGCTGTAAAAGTAGCTAATGGCTATGTTGTAACAGGGCAATGGAGATTTTGTAGCGGTGCTGATTACGCAACAACGTTTACCATCAATTGTTTTGTCAAAGAAGATGGAGTCATGACAGATAACATCATTAGTTGTGCTGTGAATCGCGACCAAGTAGAAATCGTTAATGATTGGCAAGCGATGGGGTTAAAAGCTACAGCAAGCCATACAATTCGTGTTCATAATGTGTGGATACCGAACGATAAAACATTTCAGTTAGGTATTTGTAAAAATCATTACAGTAATGCCGTCCATAGTTTTCCGTTCGGCACATTTGCAGAAGCTTCTTTTTTAAGCGTTTGCCTTGGCATTACAGAAAACTTTTTAGAAGAGGCTCAGTTGCTGATCGAGCAAAAAACTAAACAATTACATCGTGCTGAACGTATTGGCGCATTGCAATTTCTATTTATGCAACAACAAAAGCGTTTTCGACAAGTGGAAGAGCAATTTTACGCTATACTGTCAGCTTATTGGCTACAACATCAGCAACAAATTGAACTGACAGCACAACAAATTCAAGATTTTACGTTAATGAGTAAGGAAAGTGCAGCCGTCTGTGTGGATATCGCAAACAATATGATTCGCAGTCTTGGCATGGATGCTATTATCGAGACGGCTACTATTAATCGTATTTGGAGAAATCTATGTACAGCTGCACAACACGGTTTTTTAACACCGTAAGTTTACTTTTGAGATAATGATTTTTTTGGTGGAGCATACACATAAAGCCTTGGTAATTGAGGATCATCCTGTATAAGTGCATTTTTAGGATATTTGCGCAATTCTTTATACATAGCGAAATCTCCTACTGCACCAGCAATTAAAAAGGCACCAGCAAGCAGTAAGACAGTACTATTGAAATAAAAACCAGCAACCGTTGGTACAATACCAGTTGTCCAAAATGGTAATAATAATGCTTTTTTCATTGCATGATTAGGGAGTAGCTGGTCGGTCGTTGCATAGGCAATTCCGAGCTCTAAATTAATACCATATTTTAATGATTTATAGGGCACACCACCAAAGACTATAAACCCTATTAAATGAAAAACTTCATGCAAAATAATGAGCACGATATACAGTAGGACAAAAAGGATAAAACCGCTTACCATACGCCAAAGGGAAAACTCAAAATCTTTTAAACAAATATATTGTATGGCAATAAATAAAATGGAGAGACCGCTAGTGATGACCACACTGTCCATCATTAGTTTCTTAATATCTAATTCAATTACATGAGGTTCTTGATCTGGTAGCATAATCGTCCTCCTTTATAATTTCATCAACTTTATTATATCGAATGAATTATTAGTTTGCGACTTGAAAGACAGATGCCAATGTGTTACAATTCATTGATGTGAGTAATATTTATTGCTTACTCCTTGCTCCCTGCAAACAGGAGAGCCTGAGTCCATAAGGAGGTGTAAACAGATGAGAAAATACGAATTAATGTACATTGTACGTCCAAACATTGAAGACGAAGCGAAGAAAGCTTTAGTTGAACGTTTCAACGAAATCTTAACTTCTAACGGTGCTGAAGTCATCGAAGCAAAAGAGTGGGGCAAACGCCGCTTAGCTTACGAGATTCAAGACTTCCGCGAAGGTTACTACCAAATCGTAAAAGTAAACGCTCCTTCAGAAGCAATCAACGAATACACACGTCTTGCTAATATCAGCGAAGATATCATTCGTCACATTGCAGTACGCGAAGAAGCAAAATAATTTTAAACAAAATGCTGAAAAGGAGGTTGCATTCTGATGATAAATCGTGTCGTATTAGTTGGAAGACTAACAAAAGACCCTGAGCTGCGCTACACACCGAATGGTATTGCGTCTACTCGATTTACAGTAGCTGTAAATCGTACATTCTCAAATCAACAAGGTGAAAAAGAAGCAGATTTCATTAGCTGTGTTGCTTGGCGTAAACAGGCTGAAAACTTAGCGAACTTCATGAAAAAAGGAAGTTTAATTGGAGTAGAAGGTCGTATCCAAACAGGTAGCTATGAAGGACAAGACGGTAAGCGTGTATATACAACTGATGTTGTGGCAGATAGCGTACAGTTTTTAGAACCTCGTAGTGGTGGAGGTGCTCCTGCATCTAACCAATACGGTGGACAATCTTACGCAAATAGTCAGCCGTCATATGGCGGTGGACAACCACAACAACAGTATGGTGGCGCGATGCCTCAGCAAGGTTCGTTTGGCGGCGGTGCTTCTTATCAACAAAATCAACCACCGATGAATCAGCCGAACTATACACGAGTAGATGAAGACCCATTTGCGAACAGCAAGGGACCAATTGAAGTATCTGAAGACGATCTTCCGTTCTAATCTTTAATCTACAAAAACTATAAACTTATAAGGAGGAGACATCACTATGGCACCACGTCGCGGAGGCCGCAAACGCCGTAAAGTTTGCTACTTCACTGCTAATAACATTACGCATATCGACTATAAAGATGTGGATTTACTTAAAAAATTCATCTCTGAGCGCGGTAAAATCTTACCACGTCGCGTAACTGGCACTAGCGCTAAGTACCAACGTAAATTAACTTCAGCTATCAAAGTTTCTCGTATTATGGGATTACTTCCATTCGTATCTGAAGATAAATAAGAGTTGTGAAAGTACAACAAAGGTTAATAAACCTCTGTTGTACTTTTTTTATTTTAATTAGGGATGGTTAACAATCTGATGAGTTTTGCAGTCATCTTACATATTTAAAAGACCAAAAAGTGGAGCCTTACTACACAAAAATTGTAGTAAGGCTCTACTTATTGGTCATTATTTTAACTTTCCTATTGATAAGTTAACACGATAGTTTCCGTACTTTAAGAGTCGTTCTAGAAAGATATCTAAGTCTTCATTTGAAGCAAAATGTGTTTTTAATAAATAACAACCATCACCACTTGTACGGTGTACTTCAGAAATTGCTTCTTCCTCTTGAAAGAAATTTTTAAATTCCTGATGATTAGTTGTTTTTACGAATACCGTAATAAATGCTGTCAATAATTGACCTAATTTCATTCGATTTATGGCGATTGTATATTGTTCAATAACTCCTATATCCTCTAATCTTCGAATGCGGTTTCCTACAGCCTGCCCCGTCATGTGTATTTTTTGACCAAGTTCTTTCCATTGTATTCTTGAGTTTTCGCTTAATAATTTCAGAATCTCCAAATCTGTTTGATCAATGATTTAAATCATTCCTTTCATCATGAAAGTAGAACGTCAGAAAGCGTTTCGCCAACTTATTCTGCTTATCGATACAATTCACTATACTTAGTTTATCCTCTTACATCACATTATTTATTAGTTTTATTTACTTAAAACATAGAGGACGTAACAATAATACATCTAGATTTGAAGGAGGTTAAAAATATGTTATTACAAGAAATTTTAGCATTCAATGAACAATTTGTGGGAAATAAAGAATATGCCCCACGTGAAGCGACAAAATTGCCTAAAAAGCGTATGGTAGTTGTTTCTTGCATGGATGCTCGTTTAATTGAGCTACTGCCAAAAGCTTTAGACATACACGATGGTGATGCAAAAGTTATTAGAAATGCTGGTGGTAAAATTCCATCAGCTTTCGATAGTGTGATGCAAAGTGTTGTAGCATCCGTATACGATCTAAACGCAGATGAAATATTCCTTATCGGACACCATAGATGTGGTGCTAGCCAATCCAATCCACGTGGAACACTTCAAAAAATATTAGATCGTGGGGCAGCTACACCAGAAATTTTATCAGCAATTGAATACGCTGGTGTTGACCTTGAAAAATGGTTATTTGGATTTGATGATGTCTGCGATTCAACGCAAGCGAATGTTGATTTAGTAAGAAACCACCCACTGATTCCAAAAGATGTTCCTGTACATGGTTTAGTGATTGACCCTCATACAGGCAAATTGGATGTAGTAGTTGATGGATATAAAGCATTAAATGGTGAAACAAAATAATTTATTAGATGGAAGGAAGTTATTAGTTATGAATAGAAAAGAAGCAACGCAAAAAATTATGGATGCCAAAATTGCAAAAGGTTTAACATGGGAAGAAATTTCAAAGGTAAGTGAAAACTCTGAGACTTGGGTTGTAACTGCACTATTAGGACAAGCTACAATGACTCGTCCAGAAGCAGAAAAAGTAGGTCAACTATTAGAGTTAGATGAAGAAGTAGTTCAAGCATTAACAGTTATTCCACTGCGCGGTGAAGTAATGCAAATGCCTCCTACAGACCCAATCTTATATCGATTATATGAAATGATGTTACAATACGCTCCAACGCTTCGAGAATTAATTCTCGAGAAAGTCGGAGAAGGTGTTATGAGTGCAATTAACTTTAACCTAGGTGTAGACACACAAGAAGATCCTAAAGGTGGCGACCCACGTATCGTTATTACACTTAACGGTAAATTCCTACCATTCCGTACATGGTAATTACTAAAGTTTAAATAAATTGCAAAAGCCTAATCATATATAATTTTAAAACAAAAAATCCATCCTTGTATCTCACTGGATGGATTTTTTATGACATTCTTTTTTAAAGGAGAATAATATGAATAAAAAATATCTTGATACCAGTTTTAGTATTTTACAATGGCTTATTTTTTTATTAGCAAATGCAATTGCATTACCTATCATTATTGGTGGCCTATTTCATTTATCAATTGAAGAGATTTCAACATTAATGCAGCGGACCTTTTTAGTTGTGGGAGTAAGCTCGTTTATACAAGCTTGGTTAGGACATGGTTATCCCATTGCAGATGGTCCAGCAGGTTCGTGGGTAAGCATTTTTGTCATCTTGGGACAGATAGCTCTGAATCAAGGACAAAGTACAAAAGATGCATTGCAAATTTTAGAAGGTGGATTAATAATTGCAGGTCTATTACTATTCTTCCTTGGTGCAACAGGACTTGTGCATCGATTTCTAAGATTATTTACACCATTAGTTACAGGAACCTTTCTTTTAATCTTGGCTCTTCAACTTAGTGGTGTGCTACTCAAAGGAATGTTGGGATTACAAGGAACTGAAACGCATCCTGACTATGCAACAGGTACTATTGCTGTCTTTGTTTTTGCCATTATTACTTTCTTATCAATCAAAGGGATAGGGTGGATAAAAAATTATGCTGTGTTACTTGGTATTTCATGTGGCTGGCTCTTGTATGTTGTAGTAGGCAAACCATTGCAAATGCCTACTCACACATCGTTTGTTAAGTTACCAGAAATATTTGCTTGGGGCATGCCTAGGTTCGATATTGGAATGACTTTAACTGCAACTTTATTTACTTTTCTTTTAGTTGCAAATACGATAGCCGCTATTTCAGCAGTAAAACAACTGGCTCCTTTATCTAATGAAAATGAAAAGCAAACACTGAACAGAGGTGTTGGCATCGGAGGTATATCACATCTTATCTCGTCTTTGTTTTCTACAATTGGCATTGTACCGTTACCTGCTTCAGCAGGATTTATTCAACTAACTGGACAAAAGAAAGTAAAGCCATTTCTTATAGCAAGTTTCATATTAGCGGTAATTTCCTTTGTTCCCTCGGTTGTAGGGTTTATATCCTTGCTACCGGGTCCGATAGCAAATGCCGCAGTTTTAGCAACATTTGTCCAATTGATAGGTATTGCATTTCAAACTATTTTAAGTGAAAAATTAAACCAACGTCGATTAACTATATTAGGAATAACTTTATTAATCAGTTTAGGAATAATGTTTCTTCCGGAAAGTACATTTATAGAAATTCCGCATTACTTACAATATATTTTAAGTAATGGAATACTTGTAGGGACGATGATTGTAATTCTCCTTGAACAGTTTTGGAAAGAGTAAGGGATTTGCTAGACAATGCACGTTCTGTTAGCCATATATTTTGAAATAGGTGTTATCGATTTCTAGCGCGATGAAATCTTATCACGTCGCGTAGCTGACATTAACCTAAGTACTAACGTAAATTAACGTCAGCTATCAAAGTTTCTCCTATTAGAATTTTAATCTAAATAAGCTTGTTAAGCACAACAAGGTTAATAGCCTTATTGTGCTTTTTTCCATTGAAAACAGACACTAAATAAGCCCGACAAGCAGTAGCCGATGTATATAGATAATTAAATAAAATGGCTATCAATTTTCATTTAATTTTGAATATTGACAAATAAATATATCACTATTTATTATAATATTAAAAATTATCAAATTTATTTTGTAAATCAAGGGGTGTTTACATTGAAAACTACAAAATGGATGTTGGTAAGTGCACTTACATTAAGTTTAAGCGGCACAATTTTATCTTCAGCAAATGCAGTAACACTAGATGACCCAACGATTTATGGCGGGTGGAGCGAAGATACGGGCTATTTTACTGTTCGGCAAGATAGTGGTTTTTCTTCATTTGCTGCTAGTAACCCTATACATAGGGCAACGAAAGAGTATACAAGAAGAGGTTCAGCTGTTTATGAGCGGGTCATTGCAGACACAACTTGGCCTGGAGTATACCATTATTCTAGAGCTCGTTACGAATCGGCTATTTCGGGTCGCGCAGAAGCAGATAGCGGCCGTGTATGGGGTTTCGGTACAACACAGGCAATTAGCGGTTGGCACCCTGGCGACTTAGGCTGGGTTGCGAAAACGTACTACGGAAAATAACATACACGAAGAGATAATCAATTGATTATCTCTTTCTTGCAATTTAACGGGATGAAAAAATATATAGTATCCACTAAGTTTTTGTTACTAACGTTACTATTGTTTACTAGCACCGCTGCCTTGCTTTATATAATGGACTCTGTTAGCTATACCAATATGATTAACAATGGCTATATCAACAAAAATGCCGTTGAATTCATTATCAATACTGAAGAGCGCTCACTAGACATCGACTTAAAAGAGCCTTATTTGTTAATGCAATATAAACTAGACAATCCACATTTTAAATATATTTATATTCACAAGTCAGTAAAGTTGCCACCTATAAGCTATAACAAACAGCCACGGTCAAAAGACTATATCATTACAGGTACTGTTTTTCCTGAAGGGACCCTTTCAAAAAATATGAGAAGCCTCGTTATTGGCCAATTTGCCACACCTGGCTCTTATTTGAATAGGGAGGCCTGGTATATATCAAAAACTCAACAAATCAATTTGGCCAATGGAACAAAGTTTATTCTCAATGTAGAAAGTGGAAATCCATATAAATTGATGCAAAAAATGTTCCCTAATACGAGTTATCAGCTACTTGAAAACGAAGATAGAGGAACTGCTATATTAAAGTCAAATGTTCTTTTAAATGGGTTCTTACTTATTTCTGTACTGTTTGTCATTATTGCGCAAGCTGTTACAGTCTATTATGCCATTCAAAGTAAAAAATCAATTGTGCAAATATTGTATTTAGCAGGTGGGAAATGGCACATCATATTTCATAAAGTTTTTATAGCAGAATTCATTGCGCTATTCGTGATAATGATATTGGAATCTTTAGTATTAATCGCAGTTAATCACTTCTATTTTATTTGGGGTAGTCATTGGTACTACCAAGCTGTTTTCTATATGTTCATAACAATTATAGGGTATTTTTTAGCCTGTCTACTAATGACAAAGTCCTTGATTAAAAAAGGAGTAAGATCATTTTGAATACAACTAGACTTCTACTAAAAAATAAAAAATTGTTTACGTTGATAACAGGATTACTTTCATTTCTATTTTCTGTCGTTTTATTTGTACTGTTAGTAAATCTAAACATTTCGAAAATAGAAATACGTACAGCAAATAAATTTCATAACTACAACATTTATCAAATTTCGGATGATTTAATCGGCGAAAGAGAAATTGAATTTTTTACAAATGTAAAAAACTATGATATCCTCAATGATTTTAATAATGGGGTATTTAAAAATAGTAAAGTTGTTTTTTATAATGCCGTATCGCAACAAATAGGCTTAAAAGAATATCCTCCTGATAAGAAGTTCTCCGCCTATTATGAATGGGGCTCTACTAATGATATTTATGAGTTCGAAGGTGCGTTATATCAAACCACTAAATCGATACAAGTGACTAAATCTGTATTTGATTATAATAACGTTGAACTGATGGAAGGACAGCCATTTGAGGATTCCGCTTATATCTATGTAGCAGGGAGAAAGGAAATACCTGTTATTCTCGGCTCTGACTATCGTCCATACTATAAGTTGCATGACCAATTAGAGATTCATTATTATTTTGAAAAATTTATTGGGCGAGTCGTAGGCTTTGCCAAGGAAAATTCATTTATTTTCACTAAAAATGAACCGCAGCAAGTACTCAATCGTTATATCTTGCTGCCATCCATGTCGCTTTCCGAACAGCCTTCTGAATTGTTACAAAAAACGGAGGTAAATGAAGTATTCTTTAGGGCACTTCTTTTAAGCAAAATGGGTGGTATTTTAATGACCAACTTAAACGCACTTGAAGTAAGAAAGGAAATTGGAGAGATAGAAAAATTTACGAATTTCACTGATTTTCAAATTATTGGTGCGAATTCGCTAGCAGTTGATCTTTTATATAAAATGATTGAAACTAATCAAACACTTATTGTTACAATATCGGGTGTTGTATTTATTTTTATTTTGTGTGCTTTCTATTTGTTTGTTAAAAGCTTTATAAAAAGACAATTCGATACGTATTTAGTGTTCATTATGAGTGGTGTTACAAATCATAAGATCAAGAAAACGATCCAATTTGAATTTTCAATTCTCAATGGCTTGAGTATAGGATTAGCATTGTTGTGCACCGTTGTATTTATGCAAGACACTACAATACTATCCATTTTAATAATTGCCGGGTTCATGGTTTGGTTGGTATTCAATGTCGTTGTTTATATGTTAGTGAATAACTTATTAGCAACAACGAATATTATTGAAAAGTTAAAGGGTGATTAATATCAAAGGCTTCATTACATTAGATAACATAGTAAAAGCGTATAATGAAAAAACGATATTAAATAACATTAATTTAAAAGTCGCCGGTAAACAATTTATCTCTATAAAAGGACCAAGCGGTGTCGGCAAAAGCACGCTGCTTAATATTTTTGCAGGACTTGAAAAGGCAGATAGTGGCCAGTACATAATGGATGGTATCGAAATGCATAAGCAAGGTCTTAATGAACTCTCGAATATAAGAGGCAGTCGAATCGGCTATATCTCACAATACAATCCAATGATTCGTAACCTCACAGTTCGGGAAAATATACTGGCACCATTAGTATTAGGTAAATATGATAAAAAGCAAAGCATAGCCTATAGCGATGAGCTGAGTGCATATTTAAAAATTGACCATTTACTTGATAAAAAAATTGAAAAGCTATCCGGGGGAGAAAGGCAACGGGTAGGGGTCATTAGAGCACTCATTAAAAAGCCTACATTGTTAATAGCAGATGAGCCAACTGGGTCATTGGACGACGATACGACTAGGTTAGTGTTTAATCTTTTTAAAAGGCTATGTGGCAATGACACGACGATCGTGATGGCTACGCATAGTCATTTAAGTTCTCAATATGCAGATCAAGAATATTTGATGAGTTCGGAGGGGATGTTGTTAAACGCCCAAACGGTAAGCGCTACATAGCCATTATTCGTTGAATGTCGATCATGTGAGTTCGGTATTGCACCGGACTCATTTTTTAATTTGCCTTTATCTTTCATCCCCTAAAAGCAGTAAAATTCAATGGCAATACCCTTGTTTGGACTAAAAAACTTTACTTTTGTCATGAATTCATCAAAAAGCATCTAGACAGTCTTAGCGATTTTTGTTCAATAGGGTGAAAAAATGGTACAATAAAGTTTAGTAAGTTTGACAGACAAAAAGGAAGGTTTTCAATGCCGAATAATCAAACAAAGGCGCTTGTACAAGGCTCAATGATGGTTGCAATGTTTACAATCTTAATGATGATTGCAACGTATATACCAATTATTTTTATCATTGCCTTAATTTTTTCTCCATTACCGATTGCTTGGTATAGTGCACATTACAAGCGTTCCGCATCGATATTCGTAGCAATTGTTGGCTGTATTTTAACAATGCTAACGAGTGGACTGTTCATGCTACCATTCGCCTTTATTACGGCGTTACTTGGGGTAGTTATAGGTAATGGAATTCAATTAAAGAAGAGTAAACTTTATTTATTCATGTCAACAGGTGTCGCGGTACTTTTATCGTCAGCGCTTGTCTATTTAGCATTTGTGCAAATAGCGAAAATTAACGTCGTTGAAATAAGTTTGAAAGTTGCGCGTGATAGTTACGAGCAATCCAATGAGCTTGCTAAAAGTATGACGGGTCAATACGCCTTCCAACCTGAAAAATTGGAGGCTACGCTTAGAGCAATGGAGCTAACGGTACCATCGACAGTAACAATTTCCGCATTTTTAATCGCGTTTATTGTGATTACATTAAATTTACCGATTTTAAAACGGCTAGGTTTAGCAGTCCCGAAATTTCCAGCGTTTCAACATTTGCGACTACCACGCTCGATTTTATGGTATTACATGATTATTTTGTGTATTAACCTATTTATACGTCCAGAAGCAGGCTCTATGCTAGATGTTATTGTATTAAATGTGTCATATATTTTATGGATGTTATTTATCCTTCAAGGGATAGCGTTTATCCATTACTTCATTGCGACCAAAGGCATGCCGAGTGTTGTCAAATGGATTGCTACTATATTAGCCATTCCACTGTCATCATTTATTATTTTACTCGGTATTATCGATTTAGGTTTCGACGTGCGTTCACTTGTGAAAGGGAAGACTAAGGAATAAGGGGCTGATGTAATGGGAACTTTTAGAAAACGACCAATCCGCTATCCGCTTTTTGTTCTTTCCATTTTTGGTATCGTGACGTTCGCGCTTCTTTGTATTTGGAATATCGGAATAGGTTTGGGCTATGGCATAGGCTTTGCAGTGTTAATGGTCTATACATGGAAAATTGAACAAAGTACTTTTGAAGAGACAGAAAAGCATATAGAGTCTATTTCCTTCCGCATGAAAAAGGTTGGAGAAGAGGCTTTGCTTGAAATGCCAATCGGAATCTTACTAGTGAATGAAGAGTATGAAATCGAGTGGTCAAACCCATATATGCAAAATGTGTTAGATAATGAGTCATTAGTTGGTGAGGGCATCGTCAATATATCCGATGACATCTATGTACTAATGAAGACCGAGGAAACTAAAGAAGCAACGATAACGCTTCGTGATCGCAAATACCGTGTCTTTTATAAAGAAGAGGAGCGCTTATTATACTTCTTCGATATTACGGAACAAATCGCTATTGAAAAACAATACTTTGCAGACCGCACAGTCATTGCCATATTATTTGTTGATAACTATGATGAAATTACACAAGCAATGGACGATCAACCGCGTAGCTTAACTAACACGATGGTTACATCCATTGTTAACGACTGGGCAGCGGAGCATGGCATTTTTGTAAAACGAATTTCATCGGATCGTTTTTTAGCAGTGTTAAATGAGTCGATTTTAACGGAGCTAGAAAAGAAGAAATTTACTATTTTAGATACAATCCGAGAAAAGACAGCGCAAAAAAATCTGTCGCTAACGCTTAGTATTGGCGTCGGTGCAGGCTCTTCTTCATTAGTGGAGCTTGGTGAGCTAGCTCAATCAAGCCTTGACCTAGTATTAGGTCGTGGCGGGGATCAGGTAGCTATCAAGCAACCTACTGGAAAGCTGAAATTTTACGGTGGCAAAACCAACCCTGTAGAAAAACGTACCCGTGTAAGAGCGCGCGTTATTTCACATGCATTACGCGATTTAATCCAAGACAGTGACCAAGTGTTTGTTATGGGGCATAAAAACCCTGATATGGACTCAATCGGTGCATCTGTCGGGGTTCGCAAAATGGCACAAATGAATGATGTAAAAGGTTATGTTGTCATTAATTTTGATGAATTAAACGGTAGTGTAACCCGTTTAATGAATGAAATTGAAACGAAATCCGACTTCTATGAACATTTCTTAACACCAGAAGAAGTTGCAGGCAAAATGACTGAGAAATCTTTACTTATTATAGTGGATACGCATAAGCCTAATTTAGTCATCGACCCACACTTATTAAAGCTGGCGGAAAAAGTAGTCGTGATTGACCATCACCGTCGTAGTGAAGACTTTATTGAAAATCCAACACTTGTCTATATGGAGCCTTATGCTTCATCTACCGCTGAGCTTGTAACAGAATTGCTAGAGTATCAGCCAAAGCGAGCAAAAATTAATATGTTAGAGGCGACAGCGTTGTTAGCTGGCATTATTGTTGATACAAAGAGTTTCACACTGCGCACTGGTGCACGTACGTTTGAGGCAGCTTCTTATTTACGAACAAATGGAGCCGATACCGTTTTAGTACAGAGGCTCTTAAAAGAAGATATTATTACGTACATCGAACGATCAAAAATTGTACAAACGGTCAAATTCGTCAAGCCAGGTATTGCAGTAGCAGTCGGTGAAGATGGTAAAATTTATGATTCTGTATTAATCGCACAAACAGCTGATATTTTATTAACGATGAAAGACGTAAACGCATCTTTCGTCATTGCCCATCGCTCTGATGGTAAAATAGGGATTAGTGCAAGATCGCTAGGTGAAATAAATGTACAGCTTATCATGGAAAGGCTTGGCGGTGGCGGACATTTAACAAATGCAGCTTGCCAATTAGACGCACTTTCCATAGATGAGGTTAAAAAATATTTAGAAGAGGCCATATATGAGGTACTCGAAGGGAGTTCTGAATTATGAAAGTAGTATTTTTAAAAGATGTAAAAGGTAAAGGAAAAAAAGGTGAAGTTAAAAATGTTGCAGATGGCTACGCACAAAACTTCTTAATTAAAAATGGTTACGCGGCTGAAGCAAATGCCCAAGCAATGAGCCAATTAGAGGGTCAAAAAAAATTAGAACAAAAAAATGCGGCAGCAGAATTAGCTGAAGCACAAGCTTTAAAAGAAAAGCTAGAAGCTTTAACTGTAGAATTAAAAGCAAAATCAGGTGATGGCGGTCGCCTATTTGGTTCAGTTTCTACAAAGCAGATTGCTGAAGCACTTCAAAAAGTACATGGCATTAAAATAGATAAGCGTAAAATGACTTTACCTGAAGGAATCCGTGCACTAGGCTTTACAAATGTACCTGTAAAACTACACCACGAAGTATCAGCAACATTAAAAGTGCAAGTAACGGAAGAATAAGGGGCGACTATCCATGAATGAACCGATGATAGACCGCGTTCCACCGCATAACCGGGAAGCGGAGCAATCGGTTATCGGTGCCATTTTTCTAGAACCACAGGCACTAATCACGGCATCAGAAATACTGCTTGCTGATGATTTTTACCAAAACGCACATAAAAAGATTTTTGAAACAATGCTGCGTTTAAGTGATCAAGGAAAAGCGATAGATGTTGTAACAGTTACTGAGGAATTATCAGCAAAAAAAGAGATTGAGGATGTTGGCGGGCTATCGTATTTACTAGAGCTCGCCAATGCTGTCCCTACGGCGGCAAACATTGCTCACTATGCTAAAATTGTTGAGGAAAAAGCGCTCTTACGCCGTTTAATCCGTGTAGCTACCAAAATAGTTGAAGATGGCTACACACGTGAAGACGAAGTAGAAGCACTACTTGGCGAAGCAGAAAAGAAAATGATGGAGGTCGCCAACCGCAAAAATGCTGGCGACTTTAAACATGTAAAAGACGTTTTAGTAGAAACGTTCGATAATATCGAGCAGCTACAATCACGAAAAGGCGATGTTACGGGTATACCAACAGGATTCCGTGATTTAGACAATATTACAGCGGGCT
This sequence comes from Lysinibacillus sp. NPDC097195, assembly GCF_044762075.1. Taxonomy (NCBI): domain Bacteria; kingdom Bacillati; phylum Bacillota; class Bacilli; order Caryophanales; family Bacillaceae; genus Lysinibacillus; species Lysinibacillus sp. NPDC097195. Next base: position 199,184 of record NZ_JBIWDP010000004.1, on the reverse strand, counting down.
TCCAACGTAATGACTTAATTATTGTTGCGGCACGACCTTCTGTAGGGAAAACGGCTTTTGCGCTAAATGTTGCACAAAGTGTTGCTGTACAAGCACGTGAAAATGTTGCCATCTTCTCATTAGAGATGGGTGCGGAGCAATTAATCATGCGTATGCTTTGTGCGGAAGGAAATATTGATGCACAAGTTTTACGTACTGGTGCTTTAACAACCGAAGATTGGGGTAAACTAACGATGGCAATGGGAAGTTTATCGAATTCGGGTATTTTTATTGATGATACACCAGGTGTACGTATCAATGAAATTCGAGCAAAGTGTAGACGTTTAGCACAGGAGCATGGACTTGGAATGATTCTAATCGATTACTTACAGCTTATTCAAGGTAGTGGTAAGCCAGGTGAAAACCGTCAACAGGAAGTATCTGAGATTTCACGTTCGTTAAAAGGATTAGCGCGTGAATTAAAAGTACCTGTTATTGCATTATCTCAGTTATCACGTGGTGTAGAACAACGTCAAGATAAGCGACCAATGATGAGTGACTTGCGTGAATCAGGAAGTATTGAGCAGGATGCCGATATTGTTGCCTTCTTATATCGTGATGATTATTACGATAAAGAGTCCGAGAGTAAAAATATGATTGAAATTATAATCGCTAAACAGCGTAACGGTCCAACAGGAACAGTTACACTTGCTTTTAAAAAGGAATTCAATAAATTTATTAACGTGGATTGGTCACAAATGCCACCACCACCTCCACGTGATTAGTAATATTTATCTAAAAAAGAGATAATATTCATACCATTCCGTCATTAAACACGAACGTTAAATCATAGTAATTGATTTTATGTTCGTGTTTTTAACTATTTTTTGTTGACGAGTCGTTTCTATCATTGTTACAATAATTTACGGCTTGATTAATGAGATACAATTTGTATCTAACGGAGGTGCTGATTATGACATCAGTTGTAGTTGTAGGAACACAGTGGGGAGACGAAGGGAAAGGTAAAATTACCGATTTCCTTTCACAAAAGGCAGATGCAATCGCGCGTTTTGCAGGTGGCGATAATGCAGGCCATACCATTAAAATCGATGGTGAAACATATAAACTTCATTTAATTCCATCAGGTATTTTCTACAAAGAAAAAACTTCTGTAATGGGGAATGGGATGGTAGTTAATCCAAAGTCGCTTGTAACAGAGTTAAAAGGACTTCAAGAGCGAGGCATTAATACAGATAATCTTCGCATTTCAAATCGTGCTCATGTCATTTTGCCATATCACATTAAACAAGATATTGCAGATGAAGAAAGCCGTGGCGATAATAAAATCGGTACAACTTGCAAAGGAATCGGTCCATGTTATCAAGATAAAGTAGCACGTATCGGTATTCGTATGGCTGATTTATTAGATAAAGAAGTATTCGAAGAAAAACTACGTCATAATTTAGCAATTAAAAATAAATTGTTTGAGAAATTTTACGAAGTTGAAGGAATTACATTCGAAGAAATTTTCGAGGAATATTACGGTTATGGACAAGAAATCGCAAAATATGTAACGGATACTTCAAAAATTTTAAATGATGTGATAGACGAGGGCGGCAAAGTATTATTTGAAGGCGCACAAGGTATTTTACTGGATGTCGATCAAGGAACATATCCATTTGTTACATCTTCAAACCCTGTTGCAGGTGGCGTTGCTATTGGTTCAGGTGTTGGCCCATCGAAAGTTACAAGTGTAATTGGCGTATGTAAAGCCTATACGTCACGTGTAGGAGATGGCCCGTTCCCAACAGAACTATTTGATGAAGTTGGTCAACAAATTCGTGAGGTAGGTCGTGAATACGGTACAACAACTGGACGCCCACGCCGTGTAGGCTGGTTTGATACAGTTGTCGTTCGCCACTCACGCCGTGTAAGTGGTATTACACATCTTTCACTAAACTCTATTGATGTGTTATCGGGCTTAGAGACAGTGAAAATCTGTACGGCTTATAAATATAAAGACGAAACAATTACAGAGTATCCAGCAAATCTTCATATTATCGAACAATGTGAACCTATTTATGAAGAGCTTCCAGGCTGGTCAGAAGATATTACAGGCTGCCGTACATTAGAAGAGTTACCAGAGAATGCACGCCGTTACGTTGAACGCGTAAGTGAATTAACGGGCATCCAAATTGCTACCTTCTCTGTAGGCCCTGGTCGCGAACAAACAAATGTGTTAGTAGACATTTGGGAAGCATAAATAATAGTAAAAGCTACTGCCGTTGATTTCCGTTGCGTGCGGCGCTTTCCGCGGGCACAACGTAAGCCGCAACCCTCGCTAGCGCGCGGTTTGTTGCGTCTTACGTTCTGTGCGTTCCCGCAGGAGTCGCCGCTCTCCACTCCAATCAACAAGTGTTGTTTCTTATTTATTGTTTCCTAAACGTAATAATTAATAAAGCGCGTGCCAAAATGGGTACGCGCTCTTTCGTGTACTATTTTAGTGAATATCCTTCTTCTTGAAGCGGCCACCTTTTACTTCTGCAATATTTCCTATTGCGAGGAATGCATGACTATCTATCTCAGCGACAATTGTTTTCAATTTGGATTCTTCTAAGCGCGTAATAACTGTAAAAATGACCTTTTTGTCATTGCCAGTATAGGCACCCTCACCGTGAAGAAAAGTAACCCCACGACCAAGTCGGTCCATAATTGTTTGACCGATCTCATCAATCTCATCACTAATAATATATACAGATTTAGATTCTTCCATCCCTTGTATCACAATATCAATCATTTTATAGGCGATATAGTAAGCCATAATCGAATACATTGCTTGTTCCCACGTAAACACGAAACCTGCAACGGTAAAGATAAGAAGATTAAAGAACATAATAATTTCCCCTACCGAGAACGGGGACTTTCGATTAAATAAAATGGCTAAAATTTCAGTTCCATCTAAAGAACCGCCATAGCGGATAACGATACCAACGCCAATGCCTAAAATCATACCACCGAAAACTGTGGCGAGTAATGTGTCGGTTGTAAATGGTTCAAGATTATGTAAGAAGATTGTTGTAACGGAGAGCACGGTGATGCCAAGCCCAGTAGAAAGTGCAAAAGTTTTACCAATTTGTTTATAACCTAAAAAGATAAAAGGTAAGTTCAAGACGAAGATGAATATGCCTAGGGGTAAGCTTAATAAATGTGAGGCGATAATGGATACACCAACGATTCCACCATCCATAATGTGGTTAGGTACTAAAAATAGCTCTAGTCCTAATGCCATAATAATCGCACCGATGGCAACCATAATTGTTCTGGTGGTAATTTTCCGAACTGTATTCTTTTTTTGTTGCTTTGCTTTTAATACCTTCGATGAGGTTTGTGAATCAATCAAATCAATCGCTCCAATCAATAGTCTCTTACTTTATTTTATCGAAATATTTAAAAAGTAAAAAGTAATAAGTTTGAAACGTTTATAAAATAAAATAAAAAGAATAAAGTTTTATAATTTGTAATATACAGAGAGTTGAATCGATTCTGTAAATTAAAGGGATTATGTAACAATTAGTAGATAAATAATACATTTTCATTACAAAAAGGATAAAATATTCAAACAACATTTTCTTTATGATACATTATAATGGTGCAAAATTCTTTGTGGGTAATTAATCCTATGTTAGGTTAAAGTTGGAAGGGGCTTTATTGATGAGTTCGTCTTGGAATAAAAAAGAAGAAAACTATCGATCCACCTACAATTTTTCTTCTTTTAAAAAAGTATCAATTATTGCAGTATTAATGGCAAGTTTTGCAATGAATGTGGGCTTTACAAAAGAAAATAATCATAAAGAAGCATTAAATAAAATTTATCATGTCTATGTTGATAATGAATATATGGGCGCTGTATCTGATGATAAAGCAGTTCGTGAAATCATTGCATCTAAAGAACAACAAGCAAGCAATCAATATAAAGACATATTAATTGATGCGAATTCTGCAGTGAAAATCATACCAGAGCAAGTGTTTAGCAATGAAACGAAGGATGCAGAAACATTAGCAAACTTAGAGCAAACATTAGTAGCACAATCACCTGCTTTTGCTTTATTAGTAGATAATAAGCCAATCGCTTACTTAAAAGATGCCGCTGCTTACGAAGAAACAATTCGCATGCTAAAGCTACAATATGTTTCACCACAGGAGTTAGATAATTTACTGGCAAATCAACAATCTTTAAATGAATTACCAGCTTTGCAATCCGGTGAATCGCGCCTATTAAATATTACGTTTAAACAAGGGATTTCAGGTGTCAGTGAAAAGGTAGCACCAAAAAATATTGTTTCGCCTGAGGAAGCAGTAAAATATTTAATGACAGGTTCTCTAGAGCAAGAGTTATATAAAATTCAATCAGGTGATGTTTTAGGAGCAGTTGCTAAAAAGCATAACTTAACGACTGCTGAATTAATTGCATTAAACCCTGGTCTGACAGTTGATACAGTGTTACAAATAGGACAAGCACTCAATGTAACAGTGGCAAAACCATTTGTAACAATTGAAGTAAAACAAGAAAAGAAAATTACAGATACTATTGCATTTAAAAAAATAATTGAAGAAGACCCTACAATGTACAAAGGTGAAACTTTGATTAAACAGCAAGGCCTTAACGGAAAAAAAGAAACTTCGTACTTAATTACTGCTGAAAATGGCACGCGAACGTCAAAAGTAGCTTTAGAAGAAAAAGTCTTACAACAACCAGTAGATCAAATTGAAGTTGTAGGGACAAAAGTTATTTCTTCTCGTGGCACGGGTGACTTCGCTTGGCCAACAGTGGGGGGCTATATTTCAAGTGGAATGGGGCAACGTTGGGGTGCCAACCATCGGGGAATTGATATTGCTCGTCCTAGTAACTACAATATACTAGCTTCAGATAATGGTGTTGTAGTAGCGGCCGGTATTTCTGGAAGCTATGGTAACCGCATTGTTATTAATCATAATAATAGCTATACGACGCTATATGGACATTTATCTTCCATTAAAGTTAGCGTTGGACAAGTAGTTGAAAAAGGTTCTGTTATTGGGATTATGGGCTCTACAGGGAATTCAACAGGTACGCATTTACACTTTGAAGTTGAGAAAAATGGTGAGCTTGTCAATCCATTATCTTATGTAGGTCAGTAATGTAATAAATTCAGAGGGGGTTCCCCATACTGAATCAAATGAAGCCTTTGCGGATGTCATTAGATTTTAAGAGGAGCTGTTCGAGCAAGCTTGAAAAATCTGGACGCCATAACGCTGGGGCGAAATGGATCTTTTGTAAAAGGCAGTCCAATAGTGGGCTGCCTTTTTGTATAGTGTGCTTCAGAACAAAGATATTTCCCGAGAAATAATTGTCGAAATAGGGAAACTGTTCGTGAATAATGCATGGAAGCTAAAAGCATGTTAGAGTTAAGAGTAGTAACTTTACAAATACACAATGTTTAGAATAGATGAATAGCGAAAGGGAGAGAATATATGAGCAAAACAATATTAGTTGTTGACGATGAAAAACCAATCGCAGATATTTTACAGTTTAATTTAATTAAGGAAGGCTACAAAGTAATTTGTGCTTACGATGGAGATGAAGCGTTAGAGAAGGTTGAAGAAGAGCAACCGGATTTAATGCTATTAGATATAATGTTACCAAAACGAGATGGTATGGAAGTTTGTCGAGAAATTCGAAAAAAATACGATTTCCCTATTATTATGTTAACCGCTAAAGGATCCGAGATTGATAAGGTATTAGGGTTAGAAATGGGCGCCGATGATTATGTAACAAAGCCATTTAGTACACGAGAGCTTATCGCGCGTGTGAAAGCAAATATGCGCCGCCTGCAAGTTGTTGCACCAGCAGCTGAGGAAGAAGCAGAAGCATCAAATGAAATAGTAGTAGGATCTCTTGTCATTCAGCCGGACGCCTATCAGGTAATGAAGCGTGATGAAGCAATTGAACTGACACATCGGGAGTTTGAATTACTACATTATTTAGGAAAACATATTGGACAAGTGATGACGCGTGAGCATCTTTTACAAACTGTATGGGGCTACGATTACTTCGGTGACGTACGTACAGTCGATGTTACGATTCGTCGACTTCGTGAAAAAATAGAGGATAATCCAAGTCATCCAGCATGGATTGTCACTCGACGTGGCGTAGGGTATTATTTACGAAATCCTGAACAGGAGTAAAAGAAATGCAAAAAGTAAGCTTCTTTAAATCAATTCATGTCAAGCTTGTACTTATTTATATTTTGTTAATCATGTTAGCATTACAAATTATAGGGATTTATTTCGCGAAACAATTAGAGGAAAATTTAAAAAGTAATTTCCAAGACTCTATTTTTCAGCGTGTAGATTTGATGCAATATAGCATTCGTGAAGAAATTTTGAAAGAGCGCGATGAAAGCATGCCTTCACTTGAGGAAAGTCTAAAATCGATTGTAAAGGAATTTTCCACAGGGTTGAAGGATGTTTCAACGGGCGATATTTTAGAAATTCGCGTAATTGATAGTAGACAGCGTATACTTGCAACTTCAGAAGTAGATAATCAAAGTTTAATTGGACAGCGTTCGAATACAGATCTTGTCCGTCGGGCGATATCCGCAGAAACATTATTCGATCTTATAAAACTCGATAATAAAACAAGAAATCGTGTCTGGGTGTTGGCAACGCCAATCCGTGAAGGTGCTGGCCCTGATGATGAAATAATTGGTGTGCTTTATATTGAGGCAAATATCGAATCTGTTTTTGAGCAGATGAGTGATATTAACCGTATTTTCTTGGGTGGTACTGCCGTTTCATTAGTCGTTACGATTTTCTTAGGTATTTTAGTAGCGCGTACCATTACCCAGCCTATTGCGGATATGCGTAAACAAGCACAGGCAATGGCCAAGGGTAACTTTTCTCGCAAAGTACGAGTCTATGGAACCGATGAAATTGGACAGCTTGCCATTACCTTTAATCATTTGACCAATCGATTGCAAGAATCGCAGTCGACGACAGAGGCGGAACGGCGTAAACTCGATTCCGTTCTTAGTAATATGACAGATGGCGTTATTGCAACAGACCGCAAAGGACGCATTATACTAATTAATGATCCAGCATTAGAGTTACTGCATATTTCAAGAGATATTACACTAGGTCGTCCAATTGCCTCCGTTTTAGGAATCGATCAGGAATATAGTTTTGAAGATTTAATTCATATGAATGATGCGATTAATTTGGACTTTAGTACAGCAGATGCTCCGTATATTTTACGTGCCAATTTTTCTGTTATTCAAAAGGAAACAGGGTTTATTAATGGGTTAATTACAGTGCTTCATGATATTACGGAGCAGGAAAAGATTGAAATGGAGCGAAGAGAATTTGTCTCGAATGTATCTCATGAGCTGCGTACACCGTTAACAACGATGCGTAGTTATCTGGAGGCTTTAATTGACGGTGCATGGAAAGATGACAATATAGCGCCAACATTTTTAAATGTTACACAAACGGAGACTGAGCGGATGATTCGTTTAGTGAATGACTTATTGCAACTATCACGAATGGATAGTAGTAATTATAAATTGAATAAAGATGTCGTGTTATTTAACTCATTCTTTAATCGGATTATCGATCGCTTTGAAATGTCTAAATCAGAAAATGTTGCTTTTGAGCGATTACTGCCAGAGACATCGTATTATGTTGAAATTGATACGGATAAGATTACACAAGTAATTGATAATATTATTTCAAATGCTATAAAATATTCACCAGACGGCGGCAATGTGCGCTTTGGTTTTACCGTCCAAGGTAATATCCTGAAGGTCATGATATCAGATGATGGTATGGGTATTCCAAAGGAAAATGTAGGACGCATCTTTGATCGTTTTTACCGTGTCGATCGTGCGCGTGCACGTTCAATGGGTGGTACAGGTCTTGGATTAGCCATTGCACGGGAAATGATTGAGGCTCATGGTGGCAAGATTTGGGCTGAAAGTGAAGAAGGATACGGGACAACAGTGTTCTTCACATTACCATATGAATTAGACGATTTTGATGAGGCAGGTGAGTGGGAATGAAATATATAGAACCGGTAAAATCCATTGTTTTATTTCTACTCGTCGTGCTAAGTATTGTGCTAACTTTTAGTATTTGGACATATTCGCCTGATTATAATGTAATTGAGCAAACAGAGGGTAAGGAAATTTTAATTGGCTCACAAAAGAATGTGGAAGATGTTATTAAGCCGTATAAAGCGCTATATAGCATTGACGATAAATTTACTGGCACTGTATCCAATGGCGCAATGAAAGACATTATGAATGTTTTCGAAGGTTGGAACATTCTCGATTTAGTTCGGGTAAATAATAATATTTCACCATCCTATATTAATGAAATGATACGTGCGAATAATCGGATGACTGTATTTTTTGCCGGAGAGATTCCATTTTCAGAGCTTGGTACAATTTTTAAATTTGATGAAAAAGAGCTACCAGAGACAACGTTCAATCGTATTATTGTAGATTGGACGAATTACACAAATAAAGAAGTACAGTTGTATTTCGTTAGTAGTTCTAATAAATCGCTATTACGCTCACATGTAAGTATTACAAATACCAATCGATTTGCCAAAGATATTATTGAACCAGTAGAGCAGCAAAGTCCGTATAAAGAAATAGAACGTGAAGGCTATACGTCACTTTACGTTGCGAGTGACAAAATTGAATCTGTAAAATATACGTATTATATGAATGAACTATCACCAGGACTATTTAAAAATGTATTATTCTCAGATCCTAATGTCGTCCAACGTAATGTTGAAAGTGCGGCATTTGAAAAATATACAGATGGCTTGTCTCTTATGACGCTCGATACAAGGGCTAAATCATTAACGTATGTCTATCCAACTGCCGAAAGTAGCGAACGCGTTGAGCCATCGAAGCTCTTCCAGGATAGTTTTGATTTTATTAATGAGCATGGGGGCTTTACAGGTGATTACCGCTATGTATCAAGCAACCCAAGTAAAAATCAAATTGATTATCAGCTTTATTTACAAGGGTTCCCGGTCTATAGTGATCAAACAACGACACGTATTACAACGCAATGGGGAGATAATCGCATTTTCCGCTATCGACGACCATACTTCTCTTTAGACATATCGGAAAAAGAGATTAAAGAGCTTCCTTCTGGAACAGAGATCGTTGAAAAAATTCAAAAGCTCAATAATATTGTTTTATCAGATATAGATGAAATCTCTATTGGCTATTATTTAACGCAAGATGAAAATCTAAAATTATTTACGTTAGAACCGAGCTGGTTTATTATTCGTAATGGTTCATGGATTTTACTAACACCTGAAATGCTTGGGGGTGTAAAAAATGGATTGGAATAGAACAAAATCCATTTTTATTGTCGTCTTTTTAATATTAAATATTTTCTTATACTCATTGTATGTGAATCGATACAATGAGGCGCAAAGCGTCGAGATCACAGGGGAGAAAACGATTGATGCCCGTTTAAAAGAGGATAATATTACGTATGGTGTTCTGCCGCATAGTGTGGATTCTGCTACGTATATTAAAGGCAAAGTTCATACTTTTACGGCTACTGATTTTACCGACTCTAATCATCAAGTAAGTTTTGTAGATGGGAAGTTTGAAGGAAAAGAGGCGCGCGTAGATTTAGTAAATCCCGTAAAATTGCGCAATGTCAATGATGATGCAAGCTTCACAGAATTTGTAGAAGCAAATATTAAAGAAGGTGCTTCCTATGGATTGTGGAAGGTCAATCGTGATGAACGTATCGCCATCTTCTTTCAAAAAACAAATAATCGAATGCTTTATTACAATAAGAGTGGTCTGTTAAAAATACAATGGAATGCCAATGATGAAGTGACGATGTACGAGCAAACGAAGCTAGACAATATCGAGGAAGTGGAGCAACAACAAAGTGTGTTACCACCCATTCAGGTCATTCAAGCATTATATGCAAAAGGTCTTTTAAAGCCAGATTCACATGTTGAGCATATGCAGCTTGGTTATTCCACACTGGTCTACTTAACGCAAACACAAGTATTGTTGCCAACATGGGAAGTACGTGTAAAATTATCAGACGGTGAAATAGAAGAGTATTTTGTAGATGCTGTAAAAGGTATGATTATAGAAATACAAGAAGACAAGCAAGAGGTTGAAGAAGAAGACTGGGGAGTTTAATGATGCGATTTAGTGTTTTAGCAAGTGGTAGTACAGGGAATTCGATTTATGTAGAGAACGATAATCATGCATTTATTGTCGATGCTGGTTTAAGTGGCAAAAAGATGGAACAGCTCTTCGCAAAAATCGACCGTGATATGAAACAGCTAAGTGGCATTTTAGTTACACATGAGCATAGTGATCATATTAAAGGAATTGGCGTATTGGCACGTAAATATAATGTGCCGGTATATGCAAATGCAAAAACGTGGCAAGCGATGGATGGACTCGTAGGAGATATTCCTATAGAGCAACGTTTTGAGTTTGAAATGGAGACAGTGAAGCATTTTGGTTCATTAGCTATTGAATCTTTTGCTGTGTCACATGATGCCGCAGATCCGATGTTTTATTCATTTCATGAAAATGACCGTAAACTCGTGATTATTACTGATACAGGCTATGTTAGCGACCGTATGAAAGGCATTATTCGAGGTGCAGATTCCTTTGTGTTTGAAAGTAATCATGATGTCAATATGCTACAGATGGGACGTTATCCATGGTCGATAAAGCGTCGTATTTTGAGTGATGTAGGACATGTCTCGAACGAAGATGCAGCGATTGCTATGAGCGAGGTAGTGTTTGAAAAGCCAACAAATATTTATTTATCACACTTAAGTAAAGATAATAATATGAAAGAGCTTGCGCGCATGAGCGTTACACAAACATTGCAATCTTGTGGCATTATTGCAGGCGAGTATGTCCATTTATTAGATACGGATGCTGAGGAGCCAACGAAACTAGTAACGGTTTAATAAGGGACCAAATGATTATCGAAATGAAGAAAAGCTGTTCAATACATTTTATTTAATGTATTGAACAGCTATTTTTTATACCTATTTTATTTATTTTTCATGTAATTTTAATGTTTGAATCGTATGATAAGGGCAACAATTAATTAGATAGCAGTTTTAGAAAGGATGAGAAATATGAGCTATTTCAATGACGATGATAAAAACAGTGATTTTCTAAATAATGATGAAGTTCAGAAATCACCTCTTCAGGAGAGACTGGAACGTGAGGAAAAAGAGATGCAAGAGAAGCGTTCCAAAAAGAAAGGTGGTAGCGGCAACGGCGGTGGTAAAGGTGGCTATTTCTTCAGTGGTCTTGTTGGTGTCATTATCGGTGCCCTGCTTGTTTGGCTGATGCTGCCTGGGCTAGTCAATCAAATGCCAGGAACAACTTCAAGTAGTACAGGAAAAAATGAGACAACTATTAACCAAGTAGCAACAGAAGTGACAACTGATGTTATAAGTGCTGTTGACAAGGCATCCGGCGCTGTCGTAGGAATTACAAATATACAAGAAGTGACGAGCGGCGGTTTTTGGAATCAACAACAGACACAAGAAGCAGAAACAGGAAGCGGCTCAGGTGTTATTTATAAGGTAGATGGTGACAAAGCATTTATCGTCACAAATAATCACGTAATTGAAGGCGCGAAACAATTAGAAGTAACAATGCAAGATGGCTCAAAAGAAGAGGCTCAATTAGTCGGTAGCGATGTTTGGACAGACTTAGCTGTCATTTCAATCAGTTCAAAGAATGTTAAAACAGTTGCAACATTCGGTAACTCAGATGTACTAAAACAAGGTGAAACAGTTATTGCGATTGGGAATCCACTTGGCTTAGATTTTTATGGCTCTGTTACAACAGGTGTTGTGTCAGGTAAAGATCGTTCTGTACCAGTTGATTTAAACGGTGACAAAGTGGCAGATTGGCAACAAGAAGTATTACAAACAGACGCGGCTATTAACCCTGGTAACAGTGGTGGTGCACTAGTTAACTTAGCTGGTGAATTAGTCGGCATTAACTCCATGAAAATTGCCGAATCATCAGTTGAAGGTTTAGGCTTCTCGATTCCAATTAACTCAGCGATTCCAATTATTGAGGAATTAGAGAAAAATGGTGAAATGAAACGTCCAACAATGGGTATTTCATTAGTCGATTTAACAGACGTACCAGCATTCTATCAACAACAAACATTAAAATTACCGCAAGATGTAACAACAGGTGTTGTCATTACAGATGTAGTGGCGAACTCTCCAGCTTCAAAAGCAGGCGTGCAACAATATGATGTAATTGTTGAAATGGATGGCGAAAAAATCGAAACTTCTATTGATTTACGTAAACATTTATACAATGACAAAAAAATTGGCGACAAATTAACAATGAAAGTATACCGCCAAGGTAAACTAGTTGAAGTAACATTAACATTAACAAATAGTGATTCTTTATAATAACCAGCATTTAGATGGAGCAAAGAGAAAAGTGTTAGATTGATAAAAGTCAATCTAACACTTTTTGCTATACCGTTGATGTCCGCTGCGGCGGTGCTTTCCGCGGGCATACATGTAAGCCGCAACCCTCGCATGCGCGCGGCTTGTTACGTCTTACATTATGTGCGTTCCCGCAGGAGTCACCGCCTACGCTACCATCAACTAGTGTTTGTTTCCTTTAGTATTACTGCACAAGATAGAACAGATAAGTATCATTTTTGTTCATAGCGAACAAAGAGCATCAGTTAAACACTTTTTGCTATGTCGTTGATGTGCGCTGCGGCGGTGCTTTCCGCGGGCATACATGTAAGCCGCAACCCTCGCATACACACGGGCTGTTGCGTCTTACTAGGGTTGGAGCAGGAATCACTGTTTTATCCTAGACGATTACTTCAATCTAAGGTTTTGTCTAGAAGGCAGGTGCTAGCGTCGATTAGGATATAGCGTTTTGTAGCGACGCCAATTAGTAAATATAGGTGTGGATAACTAGATATTTGTGAATAACTACTTTACACAACAGAAAGCGGGTAAAAGCCTTCCTTTCCTACGCGCTATTCCTTTGTTACAATAGATTGTGGATAACATAGACCGAATTGTGAATAAGTTTGTGGAAATTTCGGAAAATAAGGAGACACGAAAAAATGGAAAAATACAGTTGTGAAAAGCATATAGAGCACGCTTTAGACATGTTTGTCGCGGAGCAAAAAGTATTCCCGATTATGGATAAAGTAGAAGAGCAAAAAAAGTTATCCACAAAATGTAGTTACTGTGAACAGCCAGCAGAATATATTGTATCAAGTAAATAACTTTACACAATATATAGAAAATGCTTGTGGATATGTTGATAACTTTTGTGGATAATTTGTTTGTAAATGAAATGTAAAGGTGGATAACGTGTGAATATAACAATTGTATCAGTCGGAAAACTAAAAGAAAAGTACTTAAAAATGGGGATCGACGAATACGTAAAACGGCTCGGTGGTTACGCAAAAATGGAGTTAATCGAAGTGCCTGATGAAAAAGCACCAGAGCAACTGAGCGATGCCGAAATGGAAATCGTAAAGAAAAAAGAAGGCGAGCGCATCCTTGCCAAACTTAGCCCAGACACATACGTTATCGCCCTAGCCATAAACGGCAAAATGAAAACATCCGAAGAAATGGCAGCTGATATCGAGTCATTAATGACTTATGGAAAAAGTAAAATTGCTTTTGTTATCGGTGGTTCCCTCGGCCTACACGATGATGTCCTCAAACGCGCCGACGAAAAACAATCATTTGGCAAAATGACATTACCACACCAATTAATGAAGCTTGTCTTAATTGAGCAAATATATCGTAGCTTTAGAATTATGAAGGGCGAACCATACCATAAGTAAGTGCGGTTTTTAGAAAGACCATTTAGAACATTGAAATGATAATGTTCTAAATGGTCTAGTTTTATATTTGATTTGCATATCCCTCTTTTTCGGCATTTCCAAGTAAATATAAAAAAGCGAATGCAGGAATTCGAATAACCGGGGTTGTCGTAATATGTTTAGTAATACCATAATCATCGTTATTCTTAGTAACGATAATAGCACCTTTAGTTTTGGAGTCATTTGCCCATTGAACAATAGCTTCATTTTCAGAAATTGTAGAGTTTTGTCTGTATTTTACTTCAATTAAAATTCTTCCTATGGGGAATGATACTATAACATCAATTTCTTTTTGAGTTTTTGCATCTCTAAAGTAACAAATCTCTAATTGCTGTTTATAAAAGAATGTATGAATATGTTTATAAACGGCAGTTTCAATTATAATGCCCATTTCTAAAGGATCTGTTAATACTTCTTCTCCCAACATTAGAACAGCATTCCTAATTGCAGGGTCAGCTAAATAAATCTTAGGTTTTGATTTTAAAAGTTTCTTTCCACTTAAATCTAATGGGCGGCTTGAGTAGATTAAATTTGCTTGTTCAAGTAACTCAATATAGTTACTTATAGTTTGTCGAGTTACGCCTACTTCTTTAGCAATTGTATCTTGTATCAAGATGTTACTACTCGTCATACATAAATATAAAAAAATCTTTTCAAATTCAGCAACATTACGGACATTGAATAGGGAAACGATATCTCTTTTTATAACTTTATCTACAACATCTTCTCTGATTATTTTTTGGGCGAAACTAATGTCATCGGTTAGAGCAATTTCAGGAAACCCTCCAATTAGTAAATAATTATGAAAATGTTTCTGTAAGGGCGTTAATGAAACCATTAAATCAGCTAATTCTTTTGGAGTTAATTGAGCGAGAGATGTAGGTTTAATTCCTAAAGGTAGTTTTGGTCGTTTAATATTTAAAAGTTCAATGTATTCATAAAAGGAGAGTGTTGGTATTTTTATTTGAGTCCATCTACCAACACCACTTTCAGCCATTTTAGATGAAATAATCGGACTAGCAGACCCTGTAGCTAAGATTTTATATTGTGGATGTTGATCATAAAGTGTTTTTAACCAGGTGTCCCAATCGGGTGCATATTGAATTTCATCGAAGAAAAGATATAATTCGTCAGTGTTAGATGAAATATTATTTTCAAAAACATCAATTATTTCTCCTATATTGGAAAGTTTTAGCATTGGATGGTCGAAAGATACATAAAGAATCTGTTTTGATGAAACAGTTTCAATTAATTCCTCCATCATTTGATACATAATTGTAGTTTTGCCAACTCGTCTTGGACCAGAAAGTATAATTTCACGACGTATTTGAGGATGGTAAAAAATCTTTTTAGCTTCATAAAAGGCGAGTCTTTTAACAGGGCGAGTTAAATTTTCTGGAATCTTTTCTGTATGCCACCATGGATTGAAGCCAACTAATACTTTTAATATTTGTTCTTGCGTAATAAAAGACATAAAACACAATCCTCCTTAATTTATGTTAAGTATATAATACATTTTGATTAAATAAATGTAAAATAAGAAGTTGATTTATAAAGAAAGCACTTACACATGTTACGCTGAACCGTACCATAAGTAAGTACAGTTTAAATAGGAATTTAAGAACAGTCTAATTTTAAAAAGATTAGACTGTTTATATTTTTCGAAATATACTATTAATAGATGTAATGGTTTTTAGTGGATACTAATGAATCCATATAGTATAAGTTTAAAGAATGAAGGTTAGCAAAATTATATAAGAGGAATTTGTAGGGAAAATTGTTTGGTGATAAATGAATAGAAGAGTAGGGAGTGGTTTAAATGAATCAATTTCTTCAGATGGGTGCAAATGTGGTTTTAAGTTCCCCGAAAGGTAATGTTACTGTTAGCTACGAAATTTCTAATTCGATAGATATTTCCTTAACTGCTTTCCTTTTGACTGATTCAGGCAAGGTACAAGGAGATAGCGGGATTATATTTTATAATCAACCAATAAGCTCTTCAGGTGTAGCTACGCTTATACCATCTGAGCAAGTAGGTAATACAAAAGTACATAAAATTAATTTTGATATGAGTAAAGTTCCGGAAGGTATTACTAAAATAGCGATTACTCTTACAGAGGATAATAGTACGGGGTTTTCAAATGTAAAAAATTTAAAGGCCGAGATAAGTACCGATAATACGATTATCCAGTTAACCCCATCTAGCTTCACAAACGAAAATGGAATCGTAGTAGTAGAATTATATCTAAGGAATGGTCAGACGAAGGCAAGATCAATCTGGCGTGGTTTTAATTCTGGGCTTGAAGGGTTATGTGAAAATTACGGAGTTGAGGTTGAAAATGATGAGCAAAACACGCATTCTGAACCTAAAACTATTCTAAAACAATCATCAATAGAACCTGATAAGACTCTAACTGTTTCTGAAAATAAACATATACAAAACTCGGTGCCATCGATAAGTCTTGAAAAGGTAAAGGGCCAGATAAATCTCGCCAAAGGTCAAAAGCCAGTTATCATTGATAAAACACCTGAAATTACCGCTACGGTATCTTGGAAGACGGGGACAGATTATGATATATATGCCTTAGTCTATACAAAGGATGGAAAACAGATAGATGTAGCTATGTTTGGGGCGGAAGGTACGCCTCCTCTCAGAAGTTTTGGCAACGGGGCAGTGGAACATATGGGAGATATTAGGGGGAATAATGGGTCAACTAAGACAGAAGTAATCAAATTAAGGTTAAATAATGATATTCTCGCAGTTGTTCCTGTGGTTTATTCTGCCCAGTCAAATGGAACAGGCTCTTTCTACAGATACAAGGTGTCCATGAGTATAGATAATCATGATGGAACCTCTGTTACCATAGTGGCCAAGAATGCAAATAATAATGATAGAATTTATTCCTGTGTGCCCGGAATCCTTCATAATACGCACGATGGAATTATAATAAGTCCATTAGAGCTTTATAGTACACCGAACTCAGAGTTTAGACCTAAACTTAGGATGGGATCCTCAAATATGGTAGAAGTCATAATGGATATAGGGCCAATGAATGATTACAAGTAGAAACCGCACTTATATTTATTACAGAGAACCGCACCTTCGTGAGCGAAAAAAGCGAGGCAAGCCTTTTAATAAAGCTTGCCTCGCTTACCTTTTTAGTATGAAATGTTTCGATCAATATAGCTAAATTTTCTTCAATGATTGCTAAAACGAAGGAATGGCGCTCAATTCTCTTGCCTAGTAAATTAAGGACATTCTTAATTAGTGGCTTAATGTATCGACTTCAAGGGTTAATTCCATATTTTTTCTTTTTTCTTCAGAATACGGCCAAATTTGGCTGGCTTTTTGGACTAGACTCTTTAATTGGTTGTTATCAATATTTTCGCCCTTAATGTGTAAGTTAATGGCTAACTTATATCCATCTTGTTCATCTTCTAACAATTGAACATTAGCTGTGACTTGTGATTCCAAATTCAATCTTTCCTTATTTGCTACTATTTGTAGAGCATTATCAAAACATGTGGCGTATGCTGCTGCGAATAATTGTTCTGGATTTGTAACTTGCTCTAACTTCTCATCTCTATCAGTTCCTGGTATAGCGGTAGACATATTTATAACACCGTCCGATGATTTAACTTTTCCCTCTAATCCCCCATATGTGGTTGCAGTTGAACTATAAAGAATTTCAGACATCTAATCCATCTCCTTAAAATAATGGTCATAACTATAATGATTATTCCCTATAGATGTCTTTTTATGTATAAAAATAGATGGACATATGAAATCAATACTAAAGTAAATTGGATAGTTAAACTGCACTTATACTTATTATGCAGAACCATATTATTAGACTAAAAGGAGCTATATACTATAAATTTGATGAAGTAAGTGTCAGGCACAATTAAAAGTGCCTGACACTTTTTTGTTTTATCGGAGGTAGATAGGGTATTAACCATCATAAGCAAGTTATTTAGCAAAAGCATGATAGGAATAAACAAAAGAGAAAGGAGTTAAAGGTAATATGTTATTGAAAAAAAAGCTAATATTGCTCTTTAGCATAATCGCAGTCTGCCTTGTATCTGGCTGTGCTGAGAAGCAGAAGCTTGAGGATGGTTCTGAACTGATAAATAAAAATCAATTTGTTTTTGCTACTTCTGGTGAATTTAAGCCATTTAGTTATATGAATAACGATCTCACAATGTCAGGCTTTGATATTGAGGTGGGTGAAGCGATTGCAAAGGATATGGGACTAGAGCCAATTCAGAAACGAATTAAGTTTAAAGGGATTGTAGAAGGGGTGAAAACAGGTCGAGCGGATGCAGCAGTTGCCAGCCACACGGTTAATCCACAGCGTAGTAAACATGTATCTTTTTCTACTCCGTATTATTATTCGGGTCCAAAAATTTTCACCAGACCGGATAGTAAAATCAAAACTGTCGAAGATTTAAAGGGCAAGGAAGTAGCTGTTGCAAAAGGTTCTACATATGCTGATACGGCTTCCGAGTTTACAGACAATATAAAAACATATGACAGTGATATTACAGCCTTGAAGGCGTTGAGTAGCGGACGTCATGATGCAGTAATAACAGATTTTGTTACAGGGAAAACTGCTGAACAGGAAGGATTTGAAATTAAAGGGCAGCAATTAATTAATCGCAGTGAACAAGCGATTGTACTGCCACAAGATAATCCGAAACTATTAAAACGAGTAAATGAATCTTTAGAACATCTTCGAGAAAATGGGACACTGACGCAAATCAGTATCAAATATTTTGGTGAAGACATAACCAAAAAACCGGAATAAAACAACGCTGTAAAGAGAAAGGAAGTAGTACTTTGCCAAGTTTTTCGCATTTTTTTAACATACTAATTGAAACAAAAGGTGTATTCTTTAAAGCTATGCTTTTAACATTAGAGCTGACAGTGGTTTCGATCTTACTTGGAACCATTATCGGACTTGTCTTTGCCTTATTTAAAATCTCTAATGTAAAAATTTTAGAATTTATTTCAAATATATACGTTTATTTAGTTCGCGGAACACCGCTAATTGTTCAAATATTTATCCTCTACTTCGGAATTAGTGGTATTTTTCTTCTACCTGATTTTTGGGCTGCTTCACTTGCTCTCGCGTTACATAATGGAGCATATATTTCAGAAATCCTGCGCGGAGCAATTCAATCAGTTGATAAAGGTCAGTTCGAGGCAGGACGTTCTTTGGGTATGAATAAGACATTGACATTAAGAAGAATTATTCTGCCACAGGCATTCCGACGTGCATTACCGCCTTTAGGCAACCAATTTATCATCAGTTTAAAAGATTCTTCGTTAGCCGCATTTATATCCATGAATGAGTTGTTTAATGTGGCGACAACACTTGGATCAAATAATTTTGACGAAATGACCTACTTACTCATTGTAGCCGTCTACTATTTATTGCTAGTAGCGCTGATGACATTAGTAGTGAATCGAATTGAACTGAAACTAGCAGTAAGTGACAGATAGGAGCTGAAAAGATTGAATGCTAAGGAAATGATTAAAATAAATCAATTGAATAAATCGTTTGGAGACTTACATGTATTGAAAAATATCGACATGACAGTCTACGAAAGCGATGTTGTTTGTTTAATAGGATCAAGTGGGTCAGGGAAAAGTACCCTCCTGCGCTGTTTGAACTTTTTAGAGAAAAAGGATAACGGCAATATTATTATTGAAGGAAATGAAGTTAATCCCCGGACAGATGACCTTAATAAGATAAGAGAAAAGGTTGGAATGGTGTTTCAAAACTTTAACTTATTCCCGCATAAAACGGTGTTAGAAAATATTATTGAAGCGCCTATTATGGTAAAGGGTGTAGACAAAGAGAAGGCTATTAACAAAGCAAAAGAATTGCTGGCAAAAGTAGGTTTGGAAGATAAGGCGGATGTTTATCCTAGTAAACTATCGGGTGGACAAAAGCAACGGGTAGCTATTGCAAGAGCGCTTGCGATGGAACCAGACATTATGCTTTTTGATGAACCAACATCGGCACTCGATCCCGAGCTTGTGGGAGAGGTTTTAACAACCATGAAAGACTTAGCTGAAGAAGGAATGACGATGGTTGTTGTAACCCATGAAATGGGATTTGCAAAAGAAGTAGCTGATTGGATTGTCTATATGCATGATGGGAAAATTGTTGAACGTGGCACGCCTGAACAATTTTTCAACCATCCGAAAGAGGAAAGAACGCGCGAATTTTTAACGGCGACAATGCTTAAATAATACGAAGAGGTCCTGCCTATATGTAAGGCAGGGCCTCCTTTTTACGTTATCACATCATTCAATTCCATAAAGCGTGTACAAAAACCACACTTAGACAAATGTTAAAACCTATAATGAACAATAATTAGTACATGGTATAATAATTTAACTATTATTTGGTAAAAAAGTAGGTGAATTCTATTTTG
Organism: Lysinibacillus sp. NPDC097195; assembly: GCF_044762075.1. NCBI lineage: Bacteria > Bacillati > Bacillota > Bacilli > Caryophanales > Bacillaceae > Lysinibacillus > Lysinibacillus sp. NPDC097195. The sequence continues at coordinate 178,802 of NZ_JBIWDP010000004.1, read as the reverse complement.
AAGAAGGCTGATAGAGAGAATTTAAGAAATAGAAAGCGATGGAATAAGACTAGTGTATTGAAACTAAGTCTATTAATATCTTTGTTAATTGTCTTACTGTGGATGTTTTTTCCTACATGGACTCCCCATATTAAAGGGGAACAAAGTATAAGTACGTTGGAGCAGGTTGTCATTAACGGAACAGGACATGAAATGATGATTCGAGGAAAAGATTCAAGCAATCCCATTCTTATTTTTGTTCATGGTGGCCCAGCGTGCTCGGAAATCCCTTACGTAAGAAAATACCAAAAGGAACTTGAAGAGCAATTTACTATTATCCATTATGATCAGCGTGGTAGTGGAAAATCCCATCACTTTTTTGAGGATTATTCAAATTTAACGACAGACTTGTTGGTTGAGGATTTGTTGGCATTAACCAATTACATTTCGGAGAGGTTTAAACAAGAAAAGGTTCTATTAGTTGGACATTCTTTTGGCACTTATATTGGAATGAAAGCTATCGATAAATCACCTGAGCAATTTTATGGATATATAGGTATAGGGCAAGTGGCAGATGTAGTTCAAAGTGAAATGGACAGTTTAGAATTTATATTAGAACAGGCCAAACTAGATAGAGATTCAGATAATATTGAAAAATTAATGCTAATGCAACCCTTGATTAAAATTGGAGAAGTTTCGACGCCGAGAAATCTTGTACGTAAATATGGTGGTGCATCAAGACTTATTAATGATAATACAGATTATCTAACAGGATTTCTTTTTAACCCTGAATATAATGGGCTCGATGTCATTCGTTATTTTAGAGGGATTCATATTACACAAGAAGCATTGTGGGGCGAAGGGGTAAAGCATAATATAACGGACATTGTAAATCGAGTGGATGTGCCTATCTTTTTTGTAATGGGGGAATTCGATTACATGACGTCTGTTAATGCTGCAAAAAAATATTATGATAGTATAGAAGCACCTGTAAAGGAGTTTATTATATTCGAGGAGTCTGCCCATTATCCACAGTTCGAAGAGAGAGAGAAATTTAATATATGGTTAAATAAAACCTTTAATAAGCTTAAGAAATGAGGCACCTAAAACATTAGAAGAAAAAATAAGCAAAAAAGAATCTAGTCTAGTTCTTTTTTGCTTAGTAAAGGATTTAAGGCGCCTTTATATATATAAAATCCTAAGGATAGGATGGAAACATTAGTTTAATATTGTGACCTTTAATTGTTTAACGCCAAAATTGATGGCATCTTGTTGAGAAGGGAAGAAGACATCGATTCGATTGCCTTTAATGGCACCACCAGTATCCCCTGCAATTGCTTCACCATAGCCTTCTACGTAAACTTTACTACCAAGTGGAATGATCGTTGGGTCAACTGAGATGACCTTCGCATTTGGATTTGCTTTAAGGTCAATACCAGTAGAGGTAATCCCAGAACATCCCTCACATGAAGCGGTATAGGCTGAAGCTTCCACAATAATTTCCTTAGCAGCAGTATTATTGGTTACTGGCGCAGTGGCTTCTGGTTTATTTTCCTTAGCAGCAGTATTATTTGTTGTTGAAGCGGTTGCTTCTGGTTTATTTTCCTTAGCAGCAGTATTATTTGTTGTTGGAGCGGTTGCTTCTGGTTCATTTTCCTTTGTAGCAGTATCATTTGTTGTTGGAGCAGTCGCTTCAGGAGCTTTCTCCTGTGAAACTTCAGGTTTACGCTCTATTGCATTTGAATTATTAGTTGCTGCATTTGTATTTTCCTTAGATTCGTGAGCTACAGCATTTATTGGTTTATCAGTTACAGCCGTACTCGTTTTTGCACCATCAATAATGGATAGAATTAAACCTGGATGGATGAGGTCCGTATGTAATTGGTTCCATTCTTTAATTTGCGAAACCGTTACTTGATGATCTCGGGCTATGTCCCATAATGTGTCGCCTTGCATAACGGTATATTGTTGTGCAATGGAAAGGACATCGCCAGGATGAATAAGGTTGGTCGAAATATGATTCAACGTTTTAATATTTTCTACAGATGTATGATGTTCACGGGATAAATCCCAAAGAGTATCTCCTTTTTGTACGGTTATTGTAGCAGCTTGAGCATTCGCACCTAAAGTTGCTGAAAGCATTGCAACTGGTACAATTGAAATAATTTTTTTTAGCATTCATTAATCCTCCATGTGCGTTCTTAGTTGTTAATGTAAATCATCGTAACATAGATTTTTGCGAGAAAAAGAACAAGGAGGTGTTAATTTGATTACGTCTATGGCATTTATATTGCAATAATATTAAATACAACTATTGCCCAGGAAATGTAATCAGAGCAATCGGAAGAACTTATATCTTTCGTTGCACTAAAGTGAAAGTATTAAATAATTCTTATAAAAAAATACAGCACTAGTCCTTTATTGGAATAGTGCTGTATTTTTTAATTAGCCTAATATTTCTAAAATACCTTGGCTCATTTGATTAATTTGCGCCATCATCGATTGAGATGATTGTAAAAGAACTTGATCTTTTTTTAATTTAGACATTTCTTTCGCTATATCTGCGTCACGTAAAGTTGACTCAGCTTTCGTTAAGTTTTCTTCAGCATTTTTTACGTTGTTGTAGGCATGTTCAAACATATTTTGATAGGCACCTATTGTTGACCTTGCTTTTGATGCTTTCATGATGGCATGTTCAACTTTAGAAATGGCAGAACTTGCGAGCTCTTGAGAATTAACAAGTAAAGGATCAATATTTAGTTGTTCTACCGTTACATTTGGTATTGAAATTTTAACACTTTGTCCTGCATTACTCCCTACTTGTATATTTAAATGTAAGAACAAATCTTTGTCTTGCCCAGTTTCACCAAATACATTAAGCTCAAACACACCACTATCATTCACTGGCCAATTAACACCAGCAAACTCAGGTCTATAATCGTATATATATATTTTCCCACCATCAGCTGCTAATTGTGAATAGTGCTTTACAAAATTTGTTGCGCCATTCGGTAAAATATTCGTATTAGGCGGAGTGGGATCATAGACAAATCCTGGCTGACCATAAGCTGTTTCCAGTATTTTATTAACTAAATCCGTTCCATTTGTAATTGTACTAACATCCACTTCCATCACGGGATTTGTATCATTTAAACGTGATGTATCTGGATTACCATTTACAAATTTAATACTATAAGCTTGATTACAAGAACAACAAGTATAGTAAACGCCTTTTCCCTCTAAATTCGCTATATCACTAGCTGAGTTAATATTGCTAAAATCAATAATGGCACTAGCATAATCAATGGAATTGTATGTATATGTATCTGTTACGCCTCCACTTGTTGTAACTTGTTGAACATATTGAGCTAAAGAACCAGAGGCTATACCATTTCCATCTTTATCAGCCGTTCCAGCCAGCAAATACATGCCATTAAATTGTGTTTTTGAAGCAATGTCACGTATTCCTTCTATTATTTGATCTACCTCTTGTTGAACTTTTTGTCTATCTTCATCTGTTAACGTATCATTTGAAGCTTGTACTGCAAGTTCTCTCAGTCGCTGTAGATTTGGATCCAAAATATTTGCTAACCCACCATCTGCAGTGTTAAGTAAAGACAAGCCATCTTGAATGTTCTCCCCAGCTTGATTTAATCCTCGGATTTGTGCACGCATTTTTTCGCTTATACTTAAACCGGCCGCATCGTCAGCTGCCTGATTAATTTTATAGCCTGAAGAAAGTTTATTTAAAGTATTATTTAATTCAGTATTCGTGTGGTTATAACGATTTTGTGTGAACAAACCTTGATTATATTGAATCTGCATTTACAAGCTCCTTCAAATAGACGTGTTAGTAAAATAATACTGTAAAATTCCAATATAGTCCATTTGTTTTGAGTAATTTGGTGTACTTTGTTTTGCTTGGAGCTTTATTTTGAACGGAAGGACCTATAGAATGGCCAGTACGAAGTCAACTAGAAAGTACCTTTAATTGTTTAGTTATTATTCAGAACTAAAAAACTTAAAAAGTGTTAGTTCATTGTGGGCAAGCACCTTTTTATAACTATAATCGCCAAAAAAATTGGTTATGAATTTAGTATAACGATGTATTAAATGAGGGCCTTTAAAGTTGAAGAAGGAGTGTTTGTATACGGACAAGTGGAAAAAAATTTATAAAGCATTTAAAGAAAAAGCGGGAAGAAGCACTTAAGTATATAGGTAATTGTTTATGAAATGAATGACCATCGTACAGGGGATTTAAACCATGCAAAAGAGCCTTTTAAAATGGATCCGATTAAAGTGCTTATAAAATAATAATTGAAGTGTAGTTTGTGAAAGGACAACTTAACTCATTTTAATCACAAAAAATGCCTATATAGAAAAAATCTACAGAGGCATTCACTTTTTACTATAACGATTCGCCTGTTAGCAATCTTCCTAAACTTAGCCAGTTTTCTTCTACTAAACTCGCAGCTCGCTCAATATCTTTTTGCTTGCACGCTTCAATAATGTCTTGGTGCTGTTGAACGGAGGTGTGTCCTTCAAGTGTTTTAAACTTTGCAAATTCAATGCGTCTTATTTTAGGAATAACACGTTCTAAAGCTAATGGAATTTCAGTGTTTTGTGAGGCATGGATAAAAACATCGTGATAAAGGTCATCCGAAAGTACAGCCTGCAAGCTATCCTTTTCGTCAAGAGAACGTTTTAATTGCAGATTATATTTTTCTAATAAAGATATGTGATTTTCATCTAATAAAGGGATAGCTAATCTAGCGGCTAGACTATGAAGTGTTGCCACAACAGGAAAAGCATGTTTTGCTTCCTTCTCATTTAACAGTGTTACTCGTGTTAAAGATCCAGGTAAAGACTCTACTAATCCCTCTGTTTCAAGTCGCTTAAATGCTTCCCTTACTGGTGTCCGACTTGTTCCGAATTGCTCTGCAAAATCCGTATCTTTAATACGCTCTCCGGGCTGTAACTGCAACGTAATGATAGCTTGTTTTAACTGATTATAAATTTCCTCTCTTAATGGAGGACGCGTAATTTTTTTAATAGTTTTCATAATTTTATGATATCTCGAGAATATAGCAGTGTCAATAAACGACACTAGTCAAAGCAGTAGTGGATTTTGTTAAAGGATTTGCGCATGTCAATGACTTTCTTTCTTACATTCTCCGTGTTTTCTCTACCAGTAAGAATGTTAACAATAAAGTCGGCGATTGTGCTCATATCTCCTTCTTTCATGCCAAGTCTAGTAATCTCAATCGTTCCAATTCTTAAACCACTTGGGAAATCCCAATCTTCAGGTTTATCACTCGGAATTAAATTTTTATTCGTAATAATATTTGCTTCTGCTAGTAAATGGGCAACTTTCAAACCGCCGCCAAAGCTTTTGACATCTAATATTACTTGATGTGTTGTAGTAAAGCCTTTATGTGATCCTAATACGTTGATGCCACGATTATGCAACTCTTTCCCTAATGTCTGTGCATTTTTCACAATTTGTGCCATGTATTCTTCACCATAAGCTAAAAATTCAGCTGCTGAAGCTGCTAATGCTGCAACTCTATTCACTTGGTGAGTAGCTGCTAGTGCGGGGAATATGGCATCTGACACAGGCTTCGTTAAACTAGGATCATCCCATACAATGATGCCACTTTGTGGGCCACTAAAGGTTTTACCAGCGGAACCTGTAACAATACAAGCACCCTCTCTTAAAGGATCCTGAAATTGGCCTCCGCCGATTAAGCCTAATTGGTGCGCCCCATCAAAGAATATTTTGCCGCCCCATTCTTTGACAATAGAAGCCATTTCTTTAATAGGGAAAGGGAATAAGGTCATCGATGCACCGAGTGTAACCAAAACAGGTTTGATTTTTCTAGCTTCGGCAGCAAACTTATCTAAGTCAACAATTAAGTCTACAGGATCCATTGGAATATCATGAATGTTTAACCCCCGAATGCCCGCAGGTCCATCCATACGATTGCTCGAATGTCCACCTAATGGCTGAGCAATCGTCATGATATGATCTCCAGGTTTTGTTAAGGAGGCATACACGGCCATATTCCCTACCATACTAGCCACAAGTCTATGGTCAGCATAATTACTGCGGAAAACTTTTTTCAGAAGTTCAACACAAAGTGATTCAATCTCATCAATATACTTAGTGCCTGCGAACCATCTCGCTGTAGGGCCGATATGTCCTTCAGCAGCCCGAGTCCCTACCTCAGCGGATAATAGTTTGCGTACTGTCGGACTTGTAGGAGCCTCAGGGGCAAGCAAATTAAGACACTCTTCCCCTCTATAAATAGCATTTCTCTCAACGGCATTGACTACTTCCAATTGCATCATGCGTGGTGAAGAGCATTGATCAAGTAAGTTTCGTGCCCATTCTAATACATTCGAATCATGCACATCGTTGTAAGCAGTTGTTATTGTCGCATTGCTCATTGTCGTAAAACCCCTCTCTCAAATAAGATTAAGTAAAATCCGATGAAATCCAGTAAAAACTTCCACCTATAAACCAATATATCGGTTTACAGGATAGCAGTCAATATAATTTAAAGAAAATTCTATTTATTTAGAAAATTCGACTTAGAGAAGTAGGCTGTTGGTACTGTATAGTTAAGGCTTGATAATTTTGATTATAATAAATAATATAAGTAGGCAATATTTAAGACAGTGTTTAACAATAATATAAAGATGATTAGGAGATAAACAAATGACAAACAATGATTTCAAAGAAACACCACATATTAAGCCAAATGGAGTAGAAATAGCAGAAACAATCCTGTTACCAGGAGATCCACTGCGTGCAAAATTTATAGCTGAAACCTATTTAGAAAACCCTGTTCTTTTTAATGAAATTAGAGGCATGCTGGGCTATACAGGCGTATATAAAGGAAAGAAAGTTTCTGTTATGGGTACAGGTATGGGAGCGCCTAGCATGGCGATTTATTCATGGGAATTAATTAATGTCTTTGGCGTAAAAAATTTAATACGTATAGGTTCTTGTGGGGCGATGCAAAAAGATATTAAGTTATATGACATTATTTTTGCAATGGGCGCGGCAACCAATTCAAATTTTGCACACCAATATAATCTCCCAGGACAATTCCCGATTACAGCCTCTTATGAATTATTAGAGAAGGCGAAGAAAGCTGCTGATGAAAAGGATTATAAGGTTCATGTAGGGAATGTACTATCTAGCGATGTTTTCTATAATGCGGATGTTACCGCAACAGAAAAGTGGGCGAAGATGGGCATATTAGCAGAAGAAATGGAAACGACGAGTTTATATTTAAATGCTGCAAGTGCAGGAGCAAAAGCATTAACGATTTTAACAGTAAGTGACCATATGATTACACATGAACAAACAACGCAGGAAGAGAGGCAAACTTCATTTACGAAGATGGTAGAAATCGCGTTAGATATGGTTTGAGGTTTTTCATGAAAGAGGTACCAACGAACAATGAACTGTTCTTGGTACTTCTTTTTATTCTATACAAGGAACAGATGAGGATTATAATGGTAATCGTAGCGCGTTTTATCAATCCAAAGATAATTGTGAAATATGGCAATAGGTAAACGCGGTAAAATAAAAGAAATAAGGTAATGGAGGTAGTAGTAATGAATATTAAAGAGCGAATCGACAAGTTAAGACAGCTCATGAAAGCAAATCAAATGGATGCATATATTATTCCGAGTTTTGATGCCCACCAAAGTGAGTATGTAGCAGAACATTGGAAAAGTAGACAATGGATATCAGGATTTACAGGTTCTGCGGGTACTGTCGTTATTACATTAGAGGATGCTGGTTTATGGACAGATGGTCGATACTATATTCAAGCTGAAAAACAACTTGAGCATACAGGTATCCGATTATTTAGAATGAAGGACCCAGGAGTACCGTTTTATTCACAATGGCTAGCAGATGTGCTGAAAGAAGGAAGTAATGTCGGCTTTGATGGCAATGTTTTTTCCATCGATATGGTTCGAAAGATGGAACAAGATTTTAAAGCAAAACATATCGAATTGAAAATAAATCAAGATTTAGTAGGTGATCTGTGGGAAGGTCGACCAGAGATTCCTAAAGGAATGATTTTTACGCATGACGTGAAGTTTGCAGGTAAATCTCGACAAGAAAAATTACATGCACTGCGAGAGGAAATGACAAAGAAAGGTGCCAATACGTTTATTTTAACTTCTCTTGATGATATTGCATGGCTTTTAAATATAAGAGGAGCAGATGTGCCAAACAGTCCAGTAGCAATAGCTAATGTTATCGTAGCTGAACAACAATGTTATTTATTTATTGATTCTTGCAAAGTATCGCCAACAGTTAAATTAGAACTTGAAGCAGAAGGTATTGAGTTAAAAGCAAGTGAGGAAATCCAAACAGTATTGGAGAATCTGTCAGATGCCGCTACAATTATGCTAGATACAAGTAAAACAAATATTAACTTATATAATGCCATTAACAGCAGTGCAAAGAAAATTGAATGCACGAATATTACAACGAATTTAAAAGCAATTAAAAATGAAGTGGAAATCAAAAATTTAAAATGGTGTGAAATAAAAGATGGTTTAGCTATGGTGAAATTTATTAAATGGCTAAAAGACGCTGTACATAAAACAGAAATTACGGAGATTACGGCAGAAGAAGCATTAGAAGGTTTCAGAAGTGAACAGGAACACTTTGTTGGTCCTAGCTTTGATACGATAGCAGGTTATAAAGAACATGCCGCAATGATGCATTATAAAGCGAATAAAGAATCCCAATATACACTTAAAAATGAAGGTCTCTTTTTAATTGATTCAGGCGGTCAGTACTATGATGGCACAACAGATATTACAAGAACGATTGTTTTAGGCAAACTTAGCGAACAACAAAAAAGAGATTTTACTTTAGTACTAAAAGGATTTATTGCTTTAAGCTCAGTAAAATTTTTATATGGCGCAACAGGCGCTAACTTAGATGTGTTAGCAAGACAACCAATTTGGCAGTATGGATTGGACTATAAGTGTGGAACTGGTCATGGAGTAGGGTTTTTCTTAAATGTTCATGAAGGCCCTCAAAGCATAAGAAATGACAGTAATGATGTTGTATTAGAAAAAGGTATGATACTGACAAATGAGCCTGGTATTTACCTTGAAGGGAAATACGGGATTAGAACTGAAAATATGATGTTAGTTGTGGAAGATGAGAAAACAGAGTTTGGTCAATTTATGAAGTTTGAAGCCATCTCATATTGCCCTATTGATTTAGCCGGAATAAACATCGATATGTTAACAGAGAGCGAAAAGCAATGGTTAAACAATTATCATCAAGAAGTATACACAAAGCTAAGCCCTTATTTAAATGAGGAAGAAAAGGCATGGCTAAAAGAAGAAACGAAGGCAATTTAAATAGTGCTAAGAACTGTATTTTAAGTAAGTGCACTTGTAGAAATAGCCACCTAAAAATGATTATTGTTATTGTTTTAGGCAGTTGTTGTAATAAGTCCCGTGAACTTTTATGTATGTAGGAAGAAAGCGCAAGAATGGGAGTTTATATGGAATTAAAACGTAATGTTATTTTGTATATAGGTACTTCTATAGATGGCTATATTGCCGATGCTGACGGTACGTTAGAGTGGTTAGAGTCTACGGAAGTAGAAGGCGATTCCGGTTACAATTCGCTACTAAATAGAATTGATACGGTTGTGATGGGAAAGGGAACATATGATACTATTCGAGGATTTGACATGGACTATCCTTATAGTCATTTTAAAAACTATGTGTTTTCAAATACTGTCAACGGTTCAGATGAATATGCTTCCTTTATTAATGATGATGTAAAAACTTTCATTAACAATTTAAAACAACAGCCGGGAAAAGATATTTGGTTAATTGGCGGAGGCAATTTAGCCCGTGAATTTTTTAAGGGGAATTTAATTGATGAATTTCAGCTAGCTATTGCCCCTGTTATTTTAGGAAAAGGAATTTCACTTTATAATGGAGAAGACATTACTCAAAAATATAGTTTAACGAAAGTAGAAAAATTAGGTCAACTCGCTATGCTGCATTACGAAAAATTAAGTACTAACATTCAAACTCGCCAATAACATGGCGAGTTTTGTTTTTTTATAAGCCCTTTTTGCTCGAATTTATATTTTGTTTATATTTGCGATATAGGTAGTTTAGAACTGCCCTTCATAATGAAGGATAAGCAAATGATAAAGGAGAGAATAATTGATGAATAACAAATTAAAATTCGCAACACTCGCTATTTTTAGCTCAGTAACAATATTAACGGCATGCTCGGATGCAGGGTCAGAGAAAAATGAAGCGGACAATGCTGTTGTGCAAAATGATCAGGCGGAAGCGAATAAAGCGGAGCAACAACTAACAAAGGGTCAAACAATGGCAAATATATTAAGCAGTACAAATTGGCAAGGTACACGTGTTTATGATAAAGATAACAATGATTTAACAAAGGAGAATACTGGATTTATCGGTTTAGCAAAATACGATGCTGCATCAGGCAAATATGAATTTTTTGATGCGCAGACAGGAGAGACTCGTGGTGATGAAGGTACGTTCTTTATGACAAATGATGGCACGAAACGTATTTTAATTTCGGATACAAAGAAATATCAAGCCGTAGTGGATATAACAGCATTAGATGAAGAAATATTTACGTATAAACGTATTGGCAAAGATGCAAATGGGCAAGACATTGAAGTGTTTGTAGAGCATATACCATACGAAAATGATTTAACCTTTACGAATCAAGATAAAACGTTAACTGCTTCTACAGGAGAAGTAAATACGACTGTAGATGGTGATGAAATCTTAGGTAAAACTTTATGGCGCGGAACAAAGGTACTTGATGAGAAAGGGAATGATGTTACAGCGTTTAATGGGAATTTTTTAAGTGTCGCGAAATTTGAAGCAAGCACAAATAAATACGAATTCTTTAATACTGAAACAGGACAAAGTCGTGGCGATTATGGTTACTTTGATGTTATTCATGACAATAAAATACGCGCACATGTATCAATTGGTGATAATAAATATGGTGCGGCATTAGAACTTACTGAATTAAACGATGACAAGTTTACCTATACGCGAGTAGGTAAAGATGCGGATGGCAATGATATTACAATTTTTGTAGAGCATGAGCCATATAAGGGAGACTTAAAGCCAACATTTAGTTTTTAACAAGTCCTGCGCTTGAAAAAGGAAGGCATCTCCTTTATAAATTGAGGAAAGGAGATTATTATGACAATTAAGAATAGATTTTTAACTTCTTATATCGGCGGTATTGTAATAGCAAGCGTCTCTATTCTCTCAATTTTATGCATTGTTTTTTATGTCACAACAGGGGCTGTTCCGACTCCGAAAACATTGTATCAAACCTTTACTAAGCAACGCTCCTTGAGTCCCGAAGAGGAGCTTGCATATGTAGAGCTCCGCAATATTGCCAAGCAGGATCCAGATAATTTATTGGTCGAGGATATGCAAACAAAATTGCAACAGATTGAGGACAAGTCTCTTGGGGTGGTCATTCGCCGTGAAGAGGAGATTGTATATTACTCCAAGGGATTAGTAGAAAAGTCGCTTATTGTACATTTTCCGATTTTTGATGCCAATAATATTGAAACGAAAGGCACGATAGATAATGCTGGGGCACTATATCGTTATATTAAGTTTGATTTTTATTATAGCGATAAGTCGAAGGGTAGCGTCCTCGTGTTGAAAAAAGAAAATAGCTTGTTAGATTTCCTAACAAAATGGGGAATTTTAATTATTTTTATCATTCTTCTTGTAGCCATTGCCGCAATGCTTTTTTTAAATCAACTTTTACACAAGACCATTATTACGCCTTTAGAAAGTTTAGGGCACACCATGTCTGAAATAAGACAGGGAGATTTAATGATTGAGGCACCTTCCCTACCTACTAATACAGCTAGGGAAGTACATGAACTATCGGCCAATTTCGAGAGTATGCGCTCTGCACTTTTAGATTCCATCCAGGAGCAGCGCAATCTTGAAAAAAACCGTAAAGACCTCATCGCCAATATTTCGCATGATTTAAAAACACCGATTACGACGATTATTGGATATGTTGAAGGATTACAGGAAGGTGTTGCCGAAACACCTGAAAAACGAGCAAAGTATTTAAAAACTATTCATTCTAAATCGCTCGCATTGAACAGATTAATTGAAGAACTATTCCTGTACTCTAAGTTCGATGCAGAGGCAGTTCAATTTCATTTTGAACGCATTCAGATTGGTAAATTCCTTACCCATATGGTGGAGGAGTTTCAGTTAGACAACCGGGATGTTCAGTTGGTATTGCATGTAGTGAAGGATGTTTATATAAATATAGACCGTATGCAGATGAATCGAGCAATCACCAATTTAATTGAAAATAGTATGAAGTTTAAAAAGCCAGCGGAACCTTTACGTATACTAATAGAAGTAATTGTTAGAGATGATCTAGTCGAAATTGTTGTAAAGGATAATGGGCAGGGGATTGAGGAGCACCAACTCCCCTATGTATTTGAGCGTTTTTATCGCGGTGAAGAAGCGCGTACGTCGACAACAGGCGGTAGTGGATTAGGACTAGCGATTGTTAAACAAATCGTCGAAAAACATAATGGACACGTAAACATTGAAAGTAAGCTACATTATGGTACAACGGTGACAATAATCTTGGAAAAGGCATAAAGGAAGTGTCAATCGTGCCATCACGTATATTAATTATTGAAGATGATATTAGTATTGCAGAATTACAAAGAGATTATTTAGAAATTCATGAAATCGAAGCCGAAATTGTAACGGATGGTTTTGAAGGGTTAAATCGTGCATTAAGCGAGCCTTTTGATTTAATCGTTGTTGATTTAATGCTTCCATCCATGAACGGATTTGAAATTTGTCGACGTATTCGTGAACAGAAAAATATCCCGCTTATCATTGTATCTGCTAAAAAAGAAGATATTGATAAGATAAGAGGGCTCGGCTTAGGTGCCGATGATTATATAACGAAACCATTTAGTCCGAGTGAGTTTGTCGCACGTGTACAAGCACATAGTAAGCGTTATAAGCAACTGACAGGTACAGAACAAACACAGGATTATTTAGAAATGAAAAATATCGTTGTTGATAAAGCTGCACGTAAAGTGTTTGTTTTAGATCAGGAAGTGATTTTTACAACGAAGGAATTTGATTTACTCGTGTTCTTTATGGAACATCCGAATCGCGTATGGACAAAGGAACAGCTTTTCCGTCAGTTATGGTATATGGATGATTTAGATGGAGATGTTTTTACAGTAGTCGTTCACGTAGGGCGCATCCGAGATAAGTTGAAAAAGGGAAAACTATCAGAGCTGCCCATTGAGACAATATGGGGCAGTGGATATCGTTTTAATAGTTAAAAAATCTCCTTGCGAGAGGATGGTTTTATGATGAAATATTTTATCGTTATAGTAAGCGTATTATTTATACTCACGGGGTGTAATAAGGAGGAGGAGAAGCAGATGAAGCCACAATCAGGTAGTCTTATTCAAGCTGTGGAAAACAATGATATAGAAAAAGTGCAGGAAATTTTACAGGATGCATCTTATCCAATTAATGAAACGAATAGTAAAGGAGAGACGCCTTTACTAATAGCTACACATAAAAACTTTATTGAGGTGGCAAAACATTTAATAGACGCGGGAGCCGATATTAATCAACAAGATCATATTCAAGATAGTGCTTATCTGTATGCAGGTGCGCAAGGGAAAACAGAGATTTTGAAATATATGCTTGAGCATGCAGAACCTAATCAAAAAGTCGTGAATCGCTATGGTGGCAATGCTTTAATACCTGCTGCAGAAAAAGGTCATTTAGACAATGTGAAGCTACTTTTACAAGATGGTAGGGCAGATATCGATCATCAAAATAAATTTGGCTATACAGCATTAATTGAAGCGGTAGCCTTAACGGATGGCTCACAATTATATCAACAAATTGTCCAAGAATTATTAGCCAACAATGCCAATCGAGAACTGCGTGACAATTGGGGGAAGACAGCGCTTGATTATGCAAAGGATATGGACTATACAAAAATGATTACTATGTTAGAAGAATAATCGAAAGTTAATAAAATTGAAAAGAGCATTTAGCACGTTATTAGGACAACGTTGCTAAATGCTCTTTTTTTGAAAAAATATTTAAAAATGAAGAATAAAAAACTTGTGTTTTTTGGTCCAATAAGCTACACGACGATGAGTGAAAACCGCTGTGTAGCAGGGTTTATATAGAAGTTCAACTGATAATAAGCTGGTTTTTGGTTTGAAATAACAAAGTTCATACATTTGACACATTATAAGTATCGAGTTAATATTGCGAAGGTAGTTTAATTTTAAACTAAATTTTTTAACGAAATAAATAGGAGGTAATTGGAAATAAAATAGGCAGTAATTTTTTAGAACGTTCTAAGTATATTAATATAATAAATTCTATTTGATGAATGACATATTCTATCTTTTTTGAACGAGAAAAAGATTTTATAGGGTTATGAAAAATGGAATAGGTGTTGTGTGAAAAGTAAAATCAATATACGAAGTGGGGACAGCAGTATGAGTCAGTCAAAGAAAAAAATCCACTATGCTTGGTGGGTGTTGCTAGGGTTAGTTGTGATGGTCGGTGCTGCAAAAGGTGGTATTGCGACTACAGGTGGACTATTTTTAACCCCAGTTACTGAAGATTTAGGTATTGGCATGGGCAGCTTAACATTGTACTTTAGTATAGCCTCAATTGTCACAATGCTCTCCTTACCGGTTGCAGGTAAGATGATAGCTAAATATAATATTCGAACACTGTTAGTAGTAGCTGTTACGTTGGAAGCAGGAGCCTATGCAATGTTTGGTTTTATGAATTCCGTTTGGGGTTGGTATTTGTTTGCGATCCCTATGGCAATGGGATCGGTAATTGTAACCCAATTAGCAGGTCCAGTACTGATTAATAATTGGTTTAAAAAACATAAAGGCTTGGCTTTAGGTATTATGGTAGGAGCTGGTGGTTTAATAGGTGCTTTCCTTCAACCAGTTGCAGGTAACTTAATTGCCAGTGCAGGTTGGCGAAATACTTATATTTTCCTAGGTGTAGGGGTAATGGCCGTTGTTATTCCTACTGTGTTATTAACGATTAGAAAAGCTCCCCAACAAATAGGGCTACAGCCATATGGGATGGATGAAGTGAACGAAGATAAGACAAATAATGCTCAAACTACAACAAATAGTGGTGTTGCAGCTAAGGTAGCTAAAAAATCAAGTGCATTTTATTTTTTAGTATTCTTCTTTTTCTGTGAAACATCAATAGCTGCCTTTAACCAACATGTAGCGCCATTTGCGATGGGATTGGGCTATGATGTGAAGTTTGCGGGTAATGCCATGGGTACTTGGTCGGTAGGCATTGTCATTGGGGCATTATTTTTTGGTTTTCTTAGCGATAAAATAGGCGTGAAAAACACGGCCGTATCGGCTATGCTTTTAGGGTTAGTTCCAGTAGGGCTTCTTTTATTAATGCCTGAAAATCCAATGATTTTTAAATTAGCTACTGGTCTCTATGGATTCGTTGTTGCATCTCTTGGAACATTAGGGCCACTTTTAACAACCGCGCTATTTGGTAATAGAGAGTTCAGCCAAATTTATGGACTTGCTATAACAGGCTTAGCTGTTGCAGGCATTGTTGCTTTACCTATCTATGGATTTATTTTCGAGTTTACAGGTAGTTACACGCATGTGTTGGAAACTATTTTTATTATGTTGCTCCTAAATGTGTGCGCCATTTTAATGGCCTTTAAAGGTAAAAAGAAATTAGAAAAAGCAGGTTTGTGGAATTAAAGATCTTTATTTATCTAATTATAAATAATAAACGAGGTTTATAAATTCTAATATATGTATATACAGGTAAAACACCTTTAAATCATTAGATATTCTATCTAACAATTTAAAGGTGTTTTATTTTTGCCCGTTTAAGAAATCAAAATCTATAGGATTAATTTTATATTGATAGTGCTCCAAGTTAAGTGTAAAGGTATGCGTGACCATAACCCCTTCCTCTTCTAATAATGCCTTCTGACGGGCTGCATCTTGTATAGTTATTTCCCCTTTGATATTGACAACACGGTGCCAAGGGAGTTGATATTTGTCGCTCGTTGTATGAAGTATTCTTACAACCTGTCTTGCTCCTCTAGGGCTACCTGCACATGCTGCTACTTGTCCATACGTCATGACTTTACCACGTGGTATGTTTTGAATTACAGTAATCACATTTTTAGTAAATGGTTGCATATGATACAGCTCCTTTTTACATAGGTTTTCAATCATTATGTGCTACCTACTACATTTACTCAACATTTTTCAAAAATACATAAAAAAAGAGCCCGTTTATAGGCTCTTTTTTCGTTTGAATTAGCCCTTACTTTAGCGTAAAGAGCATATAAAGCGAAGACAGTATTGTGATAATGGCGATCATTATCTTTAACAAATTCATAGGCACTTTATTGGCAAGGCGAGTACCAGCAAGGATACCAATCGTTACGCCAATTAAACTAGTAATGACTAAACCGTACATACTATCGATATTGGCGTATGCAAAATAGCCGAATATAGATGGGATAGCAATAAATACGGAATTTAAAAGACTGACGCCCACTGCCACACGAATATTAACTCCAAGGTTGACTAGTAATGGTACTAATAATATGGGGCCACCTGCACCTGTTAAAGCACATATAGTTGCCGTTAAAAAACCGATAATCACGACAATAAATGGATGACTCAATGCTTTCGATTTTTTTATCAGTGCATTTTCATTGTTTTTCTTAAAGATAATCGACAAACCAGCTAGCAGAATAAATATGTAGAGCAGCAGCTTTGCCAGATAATCAGAAATAAGCACATTAATTTGCACGCCTAAAAACGCGCCAGGAAGGCTACCGATGCTTAAAAATAGGGCTAATTTTAAATCCATATTTTTAGATTTCCAGTAGGAATAAGCCCCTAGTATACCCGAAACAGCAAAGGCTAAAAAGCTTAATGCCAACGCATCATGAACAGGTATTTCTAAAAAACCTACATAAATTAGCGGGAGAAGAAATCCAGAAATGCCGGACATCCCTAATAGAATACCAATTATTAAATTTGAACTTAAAACAATTGTTAAAAGTAGTGAGTTTGTTAACATAAATTAGACCTCAATTTTACCCAATAAAATAAAGGATTAGATGTTTGCACGAATGGCAAGATCCTTCATTGCAAGCTTACTTTCATATTTTATTTTTTCTTCATCCAGTGTCAGGACTTCTCTGTTTTTCATTAATATTTTACCATTTACAATTGAATCTGTTACGTCGCTGCTATTAACTGATTCGATTAGTGTATTGATTAAATTATGAGAAGGAGCAATATGAGGCTGATCAATGTTAATTAAAATCATATCTGCCTTTTTACCAACTTCCAGTGTTCCTAGCTGTTGCTCTTGCATCATAGCCTTAGCGCCACCTAATGTTGCCATTTCTAAAATGCTTTTTGAAGGCATAACGACTGGATCAAAAATAGGCACGCCTGAAAATGCCCGGATTAATGATTTAAACACTTTCATTTGATCAAATAAACTTAATCCTGAATGTCCAGCACCATCTGTACCTAAGCTAACGCCAATGCCTTTTTGTAACAAGCTAGGTGTTTTGGGTACACCTTTTCCAGAATTACTAATAGGGCAGTGGACTACTTTACTATTATACGTTTTAATAATATCCATTTCATTTTCAGAAAGCATGATGCTATGTGCACCTAAGAAGTTTTGATCGAGCACACCGATCGATGCAAGGTATTCATATGGGCGCATTTTAAATTTTTCTAGACAATAGCTTATTTCATTAGCGTATTCATTCATATGGGATTGTACACCCGTAGAGCATTCTTTTGCTGCTGCGAAAACTTCCTGTATTAATTCAGGTGTGCAAGTAATGATAGATCTAAGAGAATACCATATGTTTACTCGCTCATCACCAGCTCCGTGATAGTTATTAAATAGTGCCCGATTATTGCGGATATTTTCTTCAATAGAAGATTTCATTGTTGGTGGAATATCCATGCCACTATCCATCGTCGAGCAAGTTAGCACACCGCGTAAGCCTGATTCCACTACCGAATTTGCTACTTGATGCATATGTCTGCCACCGGCGTCAATAAAGGTTGTTGTGCCGGATTTAATCATTTCAAGGCAGCTTAACTGTGCGCTCATGTAGACATCTCGTTCCTGCAAATTACTTTCAAATGGAACCATGATGCGCGTCCAAATCATCGGATATTCATCTGTTATTCTTCCGCGTAAAAGTTGCTGACATGTATGGGTATGGGCATCAATTAGACCAGGTAGTACTAATTTGCCGTGCCCATTTAAAATCTCTTTCGATTGATAACTAGTAGCAAGAGATGCAGTAGACCCAATAGCGATAATACTATCATTTTTAATGACAATCGTTTGATCATCCATGATGTTAAAGTCGGGCGTTAAGATAGAACAATTTTTTATTAATAAATCAGCGTTATACGCTATAGCTTGCATAATAGGCCTCCATAAATGAATTGAATAAAAATAGAGAGGGGATGCCTCTCTATTCGTCTAAAATGAATCTAACGCATCGGTTAGGTTCAAGAATATTTGAGCAAAGATAGCCTGTGTAAGGAATGTGCCTGTAAAAACTAACAGAGCAATAATAACCATTTTCCAGCTTTGGCTAATAAACGATTTAAAATTAAGGCCGATGCCTGCAAGGGTACCAACAATTGTAATAGGCGCCATAAAGGATATTTTCGCCGTATACTCAATGACTGGCTGAGCAATTGGTGAAATCGGGCTGGCCACAATTAGCCCTGTTAGAACAACGTAAATAATAGCAGGGATTTTTAAAGGAATTAGTTTTCCTAAAGAGATACCAACAAAAGCGATGGTAGATAAAATTAATACTCCAGGAATCGATTCTGCAATAGATACATCATTACCGATTAAGTTTGCCACAAGCGTTGTAATAACCGATGTAAGTAAAAGAGAAATCGTCCAATCTCGCATGCTCATCGTCATATCAATCACCAACCTTCATGCTGTTCATTTGTTTGGCAACACGTGTATGCTTTGGGCTAATTCTTGGTTCAAGCAAGAAATATAGTTTTCTAGTAAGCGGAAGGGATATGAATAAAGTAAAGTAGATACCAACAATGGCAGCTAACGTATCACTGGCACCTGCTAGCATAATAATTTGATCAGCGTATTCAGGATAAATCGTTGCCAATGTACTTGATGCTGCCGCCATCATCACTCCGCTACCTATACCGCTAGCCATGGCTAACGCTAAAGGATGGAAAATATTCATAGAAGCGACAATACTAGCTAAAAATCCAATATAAATTGTGCCGATTAAAAACCCGATAATGTAAATCGATAGGGCACCTCTTGCTTCTGGTGAATTGGCGCCGTATAAATGACAAATTAATCCGTAATCTTTATCGCGACATGTGGAGCTTGTTGCCCCAATAGCTTCTTTTTTAATGCCTAACATTAAGGCAATAGGTAATGCTAATAAAATTGTGCCGACGTGTCCTAGTTCTTGGAACGCTAGAGCTGGACCAACTTCAACAAGCTTAGGAAGATTAGAGCCAGCGAGTACCCCGATTTTCGCCATAAACGGTGTAATCGCTACAAGAACAAGTGATGAAGCTTTAGTAGATGCCTTTTCTTTAAAAAATTTCAAAATATCCGGGCCAAGTATTACACTTATGACGATTGCAAAAAGCATCGGATAAATCACGATTAAAGCAGATCCTACATGGAACTGCTTTACTCCGATTAGTTCAGCGATAATAACAATAATAAGAGCCCCTAAATATAATCGGTAATTTTGTTTGATTACTTGCCCTATAGATTGATGTTGATCTGTTTTTTCCATGTTCTTTTTCCTCTCCTGGTGGTGTTGTTTTTTAAAATCATTACGTATATAAGAGTGAAAAAAGAAAAACTCTAGTTCTTTAACTAGAGTTTGACATACAGAAAAACAAAAAACGTAAATAGACTGAATACACCAAGCGCTTTCAGTACGAGTATAAGCTATCGTTTTTTGTTATTCCTCATAGTCAAACTATTTACGGTAGTTTGGTAGAAACTTTTGGACCATATTTCCAACTTTATACGAAGAATTTTAAATTTTAAAATACGAACATTGTACATCGTTATTTCAATATATGTTCGTGTATTTAACAATTTACACCAATGGTTTTAGAAAGTCAAAGTTTTTTTTGTGGAATTTTGCGAAACATAAAGAGGGAGAAGTAATAATAAATGAAGAAGAAAAGGAAGCGAAATACATGTATTTTACTATGTAAAACAGAGAAGATAGTAATAATAAGGAAAAAGCCGATTTTCCTTCCTAATAGAAAATCGGCTTTTGTACATTAATTATTGTGCAGTTAATCCGCCATCGATAACGAATTCTGAACCTGTTGAGTAGCTAGAATCATCAGATGCTAAGAATAATACCATTTTAGATACTTCTTCTGATTGAGCTACACGTTTTAATGGAATATGTTTAGAGAATTCTTCTACTGCTGCTTTTGTATCTTCTTGTACTACCATTGGTGTTGCGATAACGCCTGGGTGTACAGAGTTTACACGAATACCCATTGGAGCTAGGTTAAGTGCAGCTGCTTTTGTCATACCACGTACTGCGAATTTTGTATCTGTATAACCAATTGCACCACCAACTAGACCGTTCATTGAAGAAATGTTAACGATTGAACCGCCGCCAGCTTTTGCCATTGAACCTGCTACAGTTTTCATACCTAAAAATACTGATACTTGGTTAATGTCTACAATGCGTTTGTATTCTTCTAATGTTACTTCTAACATATTTTTCGCCATTGTAATACCAGCATTGTTTACTAAAACGTTTACTGGACCGAAAGCTTCTTCTGCTTTCGCAATTACTGTAGCCCAATCTTCTTCAGAAGTTACGTTTTGTTTAACGAAAATTGCGTTTTCGCCTAATTCAGCTGCAAATGCATTACCTTTTTCTTCGTTTAAATCTGTTAATACAACTTTTGCACCGTTTTCTACGAATAATTTTGCGTGTGCAGCACCCATACCTTGTGCTGATCCTGTAATAATTGCTACTTTACCTGCTAAACGACTCATTTAAAAAGCCCCCTAAATAATTTTAATTTGATAGTTAACTATCACTTTTATACTACCTAAGTTAACAACTTTCACGTTCGATTGTCAATTCAAAACGTTCACTAATTATTGTGGTCGAATATAAGATAAAAATACATCTTTCATTAATTCGAGCTGTTTGTCTTCAGAAAGAAACTGTGAAAGCTTTGTATCGTGGTTTGCTAAGCTTACTTTAAAGGTGAATAAGCTGAAGTTTTGCACCATCGTTATAATAAATAAATCTAAATCAATATCCTGTCTTAACGAGCCATCCTGCTTACCTTGCTGTGCTAATGTTAATAAAATATTAGCTAATTTGCTGCGTGCAAATAAGTATTCTGCATAATGCTCATTCGATTCCTCAGCAATTTTTTCGTGTAAATCAAAAGACTCGAAAAACTGTGCTAAGCGTATTTGAGGGTCCCTTGTTCCGCTAATATAATAATCTAATATCTGCTTCATTTTTTCATATCCAGATACCGTCTGTTCGACAATTTGCCCAATATCCGTAGCCATTTCTTCAGTAATGGTACTTGAAGCTGCTATCACTAAATATTCTTTTTTAGGGAAATAACGAAACAGTGTCGCAATACCAACGCTAGTCGCATCTGCAACATCTTGCATCTGAATATTTTGCACGCCTTGTTCCAAAAATAACTGCTTTGCGGTTTGGACAATATGTTGTCGGCGCTGTTGTTTTTGTTGTTCTCTTTTACTCATGCTCGTCACTCCAACTGTTGTTCATACATTTTTGTAGCCGTTTCACACCTGAATTTATGCTCTACTTTTCACATTACGCTTTATACATAAGATGAATTTGCTCGGCAATATAATCCGAACTTAAATGGAGCCCATTTTTTAGCCACCACATGATGACACCCACTATTGAAGCGGTTTTAATTTGAGAATCTACATAGGTTTTTTTTGTAGATTTAATATTATGTCGGCGAATCTCGATCAATTTTTTTAGTAATTGAAATAGATGGTTTTCAAATTGATCGAGTTGGAAAAGGATAAGTAAATGATGTCTCTGTGTATAAAGATAATCAAGTAATTGAACCAATTGTTTTTTTTCGTCGATGTCCTGAACTTGGATTAGAGCTTCGATTTTGTCAGTTAGCTCCTGTAAAATTTCCTGCGTTAATTGAGCAATTAAGCCTTCAATATCTTGATAATGTAAATAAAAAGTAGTGCGATTTAATAATGCTGTTTGGGTCACTTTTTGAACAGATAATTGATTGATGGATAGTCCGTCATTTAACAGGGTTAATGCAGCGTTTTTAAGCATTTCCTGCGTTCGAATAGTACGTGGATCCTCTTTTCTAGTCATATTTCTCCTTCTTGTCTATCTTCGTAAATTTTTATATACAGTTTATTTTGTATTGTCTAGTAGTCGACAGTATAGCCTACATTGTTCATGGTCAACTTAATGAATTTCTTGATAAAATATTTTTTAGACAAAGTGTCGATAAAATTATGATAGCGTTAGGAGTTCTAATATGCAAAATGAAATATCTGCTCGAACTAAGAAGCTATTGCTGATCGTGATGATTGCAGGATGCTTCTTTTCTACATTAAATCAAACATTACTAAATGTAGCGCTTAGTGATTTAATGGTTATTTTCGATGTAAGCCCTACAACCATTCAGTGGTTAGCAACTGGCTTTATGTTAGTAAATGGTGTGCTTGTCCCGATTACAGCCTTTTTAATGAAGCGTTTCTCCACTCGCCAGTTATTTATCAGTTCGATGCTTTTTTTATTAATAGGTTCTATTGTTGCAGCGAGTGCCATGAATTTCGGTATGTTACTTACGGGGCGTATGATTCAGGCAGTTGGTGCAGGCATCATTATACCGTTAATGATGACCGTCATTGTGTTTTTGTATCCAATGGAGGAACGTGGCGCTGTGATGGGGAAAGTAGGGTTTGCCATCATATTTGCTCCGGCAATTGCGCCAACTGTTTCAGGGTTTTTTGTGGACTATTTTTCTTGGCGATGGTTATTCATCGGTTTAATTCCATTTGTTTTACTCATTATTTTGTGTGCCTATAAATATTTATTTAATGTTGTCGAGGGAACAAAAGTAAAATTAGATAGTTTAAGTGTGGGCTATTCAACAATCGGGTTTGGATTATTGCTCTTTGGATTTAGTATTGCAGGCAGTAGAGGTTGGACTGATTGGCTTGTTATTGCCTCCATCCTGTTAGGGGTTTTCGTAACCTGGTTATTTTGTCAGCGTCAACTATCTTCAGATGAACCGTTATTAAATTTGACCGTTTTTAAATATAAAATGTATTCAATGACAACGATTGTGAATATAGCCATTACGATCTTAATGTATGCAGATTTGATTTTATTACCGATGTATTTACAAAACGGTCGTGGTTTTACAGCTTTTGAAGCAGGTCTGTTATTGTTGCCAGGAGCATTAATCAATGCAAGCTTATCCCCAGTCACTGGGAAAATGTATGATAGGTATGGCGCAAAGCCATTATTTATTGTCGGTATGATTTTCATTGTCTTGTCAATGTGGGCAGTAATTGATTTGTCTGCTACTACTCCCTATCTGTATATACTAATTCGTACCATTATATTGCGCATAGGATTAGCGTTTATAACGATGCCTTTAAATACAGCAGCCTTAAATTCATTACCGAAAGCATTAGCTTCACACGGCTCGGCGGTTAATAATACAATTCGGCAATTAGCTGGAGCAATAGGAACAGCAGTCATTGTAACCATTTATTCAATCCAATTAACAAAAGTCGCAAGTGGCACAAGTGAAAGTTATGCTAACGCAGCTAATACAACTTACTTCTACATGCTTATCGTAGCCATTATTGCATTTATTATTGTATGGTTTGTACCTAAAACTAAAAATACAAGGACCTAAAATGACAATTGCAACTGCGAGCGCTACAAATAAAAAAGCACCGTTCTAAATTTTAGATCGGTGCTTTTGTGTTATTTTAAATATTAATTTAGACACAAATAAAAATCACGTTTAATTCATTGAAAAAAACGAGAGCATATGTTAAATTTATAAAGATAGACACTTTATCTTTTGTAGGATATATTATCCCTACTTTAATTATAAAGCATAGTTTTTCATTAGTCAATACCTATACGTATATTTTTAAGGAGTGAATGCGATGAAATCGGAGTTTCAGCAAGAGCAACAACGTTTGGATAATGTAATGGGGACTATTTCTGAGCAAATGAGTAAGTTGGAGCAAGAAACTTTACAGCGTAAAAATGAAGTTGTCAATATTCGCAAACACTTTTGGGATGAAATTAAGGTCAATATGGATACTTTCGATGATTATCTTGAGACGATTATTGGCTTAAGACAAGAAACACAAGCACTGTCCGTAAGCCAAAGCACCCACAAACATGCATCGAAACGATTAGCGACATTACGTCGTATGCAGAAGAACCCTTATTTTGGTCGCATTGATTTTCTAGAGGAAGGTATGGCAGCTCAAGAGCAGGTCTATATCGGTATCTCTTCACTAATGGATAAAAGCGGCGAGGATTTCCTTGTTTATGACTGGAGAACACCTATTGCCAGTGTTTACTACGATTACATGCCAGGTCCTGCCCAGTACACAACACCTGGTGGCATTATTTCTGGAGAGTTGGAGAAGAAGTGGCAATATCTTATTCGTGACGGTGTGCTGCAATCGATGTTTGATACAAGTCTGACAATCGGGGATGAAATTTTACAGCAAGTTCTAGGGCAAGGTACAAACAAACATATGCAAAGTATAGTGGCGACGATACAACAGGAGCAAAATCGAATTATCCGCCATGATCATGGAAGATTGCTAATTGTACATGGTGCTGCTGGTAGTGGCAAAACATCAGCAGCGTTACAACGAATTGCTTATTTACTTTACAAATATCGAGACAGACTGAATGCAGATCAAATCATATTATTTTCACCTAACGCAATGTTTAACAGCTATGTCTCTAATGTGTTACCTGAACTTGGCGAGGAAAATATGCAACAAGTCACATTTCAGGAATACTTACATCACCGACTAAGTAAAGACTTCGAGGTTGAAAATCCATACGAACAATTGGAATACGTATTAACAGCAGCCGATAGCCCAGCTTATAGATCTAGGGTGGCAAGTATCCGATTTAAAGCATCTACGCGCTTTTTTGAAGTGATTAAGGCATATAGAAAGTCACTTGAGTACTCGGGTATGATCTTTAAGGTCATCAACTTTAGAGGGCAACCAATAATAACTGCGCAACAAATGGTAGAGCAGTTTTATAATAGCGATACATCGATGAAGTTTCATAATCGACTGGAAAAGTTAAAAGATTGGATTTTAAAAGAAATAAAAGAAATTGAGAGAGTCGAATGGAAGAAGGAATGGGTGCAGGATGAAATTGAGTTGCTTAGCAACGAAGAATATCAAAAGGCACGTGTTTATTTAGCTAAAAAGCAAGGCTTTGCAAGAGAGACAATAGCTGATTATGAAATGGATACTAAAAAACTTGCGCAATTAATTGTATCGAAGAAATTAAAGACATTGCGTAAACGTATTCGGGCATTGCAATTTATTGACGTCAAGGAAATATATAGGAAGTTGTTTGTAGACCCTATGCAAATTAAGCAATGGATAGGGGGAGAAACACCGACGGAGTGGGAGACGATTTGCCAGGCGACGCTACACATGCTAGAAGAAGATAAGTTATGTTACGAAGACGCTACGCCATTTTTATTGATAAAGGAGCTAATACAAGGTTTTCAAACTAATAGTTCTATCAGGCATATTCTTGTTGACGAGGCACAGGACTACTCACCATTTCAATTTGAGTTTTTAAAGCGATTATTCCCTTTTGCGAAAATGACAGTGTTAGGTGATTTTAATCAGGCAATCTTTGCACATGCGAGTGAAATGCTTGATTTTCACATTCTAAGTAATCTATATGGAGCGGATGAAACCGAAGTTATTACGATGACGCGTAGTTATCGCTCGACAAAGCCAATTATCGATTTTACACGCAAACTAGTGCCAAATGGTGAGCACATTATTCCTTTTGAACGTGCTGGCGAGCTACCTGTGCTAACACAATTAGCCGATCAAGCAGCTTTGCATCATGCTATTATGGCAAAAGTCGAGACTTTGCAACAGGATGGTTATAATAGTATCGCCATCATCTGTAAATCAGCTGAGGAAAGCAAACATGCATATGAAGCATTGTCCAATATTGTGGATGTAAAGCTTATAAAAAATGGCACACCGGAGTATGAGGAAGGGGTTGTTATTATCCCGTCCTATTTATCAAAAGGAATTGAGTTTGAAGCTGTGATTATTTATGATGCATCTGAGCACATATATAGTGATGACAGTTTACGTAGGGTTTTCTATACAGCCTGCACGCGCGCGATGCACCATTTGCAGTTATATAGCGTAGGTCAACCAAGCCCGCTGTTAAGTGATGCTATACAGCAAAATCTCCTGTCAGTACAGTGATAGAAAATAATATGAAAAAGCCGATTCTAATGACAATCTAGAATCGGCTTTTTTATAGTGGTTGTATTTATAAAATCTCTACCAATTAGTGTGGAAAACGCCTTCTTTATCAAGACGTTGATACGTATGAGCACCGAAATAATCGCGTTGAGCCTGTATTAGATTGGCGTTCGATAATCCAGTTCGGTAACCATCATAATATGTTAAAGACGTACTTAAACATGGGAATGCATTACCTGCTTGAATACCTTCACAAACAACTTTTCGTAGGCTGTTTTGATATGCTTTTGTCTTTTCTGCAAAATAAGGGGCTAGTAATAAATTGTCTAGAGCAGATTGCTTTTGATAAGCGTCACTTATGACATTTAAAAAGTCAGCACGAATGATGCAGCCACTACGGAAAATTAAAGCAATATCATGCAATTGTAAATTCCAGTTATAAAGCTCAGATGTCATTTTATATTGGGTAAAACCTTGTGCATAGGCGCAAATTTTCCCCATATATAATGCTTGTCTAACGTACTCTACCCATACATCTTTATCTAGATGTTGCTCGCTTAGTGCGGGTCCTGCTAATATCGTTTCTGCATGAACTCGTTCCTCTTTTAACGAGGAGATATAGCGAGCAAATAAGGCTTCGGTAATAATAGATGTAGGGATGCCATTATCAATGGATTGTATACTTGTCCATTTCCCTGTTCCTTTTTGATTGGCTTTATCAAGAATAATATCAATCAGTGGTAATCCTGTTAAATCGTCTTTTTTTCTTAAAATTTCAGCGGTAATTTCAATTAAATAGCTTTTCAATTCGCCTTGATTCCATGTTTCAAAAATATCGGCAATTTCCTCAACGGATAGACCTACATTTTTTCTTAAAAAGGTGTAGGCTTCAGCGATTAGCTGCATATCAGCGTATTCAATGCCATTATGAACCATTTTAACGAAGTGGCCAGCACCTTTAGGGCCGATATACGTACAGCAAGGTTTACCATCTACTTGTGCCGCTATCTTTGTCAGAATAGGAGCCACTTTTTCATAGACTTCACGATCACCGCCAGGCATGATAGAAGGCCCTGTTAATGCACCTACTTCACCGCCTGAAATGCCGATGCCTAAGTAGCCGATACCAAAAGTCTTCAGTTCATCATATCGACGTTCTGTATCACTATAGTGAGAGTTACCGCCATCCATAATAATATCGTCCTTCTCAAGTAAAGGGATTAAAGACTGAATAACGGAATCTATCGCTTGTCCGGCTGTCACCATCAAGAAAATTTTTCTTGGTTTTTCTAATGATTGGATAAATTCTTCTATTTTATAATATGGATTTAATACTTTTGCTTCCTCTTTTTGTAAAAGCTTGTCGGTTAAATCCGGTGTATAATTATAGACTGCTACTTGCTCGCCCTTATTGGCCATGTTTAAAGCAATGTTACTGCCCATAACGCCTAAACCAATAACGCCTATTGTATTCAACATGATGTGTTCGCTCCTTTTTCCCATTTCTATACGAATAAATTAAGTAATAAAATAAACACTAAACCTGCAACAGAGACAACTGTTTCTAGCAATGTCCATGTAGCAAATGTTTCTTTCATACTTAAGCCAAAGTATTCTTTAAACATCCAGAACCCTGCATCATTGACATGGGAAGCAATTAAACTTCCGGCACCAGTTGCTAGTACCATTAGAGCTGGATTGACATCATTTTGACCTAACATAGGGATGACTAGTCCTGCAGTTGTTAAAGCAGCAACTGTTGCAGAGCCCAATGAAATACGTAAAATAGCAGCAATAATCCATGCTAATAAAATAGGTGATATGGTTGTACTATGGAATAAATTTGCTACATAATCTCCCACACCGCCATCAATTAAAACTTGTTTGAAGGCACCACCACCACCGATAATTAACAGCATCATCCCTATATGGGTAATGGCTACTGTACAAGATTCCATCACCTGTTTAATAGGGATATTTCTCGCAATCCCCATTGTGTAAATGGCAACTAATAGGGAGATTAACATCGATGTTCCTGCTTCTCCGATGAAACGGATACCTGCTAAAACGCTGTTATCTTCAAAGCCCATTGTTTTTTGGAGCAGTGTAATAATAGTCGCGATGGACATTAAAATAACAGGCAATAATGCAGTGAAGACACTAATAGCGAAGCTTGGCGTATCTTCCAGTTTAAATGTTTTTTGTTCACCTAGAGAGGCGATATTACCAGTTTTGTTAAATGATTCGGGCACTAGCTTTTTCGTCACTTTAGTAAGGACAGGTCCTGCTAAAATAACAGTTGGAATCGCGATAATAAAACCATAAAGCAATACTTCACCGATATTTGCCCCAAATTCTCCAGCGATAACGGTAGGTCCTGGGTGTGGAGGTAAAAATCCATGTGTGACAGATAATGCTGCTGCCATTGGAATACCTAGATATAAAATGGATATCTTTAATTGTCTTGAAATAGCAAAGACAATAGGAATTAATAGCACAAGCCCTACTTCAAAGAACAGAGCGATACCTATAAT
Source organism: Lysinibacillus sp. NPDC097195 (assembly GCF_044762075.1). Taxonomy (NCBI): domain Bacteria; kingdom Bacillati; phylum Bacillota; class Bacilli; order Caryophanales; family Bacillaceae; genus Lysinibacillus; species Lysinibacillus sp. NPDC097195. The sequence continues at coordinate 149,550 of NZ_JBIWDP010000004.1, read as the reverse complement.
AAAGGAAGCCGCTACAACGGCCCATTGAATATTCTTTTCCCCAAATTTGTTGACAAGTGTCATGGCAATGCGTTGCGCACCACCGGAATCAGCGATTAACTTGCCTAGCATCGCACCTAGACCAAATATTAAGGCTAAGTGTCCTAGCGTACCGCCCAATCCTGCTTCAATTGTCTTGACGATGCTATCTAAAGGCATCCCTAGAGCCAAAGCGACACCAAATGACACGATAATTAATGAGATAAATGTATTTAATTTAAACCCCATTATTAAAATTAACAGAGCGATAATCCCAATACTTACAATAACTAAGGGCATATATTCTCCTCCTTTTAATTCGAGCTTAATAAGCTTCTTTGATAATTAGATATAGATGTATACTCGTCTGTTAAGACCCTCGATAAACGAATGAAAATAGGGAGTAACTGTCTATATTCTTTTGCTGCTTCTTCTATTGGTGTATGTGTATAGGTGTCACCAACCATATCAGCAGCAATCTCAAAGGAATCAATTTTTCCGAGAGCATATAAACCTAAAATACAAGCGCCAAGGCATGAGCTTTCATAGCTTTCAGGTACTGTTACTTCTGATTCGAAAATATCGGCCATCATCTGTCTCCAAATGACAGAACGAGAAAATCCACCTGTTGCTTGAATGCGTGTGACAGGGCTTTCCATATATTCTAGCAATGCTAAATAAACCGTATATAAGTTATAGATAACCCCTTCAAGAGCCGCACGTATCATATGCTCTTTTTTATGTGATAATGTTAAACCGAAAAATGAGCCACGAGCATTAGGGTTCCATAAAGGCGCACGCTCCCCTGATAAATAGGGGTGGAATAGCAATCCATCTGCACCAGGTCTTACACGTTCCGCAATTTTTGTTAACACTTCATAGGAATCAACACCAAGTCTTTTAGCTGTTTCAACTTCGGAAGAGGCAAATTCATCACGAATCCAGCGAAGAACCATGCCACCATTGTTTACAGGTCCACCAATCACCCAATGATTTTCAGTTAAGGCATAGCAAAAAATTCTACCTTTTACATCAGTTTTAGGTTTATCAATAATGGTGCGAATAGCACCGCTTGTTCCAATTGTGACGGCAATTTCTCCTTTTCGAATGGCATTCACACCTAAATTAGAGAGTACGCCATCACTAGCACCTATGACAAAAGGTGTTTGCGGGTCAATGCCCATTTGTTTGGCTAAATCAACATTACAGTTAGTGAATAATGTAGTAGTTGGTACGAGTGTTGATAATTGTGCTCTCGTAATACCTGCAATATTTAAAGCTTCGTCATCCCAATCTAATGTTTCAAGATTCATCATGCCCATAGCGGAGGCTAGTGAATGATCTACAACATATTGATTGAAAAACTTTTTAAAAATATATTCTTTTATGCCAATATATTTTTTTGTTCTACGGGCGATTTCAGGATGGTCATTGACAAGCCAAGTAATTTTGCTTAAAGGGGACATTGGATGAATAGGTGTGCCTGTTCTTTTATAAACCTCGAGACCATTCCATTCATTTTTAATTTTAAGTGCCCATGCTTCACTGCGATTATCTGCCCAAGTAATAACGGGCGTTAACGGTATGTCGTTTTCATCTACAGCGATGATACTATGCATCGCACTGCTAAATGACACAAATAATAGGGGCTTTTCTGCGTGGTGTTTCATAATGTTCGTTATCACTTGAAGCACTGCTTGAAAAATCTCTTCAGGGTTTTGCTCAGCCGTTGAAATATCAGGAGTATATAATGGATACCCGATACTATCTTGGTGAATAACTTCTCCGTGTTCGCTAAATAATACGGCTTTTGTGGTCGTAGTACCGATATCAACACCTAACATATAGCTAGTCATGTTCTAGTTCAACTCCCTTAGATAGTAATTGTTGTGACCGCCATAAGTCATCAACTTTTCCTTGAACATCTTGGAAATTTTCATGTAAAGATTTAATCATAAGCTCTCGATCTTTTTGTCGAATGGCCTCAATATACAGTTCATGATTTTTTAGAATGCGCGTAAAATCTTCATGTTTTTCTTTAAAGCGCATTCGCATCGATAACAAAATAAAGCCTTCCATAACTGGCTTTAAATTCGTCCAAATCATCGTAATATAGGAATGCCCAATAGATTGAATTATAGTCTCGTGAAAAATAACATCTTGATAAGAAAACTCATCCGCATCATTATATTTAACCGCGATTTTCATCATCTCTAAAATTTTGCTAAGTTCCAGCGCTAAAGTAGTTGTATCCATTTTGATAAGACGTTCAAAAACAAATGTTTCAATGAGTAAACGAACATCATAAATTTCTTCAATTTCCTTTTCGGGTAGGCCGATGACCACAGCACCCATTCGTTCTAATCGAATGATATTTTCGGATGCTAGTATTTTCAGGGCTTCACGAATAGGTGAACGGCTTACTTCAAAATCGGCTGCTAATTTGTTTTCAGAAAGAATGGTACCGCTTTCAATCAAGCCAGAAAGAATGCGCATTCTCAGCTCATAAGCTACGCGATCGCCTGTCGAAGCCTTAGAGAGCCATTTTTGAGGATATAAATAATCCTTAGAATCATTCATAAGTTCACCCTTTTTATAATTTAGTATACTTGTATACAAGTATTATAGTCAGAAAGAAAATAAGATTGCAAGCGTCTTACTAGCAACCTAATGTAGTAGTGTTATTTTGAAAGCAAACGAAGGCACTCGGACAAAGAAATAAAGTGTTAGATTGACTGTAATCAATCTAACACTTTGTTGATGTCTGCTACGACAGTGCGTTCTGAGCAGGAGTCGCCCAACAGCTCCAATGTACCTCTATTTAAGATGTTAAGGTCATATCAAAGTCTTTTTCTATAGCACTTACTATTGAAGTTTTACTTGGAGTCGACCAACACCGTTTAAATATTGCTCGTAGCGCGCTATCACAAGTTTTACAGGGTTTACAGGGAGTTTTCCGGCATTTTCTATATCAAAATGCTGACCAATAAACATATAGTTTTCTTCCTCGGAAATCCACTCGCTATTCGACTGGTAAATATCATTATTTGCATCGATTAAATGATTAAATACACTTTTAAATTCATTTTTTTGATAGGTTAATACTTTATATTCAATATCAAAGTTATCTTTTATTTCAAGCTCGATGTTAATATTCATAGGCTGCGTAATAACCTTTTTCTTTTCAAAATCAATTTCGATAAATTGATCTGCTTTATCGATAGCTTCGATTTCTCGGAATTCAATTGTAATACTCTCTGGTATTCGGAAATAATTGCTCTCAAGCAGGATACTGAATTGAGTATCTTCATAATTACCAAATCCAGAATAGCCGTTTCGAATTTTGCCCCATTCCTCTTGATGCTCATCATAAATGCGAATGTCTTCAAAGCTTAATATTTTTTTAGAATTCGATGAATCTAACGACATTTTCAATTCCGTTCTAAGCGGAGAAATAATCAGCTCATGAATAGTAAAGCTCTGCCTATCGACAGTTACATGCTTATTAATAGGATATTTTTTCGACGCTTTAATAGTATTTTTTAATGTAAAGGACATGTGGAAGGCCGTTTCTGGCTGATCTCTAGGTGATAATATTATTTCAAAATCTAGCGATGAATAATCCATACCTTGGCTTGCAGCCACTTCAATCGTATTTTCTACTTCAAACGTTCCTTCTGGCTGTGCTGGCCAACTACTGCCATAAGAAGCTTCGATTGGTTCACCATGCTGTTTAATTTCTGTACTTATACCGGTGAAGTTTGCCAAGTCTTCGTCTGATTGAAGTTTATAGGAAATAATCATGCCGGACTCATCTGCTACCACACTTGTAATCGTCAGTGTTTTGCCATTAATTGTTTGGCTCACGTTAATAGGCTCGTAATATTCGTTATGGATAATATCTTTCATGCCTTTATCATAGGTAATCATTTCGACAAGTGGCTTTAATATTGGAATTTGCGCCATTGTATAGGCAAAAGCAGGTGATATTCTGATGGAGCTAATAAGGGCAATCATCATAATTGCAGCAGTAATCGTAATTTGTAGCAGTCGTTTCTGACGAGCCCTTTTTTTTAATTGCTTGTAAGCCATGAATTGTTTAGTTGATTGCAATGTTTCTATAGGCACAGATTCAAGTAATTCTATATATCTTTGTTGTTGTTCATCATTCATCTGACTCATGAAATGCCCCCCTCTCCTAGTAAGTGACGAAGCTTTTTTAATGTTTTATGTAATCTTGATTTGACCGTGCCCTCAGGTATTTTTTGTATTGTTGCAATGTCGCTATTTTTTAAATCTTTAAAGTACTTTAAATGGATAAGTTCCTGTTGCTCAACGGGCAGCTTTGTAATCACATCATTTAGTTCAAATAGTTCTGCCATCTGCTGAGGCTGCTCCTCAAGATTTTCTGTTACAACAATGCGCTTTTGCTGTCGTTTCATCATTAAACAAGTATTAATAACAATACGTACAAGCCACGTTTTAAAATACTGAGGCGTTTGCACTTTATGAATGTTTTTTAAGCATTGATAAGTCATTTCTTGTAGTGCATCATTGGCATCATGTTCATTTTGCATGTAACTATAGGCAACGCGATACATAGAATCTTTATATATTTCTAGAAGAGTTAGTTGTGCCGCTTTACTGCCCTTAATGGCTAGTTCTGCAAGCTCGATTTCGTCCATCACCATGCCTCCTTTAATGATTAGATGCACCAACTAAATAGTTCGTTCATTTTATTTTATAAAAAATTTACCAACGTAGTATGTTAAATATTTTTTTACAGCTAATGTTTTTGTGCACAAAAAATCCCCTTTAATTAAGTAATTAAAGGGGACATACAGCAAGTTTAAATTTGCTTGTCTTTGTTCATTTTATCGATCCCAGAATCGGCCATCAGCTATGCCTTGAATAAATGATTCAATCGTATCGGTTTTTAAATTATAGACGCCTGATCCATCAGGGTTTATTCTGCTTGAATCCAATGCATGTGCATCGCTAATGTTAAAGGCTATAGGCTTACAATGTTTATAGGCCGTTTCCATGAACTCAAACACAGGTGTCTGAATAAGCGATTCACTACTAATAACTAATAGAGCATCAAAAAGGCTGGCATCCGTTGTATCGTAAGTATCGGTTACTTTAAGGTTGTCATTGAATTGATTAACCTTTTTGTCGACAATACTATAATTTAGTCGATGTTTCGCTAAAGCTTGAATCCATTTCGTTAAAAGCGGTAAATCCGGTTTGCCATTTAATAAAATGGCTACATTTTTTGTGTCTGGTTTAAAGATTGTATTAGCCATGCTAAGTGCTGGTGATTTTTTATTTGAATGTACTTCAAGATTTTCCTTAGGCAATTGCGCGCCAATATTGCCTGCTACTTCTTGAGCCAATTCATGATCTATATGATTTATCAGGTCGATTGCCTTCGCTTTCACTGCACTTGATTTACATTTACCTAGTTCGAAACTAAAGGCTTTTTTAATATGCTGTTTCTCAAAAGGAGCCATGCTGTTATAAAATAGCTTAGCTTGCGAATAAAAATCTAGGAAGCTTTCGCTACGGTTGCGAATCTTGCGCCCATCTATTTTTTCTTGATAATGCTCATAGCCACCTTCTTCTACTGGAACAGGGGCTGGTTGATTGTCATTTAAGCCGTTGCGATGATAACTTGTTTGTCCTCGATAGATTGCCATTTGATGCATTCCGTCTCGTTGATTATTGTGATATGGGCAGACAGGCTGATTAATAGGGATTTGATGAAAATTAGGCCCACCTAATCGCGATAATTGTGTGTCGGTGTAAGAAAATAATCGCCCTTGTAAAAGCGGATCATTTGAAAAATCGATTCCAGGTACAACATGACCTGGGTGAAAAGCAACCTGCTCTGTTTCAGAAAAGAAGTTATCGACATTGCGGTTCAATGTCATTTTACCAACGATTTTGACAGGAACCTCTTCTTCAGGCCATAGTTTAGTAGGGTCTAATATATCAAAGTCAAATGCATGCTCATCTTCTTCTGCAATTAACTGTAAACCTAATTCCCATTCAGGATAATCGCCTTTTTCAATTGCTTCATATAAATCTTGACGATGGAAATCTGGGTTTTTCCCTGCGATTTTTTGGGCTTCGTCCCAAACCAATGAATGTACACCTAAAGTAGGCTTCCAATGGAATTTCACAAAATGGGCTTGTCCTTTAGCGTTGATAAGACGGAAAGTATGAACACCGAAGCCTTCCATCATTCGTAAGCTACGTGGAATGGCGCGATCACTCATATGCCACATAACCATATGGGCCGTTTCAGGGTTCTGACCAATAAAATCCCAAAATGTGTCATGAGCACTTGCACCTTGTGGAATTTCATTGTGGGGTTCCGGTTTGACTGCATGGACAAAATCAGGGAACTTAATGGCATCTTGAATAAAGAAAATAGGCATATTATTGCCGACTAAATCATAATTGCCTTCGTCTGTATAAAATTTAGTGGAAAATCCTCGTACGTCCCTAACTGTATCATTCGACCCTCTGGAACCTTGTACTGTCGAGAAGCGAACAAATACAGGTGTTATTTTGGATGGGTTTGTAAGGAAATCTGCCTTCGTATACGCTTCTAACGATTCATAAACTTGAAATACACCATGTGCGCCAACACCACGTGCATGCACAATTCGTTCAGGAATACGCTCGTGGTCGAAGTGCGTCATTTTCTCACGGAAATGAAAGTCCTCCATTAGAGTAGGGCCTCTTAACCCTGCTTTCAAGGAAAATTCATCTTCTGCCATCTTTAAGCCTTGATTCGTTGTTAAGCCATGTTTTCCTTGGTTATCGATGATAAACTGCTGTAATTGTTCAGATTTTTTATTTTCCATGTGAATCCTCCTCCATAGACTATTATTTTGTACATTCCCTTTTTAAAGGAATAAAAACATAGCTGTTGTTGGGAAGAGGTTGAACATGAAAGTGTTCATATTATCCATGTGGTCTAGCGCAACCTCTACATTGGTTTTGATAAATTTCTGCTAAGAAAAAGTGGTAAATATTATTTATTATTCTTTTGCAATGAATAATAAATAAGAAGGGAAAACTAGTTGATGGTAGCGGAGGCGGTGACTCCTGCGGGAACGCACGCAGCGTAAGACGCAACAAACCTGCGCGTTAGCGAGGGTTGCGGCTTACGTGCGTGCCCGCGGAAAGCACCGCCGTAGCGGACATCAACGACATAGCAAAAAAGTGTTAGATTGATTGCAGTCAATCTAACACTTTTTCTCTTTTGTTTATGGCACCTATTATTTACCATCGCTAATTAGCGTTTTATTTTGCTATTTCTACAGCAGGTCGTTCTTTATGTTGAAGGTGACTTGAAATCCAACCGATGACCACTGCGAGTAAAAGATATATGAGTAAAATCGCGCCTTGTGTGACTAAGTTTGACCAGCCACCGAGGGTAATAACTTCTTGGAAACTTTGGAGTGAGTGCGCCATCGGCAACACTTGACCAATTTTAGCTAGTACAGGGTTGGCAAGCACACCAGGGAATGTGCCGCCACACGTTGCTAATTGTAATACTAATAACGTCACGGCTAAAAACTTTCCGACATTTCCTAAAACAATAATAAGCATGAGAATAAGCGTCATGAATGTAAATGATACGATAATACTGGAAAGGAAAAAGAGAGGTACACTAGCTACTTCTAACTTAAATCCTAACAGTATCACGAGGTCTACAATAACGGATTGAATGAAACCGACTACGTAAACTAATCCTAATTTATTGATAAAGTGAACGGTACCAGTTACTTTTAGCAGTTCTCTGCGACCCAATGGCAGAATATTAGACGCCATTATGCCCCCTACAAATAAAGCAAGCGATAAGAAATAAGGTGCAATCCCAACACCATAGTTCGGCACATCCGATAAATCAGATTCTACTAATTCAATTGGTTGAGCAAACATCGACGTCGTTGCATCATCAGATTGAAGATTTGCGGTTTGTGATGCCGCACTATTAAGCTTCGATGCTAGCTCATTTGATCCCCCAACTAAAGAGGACAAGCCTTGTTGCAGTTTTGGGAAACCGCCTGACACTTCATTAATGCCGCTAGATAAATCCGTAATACCTGTATTAAGAGTGGTAAAGCCTGTCGACCATTTGGCAAATCCACTGGCAAATGCAACTGCTCCTTGTTGTAGCTGTTGTGCACCAGCAGTAGCTTCAGTCATTTTTGTGCCGAACGTATCCATATTAGTTTGGAGGGTAGTTTGACCACTAGCAATTTTATTAGCAGCAGCGCCTACTTGCTGTTGTCCAGCTGTTAAAGTAGTTTCTGTTGCAGATAATGTTTCTGCTAAAGCAAGAATTTGTTGAAATGCTGGATCTTGTTTTATTTCTGGATTAGCTTTGCTATATTGGGCTAATTGCTCGTTCAAATTATTTGCCGTAGTAGCTGCTTGTTGTTGTCCTTGGACTAGCTCTGTATTTTTAGAGGACCAGGCTGTCATACTTTGGCCCATCTGCTCTATTCCTGATTGAAGGGAATGTTGCGCGCCAGTTAGTTGCTGTAGTCCGCCAGAAAGGGCGTCAGAACCGGCAATAAGTCCTTGAGCGCCATGCGATAAGCTGTCTTGTCCTGATGATAGATTTGTACTTCCTGTTTTAAGCTTTTGAGCACCTTCATCTAATCTTTCTATGCCATCTGCTAGCTTATCGCTACCACTTTGTATTTCAATTGCTCCTTTAGAAAGCTTTTCAGCGCCAATTCCTGCAGTAGCAAAACCTGTAGAAGCATCTTGAAATTTAGTGAGTACAGATTGTGAGTAAAACTTCGTGATACTCGCGTTAATTTTTGTTTTCATTTTTTCCACGGCTGTTGTCGTAATTTGTGATGCGACAAAGTTTTTCCCTGGATTGATTTCGTATGATAATTTAGCTGTTTTTGGGGTTTCTTCCATTAAAGTAGTGACGTTTTGAGAAAAATTCTTTGGAATGGTAATAACCATATAATAGTCGCCTGCTTTTAGCCCCTTATCAGCCGTTTTAGCAGAGACAAAGTGGAAGTTTAATTCTTTGCCATCCTTCAGTTCGTCAATAAAGTCATCCCCGACATGTAATGGTTCGTTATCGATAGTAGCTCCTTCGTCGAGATTAACGACAGCTACTGGGAGTTTGTCTAATTGTCCGTATGGATCCCAATAGCCGGCTAAAAAGAAGCCAACATAAATTAAGGGAACAAGGATAAGAAAAATAAAAGCCGTTCGCCCATGTTTATGTTTCCATATGGCTACTAAGTCTTGCAATATTAAGTGAAATCCTTTCATGAAATAATCCTACCTTCCTATTTTTAAAAGATTATTTCATAATAATCTATTGTATTAATGTTGTATAATACATAAATCGTTATTACATAATAGATTTAAAGCTATGGAATAGGGGGTCAATATGGAACTTTTGCAGTTAAAATATTTTCAAACGGTTGCTCGACTCGAACATATGACAAAGGCAGCAGAACAACTACAAATTGCACAGCCATCACTAAGTAAAACGATTGCTCGTTTGGAGGAAGATTTAGGCGTAGCGTTATTTGATCGAGAACATCGGAAAATTACTTTGAATGAAGCAGGGAAAATTTTTTTAAATAGAGTGGAACGAGCGTTTGCAGAATTAAATGAGGGACAAAGAGAGCTTACGCAATTTACAGAACAGGATCAAAAGAGTATTACATTGGCAGTGACAATTCCAAGAGTGTTACCTGCATTATTAGGTTCATTTCTATTGAAATATCCAGATGCACGATTTCAACAGTTTCTAAAGTCAGTATCTTCTATGAAAAAATTATTAATGGAAGGGGAGTTGGATTATTGTATATCATCCGTTCCTATTGAGGGTGAGGGCATTAAATGGGAGCCGCTTATTACGGAAGAAATATTTTTAATCGTACCTCCTAATCATCGTTTAGCAGGCAGGGAGAGTATTCGGTTAGCTGAGGTAAAGGATGAGGCATTTATTAGTATGAATACTGGTTTTGGTTTTCGAAATTTAACCGATCAATTTTGTCGTGAAGCGGGGTTTGTCCAGAATATTGCCTTCGAGGGGGATGAACCTTCTGTTATTTCGGACTTAGTGAGACAAGGATTAGGTGTTGCTTTCGTCTCTGCCTTATCGTGGGCTTCAAAGTCAGAGGAGTCTCCTTATAAATTGCGAATTGATGAACCATCTTGTCAACGAACAATTGGACTTGCATGGTCGGAAAAACGCTATTTCAATCCTATGGCTAAAAAGTTTCGGTTATTTGTTTTAGATTATTTTTTAACAATTGCTTCACTTCATAGATGACCCAGCTAACATGTAGGGTCATCTAAAAATGAACTAGTTATTAGTTAACGGACGATACATTTTACTCATGGAATTATAAAAATCCTGTAAAGTTGGATTACTAAGATTTTTAGTTAAGGCAATGAGTTTCACAGGAATGTTTGAAGTATATGTTTCTAAAACCGTCGCTGTGCCTTCGTCAATTTCTTTTTTTATTCTGCTTGTCCCAATTACGCCGAGATACGGATGATTGAGGACGGCATTTTTTATGCTTTCATCGCTATTACAGTGAATAGTATTTGGGAAATGTATGCCTTTGTTCAATATTTCAAATTTTATAAATGGCGCTCTCAGGTCGACTAAAACTGGATAATTTGCTAAGTAGTTTTCAGTTTGAGAAGTATCATTCGCTACTTTACTGGAAGCAAATAATACTAGGCTTTCATAATCAATGCATTGGTTGGAAATATCAGCGTTTAATGTTCTTCCATTAACAATCGCAAAGTCCATCTCATTTTGAATTACCTTCTTTAAAGCTTCATCGCTACTATCTACAGCATACACCTCTATTAAAATGTCCGGATTCTTTTTTTGAAAGTTTACTATATGTGGTAGAAAAAAACGGTCGCAATGTTCATCTAATGCACAAATACGAATAACTTGTTTTTCTCCTTGAAATTCTTCGATTTTCCTTTGTATTGTAAACATCTCATTTAGAATGTTTTTTGCATGTTCATAAAGAATTTCCCCGGCTTTCGTTAGCTGTCTTTTATTATCTACTTTTTCGAAAAGGGGTAGGCCAATCTCATCTTCTAAATGCTGTAGATGCTTTGTAACAGTCGGTTGTGAATAATTAAGACGCATCGCCGCTTGTATTAGTCTTTTTTCTTCTGCTACGATCTGAAATGTCTGAAGGTGTCTAATTTCCAATTAAATAACAACCTTTCCTGTTAATTTCTAAAGCTACATAGTAAGTAAAACGATTATAAATCGCTGATTTAATTTTTGAAATATAATTATAACGCTAAATATTTAAAATAGTAATATAGAATATTCACTATTAGAATATTAATAACCTGTAATGCATTATAAAATAAAACACATGAAAGCGTTAGCAATATTGGGTATTTTCTAAATTTTTCTAAATTTATTTTTTAGCTGAAAGGATGGTCAAACTCACTCGTTTTAAGAGTTAATTCATAAGAAAAATAGATTGCTTTATTATACTAATCACAAAGGGGTGTTATATTTGAGTACTGCCAAACCAATGAAGATAGAAGAAGGTACTGAAAAGAAGAAGAAAAAAGGCGGGTTAAATGCATATGTCTTAATGTTTTTAATCATTGCCGTGCTTACTGTATTAACCTATATCATACCTGCTGGTCAATATGCTAGATATGAGGAAAATGGTAGAACAATAATTGACCCTACGAAATTTGAATATATTTCAAATACACCTGTAGGCTTGCTCGATATGTTTAATGCATTCCACCAAGGGATGGTGAAAGGTGCGCCAATTATTTTATTCGTTTTACTTATTGGTGGTGCTCTTGGCATAATGCAAGCAACAGGATCGATTGATGCTTTAATTCGCTTTACTGCACAAAAATTTGGGACAAGAAAAAAATTAATCATTCCAGTGATGGTACTACTGTTCTCGTTACTCGGTACGCTGATCGGAGCTGCTGAAGACGCATTAGTCTATATTACAATCGTGGCGCCGATGGCAATCGCCTTAGGGTTTGATGCATTGACGGGTGTGGCAATTGTCTTCCTCGGTATGATAGGTGCAGGATTTACTGCCGGCATTACGAATCCATTTACAATTGGTGTTGCGCAAACAGTTGCTGAGTTACCTATGTACTCAGGTATTGGCTTACGTATTGCCATTTACGTTATATTCTATATTTTATCGGTTGGCTTTATTATGCGTCATGTTAATAAAATCGAAAAAAATCCTGAACTAGCTGAATACGGGAAGTTTAACCCAAATGAAAGAATTACATTTGATGATGATTATAAGTTAAGTAAAAGACATGCACTTTCTTTATTAGTATTTTTAGGATGCTTTATAGCGCTGATTTATGGCGTTATTAGTCTTGGCTGGTATATTAGTGAAATTGTAGGGATTTTCTTATTAGGCGCTATTATTATGGGCCTTATCGGAAGACTTTCTGGTAATGAAATGACGGATGCATTTTTAAAAGGTTGTTCTGAAATGATTTCAGGTGCAATGATTATTGGTATTGCCAATACGATTCTTGTCGTTCTTACTTCAGGTAACTTATTAGATACGATTTTACATGTTACTTCTAATTTACTAAATGGTTTATCGCCAAGCGTTACAGCCGTAGGGATGGCAGTAGTCAATTTCTTTATCCATTTCCTAGTGCCGTCAGGAAGTGGACATGCATCTTTAGTAATGCCTATTATGGCTCCTTTAGCTGATTTAGTTGGCGTAACAAGACAAACAGCTGCATTTGCTACAGTAATGGGTGGCGGTGTTTCAAGTTTAATTATTCCAACGGGTGGTTTATTGTTAGCAGCACTCGGTATGATGGGCATTCCTTATTCAAAATGGGCTAAATGGGTACTTCCATATGTAGGTATTCAAGTTGTTATTGTTATAATCTTTTTAATTATTGCCCAGGCAATTAATTATGGGCCGTTTTAATCATTAAGATAGCGCGGTTGGGGCGTTCATTCTTTTCTATTTTCGCCATTTACTAAGGTAAGATGGCGAATGAATAGAAAGTTTGCAATAAAAATATACTAATGGGGTGAATGAATTGGATTATCGTCAAGCTGTATCAAACATTATTGAAGAAAAACGACAAACATTAATTTCTGTAAGTGATCAAATTTGGGGCTATGCTGAAACAGGCTTTGAAGAGTTCCAATCAGCAGAATTATTATGTAAGACGTTAGAAGAAGAAGGCTTTACTGTAGAAAAAGGTGTTGCAGACATCGATACTGCCTTTATTGGTAGCTTTGGATCAGGAAAGCCAGTAATTGCTGTGCTGGGAGAATTTGATGCTTTAACGGGTTTAAGTCAAGTTGGTGGAGACATTCAATATAATCCTGAAAAATCAAATGGCAACGGACACGGCTGTGGACATAATTTACTTGGGACAGGCGCATTAGCAGCTGCCATCGCTATTCGCTCTTATTTAAAAGAAAATAATCTTGAAGGCACGGTTCGTTATTATGGTTGTCCTGGTGAGGAAATCGGTAGTGGTAAAACCTTTATGGTCAGAGCGGGATTATTTGATGATGTAGACTTTGCGGTATGCTGGCATCCATGGTCTCGAAATGCTGTATGGTCTATGGCATCTCTAGCTTGCTACGAAGTTTCTTATCGATTTAAAGGCAAAAGCTCTCATGCAGCTAGTACGCCTCATCTTGGCAGAAGTGCGTTGGATGCGGTTGAACTAATGAATGTAGGCGTTAACTATTTACGAGAACATATAATTCCTGAAGCAAGAGTTCATTACGCTGTTACAAATACGGGTGGCGTTTCGCCCAATGTTGTACAAGAGAAGGCAGATGTCTTGTATTTTATTCGCGCACCACGTGTATCTCAAGCTGAAGAAATATATCAACGTATTTGTGATGTCGCAAGAGGGGCTGCCCTGATGACTGGAACAGAGGTAGAAATTGACTTTGCTTCAGCTGCGTCTGATATATTGCCGAATAATACATTAGAAAAGGTAATGCATGATAACTTTGTTGAATTAGGCGTGCCACAGTATGATGAAAAAGAACAACAATTTGCGAAAGCCATTCGTGCCACGCTATCTGAGGCCGATAAAAATGAAGATATTAAAGCGAATAAAGAACTTGCAGGGCAAGATTTAGCACATGTCATCGATCCATTTATCCCATCTAACGGTATATTGCCAGGTACAAGTGATGTTGGCGATGTAAGCTGGGTTGTCCCAACGGTTCAGTGCATGGTAGCGTGTGAGCCGGTTGGAACACCTCTGCATACTTGGCAGATTGTTTCTACGGGTAAAACTTCAATTGCCCATAAAGGTATGCTGCATGCTGGTAAAGTAATGGCGGCAACTGCTATTGAAGTGTTGCAAAACCCTGAAGTCCTTGAAAAAGCGAAACAAGAGTTAATTGAACAACGAAATGGTGAGGACTATGTATGTCCAATTCCCCCTGAAGTGAAAAAATATAAACTTCAAACAGTTTAAGAAGTTAGAAAATCCACTGTGCCATATAAAGCACAGTGGATTTTTCTGCTTGAATGTAACGGATAGTATTTTATCGATGGGATTGCATTCTTACAGATGATAATGTTAGTAGATGTTAACGTGACCCTTACTTGTATTGGAGGAGTTCATCATCGATAGTGTGAGCCTTACCTGTGATTGTAGAGGCTCTATAAGCAATTCCCTCTGTTCACAGAAAACGTAGTGATTTTTACGCTATATAGGCTATTTTTATAATAAAAGGAGAGGCTGATGGGATAGCTTCATTTTATAATGCATAGTCTTTGCAAAGAATTATTTCTAAGTAAAAATCCACGAAGACTCCAGCGGGAACAGCACAAAATGTAAGACGCAACAAGCCGCGCGTTAGCGAGGGTTGCGGCTTACGATGTGCCCGCGGAAAGCATAGTGGATTTTTACGCTATAGGCTATTTTATAATGAAAGGAGAGGCTGATGAGATAGCCTCGTTTTATAATGCATAGTCTTTGCAAAGAATTATTTCTAAGTAAAAATCCACGAAGACTCCAGCGGGAACAGCACAAAATGTAAGACGCAACAAGCCGCGCGTTAGCGAGGGTTGCGGCTTACA
>NZ_JBIWDP010000004.1:0-134310 GCF_044762075.1 Lysinibacillus sp. NPDC097195 | reverse complement strand
GTAATTATTTCTAAGTAAAAATCCACGAAGACTCCAGCGGGAACAGCACAAAATGTAAGACGCAACAAGCCGCGCGTTAGCGAGGGTTGCGGCTTACAGTGTGCCCGCGGAAAGCATAGTGGATTTTTACGCAATAGGCTATTTTATAATGAAAGGAGAGGTTGATGGGATAGCCTCATTTTAGAATGCATAGTCTTTGCAAAGAATTATTTCTAAGTAAAAATCCACGAAGACTCCTGCGGGAACGCACGCAGCGTAAGACGCAACAAGCCGCGCGTTAGCGAGGGTTGCGGCTTACAGTGTGCCCGCGGAAAGCGTAGTGGATTTTTACGCTATAGGCTATCAGACTTGGCTTAACACCAAACAATTACCTCGTGAGGTGTAGTTTGTGCGGGAATACTTCTTGTTGTAGGCCCGTAGACAACAAGAAGTGTGCGATTTGCAGGACTTTTTGAAAAAGGCTGCCCATTTCTAAGTAAAATCGGTGTATAAGGAGCAAGATTTAATTGTAACTGCCCATCGCTACTCAATAATTGTGAATTAAAATAATCTACCTTAACATTTTGATAGCTGTTTTCTTTTGCAACGATAAGTGCTTGGTATTGTGGGGGATAAATCAAAGGCGCAGGCGCATTGCCATCATAATATCCAACAACCCGATCACCACGTCTTACAACTTCTTGATTTACAAAATAAGTAGTAGGCGAAATGACAAAATTAACGATGCCACCAGCGCCATCTTCTACCGTCATTAACGTATAGCACCCCTCACTTTGCGCATTTTGCCCGGTTGCAAAATCATTTATTTGCGTCACGACGCCCTGAAAAAAATTAAAATTTACCATAGCCATTCCTTTCTTAGAACGCAACTCCCTATGACAATGAGGAAATTGCCGTCTTATAATACAGTGTTATTTTAATCTATGTAACAAGTCATATAGGGGTGACAGTGTATGCTTAGCTGATAAAAAAGCAATAATATATTTTTTTCTCGAATCACTATATACTTAATTTGGACTAAACGTAATTTATCTAAGGAGGGGAGCCTATTGAATTGGATTTCTAAAAATAAGAAACCCTTTTTAGCATTCATCGTTATCATTATTTTTATTGCGGGTCTGCTCGATATTAAATATGAGGGACTATTTTTTCAAATGTTACCTAAATCTATTCAAACTTTTTTAGCTAACAAGTTTTAAATAAAACATTTTTAAGCAAGTAGATCAAACTTTCACTTAAATAAATGCTTTTATAAATAAAAAATCCCTAGCTTGGCCAAACTTTAAAATGAAAAGATGATGAACAGCTAAGCTGCTTCATTGCTTTTCAATAAAATCAATGGGGGATGGCTATGTCAAATATGAACAAAAATCGTAACAATGCAAAAGTCACTGACAAGCAAAGTGCGAAAAATCAATACCAAGGTGGCAAGAAGTTTTATCAAGGGGAGTTTGGATCTGATTTCGATTTTGATGGCGCTTCAGCACAAGCTAATAATGTTTCTGAAGCACAAGAGAAGACAGCTACACGACAACCTGTAAGCGAGCGGACTGCATGGCACTAGTTTGTATTTGACAACTATTCAATACATTGAGTGAAAAGGACTAAGGTGTACACCTTAGTCCTTTCTTAAATCCATTTTCTGAGGAATCTTAATTGAAACGGTAGTACCTGTCCCTATACTGGAATTGATTGTAAGACCGTAGTTAGGTCCGTAGTACAGTTTAATGCGTTGATCGACATTGTTAATACCAACGCCACCAAGTTTTGTTCGCTTTTCATTAGGCTCGTTTGTTAATTGTGTAACATCAAAGCCAGGTCCATTGTCTTGGATGATAAACTCCACATCAGTTCCACTAGGAATTGCGCGAATGTCAATATGTCCGATACGAGAAGTGCTGCGTATACCGTGATATAAAGCATTTTCAACAATTGGTTGTAAAAGAATTTTGGGCAGTTGTATATTTCGAATAGTTTCATCACCGATAATTGTATAATTCAACTTATCTCCGTAACGTTCCTTTTGGATAAACAAATATTGACGGACATGGTCTAATTCATTTTCAACAGTTGTCAGTTCGTTTCCGCCACTGAGTGACAAGCGGAAAAATTGGGCAAGTGCTTTTGTTATTTCAATGACTTTATCACTGTCGTTAAACTCCGCCATCCAAACGATTGTGTCTAATGTATTGTATAAGAAATGAGGATTAATTTGACTGTGGAGTGCACTAATTTCAGTTGCTCTTAAGTGTTTCTCTTTCTCCGTAATTTCTTGCATCAATTTTTCTATTTGCCCAATCATACTATTGAAATGTTTTGCTAAGCTTTGGGCCTCATAACATCCTCTTTCATCAATAGGTACTTCTTTTAAGCCGTTTTCGATATTTTGCATCGCTTTTTCTAAACGTTGGAATGGAGTTGTAATTCGTCCGGCTAATAAAGCAACACTGCCAGCAGCAATAATAAAAAGAATAGTACCGACTAGTAAAAAGGTTTCAAGCAACTGCTTTTTTATCATGAGCAGTCCGTCTTGTGAGGATACGCCAACAAAAGTCCAGTCGGCATTTTTTAACTTATAGGTATGCGTTAACGTATTTTTTTCTTTATCGTAGCCTGCTTGATTGGCGATAATTTGCTGCAATTGTTGTTGTTTTACATTATCTTCGAAATACGTCGTGTCCCTATGATAAACAACCTCTCCGTTATCATTAATAATAAAAGAAAAACCATTTTTCCCTAAATCTAAGTTAGCTAAAAAGTCTTCTATTACTTTATATTGGATATCAATAAGTAATACACCGATATTTTGTCCTGCGGGATTTTTTATTTCGCGGCTTATGGATATGACCCAATTGTCTTTATCCATTGAAAAATGCTGCATGCGAGCCGATGTCAGGACGGGTTTGCTGCCATTATTAACAGCTGCCACATACCATTGTTCCTTCATCATATTGCTCGACATACTCATAATTAAGCCTTTCTCATTGGACAGTACTTGCCCATCTTTACTAACAATAACGACTGATTGAATGAACGGATCTGTTGCCATCGTTGTTCGAATCATGGATAGTATATTTTGTTTCGTAGTAGGGTCACGTTCGGCGTTCGAAAAATAGCTTACAAGCTGAGGGTCTTCAGCCAGTAAAGCGGACACTGCTTTTAATCGGTCGATATAAAGATCTATATACATACCGCTCTTTTCAACTGCTGTTTTGGTGCTAGATGTTGCTTCGCTTAACACGACAGAGGAAATGCTATAGTACAAAATGATGCCCATTAATAACAATATAAGGCCACTAGCTTTTAAATAATGAAGGGCAATTTGCATGCGTAATGTTTTTAACATGTTCCATTTCTTCACGGTTTTTCCCTCATTTTTTCTCTAAACTGATTGGGGGAAATATCAAATTTCCTTTTAAATGAAGCACTGAAATAATTGGGGTCGTCAAAGCCGACAGCTGCTGCAATTTCATATACTTTCATATCGGTGCTGAGTAAAAAAATTTTTGCCCGGTCTAAGCGGATTGACAGCATATAATCTTGAAAGTTTTTACCATAAAGCCTCTTAAATAGGCTGCTTAAATAGGAATTACTTAAGGACATTTGCTTTGCTAAATAGTTTAAGGAGAAATCGACATTGGCGATATTTTGATCAATTTCCTTTTGGATTTTAGCCTTATAACTAGTGTCATCATTAATTTTTGTATCATTTAAAATTCCTTCAACAAGGCGCGTAATCTCATGTTGATTTTGGGTAGCTTGTAGCTTTTCGATTAAATGCTTTAACGTTTCCTGCACATCTTTTTTAGAAACAGGTTTTAATACGTAATCATCTATACCTGCTTTTAAAGCTGTTACTGCATAATCAAAATAATCATAGCCTGTAATTATAGCAATTTTGACATCTGATTTGATTGCTTTGGCTGCAATAGCAAAATCAAGTCCATTCATTTTAGGCATATTAATATCGGCGAGAATAAGATCAGGGCTGTATTTCTTAAAGATTTCAAGTGCGGTTTCACCATTGGACGCCTCAAATACTTCAGAGATGGAAAGCTCCTCAAAATTAACAAATGAACGAATACCTTTAATAATAATAGCTTCATCATCGACGACTAATAATTTATACATGTCTTTCACCCCTTTACAAAATAGTGCAACGGAATACAAATAGACAACTCTTACATCTTACAAATCCACTATACATGCCGCGGGAGTCGATGTGAAAGGTAGCCTTAACAAAAGTATAAGGGATAGCAGGAGGTCTGCCCTATAAAAGCTTAATGGATTAAGGTGAATGTCTACATTGCAAAATCTAATTATTCTCCGGGGCACGACGTAAGCCGCAACCGCCGCTGTTATGCGGTTTGTTGCGGCTTACATGTGCGCTACATTCCAATTGTGTGAGAATTGTGTGAATGCCTGGCACTGATTTTTATTTAGTTAGATGTACTAAGTAGCCATAGCCAGCTGCTTCCATTTCAGCTTGCGGAATAAATTTAATGGCAGCACTGTTAATGCAGTAACGCAAACCGCCACGATCGATAGGTCCATCATTAAAGACATGCCCTAGGTGACTATTGCCAGTGCGGCTTCTCACTTCGGTTCTAATCATATTATAGCTAGTGTCTTCATATTCAAGCACTACTGCTGGGTCAATTGGTTTTGTAAAGCTTGGCCAACCGCACATGGAATCGTATTTATCTGCTGATGAAAATAGAGGCTCACCAGTTACAATGTCAACGTAAATACCTGGATCATAGAGGTCCCAGTATTCATTGGAATAAGCCATTTCCGTTCCATTTCCTTGTGTTACACGATACTGTTCCTTTGTTAACATTTTTTTAATTTCCTCATCACTAGGCTTTGGATAGAGCGCAGGGTCAATGAGTGAAGGGATTTCTTGATTTTCCAAAGAATCAAATTCTACATGGCAATAGCCGTCTGGATTTTTTTCTAAATAATCTTGGTGATACTCTTCTGCCACTGTAAAGTTTTTAAGTGGTTCCACTTCCGTAACAATTGGATCGTCATAGCGTTCTTGTTCTTTCGCTACTACCTGATCAATAATGGATTTATCTGCTTCATCTGTATAGTAAATACCTGTACGATATTGGGTACCACGGTCATTTCCTTGCTGATTTAATAAAGTAGGGTCAATAATTTGGAAGAAATGTGTCAAGAGCTTTTCTAAATTAACGCGCTCTGGATCGTAACGTACATGGACCGTTTCCGCATGACCTGTATTCTTCCAAATGACATCCTCGTAGGTTGGATTTTCTGTGTTGCCATTTGCGTAACCTGACTCTGCATCATACACACCGTAAACACGTGCCATATAATGTTCTACACCCCAGAAGCAGCCACCTGCAAGATAAATATCTTTTAAATTATTTGTATCGAAACTTAAGTTAACGTTTGGATTAGGTGGATATTTGGACTCAGCTTGGGCTGTACTTGCACTACTCGTTAATAAAGAAGTGTCAGCCGAGCATGCGGATAGCAATAGGACAATACTAAATAATGCGCCAAATAGTTTTAATTTCATTCGCTGTACCTCCCTTTATTATTGGATACTTTTAAATTTCTCAATAATTTGTGAATTGCTTACATGACCCGGTAGCGTTTGAATGAGTGTACCATCCGAGCCGATATAAGCCGACGTTGGATAAGCTCGCACATTGTATTGTTTTGCAATAGTGCCATCTTCATCTAATAGCACTTTAATATTGGCTGTATTTTCAACCCCTTTAAACCATTTAATAAAGGCATCACTATTTTTTTCATTATTGAAATTCGGAGATACGATGCTTAAAACAACAAAATCTTGTTCTTCACCAGCTAACATATTTAATTCTTCTAAGCCGGCTAGGCAAATAGAGCACCACGAAGCCCAAAATTTGATATACACATTTTTGCCTTTATAATCAGCAAGATTATAAGTATCTCCTTTTATATCTGCTAATTCAAAGGTTGGTGCATACCTCGCATCATTGTTTGTTGCTGCTTTTGTAGTAGACGTACTTTTGGAATCGCCAGAGCAAGCACCTAACAGAAATACTGCCGCAATTAAAACGACAAGTTGTTTCAAATGAACCATACGAAAGCTCCTTTCTTATTGTGGAATAAACGTCAGTAACAGGTTTAAATTATTGGTCATTAAGACAATGCCCATGAAAATAATAATGATGCCACCAGCAATTTTGATTTTCTGCGCATGCTTATTCAATTTTTTTACATGTCTTAATAGTAAATCCGAGAAAATAGCAAGCAGTAAGAAAGGAATTAATAGCCCAAGTGCATAGAAAAACATCATCATTGCCCCATAAGTTGCCTGCCCCTCACTTGCTGATAAACCTAATACCGCCCCTAGAATAGGCCCGATACAAGGCGTCCAACCCATACTAAATGTGAGTCCTAATAAATAGGTGCCGAGTAAATCACGTTTATTACTTCTTGTTAGTTGTACTTTCGTTTCCTTCTGAAGGGCAGCTATTTTGAAGATGCCGACTTGATGTAAACCGAGCAATACAACTAGTGCACCACAGACGACGATAAACCAATCTGTATTAATGACTGCGCCAAGAAAACCGGCGCCAAATCCTAAAATGACGAAGCTCGTTGAAAGACCAAAAACAAAAACGACTGTTTTAAATAATAAATGAGGGTTCAATTGCCATTTACCAATAGAAAAGACATGTTGACTAGCTTTACCGTTTGCATTGGTTGAAAGTACTGATAAATAAACAGGTAATAAAGGGACAATGCAGGGAGAGAGGAAAGAAAGGATCCCCGCAATAAATACCGTACTAAAGAGAAGCTGTCCGTCCACGATTGAAGCACCACCTTTCTTGTATAGTTTTATAGTAAAAAATGTGAAGCAAAAGCAACATAGAATCATTTTCTGTAACTCTTAGAAATCATCATGTAAAAATGGCATATGTGTAACAAAGAATCAAATTGGCGGCTTTACATAAAATAAGTAAAAAAATATACACAATATTACGTTTGTAAATTTTGGTAAGATAAGGGTGGGGGGAAGTAAATGAATGACAAAATTTTAATAGAGCTTGGTCAATTAATTAAACATCATCGCCTACAAAGAAATTTTAAACAAGATGATTTAGCTGTGGGCATCTGCACACCATCTTATTTAAGTCGAATAGAAAACGGTGTGGTTATAGCAGATGAGGCAATATATCGGTTACTGTTAGAGCGTTTGCAAATAGATTTAGACAAGTACATAGGGAATCAGCAATATCTAGATGAGCAATTAGATTCCATTTTTGAAAAAATATTAAGTCATCAAAAACTTACTGAACATGAATTATCCCTTTTTTCGTCTTCTTCACAAACTATGTGCTTGAATACAACATCTATAAAATATGAAATTGTTTATTGCCGTTATTTACTTTCTTTAAATGACATTAAGCTTGCAAAAGGGTACTTAGCAAAGATTCATCCCCTAATTAACTGGCAACCAAACAGAGTAACACAAATGTATTTATTAACAATAAGCAATTATTATTTACAGACTGAACAATATTCTGCATTAATCGAGCTGAACAATAAGTACCAATCCAATCATTATTTCAACCACGCTAAGCGTTATGAGTATGCATTTTATCTTTATAATCTTGCATTGGCTTATGATCGCCGTTACCAGTTTCATCTAGCACTTAAATATATAAATGCTGCTAGTGATGCATTTACACATCATTATTCGCCATTATTTCAGTTAAATCTCTATTTATTAAAAGCAGGAATATACAATGACTTAAATCAATTTGAACGAGCGATTGTCGAATACGATGCGAGTTTAGAATTAGTGAGCCATGTACCAAATTTACAAACAGCTACTCAATTAAGTTCAATTTATAATAATTTAGCTTACTGTTATGAGTGTCAGGGTGCCTATTCACAAGCTATTGAACATTATCAAAAAGCTTTAGCCTATCATACATGTCCATTAACAGTTACTAATTTAATTCGAACTTTTTACCGTAATGAAGAGATAGAAAATGTAAAGTGTTATATCAAAAAATATAAAGGTTTACTAACGAATGCATTACATCAGGAATATCAATTAGAAGTATTAAGTTATGTGACGCAGGAGGATATTGAAATCACCGTTTTAAAAGCGCTTGAAGAAAAAGCTTTATCTTATTTTGAAACGCAACAATACTATGCACTTGTACTATTTTATGCGCCGCTATTTGCCCATCTTTATAAAACACTTCACGCCTATAAAAATGCGAGTAATTGTTATGAAAGAGCATTCTATGCAAGTGAAAAAGCACGCAAGCGAATGAGCTAGATTAGTAACTAGAGGGGGGATTACTGTGGAGATCATGCGAAAGTATGGTTTGCTATTAGGGGGATTTGGCTTTTCTTATTTAGGAAATTGGATTTATCTTGTAGCGCTAAATTTAATGGTTTGGCATTTAACGTATTCTGCAACAGCAGTAGCAGGGATTTTTATTGTAGGTCCCGTTGCACGCATAATGACCAATTTTGTGGCCGGTTCCATTATAGACCGCTCGAATAAAAGAAATATTATGATAGCGATGGATATTACAAGGGGATTAATCGTCTTCTTCATGCCTTTTATGACGTCAATTTGGCTTATCTATAGCTTGTTGTTTTTAGCGAATATCGCTAGTAGTTTCTTTGGTCCAAGTAGTACATATTATATTGCTAAATACGTACAGGATGAGGATAAGCAACGCTTTAATGCATTATTAGGCACATTAAATTCAGGTTCTTTTATGTTAGGACCGGCCATTGCAGGTATCCTTATAGCAGTTTTTAATATCAGTATTGCAATATGGATTAATAGTGTGACATTTTTTGTTTGTGCGTGGGTGATTGCACGTTTGCCAAACATAGAAGAGGAAGTAAAAGAGAAGCGGGTCGTGCTGACAATGGGAGTCCTTATAGCAGATTTTAAAATGGTTTGGCGCTTTATCAAACAATATCCTAATTTCTTAAAATTTTTTATGGCCTATCAAATTGCACTAATGGCTGCTTTTGCATTAGATTCGCAAGAAATGACGTTTATTAAAAATAATTTATTGGCGTCGGACAGCCTTTACGGTGTGCTCGTCAGTATTGCAGGCGTAGGGGCTATTGTTGGAGGATTTTTAGCGATTGCTTTAGTACATAAATTTTCAGTCGCTACTTATATAGGGGTTGGACTTACATGTACGATGTTATCCTATACCGCATTTTATGCAGCAAGCAATATGTGGTTTGCGACGGCTTGCTTTATTACATTAGGGGTGTTTATGGCATTCAGCAATACCGGATACGATACGGTCTATCAAAAAAACATCCCACCGCACTTAATGGGACGATTCGGTAGCTCTGTTAGCCTTGTTCAAAGTGTTATTCAAATCGTACTGACGTTTAGTTTAGGTTTATTGGCAGACTGGTTTTCACTACAGCTAGTAGCAGTTACTTTTGGTGCAGTTGGTCTTATATTTGCCGTACTTATGGCTATCCATATTGCAACGAATAAACAGGCGCTGCATATCGCTAAGGAAAATAATTAGCATGTGAATAGTTGAAGAAAGAGGTTCGAGTAGTCGCGTGAAGAATTTGAACCTCTTTTGGACAGGCGGCTCTAGTTGCTTAGCGTTGAAAAACAAAACGACATGGCACGTTTTACATGTCGTGAACAATAGAACAGTATGGAAGAAATGATGAGTGCGAAAGGTATACTGAACGCTACTGGCACATCAATACCTTGCCAAACACTCATTTTTATTTGATCTACGCCTAGCGTTCTTAAAATACTTGCAAGGAGGGCTATTAATGCACTGACAATGAGCCCACCGTAAAGGACGATAAGAACAAGAAGAGCTAACGTGCAAAAAAATCCGCGAATAATCTTCATAGTTGCTCCCTCCGTATAATGTGTTGCACTTTCGCATTGGGGGAAATAGAGTAGCTTTTAGTGTAATAAAGCGTTTGTATTGTACAATGACTGCCTACTACAACCACTTCTCCTTCAACGACCTCGGCATTTGTATCGGTAAGATGCAATTGCTTTCCTTTTATCGTGTGACAATGAAGTTTTTTTCTGAGCAGTGGAATCGATAATTTATCTTTCTCTATTGTTATTTCGTCCGCCATTAATTTTTCAATCTTACTTGCACCGGATAATTTCAAGTAAAAATGTGTTGCGTGAATTTCTTGCGCTTTTACAATGCCCAGGGCATAAAACTGTTGTACTCGTAAGCTTTGTTCAATTGTTAGTTTGCCTGAACTATTGATGGTCGCGATTTGTCCATTGTGTATGGTTAGATTCCCCGCATTTGTTACTTCAGCAATTTCGCAATCACTCTTCATAACACAAGATCCTGTATTTTTTAAAACACGTGCAATAACAGCGGAATGAAAAGCGCTATGCCCATGGGTAGAGATTGTTTTTAGGTCAATTTTTTGCAGAAAAGTAACAGCACCACGAATATTTAATTGTTCGCAATTTGAAGCTAAATCATTAATAATGCCACTCGTAAGCGTAATACGCTGTTGTATTCGTCTATTTGTCATGGTTCTCACCTCTTTAATTTAATTAATATATATTTTAATTATTAAAACATATATTAATTAAAGTATATGTAACTTTGTTTTGTCAAGAACGAAAAAAGCCTACTGGAGCATAAAAAATCATCTTACGTTTAAAATGACTGCAATTAGCAGGGAAGAGGTTCAACTGAATGACTTTTGTTAGTTGATTGAAGGGGAGTGGGCTGCAAATAAATAGGAGTATTAAAAAAGACTATAGCAAAATCGAAATTATTCGACTTTGTCTACAGTCCTAGTTAAAAATTTTAAAATATTTTTTTCATTAATTTATTCACTTCAGTTAATACTTTTGCTATATCTGTTAGTTTTTCTTGTGGGAATTTCAAAAATATTTCTTGTACTTTCTGTTCTCCATCGGGTGTTAATACCATATTGACGACACGGCGATCTTCGTTTTCTCTAATACGATGTATGAAATTTAATTTTTCCAGTTTATCGCACATGGACGTCACGGCACCGGGAGTGACACTAAAGAAATCAGCAATTTCAGTTGCTTTCATTCCACCGTTAATTTTTAATTGCAGGAGGAGAATTAGCTGATTTTGTGACAGTGTTTCGCCTTCAGACAGCATATTGACAAACATCTTAGATTTTTGCTGTATTTCTAGCATTTCTCGCATAATCACTTCGACGTTGTGCATTGGATTACTTTTTGACATTCAATCACAGCCTATTAAAATATTTACTAATTAAATTATATAGTAACTATATAATTTGTGTTAGTGAATGACTTATAAATCCAATAAAGTACTTATTCAGCTTTAATGGGCTTTTGGAATAGCGCCGTTCCTAATAGGATAGTCCCTACTATTAATAAAAGTATAGGTATTATAAATAATAGATGTCCTATTCCAGGAGCAAATAATGTTACGGTAGACAGAGGACCGAATAATGTTGGGAATCCAATTAAAATAGATAAAGGGATTATAAAGTTAAATACTATTAGAGTGAACCAATTAAGCACTTGTCGGAAGTTTGATATTTTATTTTGTTTGAAAATTTTAATGATAGATCTAGAAATTAGTGCAATGATTATTACGAAAATTAAATCCATAAGTATATATTTTATAAAAGGATTATTATTAAATTGAGAAGGTTGTTCATAATGGACAAGTTTATAAAGACCACTAACTATGGCATCATATTCATTTAAATTAAAATAATCCATAGCATTGATTTGAAGACTAATACCGTATTCTCTATCCAATAAAACTTTAGAATAAGTATTTTCTGTCCATCCATTATGAGAGATGATTTCTTTATTTATCTCCCAACCCATCGCATAGTAAGTATTATGCGTAATAAATGAGGATGGTTGATGCAGGGTATCCATTGCTTTTTCTGATAAAATACTTTTACTATTAAAGTGACCGTCATTTAATTGTGCCAACATATAATTAGCCATATCTTCTGCACTAGAAATAATGTAGCCAGAAGGAACGGTGCCATCATGGATTAATTGCTCTGTTGGTACCTTAATGCCGAATATAGTTTGATAACCGTGTGCAAGGGTATTGTTAGTAATATCTTTTTGGTTGGCATAGCTATTGTACATTTCCAGCGGTTTAAAAATATTTTTATCTATATAGTCTTTATAAGACGTATTTGTAACTTTCTCTATAATGGCACCTAAAATGTTGTAATTTAAATTCGAATATTCGTATTGTGTACCTACAGGCGATACCAATTGTATTTTTGCTAAGCTTTGTACGTGCTCTTGTAATGTTTTATCTCCTTGCGAAATTGCTACTTGACCATCATATGTGGAAAGACCACTTGTTTGATTTAATAAGTGTTGAATAGTTATTTTTTTAGTTTCCTCTTTATTAGCAAGTTGAAATTCCGGTAGTATTGATTGTACTGTATCATCTAAATGGAGTATCCCCTGATCCACAAGCTGCATAATGGCCAGTGCAGTAAATGATTTACTAACAGACCCAATGACGATAGGTGTTTGCGGTGTCATTCTTGTGCCGTCAGGTTTAGAAATACCATACCCTTGCAAATATTCAACTTGATCTTTCTTAACAATCGCGAGTGATGCACCTGGAATATGTAGTCTCTCTATTTCTCTTGTCATAAACGCTTCAATAGCAGACGTATCCAGAGAGTTATCTGTAATATCCTCACTGTTCGCGAAGACAATGCTGTGACCAGTAGTGAAAACAATAAGTAAGATCATTGTTAAAATTTTTAGAAGTGCTGATTGGATTTTATCCATAACGTACATTCCCTTTAATAGTATTTTGAGTTACTGATAGGGGTTAACAATTATAGGTGAGACATGATGCTTACATTGTAGAGCTTTTATAAAGTCTTCTTTTGTGTACATAAAAATACATACTGAGTGGCCACCATAGTACAACGAAAATTGGATATATAGCCCAAATGACGCTTGGTGAGGAAACGATGTTGACGATAATAAAAAAGATACTGATGTGTATGCTCGCATAAACCGAATAGGCAACAAATGTTTTTTTCTGAGCATGATAAAGAGATAAGGGCCACCAAATTACTAAAAAGGCAGGGTAGATTGCCCAAGGGTATTGAGGGGACATGATAATATTTATGATTGCATAATAGACGATGGTGCTTACACAGCCAATAAATGCAATGTTCAATGATTTAGCTTTATCCTCTAAAAACATTAAGATGGGCCACCATACGATTGGATAAATGGCGTATATGAACCATAAATGTTGTGGCGAATATAATAAATTTTCAATAATAAGAAAGGCAATGACCATGGCGCTGCAAATGACGGCGTATTGCTTATAAAGCCTTTTTGACAAGAAATATAAAGTAATAGGCCATAGCAATAACAATAGGCAAGGGTAAATAAACCAAATTGTCTGGGGTGTAGTAGAGTAATTAACAATGCCTAAAAAGAGCATTGTCATTAAACTGCCAACAACTGAGAAACTAATATAATGCTTCATATTACTCGCTCCATTTCTTACGTGACCATACAAAGTACATAGAAAGCGGCCACCATAGTATTGCGAAAATCGGATAGATTGCCCAAATAGTATTTGGGGTGTAGTAAAGATTGATAAAAATAAAGAAGGCTGTGATTAAGCCACTTCCCCATAAGGAAAATTCTAAATTTAACTTTGCCATACTTTTCTTTTGTGGCGCTTTTACGCCTAACTCTTTTTTTAAATCATCGATATCGCCAAATTCAACGATTGCTTTGTTAATGGCATCCTCTTCTTCTTTTCCTTGCTCCATTAAATAAAATACTTTTTCTTCGAGATTTTCGATGATTTCCTGTTTCACCATTTCAGTTTCGTTATTGCTTGGCATGTCTTTAAAAAGCTCATCAATATGATGTTTGATTTTCTTCATTCTAAGCCCTCCATAAATAAATCGATAATTTCTTTTACTTCAGTCCACTCTTTTACAAGTTCACTTAAATAAGCTTTGCCTAATGAGGTAATGCGGTAATACTTTCTTTTACCTCCATGTGATACATCACCATAGTAGGCTTCAATTACTTCCTTTTTTTCTAAACGTTGAAATACGGCGTATAGAGTTGCTTCTTTAATTTGAAAACGATTATTTGTCCGGACGCTTATTTCTTGGGAAATTTCATAGCCGTAGCGATCTTTCTCTAAAATCAGCCGTAAAATAATGGAATCCAAATGTCCTCGGATAATGTCACTTCGAACCATAAGTCACCTACTTAACCTTTATTGCTCTATCTGATGGAGTAATATTAGCAAAGATTACTCTATCTGTCAAAGTAATTAATGGTACTTTTTAGAAAAATAAAAGCCGGTAGCGCAGGAACAGCTTCCGGCGTTATCGGCTTTGTTGTTATAAATATAATCCCGCTAAAAAAATCCCTAGTGCCTGTTGATATATGTCATCGAATTGACTGAGTGGAAGCGGGTTTGTTCCGCTTCCTAGTTCCACTGTAAACCCTGGTCTACGCCAGTCTTGTATAAACCAATCTTTATAGCCTGCATAACTATTTGCTGATTGAACTGGCTCATAACCACTTACTCGGCTAAATTCCTCTACCATTGTTTGTGATTCTGGTGGTTCAAGATTTTCAAATCCCCAATAAATTACTTTGCCTTGCGTGTGGAATGCTAAAACCCAAGCAAAATTACTTCTCCTAGTTAAATCAGCCATGGCAATAGCTTCAGGCTGGGTCAATGGCGCCTCTCCTCCGTAATCCCGTGGTCCTGGTGTCTGAGGGTTGCGAGCACTTTCTAGCTCCCACATCGCAGGGAATTGATCGTTTAAATCAACTCCATTAATATTTGCCTTCCATCCAGAGAAATTTGTGCTGTTATTGTTCCAAGCGATGAGTTTATTTTTTAGCGTTTCATTATCCGGTGGGCCATCAATAACTAAATTGACGCCATCAGGGTTAACCATCGGTACGATAGAAAGTGTTGTTTGCGCATAAAGGGATGCCATGGAGACCCCTCTAATCGTCGTTTGATTTGTTAGTGCTAGTAAATAATCATTTAGGAATGTCATGATAATTGGTGTCGTAATCCATTCATTAGCGTGAAATGAACCGTTATAATGAACGCGCTTTGAGCCGTTGCCAATAAGCATTTCAGGAATTGAGCGCTCTAAAACAGAATTACCGATGGAGGTGTTTTGAAGAAACGGATAGGCTGCTTGTAGCTTTTTAATATCGCTAATCATGATGTTGTAGTCGTAATTTTGCTTGCCGTTTACAAGCCGCCAAGTAATTCTTTGAGGGACTTGAATTGTTTGGCCAATTTGAAGCCGATTTGGTGTAATACTAGGATTAGCAAGCAAAATGGTATCGAGTGGTACATTTTGTCGTTGGGCAATTTGCCATAAAGAATCGCCTTGTTTGATTACATAATTAGCCGTTGTAAATCCAGGAATTTGAATGCGTTGCCCAACTGGAAGTCGTTGAGGATTGAGGTTTCGATTGGAATCTAAAATTAGTTGAAGAGGTATTTTAAATAACTCACTAAAATGCCATAGTGAATCACCAGGTCGTACAAAGATTTCCACCATTGATCTCTCCTTATTTTAAAATCGTTCAATATATAAGATGTATATGAATTGATGTAAAAATATAGTGCCAGGCACTGAAACAATTTCGGTACAATTCTGAATTTTTTTGGGTAAATATTTATAAAGACTTTTTTACGAACAAACTTGTTTTAAATAAAAAAAAATATAGACGAGCTTTGAATAAAAAAGATTAGCTAAAAACCTTTCACAGTAGGGGTTTGTCCTAGATGAATCAGCTAAGCTCAACAAAGCTATGCTCATCTGTTGATTTGAAATCCATGATTATACTGTTAATATATCTATATGACAGGTAGTAAAGGGAGGGAAATCAATGCTTGAAAAATTAAAAATGGGTATTCGCACAAAGATTATCCTTGGTTATATAGTTATTATCCTTTGTTTACTTGCATCAGTGATTATATTAAACAATCAAATTACTTCCCTGCAAAAGGAAAGAAATTTCATTATTAAATACGATTCGCAAATTCAAACACTTACTAATCGTATTGAAAAGTATATTTTAGATATGGAAACGAGCCAACGTGGCTATATCATTACCGGTGATTCCAGCTATTTAGAGCCTTATAATAAAGCTGAAGAAAATTGGAAGGTTGATTTTGATCAACTCTATCAGCTACTAGAAGGTAGAGAGAGCCAACAGCAGAAGTTAAATGCGATTAAAGTTACGATTGAACAATGGATTTCAACTTCTGGTGAACCAACAATACAATTCAAGAAAGAGAATAACACAGAGGCAATAAATGAGTTTTTCAAAGTAGATGTTGGTCGAAAAGATATGGAAACAATGCGCAACCAGTTTGATGCTTTCCGTACAGATGAAAATGCGTACACTCAAAATAAAGCCAAAAAATTGGATAAAATGAATAGTAATTTAACAACAGGACTATTCGGCATACTTGTGCTTGTATCTTTCATCTCTATTGTCATTGCGAGTGGCATATCACGCTCAATCGTTAAAACAATGAAAGAAGTCTCACAAACAATTCGGCAAATGGCTGCTTCAAAAGGTAATTATCAAACAAGAATCCATGTTAAAACGAAAGATGAAATTAGTGATCTTGCAGATGCTACCAATGAGTTGCTAGATTCATTTGAAAGAAGAGAATGGTTGCAAGCTAATCTTGCTGAAGTTGTTACAAAGTATCAAGGGATCTCAGCTATTACGAAATTGGCTGAAACCTTTCTTGCAGAAATGGCACATAAGACACAGTCCTCATTCGGTGCTTTTTACGTTCGGGAAATGCATAATGGCGATGTAGTCTTTGTAAAGAAAGCTGGTTTTGCTGATGCTTGTGATAATGTGGGTATTGAACAATTTAAACTAGGGCAAGGTTTAATTGGCCAGTGTGCGTTAGAAAAACGAGTATTCATTAATCATGACATTGCCGAAGATTATCGTGTCATCGGAACAGGTTTAGGTGAAGCGCCACCGAAAAGTATTTTTATTTTCCCAATAATCTTTGAGGACGAGGTAATAGCTGTTGCAGAATTAGCAACAATGACAGGCTATAGTGCGTTACAGCAAGAATTAGTTAAACAAGTCATCGACACATTCGGGTTAACCGTTAATAGTATTTTAGGTCGCATGGAAATTGTACGACTACTAAATGAGTCAAGAGCGATGACAGAGGAATTACAAGTACAATCGGAAGAGCTCCAAACGCAATCTGAAGAATTACAAATGCAAACAGAAGAATTAACGATGATTAATGAGCAGCTTGAGGAAAGATCAAAAGAGGCTGAAATGAAATCGCAAGAATTAGAGAGAGCGAAAAAAGAATTAGAAGATAGTGCTGAGCAACTTGTCTTACATTCAAATTATAAATCTCAGTTTTTAGCCAATATGTCTCATGAATTACGAACACCTTTAAATAGCATTTTAATTTTATCTGAGATGTTATCTGAGAATGGCAGTAATAATTTAACCGAAGAAGAGATGGAATTTGCAAGAGTTATTCATTCTTCTGGTGAAGACTTACTCGCGTTAATTAATGATATTTTAGATATATCAAAAGTTGAGGCTGGGAAAATTGAAATTATTTTCGATGAAGTCAATATGAGTGAAATGCCGCAACAAATAGAGCAAATCTTTGCTCCGGTAGCGAAGAAAAAAAATCTAGAGTTGCACATCGAAAAAGCACAAAATGTTGCGGATATTTTCTATACAGATGAAAAGAGATTCCAACAAATTTTGAAAAATTTACTATCAAATGCATTGAAATTTACGGAGCAGGGCTATGTTCATGTCGATATTAAGCAGCTTGAACATAATCAGTTAACAACGAATATGCAAGAAGTAAGTGCTGAATGGCTTGAAATAACAGTGTCCGACACTGGTATAGGTATTCCAAAGGACAAGCACCAACTAATCTTTGAATCATTCCAGCAAGCAGATGGTGCAACTGTTCGCAAATATGGCGGAACAGGGCTAGGGTTATCCATCTGTAAGGAGTTTGTAAAATTACTCGGTGGTTGGATTACGTTGCAAAGTGAAGAAGGGAAAGGCAGTAGCTTCACTCTTACTATACCAAGCTTGCCTAATGGCTTAAATGAGACAGTTATTGACTCAACTTATGTGGAAGTAGTAGCTACAATCGAAGATTCTGGGGCAATCGAGGAAGTGCACGAGCAAGTAGATGAAAGCAGTCCAGTTTCCCCGCAGGAAGTAGAAATATTCCAAGGGAAAAATATTTTAATTGTTGATGATGATTATCGAAATATCTATGCATTGAAAGCAGCGCTAGAAAATCGAGGTATGAATATTCTCGTTGCAAAAGACGGATTAGAATGTATAAAGATAATGGAGAAGACTAACGATATCGATCTTATTCTAATGGATATTATGATGCCAAATATGGATGGATACGAAACCATGTCTATTATCCGCACAAAAATGAACCTTACAGATTTGCCGATTATCGCTTTAACAGCAAAAGCAATGAAAAATGATCGCGACAAGTCATTAGAGGCTGGTGCTTCTGATTATATTAGTAAGCCATTAAATTTAGATCAGTTAGTATCGGTATTACGTGTATGGCTAGTTTCTAAAGGGAGTTGAATGAGCTATGGATAATCAATTCCATGATTTTGAGCTAGATCCTCAACTGAATAAACATGCCGAAATGGAAATTGAGCTACTATTGGAAGCAGTTTATCGCTTATCAGGTTTTGATTTTCGGCAATATAATCGCTCTTCTATTTCGCGTCGAATTTATAATCGAATGAGAGTTAGTAATATACCAACGATTTCTCGTGTAATGGAAAAGGTGATACATGAAGAAGATTTTCTAGAACAGCTGTTGAATGATTTTTCAATTAATGTCACGGAAATGTTTCGAAACCCTAGCTTTTTTAAAGCGTTCCGAAAAGAAGTCGTGCCTTATTTAAAACAGTATCCGGAAATTCGCATATGGCATGCTGGCTGTGCAACAGGGGAAGAAGTATATTCCATGGCTATTTTGCTAAAAGAAGAGGGACTAATTGATAGAACGGTCATTTACGCAACCGATATGAATGAGCATGTGTTAGAGAAGGCCAAAAAGGGCGCCTTCTCTATAAAAAAAATGCAGGCCTATACAACAAACTATATGCTTGCAGGAGGTAGTCATGCTTTTTCAGAATACTATAAAACAGACTATCAATATGCTTATTTTCATCCGGAACTATTAAAAAACATTATTTTTGCACAGCATAATTTAGTAACGGATCAATCGTTTAATGAATTTCACGTCATTATATGCCGCAATGTATTAATCTATTTTTCACCAGAATTACAAAGCCAAGTACATCATTTGTTTTATGATAGTCTTAGTGAAAATGGCTTTTTAGGCTTAGGAGATAAAGAAACACTTCGCTATGAAGAGATTATTTCGAAGTATAGAGAAGTAGTATGTGTTGAAAAGATTTATCAAAAAATAAATTAATAGGCTCGCTAAAAGCTAATAAAAAATCCGCTATACTTTCGTCGCAGACATTATGTTAACGTATGTCTACGACAAAGGTGTAAGCGGATTTTGTGCTTTACATTGTTATTTAAATAGCCTGTGCCTGAATCATTAATACACACATATCGTCGGATTGGTTTGCTTGTTTTTCTTTAGGAAGCAGATTATCAATAAGACTTTTTGTGTAATCCCATTTGCTAGAAGTGAGCGTTTGTAGATGTTTTTCGGACTCTATTTCACATGGCCCCATTGCCTCTAATACGCCATCTGTATATAACACGATTTGTATATCTTTTTCATACTTGATTAGTTGCTTTTGTACTTTTATTTCATCAAAAAAGCCGACAGCACAGCTTCCTTGATTTAACGGAACTAATGTTGTGTTATCAACAAGGGCGTACCCAGAAGGATGTCCAGCGTTTACGTATTCAACCGTTTTTTGTTCAGTATCAATCACTATGTAAATAGCTGTAAAGTAATGAATATTTTCTTCTTTCGTGTTTTGAAGAATGGCCATATAACGATTAAGTTCTTTTATAACCAATTCGGGTTCTACTAGCTGTTTAACAGCCTCCCTGAGAACGGACGAAATAAACATGCATACAAGTGCTGCAGAAATACCGTGGCCCATCATATCGAGCAAAATAACCGCATAGCGATGATCGTTAATTTTGTACCAATAGTACATATCCCCAGCTAAATTAGAAGAAGGTAGATAGGACACCTCGATTTGAATATGCTCTTCATGTATCGGTGCACTTAATAAACTGCGCTGTACATGTGTAGCTAAATCAAGTTCATATTGGATTTTCGCTTCATGCTCTGTATGCCAATCTAACTCGGCCTTTAGGCGAAGTGCAACACGAATTCTGGCAAGAAGCTCAGTCTTATTGATAGGTTTTGTAATATAATCAACCCCCCCAATATCGAGCGCTTCTGCAAGTTTGTTTTTATCTTCTAATGCCGTTACAAAAATAATTTGAATATCTTTTAATTTGTCATTTTGTTTAATGCGTTTACAAGCTTCTATCCCATCCATTTCAGGCATCATAATGTCTAATAGTATTAAATCTACCGAACTACCTGCGGGATTTTTAGCATCTAACTGAAGGTAATCAAAAAGCTCAAACGCCGATGAGAGAGAAACACAGTTATCATAACCTGCATTTTTTAAAATTTTTTCAATTACGAATAGATTGACTTGGTTGTCATCTACAAGAAGAATTGTCATAGTTTTTACTCCTTATTCTGCTTGAACATTGATGAAATGCAGATTATAAATTGTATTTAAAAATACGCTCACCTTCAATATTATACAAAACATTAAAGATTTACGGTGTTTTAACGATTTTAAGTTATATTGTACTAGGGAATGCGATTCTTTTTTATTAGAGAGGTCTAGGTGCTTCATAGGTGAAAGTGATTAATGAATAGTGAAAAAATGACAAAATAGAGAAAAAGTCTAAATTTATTATTATAACAAGGTATTGCCTTTATTGAACTTTTGCTTTTTTAAAACCACTATAAATATCAAATACACTTGCTCCAATGGTAATAACGATACAGATGAATAGTAGGCGATCTAGAGAAAACATCATTTTTGCTGAGGTCGTCTCCAAAATAGCCGCCATATAAGGAATCGCTGCACTATGAATTAAACTAGGTTGGTTCACCATAAAAATAACAATGCCAAAACATTGAAGGGCCGCACTTGTGATGGCAATGGGCATCGTCCATTTTCTAACCTTCCATTTATAAAGTGTTAAGACCATGCTGACTAGTAGCCAACATAAAATAATCGGTTTAAAGGATAACAGAATATCTTGGTTGAATAGGGGCATGACAAAGCGTAAGCCACTTCTATCATCCGATGAGTATATTCCTATAAGATTGGAAGCATTAAAATAAAAAAATGTAAAAAGTCCGAGCCCTAAAAGACTAAGGACAATATCACTGATTGGTATATGATTTTTTTGACGTACTATTAAATCTTCTGGTGTCCAGTCTTGGTTTTCTTTAATAAAGGGAAGATAAATTTTAGCTTTGTGATAACGTTCCATAATAATAAAAACAATCGTAACCCAGAACAGTACTTGGAATATGACTGCAAACAAGTTGGCAATGGTAATAGCCAATGCTTGAATAATAGTCATGACTAGACTTTCATCCCCTGGATAAAACCAAATACTTTTTACAAGGTGAACTATCAATGTAATAAGTATTGCCCAAGGAATAATTACTTTGATTGTCTGCAAGTAGGAACGGTATACTTGAGGGCCAATTAAATAATTCGGCCCATCTTGATAATTCAAAGCAAGCTGTGCAGGATCACCAAGTTTTAATAGTGCTTCTTTTACCTCTGATTCTGTATAATCAGCCGGTAACATTTCCTCAATTGTCGATTGTAGCTCATGTTTTATAGCATCTCGTTTATTTTTAGCAAGCTTTCTAATCACTTCATAAATATAGGCATTAATCAGATCCACCGTTGTCATCCTCCCTTAGTTATATAGCTCATAAAACGCATTAGATTTGGAATAAGCCTTGTCAATTATTAGTGGTGATGCATGCGCCATGCTCGAGATTTTATTGTGCTTACTTGTATCATACAGTATGTATTGCGTTGTGGTAATATATGTTATTAATAAGCGTTGTAATTAATGTAAATGCAAGCAGACCATTTTGACCAATAGGAGGGTGTAAATGCGAATTGTAAAGAAATTAATGCAGGAAGAAGAAATAGTAAAGTACGTAAATATTGTGATGGCAGCCTATCCCGGGGCAGTAGAAGCGACTCAACAAACACAAGAGCGATTAATATCAGTCTTTGCGCATAACATGAGCAATGAGCCATCTATTAATTATTATGGGTTATGGGAGGACGACAACTTATTGGGGTGTATGCGTATCCATGATTTTGAGATGAACCTATTTTCAAAAATAATCCCCATTGGTGGAGTTGGTCAAGTTGCTGTTGATTTATTACATAAAAAAGAGCGTGTGGCCAAACAACTAATCGATTATTTTTATGAAATTTTTTTAGAGAAAAATGTCCACATTGTTGCATTATATCCCTTTAGACCTGATTTCTATAAAAAGATGGGCTTTGGTTATGGACCGATCATGCATCAATATTTCATAGAACCTTCAAGTTTTCCGAAAGGGCCTACAAAACAGCATATTAAATATTGTAATGCACAACATCAACAACAACTGGCAGACTGTTATAACAGAATTGCACGTAAAAAGCATGGCATGTTTTTGAAAACAACATCCGAGTTATCCACTATTTTTAAAAACCCACAAAACTATATTATTGCAGTTGCAAAGGATGAAACTGTAGAAGGCTATGTAGTGTTTTCATTTAAAAGGCAAAGTGACAGCAATTTTATGCTAAATAATCTCGTGATAAAAGAATTTATATATGAAACACCAGAGGCTTTATTAGAGCTTAGTACGTTTATTAATAGTCAGGCAGATCAGGTGCAACGTATTGAATGGAATACGCAAGATAACAATATCCATTTCTTTTTAGGCGATGTCCGAAATGGCTCCAATCATTTAATTCCAAGTGTCTATCATGCAAGTTCGATTGCAGGTATAGGTTTAATGTATCGGATAATTAATATAAAAGGTTTCCTTCAGGAGCTAAAGACACATAATTTTAATAATAGCCATTTGACCGTTAAACTTACTGTTAGCGATTCGCTAATAGCAGAAAATAATCAGTCTTTTATGCTTAAGGTAGTAGAAGGCTATCTAGAGATACTCGAAATGGAGAGTTATGATGTAGAGATGCTCATTGATATAGCAGAGCTTTCTTCACTGATGATGGGTGTTGTCACGGTTCAAGAGTTATTTATGCTTGGTAAGGTCAAGCTAAGTGATAAACGTTATTTACAAGCATTGCACAAACTATTCTTTGTACATGAGAAACCAATGTGTATGACAGCATTTTAAAAATGGGAAGTGCACGATACTAATC
Source organism: Lysinibacillus sp. NPDC097195 (assembly GCF_044762075.1). Classification (NCBI taxonomy): domain Bacteria; kingdom Bacillati; phylum Bacillota; class Bacilli; order Caryophanales; family Bacillaceae; genus Lysinibacillus; species Lysinibacillus sp. NPDC097195. The sequence goes on along the minus strand of NZ_JBIWDP010000004.1, from coordinate 110,754 downwards.
TTTTTTTGTTAGTATCGACGAGCGAACAGGTCTTTCTAATGGGGTAATATTAATAATAAAATAGCTAATGATTAATATTAAAATAATGAGCGCATAGATTAAAGTGTTAATGGGATGATCGTGTTCAACGATAATCAATCGAATCATGGCTGTTATCCCTATATATATAAAGTATCTTAGTGGGAAATGGTAATCCTCTTTAAAATACTTAATAATCATCGTAATAAATTCAAAATACAAAAAGAAAATAAGTATATTGGCGAGGAAAAGTTTGTAATCACTAGTCCCTCCTACTAATAATATGTTTAGAAAATCTATTAGCTCTTTCATCAGTAGGAAAGCTAATATAAAGGCTAACAATACAAGGCATACATTGAGAAATAATTGTAAAGATTTGGGTACAGCTTTTACAAGTTGTAGATACGTGTTTTGCTTTTGACTCATGATATCCCTCCATTTTCTTATTTAACAATAATAATTATTTTATAGGATATGAAGAAAACATTAGAAAGAGAATAGTGACTGCCAAAATAATTGTTACTATTTCGTGTATTTTCAATATAACATGTCAACGTAAACGGGGAATACGCAATACTGTAAATTCCTGTATAGTATTGTAAAAGAAAGTTTTTAAAAAATTTTGGCGTTATGCTAAAATAGATGTGCATGAATATAAAATAAAAGGGGTTTTTTAAATGGCAAATGCAGCAAAAAATGATGCGAAAATTACACCTGAGCGTTTAGAAGAAGCGTTAGATGTTCGTGACCGTCTTATTATTGAATTACTAGTAAAAGTACTTGATGAAAAATTAATCATTGAACGTCCTGTATTACGTGAGCGCTTAGGAAACCTAGTTGAGCTTGCAGATCATGATGCAGAACTAAAAGAAACTTTACATGCAGTAATCAACAAGCTGTAAAAACTATTTAAACCAATACGTACTTTATTACGAGTATGTAAAACTGCAAGCTCCATCACTATGTATTTAGTGTAGGAGCTTGCTTTTTTTGTAGGCAACTTTGGCGATTACAAGTCAAAGCAGACATCAACCCCATCCGACGCATAGAACAAGATATAACTTTAAAAGTGGACAAGGTTGTTAGCCCAACTACTACTATGCATTATTCTAGATTAGAAGCAGGCACTAGTTGATGGTAGTGGAGGCGGTGACTCCTGCAGGAACAGCACATAGCGTAGACGCAACAAGCCCGCGCGACAGCGACGGTTGCGGTTTACGGTATGCCCGCGGAAAGCACCGCCATAGCAAAAAAGTGTTAGATTGATGGCAGTCAATCTAACACTTTTTCTTTTTAACCTATATGGGCTTATTGTTAATTTGTCGAGCGAATAAAACTTAGTAAACTTTATCGCCGTTAAAAATTGAATTTTTAACAATTACGTAATCTACATTACGAATAGCTTCTAGCTTAGTGCCACCTGCATAAGAAATAGAAGATTGAAGGTCTTGTTGCATTTCAGTTAATGTATCTTGTAGGCTACCTTTGTGTTCTACAAACATTTTTTTACCTTCAACATTTTTCTTTTCACCTTTTTGGAATTCAGAAGCAGAGCCGAAGTATTCTTTTACTAGTTTGCCATCGATTTCAATCGTTTGACCCGGTGATTCTTCGTGACCTGCAAATAAAGAGCCGATCATGACCATTGAAGCACCGAAACGTACAGATTTCGCAATATCGCCATTTGTACGAATACCACCATCAGCAATAATTGGCTTAGTTGCTGCTTTTGCGCACCAGCGTAGTGCAGCAAGCTGCCAACCACCTGTACCAAAGCCTGTTTTGATTTTTGTAATACAAACTTTACCTGGTCCAATACCAACCTTCGTTGCATCTGCACCAGCGTTTTCAAGTTCGCGTACAGCTTCAGGTGTACCGACATTACCAGCAATAACAAAGCTATTTGGTAAATGTTTTTTAATATGTTGAATCATACGAATGACAGCGTTTGAATGACCATGTGCAATATCAATTGTAATAAATTCAGGAACTAGATTAGCAGCTGCTAACTCTTCTACAAATGCATATTCCTCTTCTTTAACACCAACACTAATTGAAGCAATTAGGTTACGGCCTTGCATATCTTTAATGAATTGAATACGTGTTTCAGGATTAAAACGGTGCATGATATAGAAGTATCCGTTTTCAGCTAGTTTAGCTGCAATATTTTCATCAATAATAGTCTGCATATTAGCAGGAACTACAGGTAATTTAAATTTATGTCCACCTAAAGTAACAGATGTATCACATTGTGATCGACTTTCTACAATACATTTTGCGGGAATTAGTTGAATATCCTCATAGTCAAATACGTTATCCATTATATACACTCCTAAAATACGAATATTTTTAAATGTTTATTTTAAATTGTTCGCCATTTGGTAATTTACATGATTTTTAATGAAAAGTCAAAGATTTTATCAAAATAAATAAAAAATAAGCATGAGGAGACAGGAAAGTGACTAAAACTAAAGAATAATAATTTTCCTGAAAGTATAATATGTGGGCAATAACGTAAAGCTATACATGATTTGCTATGAATAAAACTAGCGTATCGTTCTGAATGTAACGTACAATATAATTGTTTCACAAACGGCGGAGGAGTGGTGTAAATGGCAGTAGAGGTGTATTTAATTTTTAATGGCAATTGTAGAGATGCAGTAGCATTTTATGAGCAAGTGTTTCATACGGAAAAAGCTGAAATTATGACATTTGGTGATGCACCGCGTGATCCAAATCATCCATTACCAGAAGGTACTGAAAATCTTGTGATGCATACGCGTTTATCAATTTTGGGGAGTACGGTAATGTTTTCAGATACATTCCCAGGCTCACCATATACAATTGGCAACAACGTAACTTTGGCTGTTGTGTCAGACGATGAAGCGCAACTGCGACAAGCATATGAGGGGCTTAAAGAAGGCGGTAAAGTAACAATGGAGCTACAAGAAACATTTTTTAGTAAATGTTACGGTGCTCTTACAGATAAGTTTGGGATTGAGTGGCAGATTAGCTATGAAGAAAAAGCGAAATAATAGAAAGAAGCACGATGAACAGAGGAACCCTTTGATCATCGTGCTTTTTTTAATATTTAAAACGACTGACAAAGTCTTGCAATTCGTCGGCCATATCGAGTAAAGCTTTGGCAGCTGACGTCATTTCCTGCATAGAAGACAATGTTTGTTCAGTTGAAGCAGCCACTTCCTCAGAAGCGGAGGCATTTAATTTTGCATGGTCAGATAGTTCAATCGCAGTAGCAGTCACTTCTTCTACTACGGCTGAAATTTCCTGGGCAGAAGCAGAAATACCTTCCATTTTCGGTGCAATATTACGCAAGCTTTCCGTAATACTAGCGAATTTTTCACTTGTATCTGCAGATAACAGTAAGCCTTCTTGCACATCTGAAGAAGCTTTAACCATTGTCTCAACAGATTTAGCAGTATCTTGTTGAATCCCTGAAATAAGTGAAGAAATTTGCTCAGCCGATTCATGTGATTGTTCAGCTAATTTTCTTACTTCATCAGCCACTACAGCGAAACCTTTGCCATGCTCACCCGCTCTAGCAGCCTCAATCGCAGCATTTAGGGCAAGTAAATTCGTTTGATCTGAAATAGCACTAATAATTTCTAAAATAGAACCAATTTCTTTTGTGCGATCATAAAGAGACTTAATCATTCTGTCTGATTCTGTAACGGATGCATTGATTGAATTCATCTGGTTGACCGTCCGCTCAACAGCTTGTCCACCTTCTTCTGCCTGCACAATTGCGTGGCTAGAAAGATCGGTAACTTGCATGGCGCTATCTGCTACCTCAACAATTCCTTGCGCGATTTCTTCAATAGAAATTGCATTTTGATCACTACCTGTTGTTTGTCTTTCCGCACTAATTGCAACTTGTTGCATCGCTTGTGCCACTTGTTCCGAAGAAGCGATATTTTGTTCTGCATTAGCGGATAAACCATGTGCGGATACTTGCACATGTTGTACACTTCGATCGACATTGCGAATAAGTTTTTTCAGATTAACTTTCATAGAAACGAAAGCCTCGCTAAGTTGACCGATTTCATCGTTTGAATGAATGTCGATAAATTCCGTTAAATCGCCTTCACTAATTGTAATCGCGCTATGTTTCAGTTGATTAATCGGATTGACAATAGATTTTATCATCATCAGCATAAACATCACGCCAATAATAATCGATACGACAATGATGATTAGGTTGATATTAAATGTTGAAGCTGCTGCTTTTGTTGCTTCAGCAGAGAACATTGTACCAACAATCTTCCAACCTGTAATGTCGTTGGTCATAAACTGTAGTTGTTTATCTTCTTCTACAATCGTGCCACTGTCTTGCTCATAGACTTTTGAAATATAACTTTCAGTAGCCTTAGAGCCACTTTCTTTATCATGTTGGGTAATATACGTTTCATTGTTATCCAAAAGGGAAGCAAAGCCTGTTTTTCCGATATGAATATCGTTTGTAATGTCACTTAGTGTAGATATATTAAGATCTAAACCGATGACGCCTGAACCATCTGGTAAAGCTTGTGTAATGGTAATAACCATGTGGCCTGAAGCCTGTGAAGTATAAGGAGCTGTTATCGCTACCTGTCCCTTATTATTTAAGGCTTGTGTATACCAAGGTCTTGTGCGAGGATCAAAATCTTTCGCATATTGTTGTACAGGCTCATCGACAATCTTCCCATCGCTAGTGCCGAGATAGACGAGCTCAACCTCTGGGTGCATATTTACGTATTCTTGTAAAAGTGATTTAAGTTCAGGCACTTTACTGTCTTGTAAATAGGAACGATTAATTTTTTTTGTGAAATATTGAATGTCTTCAATTTTTGGTTTAATAGTACCTGTAATATTCGTATCAAGCATTCGAATACTTTCGGTCGCACTTGCCTGCTGTTCCTTAGAAATTTGCTTCTCCGCACTTTGGTAAGAAATAATACCAATTAACAATGTTGGGATGAGAAGGATTGCTAAGAATGAAAAAATGAGCTTTTTTCGTAAACTTAGTTTTGTCACTTGTGTTATCCTCACTATAATATTATTATTCTATACATTTCCCGAGTAGGTAAATAATAGACGACTAGCTCATTTTAACAAAAATAAATTAAAAGTTAAGTCTTTTAGTTTTTATTTTTAGATAATTAACATAAATATAGTTCGTCACTAGATTTCACTGTAAAAGAAATATTACTAACAGACATATAAATTTATTATTTGTTGTATACTATTGTTCAAAAGAGGAGGGATTTTTCATGATTAAACAAATTGGACAAGTAATGTTATATGTAAACGATCAAGATGCAGCGGTCGCGTTTTGGACTGAAAAGATTGGCTTTGTGGTAGTGGCTGATACGACAGAGGAAGGAATGCGTTGGATTGAAATTGCGCCTACGAAAAATGCGCAAACATCATTCGTACTACACAATAAAGAAATGATTGCAAAAATGCAGCCTGAATTGAATTTAGGAACACCTTCTATTATGTTTTACGCCGATAACATAGCTGAGATGTATCAGGATTTCCAAACGAAAGGAATTAAGGTGGGTGATTTAGTATCGATGCCAATTGGTCAAGTGTTTAATTTTGCCGATCACGAAAACAATTACTTCGCTTTAGTTGAAAAGTAAAAAAGGGGACTTTTAAGCATCCCCTACTAAAATCCGTTTTACTTTTCACTAGAGGAAATGTACGCGGATTTTATTTATTTTTTAGTAAGCACGCAAAAAACTTTTTATGTTAAATCCTCGCCATAGATGGCTACAGTTTGACGGTCAACGACAAATTCTTGACCACTCCATTTTAAAATGTTTTCAACATACCCTAAACCATCCGCATGATATTTGCCCGCGATCTCCTGATAGGCTAATAGTTCATAGGTGCCATCGCGATCATAATCAACAGGATATAATCCACTAATAGGATCAACCCAGCCTTCTATCGGTTGCTTCAATGTACCATCTTTATTATAAATTTCAGCCAAATATTCAGGACCTTTATATTGTAAATCGATAATATATTGTTTTTTAGGGTTTGAGCTTTGAACAGATGCTTTGTAGTTGTTTAAGTAATTGACGGAGTAGGTATGTTTATTATTAAATGACTCGGTATCGAATATTGAACGCATTTTGCCGTTTATTGAGGAAAAGATTTCACCATTAATAATTCCACCACTACCACCAGTATCAGAAATAACAAGAATATCTTCTATATGATTTCCAGTAAAATCACCAAGGAAAATGGTTGGATTATAGCCGACGTTTTCCTTTAACCCAAGTTGTTCAAATTGTCGTGTTTGTCCGTAAAAAATAACGAGCGTTATGTTTTTCCATAGCGGGCTATCTGGTGTTTTCGTGCCCATTAAAAAAACTGTTTCAAACAAGCCATCACCATTAATATCTCCAAATTTTGTTTGAATAATTTGAGGAGTCATCTGTGTGATGTTTAAAGACGGATTTATAGAATTGGTCATTTATACACCTCTTTCTTAGTGTTAGCATATGTTTTGAATACAGCTTGGTGCATAAAGCAAGGCAAAAACTAATACCTATAATACTTACAAAAAAACTTGTAATTAGCCCATTGACAATTCATTATGTTGAAAGTATCATAATGTCAATGAATCAGAAAATTCAGTACGAAAGGTAATCTCGCTACGAATTGTAGGTAGAGATTTTTTTATACCATTAATTCTTAGTAAATATATATGTTTTATATAATTTAGGAAGAAGGAGATTTTTTTGAAAGAGTTATTTATTAAAACTGAACGCCAGCATTACTGGTTGGGGCAGCTTGCATCCATTGCAGATGCTATTAAGGCGGAAGCTGTAGAAGTCGATGAGCAATCGCGCTTCCCGTTTGAGGCACATAAACGACTATTGCAAATTGGCTATCCAAAACTAACATTGCCGAAACAATATGGCGGAGAGGGCTTGTCTGTTTACGATATGGTAGTCGTACAAGAAACACTTGCGAGTTATGATGAAAATGCCTCACTTGCGCTTGGATGGACACTGGGTGTTGTTGGGGAGATATATGACAAGAAACTCTGGGCAGAGGATATTCTCCAACAATTTGCACAAGAAGTACAAAAAGGCGCTATTATCAATCGCGCTGTCAGTGAAGTAGCAACTGGTAGTCCTACACGTGGAGGCCGCCCTGCTACAAATGCTATTTCGACAAAGGATGGTTGGTTATTGAATGGCCGTAAAATATTTACGACCGCATCACCTGTCCTCGATTATTTCTTAACTTCTGCATGGATTGAAGAAAAGGGGCAAATTGGCTTCTTCCTAATTCATAAAGATGTAGCGGGTCTTTCAATTGAAGAAAACTGGGAAATGTCTGCAATGCGAGGTACTAGCAGTCATGATCTAGTGTTAACAAATGTCTTAGTCCCGACAAATTATTTAGTAGAACTGCCGAATCATCCAAGCGGTGGCAAAATTAACGGCTGGATTTTACATATCCCTGCAACATACTTAGGGATTGCGCAGGCAGCAAGAGATTATGCACTGCATTTTGCTAATCATCATCAACCAAATAGCTTAAATGCGCCCATTAGTACATTGCCGAATGTACAGCAGTTACTAGGGGATATTGAATTAAAGCTGCATCAGGCACGTTTTGTACTTTATGGAGTAGCTGAGGCTTATGATGATCCAGCCAGACGCGACACTTTAACAAATGAAATGGCGGTTGCCAAGCATACGGTAACAAATATGGCGATTGATATTGTCGATAAGGCAATGCGTGTCGTTGGCGCAAAAAGTTTACAGCTTACGAATCCATTACAACGCTATTATCGCAATGTTCGTGCAGGGTTACATAACCCGCCAATGGATGATATGACAATAATAAAACTGGCGACAGCTGCGATTGAGCAGCAGAAATTATCAGAACTTTAATAATAAAATCACTTGTGATGAAGGGGAAATGACATATGTTTAAACATCAGAAAAGATTATTTCAATTGGCGGCATTAGGATTGGCTTCACTAGCTTTATTAGCAGGATGCAGCTCTGGTGAAGCAACGAAAAATGAAACAGAAGATGGGGTTAAAGTACGTACTGTAAAGGTTGCATACGATCAAGCATCGAAGCCAATTAGCTATATCGACGATAAAGGCAATGCAACTGGTTATGATGTAGAAGTAATGAAGCTAGTAGATGAATTATTACCAGAATATAAGTTTGAGTATGTTGGAACTACAAGCGACGATTTATTAATCGGTGTAGAGCAAGGAAAGTACCAAGTAGGTGTGAAAAATGCATTCTTTACACAAGAGCGTACAGAGAAGTTCATTTTCCCTAAAGAATTTTTAGGTTTAAGTAGTGCAGGTTTAGTGCTGCGTAAAGAAGATGAAGGTGTAAAATCATTAGCTGATTTTGCCACAAAAGGCTATTCCTTAGCGCCGATAGCAGCAAACAATGCGCAGTATACAATTATCGATGAGTACAACAAAGCTAATCCTAATAACCAAGTAAAATTACAAGCTGGCGATGCATTTACTGTCGATGTTGTGCAATGGGTTAACGAAGGACGCGTTGATGGCGGTGTGATGATTGAAGGTCCGTTTAAACAGCAAGTATTAGCCGATGATGGCGCTTATCATAATTTAAAAGATGAAGTTGTTTACAACGAATTTGCAGTAATTAAAACATGGCCATTGTTCAATAAAAAAGAACAAGAATTTGCAGATGCTTACGATAAAGCAATTGCCCAAATTAAAGAGCAAAAGAAAACAAGTGAATTAAGTAAAGAATTTTATGGCCGTGATTTATTTGAAGTGTTAGAAAACGTAAATCGATAATTTCCTAAAGGCTGCCTGAGTCGTGATACTCAGCAGTCTTTCTTAATAAACGGAGAATAAAGGCATTGTTTTATGGTTGCCTTTAGTAAAGATATTGATAAAGTTGGTGAGGAAAATGGAGAAGTATTTTGATGCATCGTACATTTGGAACGCTATTCCCTTATTATTGCCGTTTTTAAAAATAACTTTTTTAGTTGCCGGTTCTTCCATTGTATTAGGTACATTTTGTGGTTTGCTATTAGCTATTGCTAAATTAAGTTCAATACGAGTGTTACAAAAATTAGCGAATTTATATACGACGATTATGCGTTGTACACCTTCAATCGTCTTATTATTTCTTGTTTATTACGGGGTCCCTGCATTAGCAGAAAACTTTGGTGTAAATCTTCATGCGATTGAAACAGCTTTCTTCGTTATCGTAACGTTCACATTGCAGTTTGCAGCTATTATGTCTGAGGTCATTAGATCAGCGTATTTGGCGATTAACAAGGGACAGTATGAAGCGGCTGTCAGTGTAGGATTAACGCCATTCCAAGCGTACCGACGTATTATTTTCCCCCAAGCACTCGTTATTGCATTGCCGAACTTCGGTAATGGCATGATTGCGCTATTACAAGAGGGGGCATTAGCGTACACAATTGGTCTAATCGATATCGTCGGCAAAGCCAATTTAATTATTGCTAGTAATATTAATGCACATGCACTCGAAATATATATTGCACTGGCGCTTGTCTATTGGGTGCTATCGATTATTATTGAAAAATTCTTTGCTATGGTAGAAAAGTTTTTTGGCAAAGGGAAAAGAACATTAGAAACAACGTAAGGAGGCGTAATCATGAATTATCAGTTTTTAGTGGAGACCTTTTTTATAGCATTATCTGGTGTACCGATTGCACTCCTTGTAACAGTTGTTGCTTTGCTGGTTGCTCTGCCACTAGGTTTTTTATTAGCACTCACACGCATTAATAAAATTCCAGTTATTCATCAACTAGCAAAGGTATATGTATCCTTTGTTCGAGGTACACCGATTATTATTCAAATATTCATTATTTATAGTAGTATTCCACTCATCCTAAAAATGATTTTTGAAAAATACCATATTACCTATGATATTTATAAAATCAATCCAATCTGGTATGCGTTTATTGTCTTTGCTTTTAGTACGACGGCTATTTTAATCGAAGTCTTTCGCTCTGCACTCGGTACGATTGACAAGGGCCAGTTAGAGGCAGCGCATGCGGTCGGGTTATCGACATTTCAAGCCTATCGAAGAATTATTATTCCACAAGCTCTAGTCGTTGCGATGCCGAATATTTGTACAGCTACAGTGAACTTAATCAAAGCGACATCATTGGGATATGCCATGTCTTTACCAGAAATTACTTTGAAGGCGAAAGTGGCGGCCAATGTTGGCTACAATTATGTAGAAGCCTATCTTGATATTTTTATTGTCTATTTAATATTGTGCAGTACGGTAGAATACTTGTTTAAGCGATACGAAAAACATTTGAGCAAATACAAAATGGCACATGCCTAAGGGGTGTATCAACATGTTGAAAATCAAAAATATCCATAAATCATTTGGCAACAATGAAATTTTAAAAGGTGTCGACCTTTCGATTGATAAAGGAGATGTCGTAGTTATTTTAGGGCCGAGTGGCTCCGGTAAAACGACATTATTGCGTTGTATTAACTTTTTAGAAAAGGCTGATCAAGGGCATGCGACATTTGGGAATATTGATGTGGATTTTCAAAATGCCAAGAACAAGGATATCCATGCGATCCGACAACGCGTCGCTTTTGTCTTTCAAAATTACAATCTTTTTACGAATAAAACAGCATTAGAAAATGTTACAGAAGGGCTTATTATTGGGCGGAAAATAGCAAAAGCTGAAGCCATTGAAATCGGCAAAAAAGCACTCGATAAAGTGGGGTTATCCGAAAAATATGATGCTTATCCAAGTCAGTTATCAGGTGGCCAACAGCAGCGTGTTGGTATAGCTCGTGCCGTTGCTTTAAATCCCGATATTATTTTATTCGATGAACCGACCTCTGCGCTTGATCCAGAGTTGGTCGGGGAGGTGCTAGCAGTGATGAAAAACATTGCAAAGGAGGGCACGACAATGCTTGTTGTAACGCATGAGATGAGTTTTGCAAAAGATGTAGCAAACCGTGTGATCTTTATGGATGGTGGTGTTGTTGTGGAAGAGGGGAGTCCTCATGAAATTTTCGTTAGTCCAAAAGAGGAACGGACGAAGAAGTTTTTAAAACGTGTAACGCCAGAGGATTATACATTTTACATTTAGGGTGCATTGTGCTGACATGGCCTTTACATTATAGATAGTTAAGAAAATATTGCTAAGTTCATAGAGAAACTAGAAATCTGCTTTGACGTTGAAGGTCAAGCAGATTTTTATTATTTTCATATATTAAAAATGGGTAGATGGCACAGAATGTGGCAGTAAAAGTTAGTAGTATAAATGTATAAAAATACATATTTATACATTTTATCTATTGTTCATTTATGGTGATGAATGATTTGTATTTAGTTTTAAACAGGTGGATTGCCAAAATAATGAGCCAGTCATTTATTTTTTAAAATAATAGATTTTTAATAAAAATAAATTAATTTTTAAATGATAAAAAACATAAATAGGATGTTCATAGTACTCGAGCTTTATAGTATGTGGGGGAAGAATAATAGATAACTAGGTGATGCATAAGCAATATAATGACGAGATTATAGAAACTGAGCGTCAGAAGTAGGACAATTCTCTAATTGATTAATGTAGTAGATTTTCGCTGTAATGTGTATAAAAAATTTAATACTTTATAAAACAGAATTATCAAAAAATATTGACATTTAAGTTTTAATTTTTTATATTTTTACTAATATATTTCCGTTTATCGGAATATATTTCCGTTTAGCGGAAAAGGGGGTGGAGTAGATTTCTTGTCGCATGTAGCAAGTTTCTACTTTTGAAATGTTTATTTTACTAATGTAAAGGGGAGAGAGAATGGCAAATCTACAAGAAGAAAATAATAATGTTGAAGAGCCGAAAATGAAAGGTATTAATGCGTTCGTTCTAATGTTTATCATTATTTTAGTAATGAGCGCTCTTACCTATATAATTCCTGCGGGCCAGTATGATCGAGTAGAGAATAATGGACGGATGGTTGTGGATCCAGAATCATTTCACTATATTGATTCAAGTCCAGTCGGTTTTCTTCAAATATTTAATAGTGTCCATTTAGGATTGCTAGAAGGTGCCTCCATTATTTTATTTGTATTTCTATTTGGTGGAGCACTTGGTATTATGCAAAAAACAGGCGCAATTGATTCTTTTATTAAAGTAATGGCTTCTAAGTTTGGTAAGAAGGAGTACGTGTTAATTCCTATTCTTATATTAATCTTTGGTAGTTTAGGAACGTTAATTGGTTCTGCGGAGGATACGTTAGTTTATATTGCGATTATTATCCCGTTAACAATGGCGCTTGGAATGGACGCAATTACAGGATTTGCAATCGTAATGCTCGGGACATTAGCAACTGGATTTACATCTGGGATTACCAATCCGTTCAATATCGGGGTTGCCCAAACAATTGCTGAGTTACCAATGTATTCAGGCATGTCGTATCGAATTATCGTATTCTTTGTTTTTTATCTTTTAACGGTTATTTATATTATTAGGCATGCTAAAAAAGTTAAAAATGATCCTTCTAAAGGAATTTACGGTAAATTTAAGCCTGAAGAAAGTGTTGAAATAGACTTAAACTTTAAAATGAGTGGACGCCACTTTTTAGCATTGCTTGTCTTATTGGCGAATTTTGTCGCATTAATTGTTGGCGTTATTAAATTTCAATGGTATATCAGTGAAATTGGTGGCGTGTTCTTATTAAGTAGTATTATTATGTCGATTATTTGTAAAATGAGTCCGAATAAAATGGCTGAAGGCTTTATTTCAGGCGCTCGAGATATGGTTGAGGGTGCTTTAATTATCGGATTCGCACAAACGATTTTAGTTATTACAACAGCTGGTGGTTTAATTGATACGATATTACACTTCGTAGCGAATGCAGTAAGTGTACTACCAGCTTCTATAAATGCGGTAGGTATGTTCTTGCTACAACTGTGCTTGAATTTCTTGGTACCTTCTGGAAGTGGTCAAGCTGCCTTAACGATGCCAATTATGACACCGTTAGCAGACTTAATTGGTGTATCAAGACAAACAGCGGTATTGGCATTCCAGTTTGGAGACGGTATTTCAAACATGGTTATTCCTACAAGTGGTGTATTGTTAGCAGGTCTAGCAATCGCAGGTATTCCATTCTCTAAATGGTTTAAATGGGTGTTCCCATACTTCGCCATTCAAACAGGATTAGCTATAATTTTATTAATTATTGCTCACGTTATGAATTACGGGCCATTTTAACTAAGTAGAATGATAGGAGGATTTGCAAATGATAGAAACGAGCGAGTTAAAACAACAGGTTATTGCCTGGAGACAGCATTTACATATGCATCCAGAGTTATCACATCAAGAATATCAAACAGCGCAATATATTTATGATCAATTAATAACCTTCCCAAATTTAGAGGTGAAACGCTTAACTGAAACGAGTGTTTGTGCATTTTTGAAAGGGACAAAGATGGACGGTCAGGGTCATACGATTTTATTGCGGGCGGATATTGATGCGTTGCCAATTGAAGAAGAGACTGATTTGCCATTTAAATCAAAAAATCCAGGCGTCATGCATGCATGTGGGCATGATGCACACCCAGCTATGTTATTGGGGGCTGCAAAGGCATTAGCAGAGCGGGGAACAGACTTTAATGGTGAAATTCGCTTCGTGTTCCAACATGCAGAGGAAGTAACACCAGGGGGAGCTGCTCAACTTGTTTCTTTAGGTATAGCCGATAATGTAGATTATGCATTTGCCTTACATGTCAGCCCTGATTATCAAGTTGGTCAATTTGCCATGAAGGACGGAAAATTTACAGCTGCCGCAGATGATTTTGAAATTAAGCTTTATGGACGTGGTAGCCACGCATCTATGCCTGAAGTAGCCATTGATCCATTGTTAATTGGTTCTGAAATTGTTGTGGCATTACAAACGATTGTGTCGAGAAAAGTACCAAGCATCCATGCACCTGTCTTAACGGTAGCAAAATTCCATTGTGGTACAGCATTAAATATTATTGCCGATACAGCAGAGCTTGGTGGTACAATTCGTTCACTAGATGCGACAGTGCGTGTCGAGGTACGTCAGCATTTGGAGAAGATTGTAAATGGTATAGCGTCCATGCATGGAGCGACAGCGGAGATTAAGTGGGAGCTTGGCTGTCCTTCTGTAACAAATGATAAGGAGCTAACAGCTTTATCTCGCCGTATTGCCACTGATATTGTTGGAGTGGAGGGTGTGCAAGAATTGCCTGCACCAATGTTCGGCACAGAGGATTTTGCAGATTTTTCGGAGGCTGTCCCTTCTTCTATGCAGTTTATAGGGGTGCATAACGAAGATTTCGGGGAAGCTTATCCTTTACACCATCCTCGCTTTAAAATTGATGAGGATGCCCTTATTTACGGCGTACGCTATTTTGAAAATATCGCACGGACATTATGTCCATAAAAAGAACACCCGCCTTTGTTGGCGGGTGTTTTAGTTTTGTAGATGGTTCCTGCCGTCATTGATTTTCGCAACGTGTGGGCGCTTTCCACGGGCACATCGCTAGCCGCAACTCTCGCTAACGTGCGATCTGTTGCGTTCCGCCGAATTACAGTGGTGAGCTTCTAGCAGCGATAGATGTGGTATACCGGCGATTTTAGGTCCTCTATCGGCGATTGCCCTAGTTTCATTCGTAGGATGTAACCATGCATTTTGTGCTTTGCTTTATATAGAAGCGACTTTCAAAGTTCTTCACGTATATGGTTGATTGGAGCGAAGGGCTGGCGACTCCTGCGGGAACAGCACAGAACGTAAGTCGCAACAAGCGACGCGCCAGCGACGGTTGCGGCTTACGGTGTGCCCGCGGAAAGCGCCTCCCGCAGCGGAAATCAGTGGTAGTAGTCATCTGCAAAGAAAAACGCCCACCTAGTTAGGTGAGCGTTTTTCTCTTATTGCGTATTATTTTGTATAGTTATCGAAATAACCTTGAATGTAGATCATTGGTGTTCCTTTGTCGCCTGAGCCTGAAGTCAGGTCAGAAAGAGAACCGATTAAGTCTGTTAAGCGACGAGGTGTTGTACCTTGAGCGGCCATTTGACCAGTTAAGTCCTCATCTTTATTTTGAATATATTCAGAGATAGCGGCTTTTAATTCTTCTCCACGAAGATCAGCAAAGTCATTATCTGCTAAATATTTTAATTTTACTTCATTTGGTGTACCATCTAAGCCTGCTGTGAAGGCAGGAGATACAACTGGGTCAGCTAGCTCCCAAATTTTACCCACTGGATCTTTAAATGCGCCATCGCCATAAACCATTACTTCTACTGTTTTACCAGTCGCTTCTTTGATTTTTGCTTGGATGCCATCAACGATTGGTTGGCAAGTATGTGGGAATAGTTTTACACTTTCTTCAGTCGCTTTGTTTGAACCAAGTAGACCGTATTCAGCATTGAAGCCTGAACCATTTACAGATACAGCTAAAATGTTATCTAAAGAGAATACTTTTTCAGCACCGTTCGCTGTTAAGATACGTTTCGTACGGAAGCGAGTGTGAATATCACAAGTTAGAATGCTTTTTGTATAGTCTAAAATTGTTTTTGGGTTGTTTGAGAAGATAACTTCACAAGCAGCACCTTCAGCTTCGATTAACTCTTTGTAGTATTCGATATAATCCACACCTGTAAATGTGTGTTTTTTATAACCGAAATGTTCACGGAATTCAGCTTCCGTTAATGTATCAGTCCAAGGGTTGATGCCTTTAACATCTAGTTCATCGATATCAACTAAGTGGTTACCAACTTCATCAGATGGGTAGCTTAGCATTAAAACAACTTTCTTAACGCCTTTTGCAATACCACGTAAGCAGTTTGCGAAGCGATTACGGCTTAAAATTGGGAAAATAACACCAACTGTATCATCGCCAAATTTAGCAGCAACGTCCGCTGCAATATCATCGATTGAAGCATAGTTACCTTGCGCACGAGCAACAACAGATTCTGTTACTGTAACAATATCACGATCTTCAATTGAATAGCCTTCTACTTTAGCAGCGTTTAACACTGTATCGACAACGATTTGTTCGATGTTATCGCCTTCGTTAATGATTGGACCACGAAGACCTCTTACAACTGTACCAACTACACGTTCCAAAATAATCTCTCCTCATAAATAGCTATATGTTAATTTTTAATGATATGAATAAAATCAATATGATTTTACTATACGCTTAGTTAATGATATAAGTAAAATTAATAGTTCATATAATAGCTATAAGGAGTGCTTATATGATAGGGAAATTAGATTTATATCGTGTCTTTAGTGTTGTTGCTAAAAATAGTAGCTTCTCTAGGGCGGCTAAAGATTTATTTATGACTCAGCCAGCCGTTAGCCAAGCCATGATGCAATTGGAAAAAGAACTTGGTACACGACTTTTCAATCGTACACCTAAGGGCGTCACATTAACGACAGAGGGGAAGCTGCTGTATGAATATACAAACTCAGCATTAGGTCTTTTAGATGCTGGCGAGGAAAAGCTTCTGGAATTTAAAAACTTAACGACTGGTCAATTGAAAATAGGTGTAGGAGATACGATTTCGCGTTTCTTTTTAATGCCGTATCTCGAGGCTTTCCATACGATGTACCCAAATATTAAGCTACAGATGCTAAATGGTACGACTTCTGAAATTTGCAACTTCATTAAATCAGGTGAAGTGGATGTAGGGCTTTGTAATTTCCCGCTAGAAGATGTTAGCCTACAATTAACAGTGTGTACGCAAATACAGGATATTTTCGTATGCGGAGAGAAATATAAAACACTGCAATCAAAGAGCTTATGCTATGAAGATTTATTAAAGTTTCCACTTATTTTTCTAGAGAAAAAATCAAACTCACGAAACTATGTAGAAAATTATTTAATGACGCAAGGTATTCAAATTGCACCTGAGTTTGAACTGGGCTCACATGATCTCGTGCTTGAATTTGCCCGTAGTAATTTAGGGATAGCTTGTGTTACAAAAGAATTTTCAATGGACTATTTGCAGCGAGGACTTCTGTATGAGTTGCCCCTAACAGAGAGTATTCCTACACGAAGCATCGGTATGTGTTATTTAAAAAGCGTTCCATTGTCTCGGGCTGCTACGAAGTTTGTAGAAATTATTGAACGTAAACAGGCTAGGAAACCGATAAACCCTAGACCATTAAAATAAGCTTAGCGACTAAATAAAGTCTGCTAAGCTTTTTATGTTTCATTTTTCTTCGTAATAAATTCAATGAGCGCTTCTACATTGCGCTTATTTTTCATTGTAGGCGAGTGCAAATAAGAAAAAGTTCGCATAAAACGTTGCTCTACAAGCGGCAAAATGGCAATATCGCCATTCTTGATGTCCCTTTCAATAACACTGCCTGACAATAATGACAGACCAAGCCCTTCGATAACACTTTCTTTTACGCCCTGGTTGCTACTAATGGTTAGTAGGGAATGGACTTGAAGACCATTTGTTCGTAAAAGATGGTCTAAATAATTTCGTGTACCTGAGCCAACTTCGCGCGCCACCCATTTTTGTCGTTGTAGTTGTGAAATCGTAACAGATGAGCGCTTTGCAAGAGCGTGAGTGCATGCGCTAACAATAAATAATTCATCTTGCATAAATGGTGCAATAATGAGTTCGTTGTCATGTGCTTGCCCTTCAATAAGTCCAATATCTACTTGTAAGAGCTTCGTAATTTGAATAATTTCATCCGTATTGCCAATAATAACTTGAAGCTCTAATTGAGGAAATTGTTGTTGAAGTTTCGACAGAATGGATGGCAAAATATTTTCGCCAATCGTAAAGCTTGCACCAATAACGAGTGTCCCCTGTATGGAGTGATGATAAGCTAAAATATCTTCCTTTGCAGCATCCGCAATAGCCATTATTTGCTTCGCTCTCTTATATAAAATTTCACCCGTTGGTGTGATTTGCACAGCTTTTGGGGAGCGAATAAATAAAGTCGTATGAAACGCTTGTTCAAGGTTCTTTATATGCAGACTTACACTAGGTTGGGAAATATGTAAAATTTCTGAGGCTTTCGTAAAGTTTTTCACTTCAACTAATGTAACGAAAGTTTTTAATGCATCGTACTGCATCATACCACTCCTACTATTAGAAATATTAATGATAGTAATTATATATATGTATTTTACTAATGATTACCTTTTTTATAAAGTAATAATCATAAAGAATGAAAGAAGTGGACAGCATGGATCAACAACAAGGGATGAAAAAATTCCTGGCGCCCCCATTTATAAAGGGTATTATATTGACGTTGGGACTTGCCTTAGTGGCTAAGTATATTTCAACATTTCCTTTCTTCTCAATATTAGGGCAGCTAGTGATAGCCATTATTTTAGGTATGATTTGGAGAGCAACGTTTAGTGTACCAAGTGCATGGCAAACGGGTATATCCTTTTCCAGCAAAAAATTATTGCGATTAGGTATTATTTTTCTTGGGATGCGCTTGAATTTAGCGGATATTTATCACGCAGGGGCTAGTGTATTTCTTATTGCATTTATCAATTTAGTGTTTGCACTATTTGTCGTGTACGGCTTAACAAAAATGTTTCATGTCGATAAAAAGCTTGGCATTTTAACTGCGTGCGGCACAGCAATATGTGGAGCTGCGGCTGTCGTTGCAATTGCTCCTCAAATTAAAGCCAATGAAAAAGAAACAGCAGTAGGTGCTGCGATTGTCGCATTGCTTGGAACGGTATTTACACTTGTTTATACAGTGTTGTACTCCGTATTTGGCTTGGCACCAACGCAATATGGAATTTTTGCTGGAGGAACTTTGCATGAAATAGCGCACGTTATTGCGGCAGCATCAGCTGGTGGGGATGAAGCGGTAGATATGGCGGTCATCGTAAAATTAACGCGTGTAGCATTGCTAGTACCAGTAGCAATTATAATCGGTATTATGTATCAAAGAAGAGATAAAGAACAAGGAAATAAAGCATTTTCACTATCTATTATTCCTTGGTTTATTCTTGGGTTTTTAGTCATGAGCGGTATTAATTCCTTAGGTATTGTGCCACCAGCAGTTGCGCAAGCATTCGTGAACTGTGCATATATTCTCATTGCTATGGCAATGGCTGGCTTAGGATTAAACGTAGAAATTAAAACGTTTAAGCAATTGGGCATTAAAGCATTTGTCGCTGGACTGATCGGTTCGGTATGTTTATCAGTAGTGGGCTATATTTTAGTAGTCGTGTTCCAATAAATTGTGTGAGTGCCTGGCACTCGTTCTTCTTAAGCGTAGCAATCCACTGCGCATTTTTGCGGGTATAACGCACGATGATGCGCAGATTGTGGCGTCTTACATTACGACCGAGTCGCGATGAATTGTTACTTAGATAATTGTTTTGAGTATTCAGAATTGTTTGGGTGCCTGGCACTTTATATTGAAAAAACCATGCATATTTGTAGAAATATGCATGGTTTTTTAGATAGAATCAGAAGATAAATAGGTTTACAATTTGTTATTAATGTTGTGCTTCAATAGAAGAAGCTAACTCAGCAATAACAATTTTACTGCCGATAATTGGGCTATTCTCAGGTTTCGCGCCTTCAGAGCCAGGCTCAGGACGCTGATGAGCTGCCGCAAAAGCATCGCTATTACGCCAAGCTTGGAAATGTTCCTTCGATTCCCAGTACATATTGACGCTCATTTCGTCATATGTAGGATCATCAGTGGAGATGAGTACCTCTACTTTATGAAAGCCCTCGAATTGTTGTAGAGGACCTGGTTTCGTAAAGTTTGGTGCCATTTTCGCTGCGAAACCCGGCTTTACTTGAATACGATTTGTAACAATAATCATACTATTACCCCCTAATCATTTTAATTGATAATAAAAACTACAATCGAATGAATTATCAATGATTATCATTCGCAATCAATGATAAGTGTCACAGGAAGTCATTGTCAACAAAATTGCAAAGGAAAACGATAATTCACTAGAATCTATACTATTTTTATACCTATAAAATATAGCCAAAAGGTAGCTAGCGATTTTGTGTGACTTAATGTTACTCATATGTTGGCAATTATACATATGAGAGTTATAAAGAACTTGCTGACATGTTGTTGACATAAATAGAGACTATAATGAAAACCAAAAAAGCCGGGTCGGGGTGGGAAAGTCATGACAAAAATTTTAGTAGTGGAAGATGAGTTCGCAATTAGCCAAGTATTAAAAGTTTATTTGCAAAAAGTTGGCTATGAAGTTGTCCAGTGCTTTACTGGTGGTCGGGCGCTCGAGCTGTTTATGGAGCATCGACCCGATTTAGTGTTATTGGATATTATGTTACCTGAAAAAAATGGCTGGACGATTTTACGCGAAATTCGCAATGAAAGTACGTGTCCAGTTATTATGCTAACGGCTTTAGGGGATGTAAATTATCGCCTAGATGGTTTCGATCAAGGTGCAGATGATTATATCCCCAAACCATTTATAGCGGATGAAGTTGTGGCGCGTGTAAAAGCAGTTTTAAGACGGGCTGAAGGCAATCAGGATTCTCCATTAAAGAAGCGATTTGGTCAGCTAGAAATTGATACACAGGCGCATCAAGTTTTCCTTAATGGTCAAGAAATTGTGTTAACACCGCGAGATTTATCGGTGCTCTTATTTTTAGCAGAACATCCAAATCAAACATTTACGCGTGATCAACTGATTGAACATGTATGGGGATGGGAATATGACGGGAGCGATCGCGCTGTTGATTTAGCGGTTAAGCGATTGCGTAAAGCACTTATAGACTGGGATGAAGCAGAAGGAGAGATTAAAACTTTACGTGGATTGGGGTATCAATTAAGTGTTCAAAAAAAATAAGCGCATCTCCTTAGTCAATTATTGGACAAGCCGATATTTACTTACACTTTTTATAGGTCTAGCCATTATATCGTTTATTTCCGCTAGTTGGATTCGGCACACTGCGTTAGAGAATCGACTTGATTTAATGAATTTTATAGCGGAGGAGACCGTATACCGTTTGACAGATACAACGGGGACAAATAATGTCCCTACAGACGGATTACCAGGTTTTATTGGGAACCGTGAACGATTTAGTATGAGAGAAATAGATCCAATTTTATACCTAGTCGATGCAAAGGGGAATGTTTTAACAAGCAATCGGCCAATGCCACCGGGCAGTACTGAAAATGTTGCCGACCTATTAAATGATGAAGAAGGCACAAAAAAAATAGTGCTTATATCTGATGGTAAAAAGACGGTTAACTACGTGGTCAAAAAGAAAATTGAAAAAGATAATACGGTAGTCGGATGGTTACTTGTGTTGGAGAAAAAGGAAAATTTGACGAAAGTTCGACAAGAATATGGTCAACTCGCCTTACTTATTGGAGCGCTTGCTGTCCTTGGCTGGGGAGCTATATATTTTTTATCGAAACGCTTAGTGCGTCCTATTAAGCAGGTAGCTGAAGCTGCTAAGCAAGTACAAGAAGGCAACTACGCATTTGATATACCCCAAAATAATAAAGAACAAGAAGTATTTGAGTTGGTTACGTCTTTTAAAGAAATGGCTAACAAACTTGAACAACTAGAGAGAACCCGTACCGAGCTACTTGCAGGTGTGACGCACGAGCTAAAAACCCCCGTTACATCCATTAGTGGGCTATTACAGGCAGTAAGAGATGGGGTTGTAACAGGAAAAGATGCTGAGGAATTTATTCAAATGGCATTGCTGGAAACGACGAAAATGAAAACAATGGTTGGCGATTTATTAGCTTTTAATAGTTTCGCAGTGGACGCTATTCCTGTAAAGCTGGTAGCAGTAAATGTGAATCAACTAGTGCGCGATGCGGTAGCGCAATGGGAAGTATTAGATGATGAACAAAACGTCCGTTTGGAAGTACATTATCTTCCGGAGCCAGTCAGTGTGCAGGCTGATATTGTTCGCATACAGCAAGTTTTCACAAACCTTCTAACAAATGCAAAGCAAGCGATGCAGGAAGGGTGCGTGACCATTACATTAAAGCACAAGCAAGATCGAGTTATCATTGCAGTACAGGATACGGGCAACGGCATATCACAGGAAGATCAGGCATTTATTTTCGAACGATTTTATAGAGGTGAAAATAAAAAATACGCAGTACGAGGGTTGGGCTTAGGATTACCATTAAGCAAAATGATGGCTCAATCAATTGGTGGTGATTTACGTTTAGTTGAAAGCAATGCATCAGGAACATGCTTTGAAATAACATTATTAAAGGCTACTACGTTGTAACGGCGTGGTAGCTTTTTTGTTGTGTTTGCTAAGAGAGAGCGGTTTGTAAAGGCATTATGAAGTTTACTAGAGGTATTTGTAAAAATTTTTGAATGAATTGTAATGCTGACATCTGACTGACACATAAGGTCTATATAGTAAGGATTGTAAACGAGGAAATAAACGAAAGGATGTTATAGAAAATGACTATATATTCAAGGTTTATCAAGATAATTGCTGTTCCTGCTGCATTAGCGATGCTGTTAACGGGCTGTGGTGACAGTAATGATTATGTAGCAACAGTGGACGGCGAAAAGATTCTTCAGACAGAGCTAGATGAGGCATTACGCAGTCAATATGGTGCAGAGATGTTAAATACGCTGATCGACAATAAAATTATCGAGCTTGAGGCCAAGAAAGAAGATATTACGGTATCAGATGATGCGATTAAAGCGGAATATGCTGAACTCGTAGAATCATATGGCGGTGAAGATGCTTTACAAGAAACACTCGATGCAAATGGGCTAACTGAGGATAGTGTCAAAGATAATATTCGCATGTATTTACTGACGAAAAATGTTATAGCAAAAAGCATTGATATTTCTGATGAAGAATTAAAGCAATATTTCGAAGAAAATAAAGATGACTACGGTCAACAGGAACAAGTAGCCGCTAGCCATATTTTCCTTGAAGATGAAGCAACTGCAAAAGAAGTTGCAGCCAAGTTAAAAGCTGGTGAGGATTTTGCAGAGCTAGCAAAGACTTATTCCATTGATACTGACACAAGTGAAGACGGTGGTGATTTAGGTTATATTAGCCGAGGTCAGATGGATGAGCAGTTTGAAGAAGCCGCATTCGCTCTTGAAAAAGGGGAAGTAAGCGACATAGTACAGTCAGCAGAAGGCTATCACATTATTAAAGTAACAGGTAAAGTGCCTGCTGAAGAGGCTGTGTTTGAGGATGTCAAAGATGAAGTTTATGAAACAGTCTTAGAATCACGCATCAATGAAGAATATTCGACTTGGCTAACTGAGAAACAAGAGCAATATAAAATTACAAAGAAATAGTAGGAAGGAGAGTACAGCATGCCTAAACTAACATCTTTTAACCCAAATGGTCGCAAGGAAATTAAACAGGCAATCTCCTATCCAGACTATGCACTCTTAAAAAGTAAAGTTCAGCATTTGATGAAGCTAGATCACAACGCAGGTCCGGATGGGAAATATTTAATTCGCAGCACATATTTCGATAATTTTGCAAACAAAGTTTTAAATGAAAAAAAAGAAGGCTTTATTAATCGAGATAAATACCGGGTTCGGATTTATGGGAAATCGGCCGCTTTGGTGAATTTAGAGCGTAAAAGTAAGCGCAATAATTTAACGTTTAAAACAAAGTGTGTGATTTCACAAGCGGAGTACGAAAAAATGCGCATCGGGGATATTGATTGGATGGAAACTGATGACCGCTTGTTAATCCGGGAATTATTCCATGAGATGAAATATCACCAAATTAAGCCGACGACAGTAGTCGATTATGAGCGTGAGGCGTACATTTACCCTTACGGCAATGTACGTGTAACGTTCGATAGTAAAGTCCAGTCCAGTCTGCGCAATACAGATATGTTCAGTAAAAATCTGCCGATGGTGGATGTACTTGAACCGAACCTCGTAATTTTAGAAGTTAAATACGATGAATATTTGCCGGATATTATTAAATATTTACTACAATCAGTGGATACACGTGCTGAAGCCTATTCAAAATACCAGCTTAGTCGTATGCATGTATAAGAAGGAGAAATAAAAAATGGATAATATGAATTTTAGTGATATTTTTAAATCGAATTTTCTAGAGAAAACAACATCGTTTTCATTAACAGATTCTATCATTGGGCTAGTTGTTGCTTTCTTTGTTGGCTTATTTATTTATGCAGTATATAAGAAAACCTTTAATGGTGTGATTTATTCGCATTCGTTTAATATTTCGTTACTCATTATGACAATGGCTACATCGCTCGTTATTATGGGGATTAGTTCCAACGTCTTGTTGTCACTTGGTATGGTAGGTGCGTTATCAATCGTTCGTTTCCGTACACCTATTAAAGACCCTATGGATTTAGTGTATATTTTCTGGGCAATCGTGTCAGGTATTCTGTGTGGAGCAGGGTTCATCCCACTTGTCATTATTGGCGCAATTTTAATTGGTTTAGTGCTACTAGTATTAGTAAATAAAATTACAATTGAAAATCCTTACTTACTAATTGTCAAATTTGAAGAAGATATAGCTTGTGAAGAAGTGGAGCGTATCATTGCAGCACAGTCTAAAAAGTACGCTTTGAAATCTAAATCAATTATTCACAATGATGAAATCGAAACAACGTATGAAATTCGTGTGAAGCAAAATGATACAAAGTTTATGGACAATTTAACAAACGTACCTGGTGTAAAATCAGCAATTATGCTTAGCTACGATGGTAACTTCACAGCATAATGAAAGTAAACAATAGTTTTCTAACTACGAGCAAGAGAGGTGCAGTCAATGATTAAAAATCGAATTGTCTATACTAGTATGGCGATTCTCCTCCTACTCTTTGGCGTGATGGTTGCTGTGCTTCCAAGCTTAGGCATTGAAACGAAAAATACGGAATTTTCCTATGAGACGCTTGTGTTCAATCACAATAAAGTAACAACAGTTGATATTGAAATACCGCAAGAAGACTGGGAGGACATGCTAGAAAACGCTGCTGATGAGGAGCTAAAGCAAGCCGATGTTACGATTAACGGCAAAAAAATAGAAAATGTAGCGATTCGCACAAAAGGAAATTTATCGTTACGTTCTGTTGTAAATAGTGACTCTGATCGTTATAGCTTAAAAATTGATTTTGACTACTATGATGACAATCAAAGCTTATACGGCTTGAAGAAATTAAATTTAAACAATAATTACAGTGATTCAACGCTAATGCGCGAATATATTTCGTATGAGTTAATGGAAAAAATGGGCTTGCCGACACCTGCACATTCTTATATGTATGTAACAGTAAATGGAGAAGAACGTGGCTTATATTTAGGGGTAGAAGCGGTCGATGAAACATTTTTAGCCAATAATTACGGCTCCAATGATGGATTTTTATTTAAACCAGATGGTACAGGCAGTGATTTAAAATATATTAGTGATAATATTGCTGACTACACGGGCATTGGATTAAAAACGAATGAAGACAATATTGAGGACTCCAAGTTAATTGAAATGCTTGATGCTATTAATAACGGTGGAGATATCGAAAAATATATTGATGTCGATGAAATGCTGCGTTACTTTGCTGTCAATACAGCGCTAGTCAATCTAGATAGCTATCAGGGAAATATGAAGCACAACTACTATTTATATGAGAATAAAGGTGTGTTTTCTATTATACCGTGGGATTATAATATGTCATTCGGTGGCTTTGGTGCTGGCGGTGGAGGAATGGCTGGCGGTAATCCAAATCAAATGCGTGGCAATAGTGATAAGGATTTATCAGCAGGTGAGACAGAAGAGAATGCAAATACAGCAGCTACAAAGCAACCACAAGGTGGCAATGGTGTAGTTCCTCAAAATGGACAACTAAACAGTGAACAGCCACAAGGAGGCCCGTCGAACGAGGAACAAGCTCAAGAAGGGCGAACAAATGATGAGCAAGCTCCAGAGCGACAGTCAAATGATGAGCAGTCACAAGATGGAAAAATAAACGCCAATCGCAATAAAGGTGGCTTTAATATGGGGGGCGGAATGTCTGGAGATTTAATGGCAGATAGTGCAATTAACTTTAGCATCACGACACCTGTATCAGGGACAACTTTAGAAGAGCGCCCACTGTTAAATGCGTTACTGTCTAATGAAACGTATCGTGCAAAATATGAAAGTTATTTGGAAGAACTCGCAACGACTTATTTAACGGAAGATTATATCCAGTCGATTACGAACAATTTGGCAACGCTACTAACAAGCTATGAAGAAGCAGATCCAACAAAATTTTATACGACAGAGCAGTTTTTAGAAGGTGTGTCTGGAGACAATAGTCTGCCTGAATTTGCCAAAAAACGTTCTGAGTCAATTTTAAAGCAACTGTCAGGAGAACTTGTTGTAGAAACAAGTGCAACTACACAAGGTAATGCAGGAATGCCAAATGGCGATACAAATGGTGAAGCCAATGGAAACCCGATGCAAATGCCTGACAATTTTGATCCAAGTCAAATGCCAGAAGACTTTGATCCGAGTCAATTACCAGAAGACTTTGACCCATCGCAAATGCCTGAAGGTGGAATGGGCAATGGACAGGGCGAGGGAGCGAATGGTGGTCGGATGCAACGTCCAGATGGCATGGGTGGTCCTAACCAGGGCAATGGACAGACTGTACAACAAGCAGGAATCGATAAAAGTACAGTGCTAACGGCAACAGCTTCATTTTCATTTTTAGTAGCTGCACTGCTCTTCGTCTTTAGATTTAACCGTAGAGGACGTTAAAAAAAGTGCCAGGCACCGAAACAATTCTGAATGTTCGGATTTATGAAAAACACCCAATCCAAATCTTTTGGATTGGGTGTTTGCTTTTATCCATGCTAAAATAAAGCATTCTTTTTCCGAGGAGTACTTATATGATGAATGAACAACAATTTGATAAATTTTTGCACATTAATACGGTCGGAGAACAATATGGTTTTCCTAAACTGGCTCATTACCACCGCTATGAGCCAACCCCCTACGCTGGCTTAGAACAGTTATTTTCCCAATACGAAATGCCTGATAATCCAGTATTCATTGATATGGGTTGTGGAAAAGGGAGAGTCCCTATTTATATTCATCATAAATTTCATATACCGGCAATTGGCATAGAAATGGACGCAGGTTTTTATGCAGAGGCCGAGCATAATAAGGCGTGCTATTGTCGAAAAAATGGCTCCCAAGATGCCGTTTCATTTGTTCATACTATAGCAGAAAACTACAAAATAATGCCGTGTGATAATGTCTTTTTCTTTTTTAATCCGTTTTCCATTAATATATTTCGTACAGTCATTCATAATATATGGGAGTCCTTTGAGCAAAATATGCGTGATATTCACATTATTTTATATTATCCCCCATATGATTATTTGCAGTTTTTACATCATGGTACACCATTTGAGTTGATACATGAGGTCCATTTAGAAAATGAAACAAACATTAATGAACGTCTTTGTGTATTTGCTTTAAAAAAGGCTTAACTTTTATAGTGGGGTTGATTTTCGTTCAAGAAGCTCCCTTTCCGCAGGCACGGATTTAACTAATTTTTTCAGCACACGCTACAAAAATGGGTTTTCGGTTCGGGCTGCTGTGAGTTGGAGTGTCGCGTATTTCCCTCATCAATTCGAAAAGCAGACTGGCTGCAAAGTATGGTGAATCAAGGTTGATTGGTTAGTTATTCACTATAGTGCAATGCATAGAGCGTAAGTAGCTCTATGCTTTTTTTATGGCGTCATATCGCGCCAATGCCCGCGCTCTTGCCGTTTTATGATCAACAATTGGTAACGGATAGGTGTCACCTAATGTAATACCAGCCTGCTCTAATATAGCGGCAGGTGCTGTATGTGGGGCATGAATATATTTGGAAGGCAGGTGCGCTAATTCTGGTACCCATTTTTTTATATATGTACCATCGGAATCGAACTTCTCTCCTTGTAAGGAAGGATTGAAGATACGGAAATAAGGAGCGGAGTCGATACCAGTGCCGCTTACCCATTGCCAGCCCATGGCATTATTTGCGGCAGTAAAATCGAGCAATGTATACTCAAACCATGCATAACCCTCCTGCCATGGCTGTAGTAAATGTTTTACTAGAAATGATGCTGCTACCATTCTTACGCGATTATGCATATAGCCTGTTTCCCAAAGCTCGCGCATACCTGCATCAACAAGTGGATACCCTGTTTGGCCTTTTTTCCAGGCTTCAAGACGGTGTGCATTAGGCTCCCAATCAAAGTGCTGAAAATTACTGCGTAATGAGACAGTAGGGAATGTTGGATAATGCAACAGTTGATAGATTGAAAACTCTCGCCATATAAGTTGTCTTAAAAAGCTTTCAATTTGTTGACCGAATATAGCGTTGTCTTCCTCTTCCATTAACTCCTGACAAGTAGTCCATAAAGAACGAATGCTTATGTTACCTGCTGCAATAAAAGGAGACATTTTAGAGATTTTTTCTTTGGCAAGATCATCTCGCTTATCTTTGTAATCAAATACGTTGCTTTCGATGAAGAGCGTCCATTGCTCGATAGCTCCATCTTCTCCAGGCTGCCAATAGTTATTGAATTTATCATGCCAATTTCCATGTAATAGCTGTATTTGTGGCAATGCAAGTGAAGATACAGTCATAGGAAAGGCGGTTAACGTAGCAGGACATCCTAATGGTTTTCTAGCGAGTTCTTGTAAACAGCGTTTATAAAATGATGTGAAGATAGCATACGGTTTATTTTGCTGATTGAGAATAGCAGTCAGGTCAAATAATGTATCACCGTAAAACGTTTTGACTTCAATATCATGCGCTTGTAATAGCGTAGTTAGTCGTTCATCTTCAGCACGCTCACTTTGACTAAAACGCTCGTTAAAATAAACAGCATCAGCTTGTGTCTCTAATGCTAACCGAAGTACTTCGGCTATGACTTCGCCCTGTCGTAAAATAAGTGACATGTTATAGTTGTGCAGTGTAGTTTGTAAATTTTGTAGTGAATAGTACGTCCAATAATTTTGAGCCTTGTCATGTGCTTGTAATTGATGGTTATGAATATAGACAGGTAAAACGGCTCCCATATTAGCTGCATGCCATAGAGCAGGGTGATCTTCTAGACGTAAATCGTTGCGAAATAGCACAATTATTTTTTTAGACATATAGCATCATCCTTTTATAATTTAAAAATAAAATAGGTTAGATAAATAATATTTACTTTGGGAGGAACATATGAAAACACTCTTCAATCGCCAAGTAATCATAACGTCTTTCGTTGCAGGTTGTTTATTTGGAGTTCTTTTGAAAGCCGTTGAAAAGCTAACAGACAACCGAGTCTATACATTACTATTAAATGTCGATTATATACCGATTCTAAAAAATTTTCGCTTCCCGGAAATAATAGAATTCGCATTCCATCTCATCATCTCATGGTTTATAACAGCCATAGTATATGCTATTTGCAATAAGTATAAATGGAATCATGCAAAGTTAATGAGAAATAGTGTTTTACTCCAAATTTTTATAGCGTGTATGTTGTTTCCTACAACAATGTTCTCAAAACGGACGCCGATGATAAAGGATTTTTCAGCATTTGGTTGGTGGCTTGCGGGTCATATTGTCTATGGTGTGATGTTAGGTTTTCTGTTGAAAAAAAGAAAATAATGAGAAAGCAATTTTTGCACAATGGACATCGTTAGTTGAAGGTCGTGGAAATTGCCGTAGTAGCTTTCTATTCAATTTGTGTCAAATTAATAGATAATTCACAAATAACTAATTATACTGAAAAATCACTCTAGACTAAATATAAAGAATGTTTTACAATGTAAAAGGCTTAATTGAATATAATCTAGCTTCAAAAATAGATAGTTATAAATAATTATTTTTGCTATTGAGCATTGGCCTCAGATTGTTTATAATTATCAGAAATATCTAACATTTGAGAATTTTCAGGGGGAATTTAATTATGAAAGAGAACAACAAGCTTAAAAAGTTCGGTTCACTTCTAGTAGCTTCTTCACTTCTTGCAGGCGTACTTGCGGGCTGTGGCGCTGGAGACAGTGATACAAATTCAGGAGGCTCTTCATCAGATGGTGGTTCAAAAGGTGGAGATACAATTAAAATCGGTGCAAACCTGGAGCTTTCAGGTAACGTAGCTTCATACGGTTCTTCAATCGGTTTAGGTGCAGAGCTAGCGGTTAAGGAAATTAACGATGCTGGCGGTATTGATGGTAAAAAGATCGAGCTTATTAAAGTAGATAACAAATCAGAAAACTCAGAGGCAACTGCGGCAGCTATTAAACTAGCAACGCAAGATAAAGTAGTAGCGATGCTAGCTCCTGCAACTTCTGGTAATACAGTTGCTACAGTTCAAATTGCGAATGACAACAAAATTCCGATTGTAACTGGTTCTGGTACAGCGCCAAATATTACAGTAAATGATGATGGTAGCATTAATGAATATGCTTTCCGTACTTGTTTCATTGACCCATTCCAAGGGATTGTAGCAGCAAACTTCGCATCAGGTGAAATTGGTGCGAAAAACGTAGCTATTTTTGCGGATAATGCATCTGACTATGCAAAAGGTTTAGCAAAATCATTTAAAGATACAATCTCTAAAAGTGGTGGGAAAGTTGTAAAAGAGGAAGCTTATGTAGCGAAAGATACAGACTTCCGTACGCAATTAACAAACATTAAATCTGCTAACCCAGACTTCATCTTTATCCCTGGATATTATGAAGAAGTTGGCCTAATTGTAAAACAAGCGCGTGAAATGGGTATTACAGTACCACTAATGGGCGCTGATGGTTGGGATTCTCCAACTTTAATTGAGTTAGCTGGAGCTGATGCACTGAATAATACGTACATTACAAACCACTACTCTGCAGAAGACCCAGATCAAAAAATTCAAGACTTTGTAAAATCATTTAAAGCAGCAAATGGAGATAAAGCACCTGATGCATTTAACGCACTTGGTTACGATTCTATTTACTACATTGCAGATGCTATCAAACGTGCTGGCTCTACTGATGGAGAAGCAATTAAAAATGCTTTAGCTGAAACAAAAGATCTTTCTTTAGTAACAGGTACTTTCTCAGTTGATGAAAACCATAACCCAATTAAAACAGCAACAGTTCTTGAATTTAAAGACGGTAAACAAGTGTTCAACTCTAAAGTAAATCCTTAATTTTTAAGCAAGGGGGAGGCGGGCAACCCGTCTTCTCTTTTATTTTTTTAACAGACAACTAGACTAATAAAAAAAGCATAGATTCTAGCATAAGGAATCGGAAATAACTTTTAATGAGGGACACAAGTTTTTCTGCATTCAATTCAACTATGTAGAAATGGGTCCCGTTTTTGCATTCCTCAAAAAATAACAAAGGAGTGAACGCTCATGGAATGGATACAACAGCTTGTGAATGGTGTTTCACTAGGTAGTATCTACGCGTTAATAGCGTTAGGGTATACGATGGTATACGGGATTATTAAGCTCATTAACTTTGCCCACGGTGATGTTTTCATGATTGGGGCATTTATTGGCTTTTACGCTATTGCTAAATGGGAGTTAGGTTTCTTCCCAGCATTATTATTAGCAATGGCAGTTTGTGCAATTTTCGGTGTGTTAATTGAACGTATTGCCTATAAACGGTTACGTAATGCAACGCGTATTGCTGCGCTAATTACAGCAATCGGTGTATCGCTATTAATCGAGTATACGACGATTTTCTTCAGAGGAGCTCAGCCTGCAGCATATCCTGAAGTGATTAAAAATCGAACATTTGATGTTTTTGGTGTTCAAATTAGCAGTACGTCTATTTTAATTTTATCTGTCGCAATCGTACTGATGATTTTATTACAATTCATCGTACATAAAACAAAAATCGGTAAGGCGATGCGTGCGGTTTCACATGATGCGGATGCGGCGCGCCTAATGGGTATTAACGTAGATAATACCATTTCAGCAACGTTTGCAATTGGTTCAGCTTTAGCTGGTGCTGCCGGTGTAATCTTTGGTGTGTATTATACGAAAATCGACCCGTTAATGGGGGTTATTCCAGGGGTTAAAGCCTTTATCGCGGCAGTACTTGGTGGTATTGGTATTATTCCAGGTGCAATGGTTGGCGGTATGTTATTAGGTGTCGTGGAATCCATGGTAAGTGCACTTGGCTTCTCTTTATGGCGCGATGCAGCGGCATTTGTCATTTTAATTTTAATTTTGATTTTCAGACCATCGGGTATTTTCGGTAAAAACGCCCGCGAGAAAGTGTAGGTGAGCGGTAAGATGAAGAAGTCTAAAGTTTTCTGGGGCTACGCCATATTAGCGCTAGTCATCTATGTAGTTGTTCAGGCTCTTATTTCAATGGAAGTAATCGACTTGTATTATAAAAATATGTTAATCACGATGTGTATTAACATTATGCTAGCTGTCAGCTTACACATCGTTATCGGGATTACGGGCCAATTCTCCATAGGGCACGCCGGTTTCCTTGCGGTAGGTGCTTATATTTCAGCTATTATTACAACAAAACTATTGCTACCCTTCCCGCTAGCAATTTTCTTAGGGGCGCTTGCAGCAGCAGTAGCTGGTTTGATCGTAGGTATTCCAACATTACGCTTAAAAGGGGATTATTTAGCCATTGCAACACTTGGTTTCGCGGAGATTATTCGTATTGTCTTTTTAAATACGGATTATGTTGGTGGAGCAGCAGGGATGCAGGTTAAATATTTATCGAACTGGACATATGCATTCATTGGTGTAGTGCTAACAATTGTAGTGATTGCTAACTTTACAAATTCTCGTCATGGGCGTGCTTGTATTTCGATTCGAGAAGATGAAATTGCGGCGGACGCCATGGGTATTAATACAACTTTCTATAAAGTTGTAGCATTCGCGATTGGATCTTTCTTTGCCGGTCTTGCAGGGGCCATTTTTGCACATAACTTTTACATTATTCAGCCGACTACATTCGGTTTCTTAAAATCATTTGATATTTTAATTTACGTTGTTCTAGGGGGCTTAGGAAGTCTGTCGGGTTCTGTTATTGCCGCAGTATTTTTAACGCTAATTTCAACATACTTAGCGAACTTCCCAGAAACACGCATGATTATTTACAGTTTAGTGTTAATCATTGTTATGCTATACCGTCCAACAGGATTAATGGGGACAAAAGAAATTACGGACTTATTTAAGTTTGGTAAAAAAGGAGGTACAAAATAATGACTGGAAACCTTCTTATCAAAGTAGAGAATATGGGCATTCAATTCGGTGGTTTAAAGGCGGTACAGGGCGTGAATATGTACCTCAATCAAGGGGAGTTAGTAGGCTTGATTGGCCCAAATGGTGCAGGTAAAACAACAAGTTTTAACATGTTAACAGGGGTCTATACGCCAACTGAAGGAACGATTACCTTTGATGGTTTGAAAATTAATGGCCTTGCCCCTTATCAAGTAACACAAAAGGGCATTAGCCGTACGTTCCAAAACATTCGTCTCTTTAAAGAATTATCTGTTTTAGATAATGTAAAAGTTGCGAACCATTCGCTAGCTAAACATTCACTATGGTCATCTATTTTCCGTTTGCCGAGCCACTTTAAAGGTGAAGAAGCAATGGCGAAGCAATCAACGGAATTCTTAAAAATATTTGGCTTAGATATTTATAAGGACGAACTTGCAAAAAATTTACCGTACGGGATGCAACGCCGTCTGGAGATTGCACGTGCATTAGCTGCCAATCCGAAGCTTTTATTATTGGATGAACCAGCAGCAGGGATGAACCCGCAAGAAACGCACGATTTAATGGAATTAATTGCATTTATCCGTAAAGAATTTGGTTTAACGATTCTGTTAATTGAACACGATATGAGCTTAGTAATGGGAATTTGCGAACGAATTTACGTACTAGATCACGGACAATTGATTGCTGATGGGACACCAGAGGAAATTCGCAACAATCCAAAGGTAATTGAAGCTTACCTTGGTGAGGAGGTTATCAGCTAATGCTAAAAGTACAAAATATAGATGTATTCTACGGGAATATTCAAGCGTTAAAAGGCGTCTCTTTAGAAGTTAACGAGGGGGAAATTGTGACATTAATCGGTGCCAATGGTGCTGGTAAAAGTACATTATTAAAAACCTTGTCGGGCTTACTAAAACCTAAAGGGGGCATTATTGAATATGAAGGCTTCTCGATTGCAGGTAAGGCTGCCCAAACAATCGTAAAATCAGGTATTTCACATGTGCCAGAAGGACGTCGGGTATTTGCCAATATGTCGGTTGAGGAAAACCTTGAGCTTGGTGCCTACCTTCGTAACGATAAGGCGGGTATTAAAAAGGATATGGAGCATGTCTTTGAGTTATTCCCGCGGTTATTGGAGCGTCGTAAACAACAATCAGGTACTTTATCTGGTGGTGAGCAGCAAATGCTTGCAATGGGGCGTGCACTCATGGCAAAACCAAAGCTATTGTTAATGGATGAGCCGTCGATGGGGCTTGCACCGCTTATGGTAAAAAATATCTTTAATATTATCGAAAAGGTTAATAAAGAAGAAGGTACGACAGTCTTGCTTGTAGAGCAAAATGCCAATATGGCTTTATCTGTAGCTGACCGTGCATATGTGCTTGAAACGGGACGTATTGTGTTATCAGGTACTGCGAAAGAGTTGCAAGAAAGTGAACAAGTAAAGGCCGCTTATTTAGGCGGTTTATAATAGGAAAAAGGTGTCTCGCTCTTGATTCGAGATGCCTTTTTTTATGTTAAAGAATGGAGCAATAATAGATAGCAGTAGCGTTCGGCCTTTACTTTTTGGTAAGGTGGAAAAAAGGAGTGAAGTTAGATGCAATATTCTGCACAATATTTTATTGAAAAATTAGCTTTAGATCAACATCCCGAGGGTGGATACTATATATCTTCGTTTCGCTCAACGGAGGACATAGCCGTAAGGGAAGTAACAAGACCAATTTATACGAGCATTTATTTTTTACTACGCTCTCAAGATATTTCGCATTTGCATCGTTTAAAATCAGATGAACTCTGGTATTATCATGCGGGCAGTCCATTAACTGTGCATATGATTTACCCTGATGGTACATATGAAGCGAAAAAGTTAGGGTTAAATTTAGAGGCGGGTGAAGTACCACAAGTAGCCGTGCCGAAAGGGACAATTTTTGGCTCATCTGTTGATGATGACAACACATTCAGTTTGGTAGGATGTATGGTAGCACCTGGTTTTGATTTTGAGGACTTTGAGTTATTTACTCAAGCTGAGCTGTTAGCAGATTATCCACAGCACGAAGCGGTTATTCGTAAAATGGCTTACGAGACGATTGAATAGCAATAAAAGAAAAGGTGGTAGATTGACTGCGCACTCAATCTACCACTTTTATTGTTATTTGCTTCGACCTTCTATAATTGTTTGAGTGCCTGGCACTTAGACAGTTATTTTGCCGTGTATTGCAGTAGTTCGAATAGTTCTGTGCGCTCTTTATCTGTTAAATCGCGCCATTGCCCAACCTTTAAATTACCGAGTTTAATATTCATAATACGAACTCGTTGTAAACGTTTAACGGAGTAGCCTAATGCTGAACACATACGACGAATTTGTCGATTTAAGCCTTGTTCTAAAATAATTTTAAACACTTTGTCTGAAATTTTTTCAACATGACAAGGCAATGTGGTTGTATCTAAAATATCAACTCCGGCGCCCATTTTTTTAATAAATTGCTCTGTAATCGGCTGATCTACTTGGACGATATATTCTTTTTCATGATGGTTTTCTGCACGTAAAATTTTATTCACAATATCGCCATCATTTGTTAGTAGTAATAAGCCCTCTGATTCTTTATCGAGTCGACCTATGTGGAAAATACGCAGAGGATGATTGACAAAATCCACGACATTTCCTTTAACATGACGCTCTGTCGTACTTGTAATCCCTACTGGTTTATTTAAGGCAATATAAACGAGTTGCTCTTCTTTTTTTACCTCTTTGCCATCAACGCATACTAGGTCACCAGCTTCAACTTGGCTACCGACAGTCGCAAGCACGCCATTAATCGTTACTTTCCCTTCTTCTACCCATTTATCAGCACCGCGGCGTGAGACGATGCCAGTCTCACTTAAATATTTGTTAATTCTCATATTGTTCTCCTATACAGTTATGTTAGCTTAAGTATACCCTATCGTTGGAAATACAGTGTATTCTAGAAGCTTTTCTATTAAAAATAAATATTGTGAAATTTTATTTTTAAAAGTTGAAATAATTATTAATTTCTGACAATATATTGGGTAAGAGGGTTTCTATGAAAATATCGTTATTTCGATATGGAATGACGATTTTTCTAGATATTTTCTCATTATTTTGTGTAAAGGGGAGAAGTAAAATGGTTTATGCATTTCCAAACACTGAAGGATCAGTAGTTCAATTCAAAGAGAGATATGAAAATTACATTGGTGGAGAATGGACACCCCCAGTGAAAGGTCAATACTTTGATAATGTTACTCCTGTTACTGGACAAGTTTTTACACAAGCAGCGCGTTCCTCAGCAGAGGATATTGAACTTGCGCTTGATGCAGCACATGCAGCAAAGGATGCGTGGGGACAAACATCCGCTACAGAGCGTGCAAACATTTTACTTAAAATTGCGGACCGTATTGAACAAAACTTAGAAAAGTTAGCCGTTGCCGAAACATGGGATAACGGTAAAGCGGTTCGTGAAACATTAAATGCTGATATCCCTCTAGCAATTGATCATTTCCGTTATTTTGCAGGGGCTTTACGTGCACAAGAAGGCGCGCTAAGTCAAATTGATAATGATACAGTTGCTTATCATTTCCATGAGCCAATCGGGGTAGTTGGCCAAATCATCCCTTGGAACTTCCCAATATTAATGGCTGTTTGGAAACTAGCTCCTGCGCTTGCTGCTGGAAACTGTGTTGTATTAAAGCCAGCAGAGCAAACGCCAGTTTCTATTATGGTGCTAGTAGAGCTAATTGGTGATTTATTGCCACCAGGCGTACTTAATGTTGTGAATGGTTTCGGTTTAGAAGCAGGAAAACCGCTTGCATCTAACCCACGTATCGGCAAAATTGCCTTTACTGGTGAAACGACAACAGGCCGTTTAATTATGCAATATGCGTCACAAAATCTTATTCCAGTTACATTAGAATTGGGCGGAAAGTCTCCGAATATTTTCTTCGAAGATATTATGGATGAAGATGATGCCTTTTTAGATAAAGCAGTAGAAGGCTTTGTATTATTCGCCCTTAACCAAGGTGAAGTATGTACATGTCCATCACGAGCATTAATTCAAGAATCGATTTACGATAAGTTTATGGAGCGTGTGTTACAACGTGTTGAAGCGATTCAAGTTGGAAATCCACTTGATCCGAACACGATGATGGGTGCACAGGCATCAAGCGAGCAAATGGAAAAAATTCTGTCTTACTTAGATATCGGTAAGCAGGAAGGTGCTGAATGTCTAATTGGAGGCGAGAAAAATAATGTAGGGGCAGGCTTTGAAAATGGCTACTACGTTAAACCAACTGTCTTCAAAGGACATAATAAAATGCGCATTTTCCAAGAGGAAATTTTCGGGCCAGTTGTTGCTGTTACAACATTTAAAACAAAAGAAGAGGCATTAGAAATTGCCAACGACACATTATATGGATTAGGTTCAGGTATTTGGACACGTGATATGAATACAGCGTATCGTTTCGGTCGTGGTATTCAAGCAGGGCGTGTTTGGACAAACTGCTACCATGCCTACCCAGCACATGCGGCATTCGGTGGCTATAAAATGTCAGGAATCGGTCGTGAGACACATAAAATGATGCTATCGCATTACCAACAAACGAAAAACCTATTAGTGAGCTATAACGAAAATAAACTTGGTTTCTTCTAATCAGTGAGGAGGTGCTAACGCGTGGTTGAACGTGTTTTAGCAACGGAAGAAGCGCTGGCACTAATCGAATTATTGAAGGAAAAGCATGGACCGGTTATGTTTCATCAATCAGGTGGATGCTGTGATGGTTCCTCTCCGATGTGTTATCCTGACGGAGATCTAATATTAGGTGAGCAAGATGTCTGCTTAGGAAAAGTAGGGGACGCGCCATTTTATATGCATAAAAACCAATATGATTATTGGAAGCATACACAGATTATTTTAGACGTAGTGGACGGCAGAGGCGGTATGTTCTCTCTTGAAGGCGTAGAAGGTAACCGTTTTTTAACAAGGTCTAGAGCGTTTTCCACAGAAGAACTAAAAGAGTTGGGTTTAATTGAATAATTTAATGACAGCGGCAAAAGCTTCTTTTGTCGCTGTTTTTTATGCTAATTTTTCTGGAATAGAAGTTGTAAGTTTACGTTATTTGGGGAATTTCGCAATAACAAATAATGCTGTATTCGTTCTTGTAGGGTCTGGCTTAATAATAATTTTCTGATTGTCCGCTCAATCATAATATAGCCCCCATTCATCTTGGATACTATTAATTAAACCATATAAAACCTAATGACAAACATTAAATTATGTTTACTTTTTATGTTAATTATTACAAAGTGATTGAATCTTTTCGACATAAATTTACGTAAATTGTGGAAAGGAGTGTGTTGAAGATGGATATTGTTATAATTGAAAACCAATTTACACAAACGGTGGAGGCTGTATCGAAAGTTACAGGCTGGGCAGTTGATCGGAAAATTATCTTAGCTATTGCCAGCACATACGTTGCTACAGGCAAAGTGTTTGATGGGGAAAAATATAAAAATGTTGTTGAAGAAATGAAAAAACGTACATCCTGGATGTCACCATTGCGAACTTCAATAGGGTATAGCCTAGCGGCCAATATGATGGAGCAGGACGATACGGAGCAGGCAATAAAAACTTTGTTAAACAACGAAAAAATATTAAAAGAGGCTAATTTCAAAAGAGGCAACTTTAGCTTTATAGGTGCTCAATTTTTAACGGAAAATGAAAGTGAGAAGAGGGCGCATGCACAGACTGCACGTGCTTTGTATGAAGCTATACGTAAATACCATCGCTTCCTTACGTCATTCGACGATATCCCCTATACCGTGTTACTCAGTAGCCCTAATGATGATGTTGTCTTACGGGCGGAAACTATGAATCGCTATTATAAGGAATTGCGAACATATCAATTTGGCGCAGGCAATGAACTGCAGTGGTTATCACAAATACTAACTTTTTTATCGGCCGATTATGATAGCAATCTTGTAGCAAGCGTGGCGACTATCCGCGATTATTTAAAGAAACAAGATGTAAAAGTAAAATATATGCACTATCCATTGCTTGGGTTTTTAGCCATTCTCCAATTGAATAACGGCCAACTTCAGCAAATTGCTGATTTGTATCATGATTTAAAGGGTATGAAATTATTGAAGTGGCATCGTGAGTTTGTATTATTTATGGCTGTACAAATTATTATTTATGATTTGTCTAAAGTGCAACAATCATTGACAATGGCGATTATGTCTTCGATTGAGTTGCTTATTCAAGCACAACAAGCCATGATGCTATCCGCCGTTACTGCTGCAGCAGTAGCGTCAAATTCCAGCACTTCATGATAAACTAAATGGGAACAGATTATTTCGGAGGTGTATTTGAAGATGAACGAAACAAAGCTTTGGATAAATGGGCAATGGCAAGCAGCAAAAGAAACTTATGAATTAACATCACCCTACAACGGTGAGGTCATTGCAAAGGTTGCAAAGGCATCTGTTGCAGATGTTGAGCAAGCAATAGAAGGTGCCCAAGATGCCTTTCTTTCATTTAAAAAAACTACTGCCTACGAACGTGCCGAAATTTTATATAAAGTAGTCGACATTATGCGACGTCGAAAAGACGAATTGGCAGAAATTTTAGCGCGAGAAGCGGGCAAGCCTATTTCAGCGGGTTTGCCGGAAATCGAACGCACTATAGCCACTTATCAATTTGCAGCTGAAGGAGCTAAGCAGGTAAAAGGTGAGACGGTACCGATGGATGCTGCACCAGGTGCTGGTGATCGTATAGGTTGGACAAAACGTGAGCCATTAGGTGTTATTTCTGCGATTACACCGTTTAATTTTCCGTTTAATTTAGTTGCACATAAATTAGGGCCTGCCTTTGCGGTAGGCAATACAGTCGTGTTAAAGCCGGCAACACAAACACCACTCAGTGCCATTGTGATGGCGGAAATTTTTAAGGAAGCTGGGCTACCGGATGGCGCATTGCAAATCGTTACGGGTAGTGGTGGCGAATTAAGTGATACGCTCGTGACACATCCATTAGTGAAAAAAGTAACTTTTACTGGAAGCGGTAAAGTAGGATTGGGTATTAAAGAAAAAGTAGGTTTACGTAAAGTAACGTTAGAGCTTGGCTCGAATGCAGCGGTTATTGTTGAGCCATCGACACCAATTGATAAAATTATTGCGCGTTGTGTTAGCGGAGCTTTTAGCTTTGCGGGCCAAGTATGTATTTCATTACAACGAATTTATGTCCATGCCTCCATCGTAGATGCCTTTACAAAGGCATTTGTAGAACAAACAGAGAAACTTGTTGTCGGTGATCCACTCGATAAAAGTACTGATGTCAGTGCGATGATTAATCCACATGAAGTAACTCGCATTCGACAATGGATTGAAGAAGCAAAAACACAAGGTGCTGTTGTAGCGACGGGCGGAACCTTTACTGAACGTACATTGACGCCAACAGTGATGACAAATGTGACCGCGGATATGAAAGTCGTTTGTCAGGAAACATTCGCGCCAATCGTGTCAATTGTTTCATATGAAACATTAGACGACGCGATTCGACTAGTGAATGAGTCGGAACTTGGCTTAAATGCAGGGATTTTTACGAATATCTTACCTGATGCATTGCGAGCGGCAGATGAATTACAAGCGGGGGCTGTCATTATTAATGATATACCGACTTTCCGTGTGGATAATATGCCGTATGGTGGCGTGAAAATGAGCGGTTATGGTCGTGAAGGTATTAAATGGGCAATCGAGGAAATGACGGATATGAAGTTTATTACCATGAAAAAATCTTTCTAAATTTGCAACAATGCTTTTTCTACGATACGATGACGAAAGAACATGACATGAAGGGGAGTTACAAGAACTATGACAACCAATGCTGTACCAATGAGCCAATCGCGTACGGTTCAGACGCGTCTCGTATTACCACCGGATACTAATAATCATAATTCTATTTTTGGCGGAAGAGTGTTAGCTTATATTGATGAAATTGCTGCCGTTACTGCGATGAAGCATGCAAAGGGGCATGTTGTAACAGCTTCTATAGATTCAGTAGATTTTCTATCTGCAGCCCATGTAGGTGATATTCTTGAGATAGAAAGTATTGTGTCTTCCACAGGACATTCCTCTATGGAAGTTTATGTCCGTGTGATTTCTCGAAACATTGAAACAGGGGAAGAGAAATTAACAACGGAATCGTTTGTAACAATGGTTGCAGTGGATGATGACGGGAAACCTAAGGCTGTTCCGGCTATTTTCCCTGAAACGGATGCGGAAAAGCGACTGTTTGAAACAGGTCCGGCTCGACGAGAGTTTCGCAAGCAAAAACGTGCTTTGGCACATTAAATACAACAAGGAAATTGACACGATGCGGTCAATTTCCTTTTTCTTTGCGTTAAATATTTAATTCATTCACTACATTAATGAGTGAGTCGGATGATGAGGAAACGAGTGTAGCCCCTTCTGATAGCTCAGTAATTAATGTTGAAATGGCTGAAATATCTCTAGCGGTATTGACATATTGCTGTTGAATGCCTGAAACAGCATCCGCAATAGCATTGAATGATTTAGATAAATTTGTTTGTGTTTCAACGCTATGTTGGATCTTTTGATCAACGTTGGTAACAGAGCTCGCCATTGTTGTAATATTACTTTCTGTTTCTTTGATTAAGTGTGAGACGTTTTGCACAGCATTTTTTGTTTCCTCGGCAAGCTTGCGAACTTCCTCTGCTACGACCGCAAAGCCTTTACCATGTTCGCCAGCTCTAGCAGCTTCAATTGATGCATTAAGTGCTAATAAATTCGTTTGATCAGCAATACCTGTAACAAGCCCCACAATTTCAGAGATTTTTTGTGATGACGAACGTAGCTCATTCATCGTCACTTCAAGGCCATTAACACTTTGCAAAATAACGTGTATTAATTCATTTTGCTCTTGTAATTGCTGTTGCCCACGTTTTGATTTGTCTTGTGTATCTGCAACAAAATTCAAACCTTGTTTTGTTGCTACTGCAATATCATCCGTTTGAGAAGAAATCACTAATAGAGAAGCAGCTGTTTCCTCGCTTATGGCATTTAACTCTTCAGCCGTACTTTGAATTGTTGTAACAAGCGCATGTTTTGTTTGATCTGCAACGTGGCGAATACGATCTTCTTCTTTTTCATATGCCTCAATTACTAGCTGCTGTTCGAAGTTAATGATTTTGCAAAAGGCATTAATAGCACGTATTGCATCGTGCTTGGAAATATCTAAGTCATTCGCAAAGCTTGTAAAGGTCGACGTTAGTGATTGGAATGAAGCGATATACCATTTAGATTGGAGTCCAATTCGAACATGTGTCTCAGCAATAGCTTTTCTTTCTTTAATGTAAGCGTCATTAATATGACTCTCAAAAATATCACTTAAATGCTTATGTAATGTAACTTTTAAACGATCAATTTGTGATGTTCTGTTAATAATATCTAATAAATTTTGGCTCAAGCTAATGGCTGCATAAAATTGATCGACCATTTCAGGAATAACATCCTTAACTAAAGGTTGCAATTGTTTAATAATAGCTAAATCTTCAGTCGTTAAGTCTAATAACTGCAATTGTTTTTCAAGCTTTGGATAATTAGAAACATCTAATTGTACGTGTTGTGTAAATTGTTCAGGTGTTAATGTAATTGAATAACCATTCTTCTTAGTAAACCAACTCATTGTTGTCTGCTCCATTCTTTATAAATCCATAATAATGATTGAAATTGAAGACGCTTTGTGAATATTTTGTTAGGTTTGTAAATTTGGTGAATATATGGTATTTAGTCTATTCTACTATTTTTCGCAGTATATTTGGTTAAAAATTTCAGATATTTCTATATTTTTTTGTTTGTAACATGGAAAGTGGCCTATTGCGCTCGTTAAAACATCTTCATTTATAGACAAAGAGCTATTTGAATTTCATTTAGGAAACCTGTAAAATACGAACTGTTTAGTTTTACAAAATAATGTAGGTGAGAGAAAAATAGTATTGAGGAGGTATTGCATGGAAAAAAAGCGTTTTAAGTTTGTCATTCCTGTAATGGTAATTGTAGCAATTGGATCTGTTTATATGTTAACTAATTATTATGCAGAAGTACCCGACCTAAACCAATTATTTATAACGATTTGTGCAACACTTGTATCGGGTGTACTCGCATACTTTTTATTCCCACAACAAGGTGAAAATAAAGTGGATGATCGAGGACCATATTAAGAAAATCAACAAATTTAAAATCCGCGTTTGGCCTTCAGAGGACAAAGTACGAGTCGCAAATTTTGACCCTCGTACCTTTATTCCCCTCGCGAAGTCAGCGCGGATTTACTTTTGTTTTGATTGCGTATGTTACGGTTTAAATAATTTGAACCAGCCTTTTGATTTAAATAGAGCGAGCATAAATAGGACAAGCAATAGCATAATACCGAGGACGATAAAATAACTGTAGCGGCCATGGAGCTCGGGCATATTATCAAAATTCATGCCATACACACCCGCAATAAATGTTAAAGGAATAAAGATTGTGGAAACAATCGTTAACATCATCATAATGCCGTTCATACGACTAGAGGTCATAGCCATATAACTATCGCGCATATCTGCTGTTAGTTCACGATTAGATTCGACCATTTCAGTAAGCTTGTCTAAATGATCATGGATATCACCGAAATAGGCTCGTTCCGATTTCTTTAGGGCAAAGCGGAATGAGCTAAGTAACCGATATAGGAGATCGCGCATCGGTAAAATGGTGCGACGCAAATGGAGCAAATCGCTTCGGAATTCAAAAACAATTTGCATTGCATTGACATTACTTTGGTAAGTTAATTCATCTTCTAGAGCATTTAAATGATCTTCAATTTTATAAACAAGTGGGAAATAACTATCCACAATTTTATCAATGGTTTGATAGGTTAAGAATACGGTGCCTCTTTCCCAATATTTTGGTTGTTCTTCTAATAGTTTTTGTACTTCATCGATTTCGGGTGTTTCATTTTTATGAAATGTCACAATAAAATGATCGGCAAGGAAGATATTTAATTCCTCAGCTATTAGTGTTTCTTCATTGAATTTATGAATAACAAAGAAATGATAATCATCGTAAAAATCAAGTTTTGGTCGCTGTAAACGCATTAAGCAATCTTCAATCGCGAGTGGATGGAAATGAAAAAATGTATCGAGCAGTAGCTCTTCTTTAGTAGTGGGACAATTAAAATCTACCCAATACCATTCGAAATGGTTGTCTTTAATGTCTTCAAGTGGAAAGTCCTTTATTAATTGTTGATCTTTCGTCATGGCCATCGTGCGGATCACGGCATTCACCTCAAATCTATTTTATCTCATTGTAAGTGGCACGAAGTCTCTTCAGAGGAGATATTTTAACGGAAAGATCATTACGAATGTCTATCCTTACGCTTTATAGCATATCCAACCAGCAAAGAGTGTTGTTGCAAAAAACCTCGATGGCTGTGTAAAGCCTGCCTGTTGTAAAAGC
This sequence comes from Lysinibacillus sp. NPDC097195, assembly GCF_044762075.1. Lineage (NCBI taxonomy): Bacteria > Bacillati > Bacillota > Bacilli > Caryophanales > Bacillaceae > Lysinibacillus > Lysinibacillus sp. NPDC097195. The sequence continues at coordinate 65,991 of NZ_JBIWDP010000004.1, read as the reverse complement.
GCAACAATATCCTCTTCACGCATAAACGACAGCGAGCGAATGGACTGCTCCATATTGGCTAAATCAGTAGCTGAAAGTTTTGTATGCTGTTGCCAATAAGCGCGCCATAGGTCAAATTGCAGCTCGGTTTCTACTGAATTCAGTTGTCCGTATTTAGAAACAAGGACAAATGGCGCTCCTGTTTTTAAATGGCTTGCAATGCCTTGTAATGTAGCTAGTTTCTCCTCATAGGATGCAATAAAATGAAGAACGAGTATACAGCTAGCCGCATCAAATTTTTTGTCTGGCATTGTTGCAGTTAGTATGGTTCCTTGTAGTAAAGATATATCATTAGATAATGGTTGAAGTCGATGTTCCGCAATTTCTAGCATTGCTTCAGAAGGATCGATACCGACAAAGGACCAATGAGGACGTTGTTCAGCTAATTGTAATATTTCATTGCCACTGCCAGAGCCAATCACTAAAAAATGTGCTTGCTCTTGTAATGCAGATTGATAAAAAGTTTTCGTTAGTCGAAGCATGGCATCGTAACTTGGCAAAGTTCGTCGAATGCCCTTTTCATATTCATTAGCAAGCGTGCTATTAAATTCCATACTGTCTCACGTACCTTTCAAATAAATTTTAAAAAACAAAAAACATTTGAAACTATTTAGCGTATAGTTCCGTAAATAGGAGTATTACTAATATAAAGACACACTACGAAGGAAGGTTCATATATATGGAAACAAAATGGTCTAAGGTCATCATACATGCCAGTGCGTTTTTTGCGCCATTTTTAGTGCCGATTTTATTTTTCATCTTTAGTTCAGATAAAGAAGTAAAAAGCATTTCATTGCAAGCTTTATTGTTCCAAATTGTGATGGGCGTATTAATTGTAATAGCAGGTATTCTCTCAGTTGTATTAATCGGATTACCGTTCTTACTATTATTCATCGCTATGGTATACATCGTACCAATTATCGGAATTGTCAAGGCTTTATCCGAAATGCCTTGGCGTTACCCAATTGTTGGTCGTTGGGTATAATTTTTAATGACGCAAGTCTATGCTAAAAGCATATGCTTGCGTTTTTTCTATAGGCAAAAAGGGTACATTATAGGCATGAACCACATTCAGCTCATTTGGCTGCCATATGTTAATAACTAATTCCCTTTTTTTCTTGAAATTACGCACAGGTGATTTTCAGCAGGAAAACTGCGAAAGAATGTGCTTTACACAAATCGGTGTGCGAAATAATTGCAATTATTTTCAAGCGTTTTGTATAATATACTCAAAGATAGTCAAAGATAGTCAAAGTCAGTGAGGTAAGCGAGGTGTATTCCTAAAGTGCGTAATATTTCAGACATCATAGAAGGCTACTTAAAGCAAGTACTTGAATTAGGTGGAGAAGGGCATATTGAAATTAAACGGAGTGAAATTGCCGATAAATTCCAATGTGTGCCCTCACAAATAAATTATGTAATTAACACACGATTTACAGCCGAGCGGGGTTACCTTGTTGAAAGTAAACGAGGTGGCGGTGGATATATTCGAATTTTACGTGTCCGTGCAAACTCACAAATTGATTTGATTGATGATGTGCTCCTGCAAATAGAAGGCGGAGCCTCGCAAACGGTTGCAGAAGGTGTAGTATATCGTTTAATTGATGAGCAGGTTATTTCAAAGCGAGAAGCGAAATTAATATTAGCAGCGGTTGACCGTTCAACCTTAGATTTGCAATTACCATTACGGGATAGCATTCGCGCCAAAATTTTGCGGGCGATGTTAACAACCATTAAATATGAAAAGCAAAAATAAAGAGGTGATGGAAATGATTTGCGAACATTGCAAACAGCGCAATGCGACAGTAACTGTGACACAAGTTCAAAATGGGCAAAAGGTGGAGCACCATTATTGCGATGTCTGTGCCTCACAGTTCCATCCGTTCCATGCAGAGTTTAAACAAGAGCCTGTATCGATTCAACAATTATTATCCAATTGGTTTGGCTCACCAACATGGCAAAAAGTTGGTGAAAAACAGCAAGCGCCACCTCAGCAACAAACATGTCCACAGTGTGGATTTACGTATAAGCGTTTTTTGAAAGAGGGTAAATTTGGTTGCCCTAGTTGTTATGACACGTTTAGCGAACATCTGCCAAAGCTGTTTAACCGAATCCAAGCGGGACCACAACATATAGGCAAAATGCCTGGTGCACGCAACAATGTTTTTGTTATAAAAAAACAAATTGAAGATATTCGGAAGCGTATGAAAGCCGCAGTAGACGATGAGCAATTTGAGGAAGCAGCAAAACTTCGGGATGAGGCAAAAGATCTTGAACAACAGCTACAATTCGAAGGTGGTGATGTGTCATGATGATTGAGTCGTTTATAGCGCGTGCTACACCTAGATGGATGGATATGGAGGATGATTATTCAGACATTGTCATTAGTACACGTATTCGCCTTGCGCGAAACTTAGATGGCTACCGTTTCCCTTTAGTGTTTTCGGAAAACGAGGCATTGCAAGTAGAGCAAGCTGTCACCCATGCCATCCAGGATAGCCAAAAGCTTCAAGAAAAATATTCATATTTCTCTATAAAAGATTTAACGCCGTTACAGCGCCAAATATTAGTAGAGAAACATTTGATTAGTCCGCAGCTGGCAAAAAAGGAGCAAGTCGGTTCCATGCTGCTATCGGAAGATGAATCAATTTGCATTATGGTGAACGAAGAAGACCATTTACGCATTCAATGTATGACGGCGAGCTTTCAACTTCAAAAGGCTTATGAGCAGGCAAATCATATCGATCGTGCCTTAGAAGGTGCTTTGCCTTACGCATTTCGTGATAACTTTGGTTATTTAACAAGTTGCCCAACCAATATTGGGACGGGATTGCGTGCCTCTGTTATGATGCATCTCCCAGCACTAACGCTGACAGGTCAGATGAACCAAATCATTAATGCTATGACACGTTTGGGCATGACCGTCAGGGGTATATATGGTGAAGGTAGTGAAAACTTAGGAAATATTTATCAAGTATCCAATCAGATTACGCTAGGAAAAACGGAAGAAGATATTTTAGCTGATATTCAAAGTGTGGCAGAAAAAATTATTCAAAAAGAACGCCAGGCAAGAAGCAAACTCATGGAAAAAGCACAACTTGCCTTAGAAGATCGTGTGTACAGAGCGTTAGGCACATTAACACACGCTCGCATTTTAACAAGTGATGAAGCTGCTACCTGCCTATCGAATGTCCGTTTAGGGGTAGATTTACAGTTGATTCATAATATTAAAGCAACCACTTTAAATGAGTGTGTTGTCAGCATGCAACCAGGATTTTTACAACACTATGCAGGAGAGGTTTTACCGCCTGCTGAGCGAGACAGAGTTCGAGCAAAAATGCTGCGTGAGGCATTATTTTTAGAAACGATGAGTAAGCCTATTATAGGGGGAAAAGGAGAGGATTCATATGATGTTTAATCGTTTTACACAACGCGCACAAAAAGTATTACAGCTTGCACAGGAAGAGGCAATTCGTTGGAAGCACGAATCAATAGGGACAGAGCACATTCTTTTAGGGCTTATTCGTGAAGGCGGTGGTATTGCTGCGAAAGCATTAGAAGCCATCGATATTAGCCCTCAAATGATTGAAGCAGGTATTGAAGAGTTAGTAGGAAAAGGCACGGAGGATGTAGGTCCAATCGTTCACTACACGCCTCGCGCCAAAAAAGTAATTGAACTATCAGTCGATGAGTCACGTAAATTAGGCCATTCTTATATTGGGACGGAACATTTACTATTAGCACTTATTCGTGAAGGTGAAGGAGTAGCAGCTCGCGTATTAAATAATGCAGGTGTAGGTTTAAATAAAGCCCGTCAGCAAGTTTTACTGTTGTTAGGTAACAATGACAATGCACAATCTGGACAACAGGCGACACAGGCTGCCAATACCCCAACTTTAGATAGCTTAGCGCGCGATTTAACACAAATTGCCCGTGAAGGTTCATTAGACCCTGTTATTGGTCGTAGTAAAGAAATTACACGTGTTATTGAAGTTCTATCACGTCGTACAAAAAATAACCCTGTGCTTATTGGTGAACCTGGTGTAGGTAAGACAGCTATTGCTGAAGGTTTAGCACAACAAATTATTAATAATGAAGTGCCAGAAATTTTACGCGACAAACGTGTAATGACGCTTGATATGGGAACAGTAGTAGCCGGTACAAAATACCGTGGTGAATTTGAGGACCGTTTGAAAAAAGTAATGGATGAAATTCGTCAGGCAGGCAATGTTATTTTATTCATTGATGAATTGCATACATTAATCGGTGCAGGTGGAGCAGAAGGTGCCATTGACGCTTCAAATATTTTAAAACCTTCTTTAGCACGTGGTGAATTGCAATGTATTGGTGCGACAACGTTAGATGAATACCGTAAATACATTGAAAAAGATGCCGCGTTAGAGCGCCGCTTCCAACCAATCCAAGTGGATGAGCCAACTGTTGAAGAAGCGATTCAAATTATTCATGGCTTACGTGATCGCTATGAGGCACATCACCGAGTGAAAATTACAGATGAAGCCATTGAGGCAGCTGCAAAAATGGGTGATCGTTATATTTCAGATCGCTTCTTACCGGATAAAGCCATCGACTTAATCGATGAGGCGGGTTCAAAAGTACGCTTACGTTCATTTGCTGTGCCACCAAACTTAAAGGCACTAGAAGATAAACTTGAAAATGTGCGCTCTGAAAAAAATGCAGCGGTGTCTGGTCAGGAATTTGAAAAAGCGGCATCGTTAAGAGACACAGAGCAAAAGCTGAAAGATGAAATTGAAACAACACGTAAAACATGGAAAGAAGAACAAGGCAAAGCTGAATCAAAAGTTACAGTAGATGATGTGGCAGCAGTTGTTTCCATGTGGACGGGAATTCCAGTAGCAAAAATTGCTCATGAAGAATCCGCGAAACTATTACATCTTGAAGAAGAATTACACAAGCGAGTTGTTGGGCAAGGGGAAGCGGTCGAAGCGATTTCTCGTGCGATTCGACGCGCAAGAGCAGGCTTAAAAGATCCTAAACGACCAATCGGTTCATTTATTTTCCTAGGTCCTACAGGGGTCGGTAAAACAGAACTTGCAAGAGCGCTAGCAGAAGTAATGTTCGGTGATGAGGATGCAATGATTCGCGTAGACATGTCGGAATATATGGAGAAACACTCAACTTCACGTTTAGTTGGTTCACCTCCTGGCTATGTAGGCTTTGATGATGGTGGTCAGCTAACAGAAAAAGTACGACGTAAACCATACTCTGTAGTGTTACTTGATGAAATTGAAAAAGCACATCCAGATGTTTTCAATATTTTACTGCAAGTGCTTGAAGATGGTCGTTTAACTGATTCTAAAGGTCGTGTCGTAGATTTCCGTAATACGGTTGTCATTATGACTTCGAACGTTGGTGCGGATGCACTAAAATATCAAAAAAATCTTGGCTTCAGCTTAGGAAGCTCAGAGTCGAAGCACAAAGATATGAAGGGTACAATGCTAGAAGAACTGAAAAAAGCATTCCGTCCTGAATTCCTTAACCGTATCGACGAAATGATTGTGTTCCATTCGTTAGAAAAAGAACACTTAAAAGAAATCATTTCGATGATGGCAAATACGTTAACAAAACGTCTACAAGAACAAGATATTACGTTAGAGTTAACAGATGCGGCGCTTAATAAAATTGCAGAGGAAGGCTATGATCCTCAATATGGTGCGCGTCCACTACGTCGTGCATTGCAAAAACAAGTGGAAGACCGTTTATCGGAAGAACTACTTAAAGGCAATGTGGAAAAAGGAAACCAAGTTGTCATCGATTATGTCAATGAAGACTTTGTCGTGAAGAAAAAAGAAGGCGTTTCGATTTCTAAGTAAGCAGTTAACATGTTGATTAGAGAAGACAGTGAGGCTTATAGTGCCAAGCTGTCTTTTTTTATGTAAAATAAATATAAGAACAAATATTCGAGGTGATACGATGGCGAAGAAAAAAACTAAATTTGTCTGTACAGTGTGTGGCTATGAATCTGCAAAGTGGATGGGGCGCTGTCCAGGATGTGGTGAGTGGAATAAGATGGTGGAAGAAGTCGAGGTCGTAGCGAAAGGACCGCGAGGAGCATTCCAACACTCTGCCACAGTCACGCAAAAGGCAATACCTATTATCCAAGTAGAAGCCGCTGAGGAGTCTCGTGTAGCTACCGAAATGGGTGAGCTCAATCGTGTATTAGGTGGCGGAATTGTCCCTGGCTCGCTTGTCTTAATTGGGGGAGACCCGGGGATCGGGAAATCTACGTTATTATTACAAGTATCTGCGTTACTTTCGAATAAAGGACATCGTGTGCTCTATATTTCAGGAGAGGAATCTATTCGACAAACGAAGCTACGTGCTGAACGTTTAGGTGTAATCTCACAAGAGCTTTATATTTATTCGGAAACCAATTTAGAATTATTAAACCAAACGATTGAAGATGTACAGCCGAAATTTGTTATCGTCGATTCTATCCAAACGGTGTTCCATCCAGAGGTGACGAGTGCACCTGGTAGTGTGTCGCAAGTACGTGAATGTACAGCGGAGCTTATGCGAATTGCTAAAACGAAAGGCATTGCCATTTTCTTAGTTGGACATGTAACGAAGGAAGGGCAAATTGCAGGGCCACGTATTTTAGAGCATATGGTGGATACAGTGCTGTATTTCGAAGGAGAACGTCATCATAATCACCGTATTTTACGGAGTCAGAAAAACCGTTTTGGTTCTACAAATGAAATTGCAATCTTTGAAATGCTTCAGGGAGGCTTAAAGGAAGTATTAAATCCGTCAGAGTTGTTTTTACAGGAACGTTCACAAGGTGCTGCCGGTTCGACCATTGTAGCATCGATGGAGGGGACGAGACCAATCTTAGTAGAAATTCAATCGCTCGTAACGCCAACAAGCTTTAATTATCCAAAACGTATGGCAACCGGCGTAGACCAAAATCGTGTGCAATTGCTAATGGCAGTGCTGGAAAAGCGAATGGGTCTCATGCTACAAGCACAAGATGCATATATTAAAGTTGCTGGTGGTGTAAAGCTTGATGAGCCTGCAATTGACCTAGCGGTGTTGACAAGTATCGTTTCTAGCTTTAAAGATCAGGCAGTGCGTGCCACAGACTGCTTTATTGGTGAAGTAGGTTTAACGGGTGAGGTCCGTCGTGTAACACGCATTGAACAACGTGTTATTGAGGCGGCAAAGCTAGGGTTTAAGCGAGCGTTTATCCCTGCCTCTAATATTGGCGGCTGGGATTTCCCACAAGGGATTGAAATTGTTGGTGTAGAAACAATTAAGGATGCATTGAATGGCTGTTTCAGAGAGTTATAATGAAGGCTATAGCGTGGAACGCTCGTTGCTTAATTTAAAGAAAACATTAGCTCTAGCTTAGTGCTTTCTGAAATGGATTCTAGAGGTAAGTGCATGTTAGGTAATATCCTAGCATGCATTTTTACTCATGGTGGTATCCATGAAAATTGCTTGAAATTGGATAACATTTTTTACGGGAATTATGCATCTCTTAAGGCTTCTATAACGTCCAATAAACTGCAATTAAAATAATAATGTTTTGATGGGCTGAAAAAAGATTTTCTACCGTAAAATATGTATAATCGAAAATAAGAATTGGAGGTGACAGTATGAAAAAATTTATTCAAATTGCTTTTTTACTGATTGGGGGAGCTTTAGGCCTGGTTTTCTTACCGCCATTATACGAATTGCTTCATTTATCATCTAATCCTTGGCTTGATAATCCTTATGTATCAGTTGCTTTAGGGGCGCTTTTACTATTTACATTATCATTTGCATTTTCCGACTATTTCGTTCGGCTTATTAGCTGGATGGAAGAGATGTTATTTAAAGTACCTGTTGGAGATTTATTATTTGGTACGCTTGGGCTAATTGTAGGACTTATCGTAGCCTACTTCCTAGGCTTTGCGATTGATAGCGTTCAAATTCGCGGTATTACAGAAGTGATTCCAATTATCCTGTCATTTGTATTTGGCTATTTGGGATTCCGTGTCGGCTTTAAAAAGCGTGATGAGTTACTACAGTTATTTACATTGCGCGGCCATAATGCGAAGAAAAAAGCGGCTGAAGGTATCGATGCTCCTGAAATTCGCGGCAGTTATAAATTGCTAGATACGAGTGTTATTATTGATGGACGTATTGCGGATATTTCGGAAACAGGCTTTATCGAAGGTGTCTTGGTCGTGCCGCAATTTGTACTAACGGAGCTACAACATATTGCAGATTCCTCAGATACATTAAAACGTACTAGAGGTCGTCGTGGTTTGGATATTTTGAAAAAACTACAAGATGAACGTATGACTAAAGTAGAGATTACCGATGAAGATTTTGAAGATGTGCAAGAAGTCGATTTAAAACTTGTGCGACTTGCTAAGAAAATGGGCAACCATACACAGATAGTAACGAATGACTTCAACTTAAACAAAGTTTGTGAGCTACATCAGGTGCAAGTGCTAAATATCAATGATTTGGCAAATGCGGTGAAGCCGGTTGTGATTCCAGGTGAAGATATGCAGGTTGTCGTCATTAAAGATGGTAAAGAGCATAACCAAGGTGTTGCTTATTTAGATGATGGCACGATGATTGTTGTAGAAGGCGGCCGTAGTTATATAGGACAGGCCATTACAGTAACCGTAACGAGCGTTCTCCAAACATCAGCAGGGCGTATGATTTTTGCTAAGCCAAAGGATGATTAGGAAGTGGGAAATGTGCAGTATGAAGTAGTGCTTCCGGCAGCAGGTAGCGGGAAGCGAATGGGAGCAGGACAAAATAAATTATTTTTAGAGCTTTTAGGGAAACCGATTTTAATACACACATTGGAAGTGTTTGAGCAAGATCAAAACTGCACAGGTATTTGGCTGGCGGTAAAGCCAGAGGAGCGTACGCTTATCCAAGAAATGCTTGTACACTATGGTATTTCGAAGGTCAAAGGGTTGCCTGATGGCGGAGCAGAGCGACAACATTCGGTTCACTCTTGCATGAAGGAAATGGAGCAAGTTGATATCGTTTTAGTGCATGATGCCGCGCGTCCGTTTATCACGCATGATATTATTGCCAACCTTGTGCAAAGTGCGCATAATTTCGGCGCTGCAATCGCAGGGGTTCGAGCAAAAGATACGATGAAAAAAGTACGGGATGGTATTATCGAAGAAACGGTCGATCGTGAAAGCCTATGGATGATTCAAACGCCGCAAGCTTTTCGCTTTGATTTAATTGTAGAAGCGGAAGATGTTGCTGAGAAAGTAGGCTTCCTTGGTACCGATGAGGCGATGCTGGTGGAGCGTCTTGGCCATGCAGTGCATATTGTAGAAAGCACCTATGAAAATGTTAAAATGACCACGAAGGAAGATTTACTTTTTGGCGAGGCCATTTTACGTCGCCGACTAACAGAAACTTTTTAACAATAACTTTGAAATCCCGTCAGTTACTAGTAGCTGATGGGATTTTTTTATCGAAATTGAACAAACTATTAATGCTTTAAGCTGAAAGCTATGTCCACCACAGATGATACGGACAGCTCAATTTCCTAGGAAATATGTTAAACTGTCTATAAATAGAAAATCATAAAGGCAGGTGAATGCTGTTACAATCATTTTCTGTTGTAACGGCAGTATTGTATGTTTCGAGTAGGACAAGGTTTTGACGTACATGCATTTGAGGAAGGGCGTCCACTTATTATAGGTGGTATTACCATTCCACATGAAAAGGGCTTAGTGGGGCATTCGGATGCCGATGTATTGTTACACACTGTAACTGATGCGGCGCTTGGCGCAATTGGTGAAGGTGATATTGGCCGCCATTTTCCAGACACAGATCCTGAATGGAAAGATGCCGATTCAGCAAAGTTACTAGAGTATATTTGGAAAATTGTTGAGGACAAAGGTTATGTGCTAGGTAATGTGGACTGTACCATTATGGCGCAACGTCCTAAAATGGCGCCTTATATTGAGCAAATGAGAAATCGTATTGCAGGGTTACTGCATGCAGATCCTTCACAAGTAAATGTCAAAGCGACAACTACTGAAAGACTGGGCTTTACTGGCCGTGAAGAAGGCATTGCATCGATGGCGACGATTTTATTGATAAAGAAATAAAAAATGGCGCGTGTCCAATTCCTAAGCACGCGCTACTTTTATTTCCTATACTACAGTGGTAAAATGAACAATTAAAAAGGTCGGAATTATATTCAGACGAACATTTTAGGAGGCATTTAATTATGACGAAAGAAGTTCGCGTTCGTTACGCGCCATCACCAACTGGATTCTTACATATTGGCGGTGCACGTACAGCGTTATTCAACTATTTATATGCAAAACATCATAACGGTAAATTTATCGTGCGTATTGAAGATACGGATATTGAGCGTAATGTAGAAGGTGGAGAAGCGTCTCAGCTAGATAACTTAAAATGGTTAGGTATCGACTATGACGAATCGATTGATATTGGTGGTCCGTATGCGCCTTATCGTCAAATGGAGCGCCTTGATATTTATAAAGAGCATGCTGAAAAATTATTACAACAAGGTACTGCCTATAAATGTTTCTGTTCTTCAGAAAAGTTAGAGGCATCACGCGAAGAACAAAAAGCTCGCGGCGTTGCAGCACCAACTTATGATGGAACTTGCCGTCATTTATCAGCAGAAGAAGTTGCGGCTAAAGAAGCGGCTGGCGAACAGTATACAATTCGTATGCGTGTGCCTGAAAACGTAACATATGAGTTTGAAGATTTAGTGCGTGGACAAGTATCGTTCGAATCAAAAGATGTAGGCGACTGGGTACTTGTAAAGGCAAATGGTATTCCAACATATAATTATGCGGTCGTTTTAGACGATCACTTTATGGAAATCTCTCACGTTTTCCGTGGTGAAGAGCATTTATCAAATACACCAAAACAAATGATGATTTTTGATGCTTTTGGTTGGGAATATCCACGCTTTGGACATATGACATTAATCATTAATGAAAACCGTAAAAAACTATCAAAACGTGATGAATCCATTATTCAATTCGTAACGCAATATAAAGACCTTGGTTACCTACCGGAAGCTATGTTTAATTTCTTCGCTTTACTAGGTTGGTCTCCTGAAGGCGAAGAAGAGATTTTCTCGAAAGAAGAATTTATTAAAATCTTCGATGAGAAACGTTTATCGAAATCACCATCTATGTTTGATAAGCAAAAGCTTACATGGATGAACAATCAATATATTAAAAAATTATCTTTAGAAGAAGTTGTGGCATTATCTTTACCACACTTACAAAAAGCTGGCTTATTACCAGAAGAGCTAACGGCAGAAGAACGTGCTTGGGCTACGGATTTAATCGCACTATATCATGAACAAATGAGCTTTGGTGCTGAAATCGTGGAACTATCTCGCCTATTCTTTAACGATCATCTTGAATATGATGAAGAAGCAAAAGCGGTTTTAGCTGGTGAGCAAGTACCAGAGGTAATGGCTGCATTTAAAGCACAACTTGAAAAGTTAGAAGAATTTACACCTGAAACGGTGAAAGCTGCTATTAAAGCTGTGCAAAAGGAAACAGGACATAAAGGTAAAAATTTATTTATGCCAATCCGTGTTGTTACGACTGGTGAAACGCACGGTCCAGAGTTACCGAATGCTATTTGTTTAATTGGTAAAGAGAAAACAATTGACCGTGTAGAAAAATTCGCGAAATAATAGAAATTCATTGACAAACAGTTTCATCGATGTAAAATGAATGTACATTGAGAAAGCGTTGATAAGGAGAAGTACGTGGCGCATGCTCTAAAGAGAGGACCATCACCGGCTGTAAGTGGTCTGAGCCAAGGCAAAACCGAAATGCACCTTTGAGCGTAGAGCTGAACATTGAGTAGGCTTTATCGGTTCGTTCCCGTTATAGGACGTCCAAAGTGGAAGGCTTATGCTTTCAATCAGAGTGGAACCGCGCAAATTTTCAGCGTCTCTGTCATTCCTTTATGGAGTGATAGGGGCGCTTTTTATTTTTTTATAGCTATTCAAGTATTACATGTAAGAGGGCAATCATTACTAGTAACAATAGGTTTGAAAGTGATTTTTGCGCGAGGTTTTTGTAGGCTATTCCAACACATAATGTATCGAAAAGGGGGAGTTTTGATGTTTAAAAGAATGAAGGAAGATGTAGAGACTATTTTTGAAAATGACCCAGCAGCACGCAGTGTACTTGAAGTTGTGTTAACATATTCAGGTCTACATGCTACATGGGCACATCGTATTGCGCATTGGTTTTTTAAAAGACGTTTTTATTTTATCGCACGCGTCATTTCGCAAGTGAGTCGCTTCTTTACAGGAATCGAAATACACCCTGGTGCTAAAATTGGTCGCCGCTTCTTCATTGACCATGGTATGGGTGTTGTTATAGGAGAAACATGTGAGATTGGTGATAATGTGACACTTTATCAAGGTGTGACACTTGGGGGCACAGGGAAAGAAAAAGGCAAGCGCCATCCGACATTACAAGATAATGTATTAGTTGCCACTGGAGCTAAAGTATTAGGTTCTATTACAATTGGTGAGAATAGTAAAATCGGTGCGGGATCAGTCGTATTAAAAGAAGTACCACCCAACGCAACGGTAGTAGGTATTCCGGGTAAAGTGGTGATGAAAGATGGTGTTCGTTTAGAGAAAAAACTAGACCACCAAAATATTCCTGACCCTGTGGAGGAACGCTGTCAAGGTTTCGAAAAGCAAATAGCGAAATTGCAAGAAGAAATCGGACGCTTACAAAAGGAGAGAGAAAGACAATGAGTATTCAAATTTTCAACTCATTAACAAGACAAAAGGAAACATTCGTACCGCTAGAAGAAGGAAAAGTTAAAATGTATGTTTGCGGTCCGACGGTTTATAACTATATTCATATCGGCAATTCACGTCCTGTAATTGTTTATGATACCGTACGACGCTATTTACAATATCAAGGCTACGATGTGAAATTTGTATCAAATTTCACGGATGTAGACGATAAAATTATTAAAGCAGCCAACGAGCTTGGTGAAGAAGTGCATGAACTGACAGATCGTTTTATCGCCGCTTATTTTGAAGATGTAACAGCCTTAGGATGCAAAAAGGCAGATGTTCATCCTCGAGTAACAGATCATATGGATGACATTATTGAATTTATTAAAGTGTTAATCGACAAAGGCTATGCATATGAATCAGCTGGTGATGTTTACTACCGCACGCGAAAATTTAATGGCTACGGTAAGCTGTCGCATCAATCAGTGGATGATTTAAAAATTGGTGCGCGTATTGAAGCGGGTGAGAAAAAAGATGATGCATTAGATTTTGCATTATGGAAAGCGGCAAAACCAGGTGAGATCTATTGGGAAAGTCCTTGGGGCAACGGTCGTCCAGGATGGCATATTGAATGCTCGGTCATGGCACGAGAGCATTTAGGTGATACAATTGATATACATGCAGGTGGTCAAGATTTAACATTCCCGCACCATGAAAATGAAATTGCGCAATCTGAAGCACATAACGATACAACGTTTGCGCGCTACTGGATGCATAATGGATATATTAATATAGATAATGAAAAAATGTCTAAATCCCTTGGTAATTTTGTGCTCGTCAACGATATTCGTCAACAGATTGATCCGCAAATTTTACGTTTCTTTATGTTATCTGTTCATTATCGTCACCCAATTAATTTTGCTAAAGATTTAGTGGATGCTGCCGCTACTGGTTTGGAGCGTATTCGTACGTCTTACAATAACGTTAAATATCGTTTATCTGCTACTACAAGTCTCGGTGATTGCTCAGAGGAATGGCTCCGTCAAATTGCTGCACAAAAAATGCAGTTTGAAGAAGCGATGAATGATGATTTCAATACAGCAAATGCTATATCAGTATTATTTGAACTTGCGCGTATTGCTAATATTTACTTAAATGAAACGAATACTGATGAGAAAGTATTATTAACTTTTGTTGAAACTTTTGAGGTGTTAGGTGACGTCTTAGGTATTGAATTTGCAAAAGAAGCAGAACTACTGGACGAAGAAGTCGAAGCACTTTTACAGGAACGCGTGGAAGCACGTAAAAATCGTGATTTTGCTCGCTCGGATGAAATTCGTGACCATTTACAAGCGCAAGGTATCATTTTAGAAGATACACGCCAAGGGACAAGATGGAAACGAGGGTAAGAAACTTGGATAAACTCCGAAATGAAGATGTTAAGCAATTAAATGCATTAGCGCTGGCATATATGGGAGATGCGGTTTTAGAACAAAAAGTACGTGAGTATTTGTTGCGTAGTGGACGTGTAAAACCGAATACACTCCATAGAGAAGCAACGCGTTATGTTTCAGCAAAGGCACAGTCTACAATTGTACATCGCATGATGGATGAACATTTTTTAACAGAGCAGGAATTGGCTGTGTTCCGACGAGGACGTAATGCTAAGTCCGGATCTGTTCCGAAAAATACCGATGTCCAAACATACCGGAATAGCTCCGGCTTTGAGGCAGTGCTTGGAAGTTTGTACTTACTTGGTGAATTAGAACGCGTTTATGCCATCATTGCATACGCCATTCAAATAATCGAGGAATTAAAAGGAGTGTCAAAATAATGGCAGAACAAAATGGTGAAATTATTGCCGGTAAAAACCCAGTGTTAGAAGCACTTCGTTCAGGCCGCGATATGAATAAAGTATGGATAGCAGAAGGTGTAAAAAAATCAGGGGTCAATGAACTGCTTGATTTAGCGCGTGAACGTGGCATCATTGTGCAATTTGTACCGAAGAAAAAGGTCGATCAATTATCAGATGCTAACCATCAAGGAATTGTTGCCTCTGTTGCAGCTTATAGCTATGCAGAGATAGATGATTTATTTGCTGCGGCGCAAAACAAACAAGAGGATCCATTTTTCCTAATTTTAGATGAATTAGAAGACCCGCATAATTTAGGATCGATTATGCGAACTGCAGATGCCATTGGTGTACATGGTATAATTATTCCAAAGCGTCGCTCAGTAAGTTTGACAGCAGTGGTGGCGAAGGCTTCGACAGGAGCGATTGAGCATGTACCTGTTGTGCGTGTTAATAACCTTGCCCAAACTGTCGATGAATTAAAAGAACGAGGCGTATGGATTGCTGGTACAGATGCCAAAGGTTCTGCTGATTATCGCAAGATGGATGCAACCTTACCACTTGCCATTATCATTGGCAGTGAAGGTAAAGGGATGGGGCGTTTATTAAAAGAGAAATGTGACTTTTTATATCATCTGCCTATGGTAGGGCATGTCACATCATTAAATGCTTCAGTAGCTGCCGCGCTTTTAATGTATGAAGTGTATCGTAAACGTCAAGAAGCGAATGCGTAACGATGAAAAACATTTTGCTTGTTGACGGCTATAATATGATTGGAGCTTGGAAAGAGCTACGTCCATTACGTGACACAAATTTTGAAGACGCACGTAAGCGTTTAATAGAGCTTATGGCTGAATATAAGGCGGCAATAGGTTGGCGCGTCATTGTAGTGTTTGACGCCCATCTTGTGCCGGGTGTGGAGCAATCTTATATAGAAAATGGTGTAGAAATCATTTATACAAGGAAAAATGAAACAGCAGATGAACGCATCGAGAAGATGACGCATGAGCTAAAGGCAAGACATGTACAAATTCACGTGGCGACTTCCGATATGGCAGAGCAAAGTGTTATTTTTGGTAATGGTGCGCTACGCAAATCGGCAAGAGAGCTTGAAATTGATATGAGCATTATACAACATAAAATTTCCCACGATGTAAAACGCAAGCAAGATAGCAAGCCACCTTCGCGCATTGAATTAAAGCCGGATGTGGCACTTGCCTTCGAAAAGTGGCGCCGTGGTTTAAAATGATACATTGACGCATATTTTCCAATTCCGTTATACTGTTCCTAATTATCTGTTGTAGCTGAGGTGATACCATGTTTAAAAATAGTATTGTACAAGTGACACAAGATTTTGAACGATTCAATGATGAAGAGCTTATTGAAATGGTGCATCAAGGTAATACAGATGCGTTAGATTTTTTAATTACAAAATATCGATTGTTAGTAAGGGCAAAGGCGAGATCTTATTTCTTAATTGGTGCTGATAAAGAAGATATTGTGCAAGAAGGTATGATTGGATTGTATAAAGCTGTTCGTGATTTTAAAGAGGACAAGCTAGCTTCTTTTCGTGCTTTTGCGGAGCTATGTATAACAAGACAAATCATAACCGCTATCAAAACAGCAACGAGGCAAAAACATATTCCGCTAAATTCCTATGTTTCATTAGATAAACCTATTTTTGATGAGGAATCGGATCGAACATTAATGGATGTGTTAACAGGCGCTATTATGGATGATCCAGAAGAGTTAATGATTCATAGAGAAGAGTTTGGCTATTTAGAAGAAAAAATGAGCGAGATTTTAAGTGAACTAGAGTTGCAAGTATTAGCTTTATACTTAGATGGCCAATCGTATCATGAAATTTCTGCTAAATTAAATCGCCATGTGAAATCAATTGACAATGCTTTGCAACGAGTGAAGCGGAAATTAGAGCGCCATTTAGTGCTTGAGGAAATGTCCTAGAGGGCACCTACCCTTGTTGACATTGACAATTTTAGGTGTTAGTCTTTAAAAGACAAAGTGCCGAAAAGGTGATTATAATGGCAAAGAAAGTCGTGCTAAATTGTGAAAAATGCGGATCGAGAAATTACACAGTTCCTGCTAAGGGAGATACTACTGTACGCCTCGAATTAAAGAAATATTGTTCGCATTGCAATGAACATACAGTGCATAAACAAACGCTATAAAATATTTTGTAAATAGACAGATATGATTGATTCGGAGGTTAGGCTAGAATGGGTAAGATTAAAAGTTTTTTCAGCGACGTAATGTCGGAAATGCGAAAAACTAGCTGGCCAAAAAGTAAAGAACTGACGA
The DNA here is from genome assembly GCF_044762075.1 of Lysinibacillus sp. NPDC097195. Classification (NCBI taxonomy): domain Bacteria; kingdom Bacillati; phylum Bacillota; class Bacilli; order Caryophanales; family Bacillaceae; genus Lysinibacillus; species Lysinibacillus sp. NPDC097195. The sequence continues at coordinate 49,003 of NZ_JBIWDP010000004.1, read as the reverse complement.
AATATACAGTCGTTGTAATTTCAACTGTAGTAATTATGGCTTTATTTTTTGTGTTAGTAGACTTAGGTATTTCATCATTATTCCGCTGGTACTTAGATTTATAATTTAGAAAAGAGCATGTTAATACTTTTGAAAATAGCCCGTCCTTTACAATAACGGGTTTTTTCGTTTGTTTTATGAAGTGAAGAGCAGTAAAATATTCACATTATGATAAGTGTGCTACTAGGAAAAGTATGTTAGTAGCAATAGATGACTATGCTAATTAGGTGTATATCATCGAGCTTTCGCTTGCTAAGGCGAAAGCTATGTTTTTCTTATGGGAAGTTTGTGAAAAGAATAAAGGATGCATTTTGCATATCGCGATCATTTTCACTTTTATTAGTAAGGGAGGGACGGACGAGTAGTCCTAGCAGTTATGGAGAAAAATTGGTATGTTGTTCATACGTATTCAGGGTATGAGAACCGTGTAAAAGCAAACCTAGAAAAACGTGTTGAAACAATGGGGATGCAAGATAAAATCTTCCGTGTGATCGTGCCTGAGCACGAGGAAACAGAAATGAAGGACGGCAAAAAGAAGACAATGATGCGTAAGGTCTTCCCTGGTTATGTTCTAGTTGAGCTAATTATGACAGATGATTCTTGGTATGTTGTCCGCAATACACCAGGTGTTACTGGATTTATTGGTTCATCAGGTGGCGGAGCGAAACCAACGCCTCTTTTACCAGAAGAAGCGGATCGTCTATTACAACAAATGGGCATGACTGATAAAATTGTGGAAATCGATATTACTGTTGGTGAAGCAGTTGAAGTATTAGAAGGACCATTTGCGCACTTCCAAGGACGTGTTGAAGAAATCGACGCCGAAAAAGGAAAGCTGAAAGTTTCTGTAGATATGTTTGGTCGCGAAACGATTATGGAGCTAGATTTTGAACAAATTCAAAAATTATAGTATTACATTCTAGTACCATATTACGTACGATTGAGCGTATATCGCAGATTTTGTTAATTACTACTTGCTTAAAAAAATTAAAAGTGGTATCATTTCAAAGGTCAGACTGTCATACTTCGGATGACGTCTGTAATGATAATTTTAATGTTATCGGCACTTAGCTGACAGACAGATATTGAGTGGGAGGGGCAACCCAATTACCACATCACGGACTTAAGGAGGTGTGTCTCGTGGCTAAAAAAGTTATTAAAGTTGTTAAACTTCAAATCCCTGCTGGTAAAGCAAACCCAGCTCCACCGGTTGGTCCTGCATTAGGTCAAGCAGGTGTGAACATCATGGGATTCTGTAAAGAATTCAATGCGCGTACTGCTGATCAAGCTGGTCTTATTATTCCAGTTGAAATTTCAGTATTCGAGGACCGTTCATTTACTTTCATTACGAAAACTCCACCTGCAGCAGTTTTACTTAAAGTAGCAGCTGGTATCCAATCTGGATCTGGTGAACCAAACCGTAAAAAAGTTGCAACGGTTAAACGTGATAAAGTTCGCGAAATCGCTGAAACTAAAATGCCAGACCTTAACGCTGCTTCAGTTGAAGCTGCTATGTTAATGGTTGAAGGTACTGCACGAAGCATGGGTATTGTTATCGAAGACTAATCCCAGTTACTTGATGTTTTTGTTTTTTGGAAGGTTGCGGAGTTTCTTTGTGAACGCGCAACCTTTATTCGTGGGAGGTAAAATCCGCTATAACCACAATCAAGGAGGAAATATATAATGGCTAAAAAAGGTAAAAAACTGCAAGATGCAGCTAAATTAATCGACCGTAACAACGTATACGGCGCACAAGAAGCAATCGAACTTGCTCAAAAAACTAGCACAGTAAACTTCGACGCTACTGTAGAAGTTGCTTTCCGTTTAGGAATCGATACTCGTAAAAACGATCAACAAATCCGTGGTGCAGTAGTACTACCAAACGGTACTGGTAAAACTCAACGCGTATTAGTATTCGCTAAAGGTGAAAAACTTAAAGAAGCAGAAGCTGCTGGCGCTGATTATGTAGGCGATGCAGAATACATCCAAAAAATCCAACAAGGTTGGTTTGACTTCGATGTAATCGTAGCAACTCCTGACATGATGGGTGAAGTTGGTAAACTTGGTCGTGTATTAGGACCTAAAGGTTTAATGCCAAACCCTAAAACAGGTACAGTTACATTTGACGTAACAAAAGCTATCGAAGAAATCAAAGCAGGTAAAGTAGAATACCGTGCTGATAAAGCTGGTATCATCCACGCTCCTATCGGTAAAGTTTCTTTCTCTACAGAAAAATTAGTAGAAAACTTCTTAACTGTATTTGACGTTGTTCAAAAAGCAAAACCTGCTGCAGCTAAAGGTACTTACATGAAATCTGTAAACGTTACAACTACAATGGGCCCAGCTATCAAAATTGATGCTGCTAACGTAGTAGTAAAGTAATTTTTATATAAATCGATTGACAGCTATCCGTATCTTTGGTAAGATGGATGCTGTTGTGAATCATCCATTTGTACCGTAGACAGTAGGAGTGACTTGTCACTTAATGATCCTACCGAGGACATCGGAATTCGGATTCTTATTTTAAAGATGATGACTTTCAGCCTCTGTGTCTATATGACTCAGAGGCTTTACTTTTGTCGGTATAAATGACCCATTCTAATAGGAGGTGTCATCATGAGCAAAGCAATCGAAAACAAACAATCACAAGTGCAAGAAATCACTGAAAAATTCCAAGGCGCTGCATCTGTAGTAGTAGTGGATTACCGTGGTCTTAACGTTGCACAAGTGACGGAACTTCGTAAACAACTTCGTGAAGCTGGTGTTGAGTTTAAAGTTTACAAAAACACTTTAACTCGTCGTGCTGCTGAAGCTGCTGGCGTTGAAGGAATCAATGAAGTATTAACTGGTCCTAACGCAATCGCGTTCTCATCTGAAGATGTTGTAGCTCCTGCTAAAATCATCAACGAGTTCGCTAAGAAAAACGAAGCTTTAGAAATTAAAGCGGGTATTATTGAAGGTACGATTTCTTCTGTTGAAGATGTTAAAGCACTTGCAGAACTTCCATCACGCGAAGGTCTTCTTTCAATGCTTTTATCTGTACTTCAAGCTCCAGTGCGCAACTTCGCACTTGCAACAAAAGCTGTTGCAGAACAAAAAGAAGAACAAGGCGCGTAATTCTTTACGTCGCATAACTTCCGCGGCTTGACCGCAAAAAAACTAAAACACATCCAATTAGGAGGAAATTATAATGAACAAAGAGCAAATCTTAGAAGCTATCAAAGCTATGACAGTTCTTGAATTAAACGATTTAGTAAAAGCTATCGAAGAAGAATTCGGTGTAACAGCTGCTGCTCCAGTAGCAGTAGTTGCTGGCGGTGCTGCTGCAGCTGAAGAAAAAACAGAATTCGACGTAGTATTAGCATCTGCTGGTGCAGAAAAAATTAAAGTAATCAAAGTGGTTCGCGAAATCACTGGTTTAGGTCTTAAAGAAGCTAAAGAAGTTGTAGATAACGCTCCTAAAGCTCTTAAAGAAGGCGTATCTAAAGATGAAGCTGAACAAATCAAAGCTAAACTTGAAGAAGTTGGCGCATCTGTAGAAGTTAAGTAATCTCGTATTACTTCTATACAAAAGGAAAGCTCGTCATTGTGGCGAGCTTTTTCTTCATTCTGAGGAGGCGTGAAAATGTCAGATCACTATTATACAAGTAAGCCTCAAACTGAAAGTAAACCTCGTCACTGGACGTTCAAGTTACTTGGGCATACGTTTTCCTTTGAAACGGATGCAGGTGTATTTAGTAAAAGCGAAGTAGATTTTGGATCCCGTGTATTAATAGATGCGTTTCAAATGCCGGATGTCGAGGGAGAGATTTTCGATGTAGGCTGTGGGTATGGACCAATCGGCTTATCTATTGCCAAAGCAAACCCTGAGCGTACCGTTTTAATGATGGATATTAATGAACGAGCAGTTGCGCTTTCTCAAAAAAATGCGCAAGTAAACGGTGTTCAAAATGTACGAATTTTTGTGAGTGACGGACTATCGAATGTTGATGATGAGGCGAAGGCAGCAGCTATTTTAACCAATCCTCCTATTCGTGCAGGAAAGGACACAGTTTTCCGCTTTTACGATGGTGCTTATAATAAACTAGTGACTTCTGGAGAGCTGTGGGTAGTCATTCAGAAAAAGCAAGGTGCGCCATCAACGGTTAGCTATTTAGAAGAAAAATTTTCTGAAGTCGATGTTGTGGAGAAGAAAAAAGGCTACTGGATAGTGCGTGCAAAAAAATAAATGAAATATGTATAAAATATTGACTTGACAAAACGGCTATGATAATATGATACAATGCAAAAATATTATTTTGAGGTCGTGTGCCCTTTTGGTATATGAATGATTTAATATGGGTATACTTGCCAAGATAAGTTTAGTTAACCGAAAATGAGATCTTTTTGAAGACTCGTTTTCTTTTTGTCTTTCGAAATCATACACTATTTGGATGATTTTGCAAAGACCTAATATCGCTTTATTGAGGGGTGAATGAGTTGACAGGTCAACTAGTTCAGTACGGACAACACCGCCAGCGTAGAAGCTTTGCGCGTATTAAAGAGGTGCTTGAGCTTCCAAATCTGATTGAGATTCAAACGGCGTCTTACGAGTGGTTCCTTGAAGAAGGTTTACGTGAAATGTTCCGTGACATTTCGCCGATCGAGGACTTTACAGGTAATCTTTCATTAGAATTCATCGATTATTCATTAGGTGATCCTAAGTATGATGTCGATGAGTGTAAAGAGCGAGATGTTACTTACGCAGCTCCATTACGTGTGAAAGTACGTCTTTACAACAAAGAAACAGACGAAGTGAAAGAACAAGATGTATTTATGGGTGACTTCCCATTAATGACAGAAACAGGTACGTTCATTATCAATGGTGCTGAACGTGTTATCGTTTCACAATTAGTTCGATCACCAAGTGTGTATTTCCATGATAAAACTGATAAAAACGGTAAAAAAGGCTTCGGTGCGACAGTAATTCCAAACCGTGGTGCTTGGTTAGAATATGAAACTGACGCGAAAGATGTAGTATACGTGCGTATTGATCGTACTCGTAAGCTACCAGTAACAGTGTTGCTTCGCGCATTAGGTTTCGGTTCAGATCAAGAAATTATCGATATTATCGGTGATAACGAGTATTTACGTAATACGCTAGAGAAAGATAACTCTGAAAGTACTGAAAAAGCACTTTTAGAAATCTATGAGCGTTTACGTCCAGGTGAGCCACCAACAGTAGAAAGTGCGAAAAGTTTATTATACTCTCGTTTCTTCGATGCTAAACGCTATGATTTAGCGAATGTTGGTCGTTACAAAATGAACAAAAAGCTTCACATTAAAAATCGTTTATTCAACCAAACGATTGCTGAGACGCTTGTTGATCCAGAAACAGGCGAAATTTTAGTAGAGAAGGGTACTGTACTTGATCGTCGTACTTTAGATAAGATTTTACCTTACCTAGAGGATTCTTCTAAAGGTATCGGCTTCCGCACTTTATCACAAGTTGGCGGCGTGCTAGAAGATGACGTAACAATCCAATCTATTAAAATTTATGCACCAAAAGATGAAGCGCAAAAAGAAATCAATGTAATTGGCAATGCCTACATTGACGAAGAAGTGAAGAATATTACGCCTGCTGATGTATTGTCTTCAGTAAGTTATTTCTTCAACCTACTTTACCAAGTAGGCGCAACAGATGATATTGACCATTTAGGTAACCGTCGTCTGCGTTCTGTTGGTGAATTATTACAAAATCAATTCCGTATCGGTTTATCTCGTATGGAACGTGTAGTACGTGAGCGTATGTCTATTAATGATACAGCCGCTATCGTACCACAACAATTAATCAATATTCGTCCAGTAATTGCGTCTATTAAAGAATTCTTTGGTAGTTCTCAATTATCTCAATTCATGGACCAAACAAACCCACTTGCAGAGTTAACGCATAAGCGTCGTCTATCTGCATTAGGGCCTGGTGGTTTAACGCGTGAACGCGCTGGTTTCGAAGTGCGTGACGTTCACTATTCTCACTATGGTCGTATGTGTCCAATTGAGACGCCTGAGGGACCGAACATTGGTTTAATTAACTCATTATCTTCATTCGCGAAGGTAAATAAATTCGGATTCATCGAAACACCATATCGTCGTATCGATCATGAAACTGGTCAAGTAACAGATCAAATTGATTACTTAACAGCTGATGAAGAAGATAACTACTATGTAGCACAAGCGAACTCTCCTTTAAATCCAGATGGAACATTCACTAACGATGAAGTTGTTGGTCGTTTCCGTGGAGATAACACTGTTTTCAGTAAAGCACAAATGGACTATATGGACGTATCACCGAAACAAGTAGTTTCTGCTGCGACTGCATGTATTCCTTTCTTAGAAAACGATGACTCTAACCGTGCACTTATGGGTGCAAACATGCAACGTCAAGCTGTTCCTCTTTTAAATCCAGAAGCTCCGTTTGTCGGTACTGGTATGGAACACGTAGATGCGCGTGACTCAGGTGCGGCTGTAGTAGCGAAATATGATGGAATTGTTGAACATGTTGAAGCTCGTTCAATCCACGTACGTCGCATTGAAACAGTTGACGGTAAAGAAGTTAAAGGCGATTTAACAAAATATAAATTACAAAAATTCATTCGTTCAAACCAAGGTACTTCATACAACCAACGTCCACTTGTAAAAGTTGGCGAACGTGTGAAACCTCGCGATATTTTAGCAGACGGTCCATCAATGGAAAATGGTGAGCTTGCATTAGGTCGTAACGTACTTGTTGCGTTCATGACTTGGAACGGGTTCAACTATGAGGATGCTGTTATCATGAGTGAACGCCTTGTAAAAGACGATGTATATACTTCAGTTCATATTGAAGAATACGAATCTGAATCTCGTGATACAAAATTAGGGCCTGAAGAAATTACACGCGACATTCCAAACGTAGGGGAAGATGCACTTCGTAACTTAGACGAACGTGGTATTATCCGTATCGGTGCGGAAGTACGTGATGGTGATATTCTTGTTGGTAAAGTAACGCCTAAAGGGGTTACGGAATTAACAGCTGAAGAGCGCTTATTACATGCAATCTTTGGTGAAAAGGCACGTGAAGTTCGTGATACTTCATTACGCGTACCACACGGTGCGGGTGGTATCATCCTTGACGTTAAAGTATTTAACCGTGAAGACGGCGATGAGTTACCACCAGGTGTTAACCAATTAGTTCGTGCTTACATTGTTCAAAAACGTAAAATCCGCGTAGGGGACAAAATGGCCGGACGACATGGTAACAAAGGGGTTATCTCTCGTATCTTACCGGAAGAGGATATGCCATTTATGCCAGATGGTACTCCTGTCGATATCATGTTAAACCCATTAGGTGTACCTTCTCGTATGAACATCGGACAAGTTTTAGAGCTACACTTAGGTATGGCTTCTCGCTACTTAGGTGTCCATATGGCAACGCCAGTATTTGATGGTGCCAACGAAGAAGACGTTTGGGAAACGATGGAAGAAGCAGGGATGAACCGTGACGGTAAAACAATCCTGTATGATGGACGTTCTGGTGAACCGTTCGATAACCGTGTATCTGTTGGTATCATGTACATGATCAAACTTGCACACATGGTTGACGATAAACTTCACGCTCGTTCAACTGGTCCTTACTCACTTGTTACGCAACAACCACTTGGTGGTAAAGCGCAGTTCGGTGGACAACGCTTTGGTGAGATGGAGGTATGGGCACTAGAAGCATATGGTGCGGCATACACACTTCAAGAAATTTTAACTGTTAAATCCGATGACGTGGTTGGTCGTGTGAAAACTTACGAAGCAATCGTTAAAGGGGAAAGCGTACCGGAGCCAGGCGTTCCAGAATCATTCAAAGTATTGATCAAAGAACTACAATCTCTTGGTATGGACGTTAAAATGTTAACAATCAATGATGAAGAAGTAGAGCTTCGCGATTTAGACGAAGAAGAAGATCTTCAACCAGCTGACGCACTTAATATTGCGCCACAGCCAGATACAGAAGAAGAGCCAGTAGAGTCTTTTGAATAATGGATAAGGTTAAGTTCACATTCGTGTGAATATGGTCAAACTTATTTTTCAAATTAGTCGGGCAGGATTTAACGCCCTGCCCGACTTTTCTTTACGAATGAAATCAATCTATTTGATCTTTTGTCGAAAATTTATTTTTGCAAACGATTGTCGAGCTGCGTAAAAGAGTCTTTATAAAGACCTATAACTAGAGGGAGGTAGGCTCCTTGATAGACGTTAATGAATTTGAATATATGAAAATTGGTTTAGCTTCTCCTGACAAGATTCGTTCTTGGTCATACGGTGAAGTAAAAAAACCAGAAACAATTAACTATCGTACATTAAAACCAGAAAAAGATGGTTTGTTCTGTGAACGTATTTTCGGTCCTACGAAAGACTGGGAATGTCACTGTGGTAAATACAAACGCGTGCGCTATAAAGGCGTAGTTTGTGACCGTTGTGGTGTTGAAGTAACACGTGCCAAAGTTCGTCGTGAACGTATGGGTCACATCGAATTAGCAGCGCCAGTTTCTCATATTTGGTACTTCAAAGGTATTCCAAGCCGTATGGGTCTTATTTTAGATATGTCTCCACGTGCTTTAGAAGAAGTAATTTACTTCGCATCGTACGTTGTCATCGAACCAGGTGCTACAAACTTAGAAAGCAAGCAATTACTTTCTGAAAAAGAGTACCGTGCATACCGTGAAAAATTCGGTAATACATTCGAAGCAGCGATGGGTGCTGAAGCAATTAAAAGACTTCTTGGTAAAATCGATCTTGAAGATGAAACGCATTCTTTAAAAGAAGAGTTAAAATCTGCACAAGGTCAACGCCGTACACGTGCGATTAAACGTCTTGAAGTGGTAGAATCGTTCCGTAACTCAGGTAACTCTCCAGAGTGGATGATTTTAGATGTACTGCCTGTTATTCCACCGGAGCTTCGTCCAATGGTTCAATTAGACGGTGGTCGTTTTGCAACATCTGACTTAAACGATTTATATCGTCGTGTAATCAACCGTAATAACCGTTTAAAACGTTTATTAGACCTTGGTGCACCAAGCATTATCGTTCAAAACGAAAAACGTATGTTACAAGAAGCAGTTGATGCATTAATTGATAACGGTCGTCGTGGTCGTCCAGTAACTGGACCAGGTAACCGTCCGTTAAAATCACTTTCACATATGTTAAAAGGGAAACAAGGTCGTTTCCGTCAAAACTTACTTGGTAAACGTGTTGACTATTCTGGTCGTTCCGTTATCGTAGTAGGTCCTAACTTAAAAATGTACCAATGCGGTCTACCGAAAGAAATGGCAATTGAGCTATTTAAACCTTTCGTTATGAAAGAGTTAGTAGAACGTGGTCTTGCACATAATATTAAATCTGCTAAACGTAAAATCGAACGTTTAAACAACGACGTATGGGACGTTTTAGAAGATGTTATTCGTGAGCATCCGGTATTATTAAACCGTGCACCAACGCTTCACCGTCTTGGTATCCAAGCATTTGAACCAACACTAGTTGAAGGTCGTGCAATCCGTCTTCACCCATTAGTATGTACAGCATACAACGCTGACTTCGATGGTGACCAAATGGCGGTTCACGTACCATTATCAGCAGAAGCGCAAGCTGAGGCTCGCCTATTAATGCTTGCTGCACAAAACATCCTAAACCCGAAAGATGGTAAACCAGTTGTTACACCATCTCAAGACATGGTATTAGGTAACTATTATTTAACGCTTGAACGTGAAAATGCACGCGGCGAAGGGTCTATTTTCTATGGACCGAACGAAGTGCTAATCGCATATGATACAGGTCATGTTCACTTGCATACTCGTATCGCGATTAAAGCAAGTTCACTAAATAACCCAACATTTACAGAAGAACAAAATAATATGTTCTTATTAACAACTGTTGGTAAAGTAATCTTTAACGAAATCTTGCCTGAATCATTCCCGTATATTAACGAACCGACTGATTTCAACTTAGAGCAAGAAACACCAGATAAATACTTCGCGAATTTAACAATTGACGAAGAAACGTTAGCAGAGCTTGAAGCAGATGCTGCTTACAGCCAATTAGATGAAAAAGGTAAAGTAGATGCACAACGTTCAGCAGTACTTCGCAAATATTTTGCATCAGTACCTGTTGTAAACCCATTCCGCAAGAAATTCTTAGGAAATATCATTGCAGAAGTGTTCAAACGTTTCCACATTACTGAAACATCTAAAATGCTAGACCGAATGAAAAACTTAGGTTTCAAATATTCTACTCGCGCTGGTATCACTGTTGGTGTATCTGACATCGTCGTATTACCAGACAAAGGTGATATTTTAGCAATAGCACAAGAGAAAGTAGATAAAGTTCAAGCGCAATTCCGTCGTGGTTTCATCACAGAAGAAGAGCGTTATGATCGTGTTATCTCTAGCTGGAGTGCAGCGAAAGATGAAATTCAAGCGAAACTGATGAAGTCTCTTGAGAAAACAAACCCAATCTTCATGATGTCTGACTCAGGTGCCCGTGGTAACGCATCTAACTTTACACAGTTAGCAGGTATGCGTGGTCTGATGGCCAACCCGGCTGGTCGTATTATCGAACTTCCAATCAAGTCTTCATTCCGTGAAGGTTTAACAGTATTGGAATACTTCATCTCAACACACGGTGCTCGTAAAGGTCTTGCCGATACAGCCCTAAAAACTGCCGACTCAGGTTACTTAACACGTCGTCTTGTAGACGTTGCACAAGATGTAATCGTTCGTGAAGATGATTGTGGAACTGACCGTGGCTTAACAATCGGTGCGTTAATGGAAGGTACAGAACTAATCGAAGCGTTAGACGAACGTATTGTTGGTCGTCATACGAAGAAAACGATTTTCCATCCAGAAACAGGCGATGTTATTTTAGAAAAAGACGGTTTAATCGATCAAGATATCGCTCGTATTATTACAGAAGCAGGTATCGAAGAAATTACAATCCGTTCTGCATTTACATGTAATACAAAACATGGTGTATGTAAAAAATGTTACGGCATGAACTTAGCAACTGGTGAAAAAGTTGAGGTTGGGGAAGCAGTTGGTATTATTGCGGCTCAATCAATCGGTGAACCAGGTACTCAGTTAACAATGCGTACATTCCATACAGGTGGGGTAGCCGGAGACGATATTACGCAAGGTCTTCCACGTATCCAAGAGATTTTCGAAGCACGTAATCCAAAAGGCCAATCTGTTATTTCTGAGATTGCTGGTACGGTTTCTGATATTACGGAAATTCGTGAAGGTCTAAAAGAAATTACAGTTCAAGGTGATGTAGAAACTCGTAAATACCAAGCACCGTATAATGCACGTCTAAAAGTTGTCGAAGGTGACGCAATTGAGCGTGGTCAAGTATTAACAGAAGGTTCTATCGATCCAAAACAATTATTAAAAGTAAAAGACGTTTCAACAGTTCAAGAATATTTACTAAAAGAAGTGCAAAAAGTATACCGTATGCAAGGGGTAGAAATTGGCGACAAACATATCGAAGTAATGGTACGCCAAATGCTTCGTAAAGTGCGCGTAATTGAAGCTGGTGATACAGAATTATTACCTGGTTCATTACTAGACATTCACCAATTCTCAGAGGCAAACGCAGATGCTGTGATGAACGGCAAAAACCCTGCAACTTGTCGCCCTGTAATTCTAGGTATTACAAAAGCTTCATTAGAAACTGAATCATTCTTATCTGCTGCATCATTCCAAGAAACAACTCGTGTGTTAACAGATGCTGCAATTAAAGGTAAGCGTGATGAACTTCTAGGATTAAAAGAGAACGTAATTATCGGTAAACTTGTTCCTGCAGGTACTGGTATGCAACGTTACCGTCAAATCCGCATTGAAAAAGATGAGCTTGATGCAGAAGATTTAGTTTCTGCTGAATAACTGAAATGAAAGCTCCGAAGAGATGACAAAAGTGCATCTCTTCGGACTTTTTAAAGATATTAGTTGACAGTGGAAATTGATAATGATAATATATTGAAGGTTGATAGTTAACTGTCTGAACTTCGGAGGATATGAAAATGTCTTATGATAAAGTAAAGGCTAGTCAAACAATCATTGGTACAAAGCAAGCAGTAAAAGCAATGCAAGCTGGTTTAGTGAAAGAGCTTTTCGTGGCACTTGATGCAGACAATTGGGTAACCGATTCGGCCATATCTTTCGCGAGAGAAATCGGTATACCAGTTATTCTTGTCGAGTCCAAAAAGGAACTAGGCAAAGCCTGTGGAATCCATGTTGGAGCTGCAGTAGTTGCTATTGCTGTAGATTAGTTTTTGTGTATAAAACACAAAGACTTTGTTTTTACCCAAAAAATGAACCACCTGGATGTGTGGTATTAACAAGGAATAAATGAAGGGAGGAAATACCGATGCCTACAATTAACCAATTAGTACGTAAGCCTCGTCAATCTAAAATCACGAAATCAAAATCACCAGCGTTAAACAAAGGATATAACTCATTTAAAAAATCTTTAACTGATGTTAAATCTCCACAAAAACGTGGTGTTTGTACTCGTGTAGGTACAATGACACCTCGTAAACCAAACTCAGCGTTACGTAAATACGCTCGTGTGCGTTTAACTAACCAAATTGAGGTTACAGCTTATATCCCAGGTGAAGGCCACAACTTACAAGAGCACAGTGTTGTTCTTATCCGTGGCGGACGCGTAAAAGACTTAGCGGGTGTTCGTTACCATATCGTACGTGGTGCTCTTGATACAGCTGGTGTAAACGGTCGTTTACAATCACGTTCTAAATACGGAACAAAACGCCCTAAAGAAAAAAAATAATTTAACACGTTAAGTGTTAATGCTTACTGAGTCTCATGTAGCTATCACTAATTTCTAATCATGCTAGCTGATTTGAAATAAGTGATGTCTACTAGAAGGCAAAGTTACTAAAATAAATCGATAATTATTCGAAAGGAGGAAAACACATGCCTCGTAAAGGTCCTGTTTCCAAACGTGACGTGTTACCAGATCCAATTTATAATTCAAAACTAGTAACTCGTTTAATCAATAAAATGATGGTTGATGGTAAAAGAGGTACTTCTCAAAAGATTTTATACGGTGCGTTCGAATTAGTTAAAGAACGTTCTGGTGAAAATCCAATTGAAGTATTCGAAGCTGCTCTAAACAACGTAATGCCAGTTCTTGAAGTACGCGCTCGCCGTGTGGGTGGTTCTAACTACCAAGTACCGGTTGAAGTACGTCCAGAACGTCGTACAACTTTAGGTCTTCGTTACCTAGTTAACTACTCTCGTCTTCGTGGTGAAAAAACTATGGAAGAGCGTTTAGCTAACGAAATTTTAGATGCTTCTAACAACACTGGTGCATCAGTTAAGAAACGTGAAGATATGCACAAAATGGCAGAAGCGAACAAAGCATTCGCTCACTACCGTTGGTAATCTAAACATAGCATAAGCCCAATATGGAAGGAGAAATACCTAATGAAACGCGAATTCTCTCTAGAGAATACTCGTAATATTGGGATCATGGCTCACATTGATGCTGGTAAAACAACAACAACTGAGCGTATCCTTTATTACACAGGTAAGATTCACAAAATCGGTGAAACTCATGAAGGCGCTTCTCAAATGGACTGGATGGAGCAAGAGCAAGAACGTGGTATCACTATCACTTCTGCTGCGACAACAGCTCAATGGGCAGGCCACCGTGTAAACATCATCGATACTCCTGGACACGTAGACTTCACTGTAGAAGTAGAGCGTTCTTTACGCGTACTTGACGGTGCTGTAACAGTTCTAGATGCTCAATCTGGTGTTGAGCCACAAACTGAAACTGTATGGCGTCAAGCTACAACTTACGGTGTTCCACGTATCGTATTCATTAACAAAATGGATAAAACAGGTGCAGATTTCTTGTATTCAGTAGGTACTCTACATGAACGTTTACAAGCAAACGCTCACCCAATCCAATTACCTATCGGAGCTGAAGATCAGTTCTCTGCTATCATTGACTTAGTTGAAATGAAAGCAACTTTCTACGGCGACGAAAAAGGTACTGCAGTAACTGAAGGTGAAATTCCTGAAGAACACCGCGAAATGGCTGAAGAATACCGTGAAAAATTAATCGATGCTGTTGCAAGTGTTGATGAAGAAATCATGGAAAAATATTTAGAAGGCGAAGAAATCACTGTAGCTGAGCTTAAAGCGGCTATCCGTCGTGCTACAATTGCAGTAGAATTCTACCCAGTAATCTGTGGTACAGCATTCAAACACAAAGGCGTACGCCCAATGTTAAATGCAGTTATCGATTACTTACCATCTCCAGTTGATGTACCAGCAATCAAAGGTACTTCAGTTGATGGTGACGAAGAGTTAGAACGTAAATCTTCTGATGAAGAGCCATTCTCAGCTCTTGCATTCAAAGTTATGACTGACCCATTCGTAGGTAAATTAACTTTCTTCCGTGTGTACTCTGGAACATTAGATGCAGGTTCATACGTACAAAACTCTTCTAAAGGTAAACGTGAACGTGTAGGTCGTATCCTACAAATGCACGCTAACTCTCGTGAAGAGATTTCTAAAGTATTCGCTGGGGATATCGCAGCAGCAGTAGGTCTTAAAGATACTACTACTGGTGATACACTTTGTGACGAGAAACACCTTGTGATTCTTGAATCAATGGAATTCCCTGAACCAGTAATTTCTCTTTCTGTAGAACCAAAATCAAAAGCTGACCAAGATAAAATGGGTCAAGCTTTACAAAAACTTCAAGAAGAGGATCCAACTTTCCGTGCTCACACTGACACAGAAACTGGACAAACAATCATCTCAGGTATGGGTGAGCTTCACCTTGATATCTTAGTTGACCGTATGCGCCGTGAATTTAAAGTAGAAGCTAACGTAGGTGCTCCAATGGTATCTTACCGTGAAACATTCCGTAGCTCTGCAAAAGTTCAAGGTAAATTCACTCGCCAATCTGGTGGTCGTGGACAATATGGTGACGTAACGATTGAGTTCTCTCCAAATGAAGAAGGTAAAGGCTTTGAATTCGAAAACGCTATCGTTGGTGGTGTAGTACCTCGTGAATACATTCCTGCAGTTGAAGCTGGTCTTCGTGACTCTCTTGACCGCGGTGTAGTAGCTGGTTACCCACTAATCGACATTAAAGCGAAATTAGTATTCGGTTCTTACCATGACGTTGACTCGAATGAGATGGCGTTCAAAATCGCAGCTTCTATGGCTCTTAAAGAAGCAGCAAAACAATGTGATGCTGTAATTTTAGAACCAATGATGAAAGTAGAAGTTGTAATTCCTGAAGAGTACCTTGGTGATATCATGGGTAACATTACATCTCGTCGCGGACGTGTTGAGGGTATGGATGCTCGCGGTAACTCTCAAGTTGTTCGTGCAATGGTTCCACTTTCGGAAATGTTTGGTTACGCAACAACTCTTCGTTCAGCAACACAAGGTCGCGGTGTATTCTCTATGACATTTGATCACTATGAAGAAGTACCAAAATCAATTGCTGCTGACATTATCAAAAAAAATAAAGGTGAATAATTGAATTTTCATCTTGCATAAAGTATAACTAATTTGTAAGCTATGATTGCAGGATAGAGGATGGGCCCGTTCTCTATCAGCATTCATTCTATAAATTTTAAAAATAAAACATACAATTTCGAGGAGGCAATCTCTAATGGCTAAAGAAAAATTTGACCGTTCAAAAACGCATGCTAACATTGGTACAATCGGACACGTTGACCATGGTAAAACAACTTTAACTGCTGCAATCGCTACAGTTCTTTCTAAAAAAATGGGTGGTACAGCTAAATCATACGCTGATATCGACAACGCTCCAGAAGAAAAAGAACGTGGTATCACAATCAACACTTCTCACGTTGAATATGAAACAGAAACTCGTCACTATGCACACGTTGACTGCCCAGGACACGCTGACTATGTTAAAAACATGATCACTGGTGCTGCACAAATGGACGGCGGTATCTTAGTAGTATCTGCTGCTGACGGCCCAATGCCACAAACTCGTGAACACATCCTTTTATCTCGTCAAGTAGGTGTTCCATACTTAGTAGTATTCATGAACAAATGTGATATGGTAGACGACGAAGAATTATTAGAATTAGTAGAAATGGAAATCCGTGACCTACTATCTGAATATGACTTCCCAGGCGACGATATTCCTGTAATCAAAGGTTCTGCTCTTAAAGCTCTTGAAGGCGAACCAGAATGGGAAGAAAAAATCGTTGAATTAATGGACGCTGTAGACTCTTACATCCCAACTCCAGAACGTCAAACTGACAAACCATTCATGATGCCAGTAGAGGACGTATTCTCTATCACTGGTCGTGGTACAGTTGCAACTGGCCGTGTTGAACGTGGTCAAGTTAAAGTTGGTGACGTAGTTGAGATCGTAGGTATCGCTGAAGAAGCTAAATCTACAACTGTAACTGGCGTTGAAATGTTCCGTAAATTATTAGACTACGCTGAAGCTGGTGACAACATCGGTGCATTACTTCGTGGTGTAGCTCGTGAAGATATCCAACGTGGTCAAGTATTAGCTAAACCAGGCTCAATCACTCCACACACAAACTTCAAAGCTGAAGTTTACGTTTTATCTAAAGAAGAGGGTGGCCGTCATACTCCATTCTTCTCTAACTACCGTCCTCAGTTCTACTTCCGTACAACTGACGTAACAGGTATCTGTAACTTACCAGAAGGCGTTGAAATGGTAATGCCTGGTGATAACATCGAAATGACAGTAGAACTTATCGCTCCAATCGCTCTTGAAGAAGGTACTAAATTCTCTATCCGTGAGGGTGGCCGTACTGTAGGCGCTGGTGTAGTAGCTACTATCCAAAAATAATTTTTAGCATATGCTAATTGTAAAACCAATCTGTAGGGACGCTTACAGATTGGTTTTTTATGTTAAAATAAAATGGTGAAGGGAGTGTATGCTAATGGAAATGAAGGTTTTGTTGATAGAAGATGATCCATCAATTTTTGCAATGATTCAGGAGCGTTTTGCGCAATGGACACTACAAGTAGTAGGACCTAGAGATTTTCAAAAGGTGATGGATGATTTTATAGGAGAGAAGCCTCAACTAGTATTAATTGATATTCAATTACCAGCCTATGATGGCTTCCATTGGTGCCGTGAAATACGCCATATTTCAAAGGTACCCATTCTCTTTCTATCCTCCCGCGATCATCCAATGGATATGGTGATGGCAATGCAAATGGGGGCGGATGATTTTATCCAAAAACCTTTCCATATGGAAGTATTACTTGCGAAAGTACAAGCCATTTTACGCCGTACCTATGACTATGTAGAAGAAGCAATGGATGTTATCCGCTTTAATGGAGCTGTAGTCGATTATGCACGTAGCGAGATTATGTTTAACGGGCAACTCGTATCATTAACTAAAAATGAATTGTTTATTTTGCGGATTCTATTGGAAAAAGCTAATCAAATCGTTTCAAGAGAAGATTTAATGAGGAAGTTATGGGATGACGAGCGATTCGTCAATGATAATACTTTGTCGGTCAATGTGAACCGTTTACGGACAAAGCTAGAGGATATTGGCTTACAAGAAGTCATTGTGACCAAAAAGGGACTTGGCTATATAGCCGTAACACAGGTGTCGTAAATGAAAATGCCATTATTGTTTTTAAGAGAACGGCTTGCTTGGATTGGCTTTTTTGTTTTCCTTATTCTTATCCTTAACGTTTTATTTTCTTTAGATGTTGGCTTAGTCGGTGTTTCTATTTGGTATTTAAATATCATTATGGTCGTTACGTTTACTTTATTTTTAATGTGGCGCTATATAAGAGAAATTGGTCAGTTGAGAGATTTCCTGGGAAATGTAGATAGTCAACTTGACGAACCCCACACTCGTAGTTTAGCATTATCACCATTTCAAGTGGCATATTACAAAAAAATTGAAGATGTCCTCTATGACAAGGATGCAGAATTAAATAATGCGAAGGTACAGCTGCAGGAATATTCAGATGAGCTCCTTGCTTGGGTACATGAAGTGAAGGCTCCGTTAACGACGATTAATTTAATGTTGGAGCATATTGAAGATCTAACTTTGCGAAGGAAACTCGAGGCGGAATGGTTGAGGCTTCATCTATTAGTTGATCAGCAATTACATCAAACACGCTTAGCTTCCATTGAAAAAGATAATTATTTAACAGAAATTGAGCTACGAACAGTTGTCTATAAAGAAATTCGGGCAATGCAAGCTTGGTGTTTAGAAAAGGATATTGGCTTCGACGTAGGAGAATTAACGGAAGTAGTCCTGACTGATACTAAATGGAGCGCGTTTATAGTAAGGCAACTGCTATCAAATGCTATAAAGTATAGTCCGAAAAACAGTGAGGTTTTTATTTTTACTGAAGTTGATGCATCAGGGGCAACAGTACTACATATTAAGGATAATGGTATAGGTATTCGTAAAGAGGATTTACCGCGAATTTTTCACAAGTCGTATACAGGCACAGCAGGGAGAGAATCTGCACAGTCAACAGGAATGGGCTTGTATTTAGCACAAAAAATTGCACACAAAATCGGCGTTCGTATTAGTGTACAATCTGTTGTAGATGAAGGCTCGATATTTACCCTGCGATTTCCTTTACAAAATGACTATACCAAGCTAACAGGTAGATGACGAAATTGTCACCTACCTTTTTATATTGTCATGTAAATCGCACGAAATGATTCGCTAGACAAGGTACACTTGTAGTATAGAAAGGGGCGTTACATGATGGCAGTGTTAATTGGACGTAAAGTAAAAAAAGTTTATGGAAAAAAGTCAACGGCGCAAGAGGTGCTGAAAGGTATAGATTTAGAAGTAAATGAAGGGGAATTTGTAGGCATTATGGGTCCGTCAGGCTCTGGCAAAACGACACTACTAAATGTTTTATGTTCTATAGATTTTGCAACGGAAGGAGTTATTGAAATAAATGGCCAAAGCTTACGTGGTATGAAGGAGAAGGCATTGGCGAATTTCCGACGTGAGCAGCTCGGATTCATATTCCAAGATTATAATCTATTGGACACATTGACGGTTAAAGAAAATATATTATTGCCGTTAGCGATTGGTATATTACCAAAAGCTGTGGCTGAAAGCCGTGTGAAGGAGCTAACCTATCTACTCGGTATTGCAGATATTTTAAATAAATATCCGAATGAAATATCAGGTGGTCAAAAGCAGCGAACATCTGCTGCTCGAGCGTTAATTACAAATCCATCGATGGTATTTGCCGATGAGCCAACAGGTGCACTTGATTCCAAATCAGCAACAGCACTGCTGAAAAATCTACAAAGTATTAATGAAACAAAAAAAGCGACGATTATGATGGTCACACATGATGCGGTGGCAGCAAGCTTCTGTACGCGTGTGCTGTTTTTAAAAGACGGGTTAATTTATAGTGAGCTGTATAAAGGTGATAAAACAAGACAGGCCTTTTTCCAAGAAATTATGCATACGCAAAGTGTGCTAGGCGGTGATGGTTATGAGTCTTAGTAAGCTTGTATTGCGAAGCATGAAGAAAAATATGAAGCATTATTATTTATACTTTTTCGCACTCATTTTTAGTGTGACACTCTATTTTTCTTTTGTGACATTAGAATATAATGGCGAAGTTTTCGATACTGTTCAAAAGAGTGGTACGGCGTCAGCCGGGTTTAAAGCTGCAACTTATATTTTGTACTTTATCATTTTATTTTTCGTGTTGTATGCAAACCATTTATTTATGAAACGTCGCAGTAAAGAAATTGGCTTATATCAGTTAATAGGTATGACAAAGGGCTTGATTGTACGATTACTGGCTTTAGAAAGCATGTTATTATTTGTAGGCGCTGTTTTGATAGGCATGCTCGTCGGCTTCTTTAGCTCGCGCCTAATCGCAATGATTTTATTACGTATACTTGAAAAAGAAACGCTTGTAACGATGACTTTCAGTACACAAGCATTAAAGCAATCCATGATCGTCTTTGCTATTTTATTAGTAGTAGTGTTAATACAAATGACGTGGATGATTCATCGTGTATCGCTTTTATCGTTATTTAGTGCGGCTAAGCAAGCTGATGAGCGAGTAAAACGATTTAGTCCACTACAAATGATTATTGGCTTTTTAGGGCTTGTCTCCATTGCTTATGGCTATTATGCTTCAACAAAACTGTTTGATATTAATACCGCAGGTAATCTATTTTTAAATATGATGATTATTTTAGCTACTACCATAGGTGGAACGTTCCTCGTTTTCCGTTTCTCCGTAGCGTTTATTATGAATACAGTGCGTTTAAAGAAAAATGGTCATTTATCTGTCCATGATGTCTTAGCCTTAACGCCCATTATGCATCGCATGAAAAGTAATGCTAAATCATTGACGCTTATTACCGTATTAACAGGTGTATCACTTGGCGTAACAACCTTATCATATATTTCGTATTATTCTTCAGCGGCGACAGCCTATAGCCAAGTACCTGGAGATTATATTTTACATGAAGATCAAGGTCAGGACTTTTTAATTAAGTTAAAGGACAATAATATAGCTTTTGACAAGGTAGAGTATCGCTTACAAGGTGTCACAGCTTCCATTGCCCAATTAATGGCTGATGCACATCAAGAAAGCCCTTTTGCGAATCTAGAAGGAACAATTTATACGATTCCGCTTTCGGATTATCAACAACGTTCACCACAAGCATCCATATCGGGTAACGATGTTATATTAACGAACTACGGTGGCTATATGGCTGAGATGTTTCCTTTAAAAAAAGATCGGGATTTAGTAGTATCGGCAGGTGAACTGCAAGAAACATTGCATGTGAAAGCGATTGTTGATGAAAGTATTATTGGTGGAACGATTACGGCTGGAGGTGGGGGACCGATTTTTGTAGTGTCAGATGCATTGTTTAACAAGCTATCTACGCAAGCAAAGCTTTTCCCTTGGCATAAACAAACTGCTATTACGCTAAAATCAAAGTCAGACCTTGCGCTAGCTGAGCAATTATATAAAGAATCAAGCGCAAATGTTGTATCCATTATAGATACAGATGGTACTAGCCAAAATTACAAAGTCGATTCTTTTGAAGCTGAGCGAAAAAATAATATTGAATCACTTGGCTTATCAATTTTTACAACTGCATTTTTAGGGTTAGCATTTTTAACGACTACAGGTAGCATTCTGTACTTCAAACAAATGTCTGAAGCAGAAGAGGAACGTGGAGCATATACGATTTTAAGAAAAATTGGCTTTTCAGAAAGAGATATTATGAAGGGTATCTTTATGAAACAAGCATTTAATTTCGGTGTGCCATTGTTGATTGGACTACTTCATAGTTATTTCGCGGTGAAATCTGGATGGTTTTTATTTGGGTCGGAGTTAGCTGCGCCATTATGGATTGCGATGTGCTGCTATATTGCGTTGTATGCTATTTTTGCAGTCTTGTCAGTTGGCTATTACAAAAAAGTGATCAGAGAATCACTATAGACATTTAAATAGGTAGAAACTCTAAACAGTGTGATCTTATATAGGTCATGCTGTTTTTTTGTAACGCCAAGGGATTGGTGGCAGTTTTTTGAAAACTATATAAACTGCTTGACTTTCGTTTATTAGAATATTAAAGTTTAACATATTAACAATCTAGTGTGTGAAAGTGAAGTGTCTTTATGAATGCGGTAATTGTGGCAGTAGCTGTCATGTTAATATTAAGTTTGCTTCGAATTAATGTAGTGCTTTCGCTAGTGTTAGGTGCCTTTGCTGGGGGCTTAACAAGCGGCATGGGGATTCAAGCGACTGTTGAATCATTTACAGAAGGATTGGGTGCAGGAGCTACTATCGCATTAAGCTACGGCTTACTTGGCGGCTTTGCTATAGCAATCTCCAAAACAGGAATACCGGAGCTCGTGATTTCTCGTATGCTGAACCTATTAAATAAAAATAGCTCAAGTAATAGGAGAGGCTTAGTAAAGGTATTAATATTCCTTCTTATATTTATGATGGCGATTTTCTCTCAAAATTTAATCCCCATCCATATTGCTTTTATTCCATTGCTAATACCACCTATTCTAAAGGTTTTAAATATGCTTGAAGTAGACCGAAGAATAATTGCTACATTAATTGCGGTCGGTTTAATTGGTACGTATAGTTTTGTGCCTGCTGGCTTCGGTGCGATCTTCCAAGAGATCGTGTCAACACAAGTAACAAATGCCGGAATGGTTGCCAAAGCAAGTGATGTGCCAGCAGCAATGGCGATTCCCATCTTCGGTATGCTCGTTGGTTTAGCTATAGCATTCTTTGTATATCGCAAGCCACGCAAATATCAACAAAATGATATTGAAACAACAACATTAAATATCAATGTAAGTAAACCGGTTATTATCGCTACAATAATAGCATTAATTGTGTCGTTAGTAGCGCAAATTGGGACAGATTCCATGATTGTCGGTGCATTTGCCGGCATTATGATAATGTATTTCACAGGGGCTCTCAAATGGCGAGAGGCAGATGAGATTCTATCAGAAGGTATGAAAATGATGGCGTTCATTGGCTTTGTCATGATTGCGGCAAATGGATTTGCATCGGTTATTAATGCAACGGGTGATGTTGATAGTTTAATTACAAACTCTTTATCGTTCCTGCAAGGCAATAAAAGCTTAGCAGTATTCATTATGTTAGTAATCGGTTTAATTGTCACAATGGGCATAGGTTCGTCATTTGCCACAGTACCAATTATCGCAACATTATTTGTTCCATTAGCACAAGGTTTAGGAATGAGCCCATTAGCTATACTTTGTTTAATCGGAACAGCAGGTGCCTTAGGTGATGCAGGGTCACCAGCTTCAGATTCAACGTTAGGGCCAACAGCTGGTTTAAACGTCGATGGTCAACATAATCATATTTGGGATACATGTGTGCCCACATTTACCTTTATCAATATTCCACTTGTTATTTTCGGTTGGATTGCATGTGTGTTCTTCCTATAACGTTAGTAAGCAGTTTCTAAATTTAGAGACTGCTTTTATAATGCAAAAGCAGCCACAGTAATTATTGAAAATGTCAGAAAACGTTGGTGTTATCAGGTTATGTGTTGCAAAATGTTTAGAAATTATATATACTAGTAAACGGCTTAAATAAGCGAGAAATATTAGTAGTAAAGAAAATCTACAACGTTTAAAAGAATTTAGCGAAAAGACTTGCTTATTCTTTTTTTATTGTATATAATGTTGAATGTTGGTCTTTGACTGCGATGAAACGAGAGGTTGCCGACACACCCGGCCGCTTTGCCATGGCGGTGCGTTGGAAAATTTTCGTGGAGAATGTCTAGAAAATAGGCGAGAAGGAGGGAAAATAATGGCAAAACAAAAGATTCGTATTCGTTTAAAAGCGTATGATCACCGTATTTTAGATCAGTCTGCTGAGAAAATTGTGGAGACTGCAAAACGTTCAGGTGCAAGTGTATCAGGTCCGATTCCACTTCCAACTGAGAAGTCTGTGTACACAATTCTACGTGCTGTTCACAAGTACAAAGATTCTCGTGAACAATTCGAGATGCGTACGCATAAACGTCTGATCGATATCGTTAACCCAACACCACAAACTGTTGATGCGTTAATGAAACTTGATTTACCATCTGGCGTTGATATCGAAATCAAACTTTAATGGTAAAAACAATATAACTTTTTAAAACTTACAGGAGGTGTGACAAATGGCTAAAGGAATCTTAGGTAGAAAAATTGGTATGACACAAGTTTTCGCTGAAAACGGAGATTTAATCCCGGTAACAGTTATCGAAGCTACTCCAAACGTAGTTCTTCAAAAGAAAACTGTTGAAACTGACGGCTACGAAGCAATCCAAGTTGGTTTCGAAGATAAGCGCGTTAAGCTTTCTAACAAACCAGAACAAGGTCACGTAGCAAAAGCGAATACTGCTCCTAAGCGCTTCATTCGTGAATTCCGCAACGTGAACGTTGGAGAATACGAAGTTGGTCAAGAAGTCAAAGTAGAAATTTTCGCAGAAGGCGATGTAATTGATGTAACAGGAGTTACTAAAGGTAAAGGTTTCCAAGGTGTTATTAAACGCCACGGACAATCTCGTGGTCCTATGGCCCACGGTTCTCGTTACCACCGTCGTCCTGGTTCAATGGGTCCAGTTGCTCCGAACCGCGTATTCAAACAAAAGAAATTACCTGGTCAAATGGGTGGCACAGTAGTTACAATCCAAAACTTAGAGATCGTTAAAGTTGATGCAGAGCGTAACCTACTACTTGTTAAAGGTAATGTTCCTGGTTCTAAAAAAGCTCTAGTTACAGTTAAAACTGCAATTAAAGCTAACTAATCACTTCAAGAAAGGAGGAAACAGGAATGACAAAAGTATCTGTACTTAGTCAAACAGGTGCTTCAGTTGGTGAAATCGAGTTAAACGAAGCGATCTTCGGAATCGAGCCAAATGAAGCAGTATTATTCGACGCAGTAGTTGCACAACGCGCTTCTCTACGTCAAGGTAATCATAAGGTTAAAAACCGTTCTGAAGTTGCTGGTGGTGGTCGTAAACCATGGCGTCAAAAAGGAACTGGTCGTGCTCGACAAGGTTCTATCCGTTCTCCACAATGGCGCGGCGGTGGTGTGGTATTTGGTCCAACTCCACGCAGCTATTCTTATAAATTACCTAAAAAAGTTCGTCGTTTAGCTCTTAAATCAGCTTTATCAGCTAAAGTTGTAGAACAAAACTTCTTAGTTCTTGATGCTCTTACACTAACAGCACCAAAAACAAAAGAATTCACAAAAATTCTTAAAGATCTTTCTTTAGAGAAAAAATCTTTATTCGTAACTGCTGACCTAGATGAAAACGTAGCATTATCTGCTCGTAACATCCCTGGTGTAACAGTTTTAACTGCAAACGGAATCAACGTTCTTGATCTATTAGGTCACGACAAAGTTGTATTCACTAAGTCTGCAGTAGAAAAAGTTGAGGAGGTGCTTGGATAATGGAAGCACGTGATATTTTAAAACGTCCGGTCATTACTGAGCGTTCTTCAGAACTTATGGCAGAGAAAAAGTATACTTTCGAAGTAGACACTCGCGCTAACAAAACTCAAGTAAAAGACGCTGTAGAAGAAATCTTTGGCGTAAACGTTGAGAAAGTAAACGTTCTTAACTACAAAGGTAAATTCAAACGCGTTGGCCGTTACGGTGGTTACACTAACAAACGTCGTAAAGCGATTGTTAAACTAACTGCGGACAGCAAAGACATCGAATTATTCGAAATGTAATCCTTTAGGGATTTATGATTTGAACAATCAAGAAGGAGGGAAACACAATGGCGATTAAAAAGTATAAACCTACCTCTAATGGTCGTCGTAATATGACGTCTTTAGACTTTGCGGAAATTACAACTAACAAGCCTGAGAAATCATTGCTTGAACCAACTAAACGCAAAGCTGGTCGTAACAACCAAGGTAAAATCACTGTTCGTCATCATGGTGGTGGTCATAAGAAGCAATACCGTGTCATCGATTTCAAACGTATTAAAGATGGCATTCCAGCGAAAGTTGCTACTATTGAATATGATCCAAACCGTTCTGCGAATATCGCATTAATCAACTACGCTGATGGAGCAAAAGCTTACATCTTAGCACCAAAAGGTCTAGAGGTTGGTCAAACAATCGTTTCTGGTCCAGATGCTGATATTAAAGTAGGTAACACATTACCATTAGCAAACATTCCAATGGGTACAACAATCCATAACATCGAGTTAAAACCTGGTAAAGGTGGACAATTAGTACGTTCTGCTGGTACTTCTGCGCAAGTACTTGGTCGTGAAGACAAATACGTAATCGTTCGTCTACAATCTGGTGAAGTACGTTTAGTTCTTGCTACTTGCCGCGCAACAATCGGTCAAGTTGGTAACGAACAACACGAACTAGTACACATCGGTAAAGCAGGTCGTAGCCGTTGGTTAGGTAAACGCCCAACTGTTCGTGGTTCTGTAATGAACCCTAACGATCACCCACACGGTGGTGGTGAAGGACGTTCTCCAATCGGACGTAAATCACCAATGACTCCTTGGGGTAAACCAGCTCTTGGTTACAAAACTCGTAACAAGAAAAACAAATCGGATAAATTCATCATCCGTAGTCGTAAAAAATAAAGTGGTTAAACTACGGTTCTATGGGAGAGCCGTGGTGGAATCACGGAGGGAGGTTCCTACATGGGTCGCAGTTTGAAAAAAGGACCTTTTGTCGATGACCACTTAATGAAAAAAGTGGAAGCGCAAGAGGCTTCTGAGAAGAAACAAGTTATTAAAACTTGGTCTCGCCGTTCTACAATCTTCCCGAACTTCATCGGACTAACAATTGCTGTATATGATGGACGTAAACATGTTCCTGTATACGTAACAGAAGATATGGTAGGCCACAAACTTGGTGAATTCGCGCCGACACGTACTTATAAAGGTCACGGTGCAGACGACAAGAAAACAAGACGCTAATTTTGAGAGGAGGTAAATCCTAATGACACAAGCTAAAGCTATCGCTCGCACAGTACGTATCGCTCCTCGTAAAGTTCGTCTAGTTGTAGACTTAATCCGAGGTAAGCAAGTAGGTGAGGCAGTTGCAATTTTACGTCATACTCCAAAAGCGGCGTCTCCAGTCGTTGAGAAAGTATTAAAATCTGCAGTTGCTAATGCTGAGCACAACTACGATCTTGACATCAACTCTTTAGTAGTTTCTGAAGTATTCGTTGATGAAGGTCCAACATTAAAACGTTTCCGTCCACGTGCACAAGGACGTGCAAGCGCAATTAACAAACGCACAAGCCACATCACTTTAGTGGTATCTGAGAAGAAGGAGGGTTAATCCGTGGGTCAAAAAGTACATCCAATAGGACTGCGCGTTGGTATTATTCGTGACTGGGAGTCAAAATGGTACGCTGAAAAAGACTATGCAACTCTACTTCACGAAGACATCAAAGTGCGTAAATATATTGAAACGGCTCTTAAAGACGCTTCTGTTTCTAAAGTTGAAATCGAACGTGCTGCAAACCGTGTAAACATTACAATTCACACTGCTAAACCAGGGATGGTAATCGGTAAAGGTGGTACTGAAGTTGAAAATCTTCGTAAATACCTTGGCGAATTAACTGGTAAACGTGTACACATCAACATTATCGAAATTAAACGTGCTGATCTTGACGCTCGTCTAGTAGCTGAAAATATCGCTCGTCAATTAGAAAACCGTGTTTCTTTCCGTCGTGCGCAAAAGCAATCGATCCAACGCACAATGCGCGCTGGTGCAAAAGGAATTAAAACACAAGTATCTGGTCGTTTAGGTGGCGCTGATATCGCGCGTGCTGAACACTATAGTGAAGGAACTGTTCCACTTCATACTCTACGTGCTGACATCGACTATGCACACGCAGAAGCTGACACTACTTACGGTAAATTAGGCGTTAAAGTATGGATCTACCGTGGTGAAGTTCTTCCTACGAAGAAATCTGTGGAAGGAGGCAAATAATATGTTATTGCCTAAACGCGTAAAATACCGTCGTGAACACCGCGGAAACATGCGTGGCGAAGCGAAAGGCGGTAAAGAAGTATCTTTCGGCGAATGGGGCTTACAAGCTCAAACAGCTAGCTGGATTACTAACCGTCAAATCGAATCTGCACGTATCGCGATGACTCGTTACATGAAACGTGGCGGTAAAGTTTGGATTAAAATCTTCCCGCACAAACCTTACACGAAAAAACCTCTAGAAGTCCGCATGGGTTCTGGTAAAGGTTCTCCTGAAGGTTGGGTAGCAGTTGTTAAACCAGGAAAAGTTATGTTCGAAATCGCTGGTGTATCTGAAGAGATCGCACGTGAAGCACTTCGTTTAGCATCACATAAGCTTCCTGTGAAATGTAAGATCGTAAAACGTCAAGAAACTGGTGGTGAATCTAATGAAAGCTAATGAAATCCGTGACCTTGCCACTTCTGAAATTGAATTAAAAGTGAAATCACTGAAAGAAGAGCTTTTCAACCTTCGCTTCCAATTGGCGACTGGTCAATTAGAAAACACAGCTCGTATTCGTGAAGTGCGTAAAGCAATCGCGCGTATGAAAACTGTTATTCGTGAAAGAGAAATCAGTGCAAATAACTGATAAAGGAGGTTTTCAAGTATGACTGAGCGTAATCAACGCAAAGTTTACACGGGCCGCGTCGTTTCAGATAAAATGGACAAAACAATTTCTGTTTTAGTTGAAACTCACAAAAAGCACAAGCTTTACGGTAAACGTGTAAAGTACTCTAAAAAGTTTAAAGCTCATGATGAGCAAAACGAAGCGAAAATCGGTGATATCGTACGTATCATGGAAACTCGCCCGCTATCAGCTACTAAACGTTTCCGTCTAGTTGAAGTTGTAGAAAAAGCGGTTATTATTTAATAACTAATTCGGAACAACCAATTTCCGAAGGGAGGTAACCTAAGTGATCCAACAAGAAAGTCGTATGAAAGTTGCTGACAACTCAGGTGCACGTGAAGTTCTTACAATTAAAGTGCTTGGTGGCTCTGGCCGTAAAACTGCTAACATCGGTGATATCGTTGTTTGTACAGTTAAGAAAGCAACACCAGGTGGCGTTGTCAAGAAGGGTGACGTTGTTAAAGCTGTTATCGTTCGTACTAAATCAGGCGTACGTCGTAAAGACGGAACTTACATCAAATTTGATGAAAATGCTTGTGTTATTATTCGTGATGATAAATCACCACGCGGAACTCGTATTTTCGGACCTGTTGCACGTGAATTACGTGACAGCAACTTCATGAAAATCGTTTCTCTAGCTCCAGAAGTTCTTTAATTTCATGACAGTGCCAATCAAGGAGGTGCGACAGCATGCATGTAAAAAAAGGTGACAAGGTTAAGGTTATCACTGGTAAGGACAAAGGCAAAGAAGGAGTAATCCTAGCTGCTTTCCCTAAACAAGACCGCGTTCTTGTTGAAGGTGTTAATATCGTGAAAAAACACGTTAAACCTAACCAATTGAATCCACAAGGTGGGATTGTAAGCCAAGAGGCTGCAATTCACGTTTCGAACGTAATGCTAATCGATCCTAAATCTGGCGAGCCGACTCGTGTAGGTTATAAAATCGAAAACGGTAAAAAAGTTCGTGTTGCAAAAAAATCAGGTGCAGTAATCGACTAACTAGTAAATAAAAGAAGGGAGGTACACACATGAGCCGCCTAAAAGAAAAATATTTAAATGAAGTTTCACCAGCTCTTATGAGCAAATTTGGATATAAATCAGTTATGCAACTTCCTAAAGTTGATAAAATCGTTATCAACATGGGTGTTGGCGATGCAGTTCAAAACTCTAAATCTTTAGATGCAGCAGTTGAAGAATTGACAATTATCACTGGTCAAAAACCAGTAGTAACTAAAGCGAAAAAATCGATCGCAGGTTTCCGTCTACGTGAAGGTATGCCTATCGGTGCTAAAGTTACATTACGCGGTGAGCGTATGTATGAATTCTTGGATAAATTAATCGCAATCGCACTACCTCGTGTACGTGACTTCCGTGGTGTTTCTAAAAAAGCATTCGATGGTCGCGGTAACTACACTCTAGGTGTTAAAGAGCAATTAATTTTCCCAGAAATCGATTACGATAAAGTTTCAAAAGTACGCGGTATGGACATCGTGATCGTAACGACAGCGAACTCTGACGAAGAAGCTCGCGAGTTATTGACACAATTCGGTATGCCGTTCCAAAAGTAATTTAATTAAGGAGGGCGAAAACGTGGCTAAAAAATCTATGATCGTTAAACAACAACGTAAGCAAAAGTTTAAAGTGCAAGAATATACACGTTGTGAACGCTGTGGTCGTCCACACTCAGTATATCGCAAATTCAAACTTTGCCGTATTTGTTTCCGAGAACTTGCATATAAGGGACAAATTCCTGGCGTGAAAAAAGCCAGCTGGTAATCCCCTAATTTGGGAAGGAGGTAAATGTAATGACAATGACTGATCCGATTGCAGATATGCTAACTCGCATTCGTAATGCGAACATGGTTCGTCACGAGAAGTTAGAAGTACCAGCTTCCAACGTGAAAAAAGAAATCGCTGAAATTTTAAAGCGTGAAGGTTTCGTACGTGACGTAGAATACGTGGAAGACAACAAACAAGGTATCATCCGTATCTTCTTAAAATACGGTAAAGATAACGAACGTGTTATCACTGGCCTAAAACGTATTTCTAAACCTGGTCTACGTGTATATGCTAAAACAAATGAAGTTCCTAAAGTACTGAACGGTCTTGGTATCGCTTTAGTGTCAACTTCACAAGGTTTATTAACAGATAAAGAAGCTCGCGCTAAACAAGTTGGCGGCGAAGTTCTAGCATACGTTTGGTAATTAGCAATAAATGAATGGAGGTGCAACTAAATGTCTCGTGTAGGTAAAAAAATTATCGAGGTTCCAGCTAACGTAACAGTTACTGTCGCAGCTGACAACAATGTTACTGTTAAAGGTCCTAAAGGCGAACTTGTTCGTTCTTTCCACCAAGATATGAAAATTGAGCAAGAGGGTAACGTGATCACTGTATCTCGTCCTTCTGATTCAAAAGAACACCGCACAAACCACGGTACAACTCGTGCGCTTTTAGCGAACATGATTACTGGTGTTTCTGCAGGTTTCGAAAAATCATTAGAACTTATCGGTGTCGGTTACCGTGCGCAATTACAAGGTAAAAAGCTTGTACTTAACGTAGGTTACTCTCACCCAGTTGAGTTCACACCAGAAGATGGTCTTGAGGTAGAAGTTCCTTCTAACACAAAAATCATCGTTAAAGGTATCAGCAAAGAACGCGTTGGCGCTCTTGCATCTAATATCCGTGACGTTCGTCCACCAGAGCCGTACAAAGGTAAAGGTATCCGTTACGAAGGCGAATACGTTCGTCGTAAAGAAGGTAAAACAGGTAAATAATGCTGCTTAAGCATTAGAAAGGAGTGACCCTTGTGATTACGAAAAATGATAAAAATCAAGTTCGTAAAAAACGTCATGCGCGAGTTCGTTCTAAAATTTCGGGTACTGCTGAGCGTCCACGCTTAAACGTATTCCGTTCTAACAAGAACATCTACGCTCAACTTATCGATGACGTAGCAGGCGTAACACTTGTTAGCGCATCTTCTCAAGAAAATGGTTTTGAAGGTGCTGGTAACAACGTAGAAGCTGCATCAAAAATCGGTGAAACAATCGCGAAACGCGCTGCGGAAAAAAACATTACTGCTATTGTATTTGACCGTGGTGGTTACTTATATCATGGACGTGTTAAAGCTTTAGCTGAAGCTGCACGTGAGAACGGTTTAGAATTTTAATAAGAAGGAGGGACACATTTCATGAGTCGAATTGACGCAAACAAACTTGGAGAACTTGAAGAACGCGTAGTTACTATTAACCGTGTTGCTAAAGTTGTTAAAGGTGGACGTCGCTTCCGCTTCACAGCATTAGTTGTTGTTGGCGATAGAAACGGACATGTCGGTTTCGGTACTGGTAAAGCTCAAGAGGTGCCAGATGCTATCCGTAAAGCTGTTGAAGATGCGAAGAAAAACTTAATCGAAGTGCCACGTGTTGGTGGAACAACTCCACACTTAGTGCTTGGTCGCTTCGGTGCAGGAGAAATCTTAATTAAACCTGCTGCTCCTGGTACAGGGGTTATCGCTGGTGGTCCAGTACGTGCCGTACTAGAACTTGCTGGTATTACTGATATTCTTTCAAAATCACTTGGATCTAACACACCAATTAACATGGTGCGTGCTACTGTTCAAGGTTTAACTGAATTAAAACGCGTAGAGGACGTTGCAAAATTACGTGGCAAATCAGTGGAAGAAATATTAGGATAAGGGGGGAATAATAATGGCTAACAAATTAGAAATCACCCTTACAAAATCTGTGATCGGTTCTAAACCGGCACAACGTAAAACTATTGAAGCTCTAGGCTTACGTAAATTAAATCAAACTGTTGAGAAAGCTGATAATGCAGCTACTCGCGGTATGATTGATGTAGTAGCTCACTTAGTTACTGTAAAAGAAAATTAATTTTCAATTAATGAACAAGGAGGTGCCACCCACTATGAAACTGCATGAGTTAAAACCAGCAGAAGGTTCTCGTAAACAACGCAACCGCGTTGGTCGTGGTATCGGTTCTGGTAACGGTAAAACAGCAGGTAAAGGTCATAAAGGTCAAAACGCTCGTTCTGGTGGCGGTGTACGCCCAGGCTTTGAGGGCGGTCAAAACCCGTTATTCCGTCGTTTACCTAAACGTGGCTTTACGAACATTAACCGTAAAGAATACGCTATCGTTAACCTTGACACATTAAACCGTTTCGAAGACGGTGCAGAAGTAACAACTGCATTATTACTTGAAACTGGTCTAGTGAGCAATGAGAAAGCTGGAATTAAAGTTCTTGGAAACGGAACACTTAACAAAAAGCTTACTGTAAAAGCTCATAAATTCTCAGCTTCAGCTAAAGAAGCAATCGAGAATGCCGGCGGAACTACTGAGGTGATTTAATGTTTCAGACGATCTCTAACTTTATGCGTGTTCGAGATATAAGAAATAAAATCATTTTCACTCTTTTAATGTTAATCGTATTCCGTATTGGTACATTCATACCAGTACCGAACGTTGACGCAAATGTATTAAAGGCAACTGATGAGTTTAACCTCGTTGGTTTCCTCAATACTTTTGGCGGTGGTGCTTTGAAAAACTTCTCTATCTTCGCGATGGGAATTATGCCATACATCACAGCCTCAATTATTGTTCAATTATTGCAAATGGACGTAGTACCGAAGTTTGCTGAGTGGGCAAAGCAAGGTGAAGTCGGAAGACGTAAACTTGCACAATTCACACGTTACTTTACAATTATCCTTGCCTTTATCCAATCATTCGCCATGTCATTTGGCTTCAACAAAATGTATGGTGGGTCGTTGATTAAAGAAGAGGGAATTCTAACTTACGTTACAATTTCAATTGTATTGACAGCGGGTACAGCTTTCCTTGTATGGCTTGCTGAGCAAATTACTGCACACGGTGTTGGTAATGGTATTTCTGTTGTTATCTTCGGAGGTATCGTTGCAGCATTACCTACAGGAATAAACCAAATTTACGCACAACAAATTGAGGGTGCTGGTGATAAACTGTTTATTAACATTATCATCCTTGCATTACTTGCTTTGATTTTACTTGCAATTGTCGTTGGGGTTATTTACGTGCAACAAGCACTTCGTAAAATTCCAATTCAATATGCAAAACGAGTTACTGGACGTAACCAACAAACTGGTGGTCAACAAACGCACTTACCGTTAAAAGTAAATGCTGCAGGGGTTATTCCGGTAATCTTCTCAGTAGCGTTCCTTGTTACACCTCGTACGTTAGCTGCGTTCTTTGGTCAAAACGATGTAACAGCATTCATTGAAAACACTTTTGATTATCAAAAGCCAGTTGGGATGTTGATTTACGTTGCATTGATCGTCGCGTTCACATATTTCTATGCATTCGTACAAGTGAATCCAGAAAATGTGGCAGACAACTTGAAAAAACAAGGTGCTTACATTCCAGGTATTCGCCCGGGTGAAAACACTCAAACGTATTTAACAAGCGTGTTATATCGTCTAACTTTTGTTGGCGCGATTTTCTTAACTGTAATTGCTGTAATGCCGATTATATTCATCAATCTTATGAATCTACCTGCTTCAGTGCAAATCGGTGGTACTAGTATAATTATCGTAGTCGGCGTAGCGCTAGAAACGATGAAACAGCTAGAATCACAACTTGTTAAACGTCACTACAAAGGCTTTATGAAATAATGTTGATTTTTAGGGAACGTTCTTCGTTTCCTTTAAATCAACAAACCTTTTGTGGGAGGACTATTTCCGATGAATATCGTTTTAATGGGTCTGCCAGGTGCTGGTAAAGGTACACAGGCAGATAAAATTGTTGAGAAGTACGCAATTCCTCATATTTCTACAGGCGATATGTTCCGTGCCGCTATTAAAGATGGTACAGAACTAGGCTTACAGGCTAAATCGTTTATGGATCAAGGTGCTCTTGTACCGGACGAAGTAACGATTGGTATTGTTCGTGAGCGACTTGCTAAACCTGATTGTGAAAAGGGCTTCTTATTAGATGGATTCCCACGTACTGTTCCACAAGCTGAAGCTTTAGATAGCATTTTAGCTGATCTTGGTAAAGCTATTGAGCATACGTTAAACATTCAAGTTGAAAAGGATGAGCTAATTGCTCGTTTATCAGGTCGTCGTATTTGTAAAACTTGTGGCACATCTTATCATTTAATTTTCAATCCACCTGCTGTGGAAGGGAAATGTGATAAAGATGGTGGCGAACTTTACACACGTGCGGATGATAATCCTGAAACGGTTGCAAACCGTCTGGAAGTAAATATGAATCAAGCACAACCATTGCTGAATTTCTATGAAGCAAAAGGTGTGTTAACAAATATAGATGGACAGCAAGATATTAATAAAGTGTTTGCTGATCTTGATGCTCTTTTACAGGGCAGCCGCAGCTGATACCCGGCTCCGGGCGCAGAATACTGCTTCCGCGGGAGGCATGCGGGAGCAACACCGAAACATAATTTTTTTGAGAGTTGCAAAAGCATATTGTGCCCGGTATATATTTCTTTTAAAAAGTGCAACATGACTTTTGAGAGAGTATAATGGGTTTCGTGGAAGCATCTGTGTAACGGGTATGAATATCTCATCAAAGACATTCCGGTATTCGTGTAAACATGGGAGATTCAGTGCCCATACTGGTCCTGTATATTCCGTGGATTGTGTGAAGCGAAACCAGACGAGCGTCTTTCAAACATCTCTCATACAATCCAAACATATGTTGAAACGAGGTTGCTTCTATAGTTGCAGCAGATATCCGTTTGATGTAACGATGAGAACTTTAATTTGCATATAGAGAGGAGAGACAGAGTAGATGGCGAAAGATGATGTAATTGAAGTCGAAGGGACAGTTGTTGAGACTTTGCCAAACGCGATGTTTAAGGTAGAATTAGAAAATGGACATGTGATTTTAGCACACGTATCTGGTAAGATTCGTATGCACTTTATCCGCATTCTACCTGGAGATAAGGTTACTATCGAGTTATCTCCTTATGATTTAACTCGCGGTCGTATCACATACCGTTTTAAATAATCTTTTGCGCTCCGGACTACTAAGGAGGTTAGGTTAGATGAAAGTGAGACCATCTGTGAAACCGATCTGCGAAAAATGTAAAGTAATTCGCCGACGCGGTAAAGTAATGGTAATCTGTGAAAATCCTAAACACAAACAAAAACAAGGTTGATTCTAAAGGAGGTGCACAACGTACATGGCACGTATTGCTGGTGTTGACATTCCTCGCGACAAACGCGTGGTAATTTCATTAACTTACATTTACGGTATTGGTAAAACTACTGCTCAGAAAGTATTAGCAGACGCAGGTATTTCAGAAGATACACGCGTACGCGACTTAACTGAAGATCAGTTAAACCAAATCCGTGAACAATTAGATTCTTACAAACTTGAAGGTGACTTACGTCGCGAAACTTCATTAAACATTAAACGTCTGATGGAAATCGGTTCATTCCGTGGTATCCGTCACCGTCGTGGTTTACCTGTTCGTGGTCAAAATACGAAGAACAATGCGCGTACGCGTAAAGGTCCTCGTAAAACAGTTGCGAACAAGAAAAAATAATACGTAAAGGAGGTTCCTTCTTAACATGGCTCGTAAACAACAAACTCGTAAACGTCGTGTGAAAAAGAATATCGAATCTGGTATTGCACACATCCGTTCTACATTTAACAATACAATTGTAACGATTACAGATATGCAAGGTAACGCTGTATCTTGGTCAAGTGCTGGTGCTCTTGGTTTCCGTGGTTCACGTAAATCTACACCTTTCGCTGCACAAATGGCTGCAGAAACTGCTGCTAAAACATCCCTTGAACATGGTCTGAAAACGTTGGAAGTAACTGTTAAAGGTCCTGGTGCTGGTCGTGAAGCTGCAATTCGTGCACTTCAAGCTGCTGGTTTAGAAGTAACTGCTATTAAAGACGTTACTCCAGTTCCTCACAATGGTTGCCGTCCGCCAAAACGTCGTCGCGTGTAATGGGTGCGTCTCATATTGTATGAGAACATCATTTTTTGTACAGACTGTCTTGTGCAGATAATAAACGATACGTCACTGACGATCGAATCTATGATGGAAAGAACCTATACATTCGATGTTTTGAAGGAGGGTAAATGAAATGATCGAAATTGAAAAACCAAAGATTGAAACGGTGGAGATCAGCGAAGATTCCAAATATGGAAAGTTTGTTGTAGAACCGCTTGAACGCGGATATGGAAACACTTTGGGTAATTCTTTACGTCGTATCCTTCTGTCTTCATTACCAGGAGCTGCAGTCACTTCAATCCAAATTGATGGTGTACTTCACGAGTTCTCAACTGTAGAAGGCGTTGTAGAAGATGTAGCTTCAATTATTTTGAACGTGAAAAAGCTTGCTCTTAAAATCTACTCTGACGAAGAAAAAGTTATTGAGATTGATGTAAAGGGCGATGGAACAGTTACGGCTGCTGACATTACACATGACAGTGACGTAGAAATTTTAAACCCAGATCTATATATTGCAACAATCGCTAAAAACGGTCATTTACGTATGCGTATGTACGCTCAACGCGGCCGTGGTTACACTCCTGCTGATCAAAACAAACGTGAGGATCTTCCTATCGGCGTGATCCCGATCGACTCTATTTACACTCCAGTATCACGCGTCAATTTCCAAGTGGAAAATACTCGTGTAGGTCAGTCTTCTGACTACGATAAACTTTCTCTTGATGTGTGGACAGATGGTAGCATCGGTCCGAAAGAGGCGATTTCGCTCGGAGCAAAAATTTTAACCGAGCATCTAAACATCTTTGTTGGCATGACGGATGAGGCACAAACTGCTGAAATCATGGTCGAAAAAGAAGAAGATCAAAAAGAAAAAGTTTTAGACATGACTAACGAACAACTTGAACTTTCTGTACGTTCTTACAACTGCTTAAAACGCGCTGGTATTAATACAGTACTAGAACTTGCGAATAAGTCAGAAGACGACATGATGAAAGTTCGTAACCTTGGACGTAAGTCATTAGAAGAAGTAAAAGCGAAGTTAGAAGAGCTTGGTTTAGGATTACGCAAAGAAGACTAAGCGATTTAAACAAAACTTATAAGATCAGATATTTTTTATAAAGGAGGGAAACATCCATGGGTTACAGAAAACTTGGTCGTACAAGTTCTCAACGTAAAGCGATGTTACGTGACTTAGCTACTGATTTAATCATCAACGAGCGTATCGAAACTACTGAGGCTCGCGCTAAAGAAGTACGTAAAGCTGTTGAAAAAATGATTACTTTAGGTAAACGCGGAGATTTACATGCACGCCGTCAAGCTGCTGCATTCATCCGTCGTGAACTAGTAACAACTACTGACGAAGAAGGTAACGAAACAACTTCATTTGCGCTACAAAAGCTATTTGATGATGTTGCACCACGTTACGCAGAACGTCAAGGTGGTTACACTCGTATTCTTAAAGTAGGTCCTCGTCGTGGTGACGGTGC
The DNA here is from genome assembly GCF_044762075.1 of Lysinibacillus sp. NPDC097195. Classification (NCBI taxonomy): domain Bacteria; kingdom Bacillati; phylum Bacillota; class Bacilli; order Caryophanales; family Bacillaceae; genus Lysinibacillus; species Lysinibacillus sp. NPDC097195. Next base: position 11,274 of record NZ_JBIWDP010000004.1, on the reverse strand, counting down.
ACCTGTTGTTGTGATTGAACTAGTTTAATCATAAGAGAACACAAGTGGTGAAGAGGGTGGAACCACCACCCTCTTTTTTATAAAACGATTTATACGACAAATAATTAAGCTGAGCGTTATGATGAGCGGACACTGTTGTGTGGCGTCTCGTTTAGCTCTCCGCACCTCATTCAAAAGAGGCAAGGGCTTGAGCACCCGTGTTTCTTGTAAATGTAACGACTAGCGCATTTCTATCGAATGAGGTGCGCGCTTTTTTATTATTAACAGCGCCAATTGATGGTGCTTTTTTTAATATATAGGAATTAGTGTGGAAGCATTTTTCTTATACCGACATATTGATTGTAGTAGAATTCATACATAAAAAAGTGTAAGTTAGTTAGTATAGCTGAGCATGTAGAGAGGAGTTCTAGAAATGCCTGAAATTTTATCGTTAAATAATGTGACGTTTTCATATACACCTGATCACCCTGAGCTACGAAATGCAGTTGAAAATGTAAGCTTTGCCGTGCAAGAAGGCGAGTGGATTGCTATCGTAGGCCATAATGGATCGGGTAAATCAACGATTGCCAAACTAATGAATGGTTTATTATTCCCACAGCAAGGGGACGTTCGTATACTACGTGAAGTATTAAATGAAGATAATCTTTGGCAATGTCGCTCACAAATGGGGATGGTGTTTCAAAATCCAGACAATCAGTTTGTCGGTGCTACCGTACAAGATGATGTAGCTTTTGCGCTTGAGAACAATGGCATTCCCTTTGAAGAGATGGTGAAACGTGTACATGCGGCACTGGATCAAGTAAAGATGGGGAATTTTTTGGACCATGAGCCACATCATTTATCGGGCGGACAGAAGCAACGTGTCGCGATTGCAGGAGCACTAGCATTAAAGCCGAAATTACTTATTTTAGATGAAGCCACATCGATGTTAGATCCACAAGGTCGTATCGAAGTATTACAAACAGTACAAACATTACGCGCCGAAACAGGGCTAACGGTTCTATCGATTACCCATGATTTAGAAGAAGCAATGTTGGCCGATCGGGTGCTTTTTATGAACGATGGTAAGAAGTTTGCGGAAGGATCACCTGCTGAAATTTTTTCACTAGGGGACAAGCTAACGGAGCTAGGACTTGATCTACCATTTGCCATGAAGTTATCTAAGCTATTGCAAAAGGAAGGTGTTCCGTTAATGGGACAACATATGACAGAAGAAGAGTTGGTGAATGATTTATGGACATCAAACTTCAACAAGTAAGCTATGCCTACGCCCAAGGCACGCCTTTTGAAAAACGTGCCTTATTCGATGTCAACTTTGACATTCCATCACATACGTACCAAGCGATTATTGGTCATACAGGTTCCGGTAAGTCGACAATCCTTCAGCATTTTAATGCGCTGTTAAAGCCTACAACAGGCAAGGTGCAAATTGGCGATCGGACTGTGGAAGCTGGCAAAAAGGCGAAAGATTTAAAAGCGATTCGCCAACGTGTTGGCATTGTTTTTCAATTTCCAGAGCATCAGCTGTTTGAAGAAACGGTATTAAAGGATATTATGTTCGGGCCAATGAATTTCGGTGTCCCAGAGAAAGAGGCAGAGGCGCGTGCAAGAGAGCTTGTTCGTTTAGTGGGCTTGCCTGACAGCGTGCTTGATAAGTCACCGTTTGATTTATCAGGTGGACAAATGCGGCGAGTAGCAATTGCTGGTGTGTTGGCAATGGAGCCCGAGGTCATTGTTCTAGATGAACCAACAGCTGGGCTAGATCCTCGTGGTCAAAAGGAAATTATGGATATGTTTTATGCGTTACATCAGGAGCGTAATTTAACGACGATTCTTGTGACACACAGTATGGAAGATGCCGCTCGTTATGCGGACAACCTTATCATCATGCATGAGGGTAAAAATGTATTGAGTGGTACACCACGTGATATTTTTAAGGATATAGAGGTGTTAAAGCAATTTCGTTTAGAACCTCCTCGTATTGTGCGCTTTCAACAAAAAATTGAAAAGATGATGAATGCATCTTTGGCAAAAGTATGTTTAACAGAGGAAGAGCTAGCGATGGAAGTGGCTCGATTGTTGAGAGAGGAGCGTGCAGAGTCATGATGGAGAAGATGATTTTCGGGCGCTTCCTGCCAGGAGATTCTCCTGTCCATAGGCTTGACCCACGATCTAAACTCATATTCGTATTTGCCTTTATTATTATTGTATTTTTAGCGAATAATACGATAACCTATGCCATACTATTAGCTTTTACATTGCTCATCGTTTTAGTGTCACGAATACGCTTGTACTTTTTAATCAATGGCTTGAAGCCTGTGCTGTTTTTAATGGCATTTACTTTCTTGCTTCATGTTTTTATGACGAAAGAAGGCGACCTATTATGGCATTGGCAGTTTATCTCCGTCTATGAGGGCGGCGTTCGTCAAGGGATCTATATTGCTACACGTTTCCTTGTGCTCGTGTTTATGACGTCTATTTTAACTTTGACAACATCACCAATTTCCATTACAGATGGGATTGAAGTATTGCTCAACCCATTGAAAAAAATAAAAGTACCTGTACATGAGTTAGCGCTAATGATGTCTATTTCATTGCGTTTTATTCCAACGCTAATGGATGAAACAGATAAGATAATGAAGGCGCAAATGGCACGTGGCTCTGATTTATCATCAGGACCAATTAAAGATCGTATTAAAGCGGTTGTACCACTGTTAGTACCACTCTTCGTCAGTGCCTTTAAACGTGCAGAGGACTTGGCGACTGCGATGGAAGTTCGAGGCTATCGAGGCGGCGAAGGACGTACGCGCTATCGCAAGCTCAAATGGGACATGGGAGATACACTAGCACTTGTGCTATTACTAGCAATGGCAGTTTTATTATTTTTCTATAGAAGTTAAAGGAGTAGCTTTATGCGACGATTAAAAGCAATTATTAGTTATGATGGAACGCAATTTTCTGGTTATCAAGTGCAACCAGGAGAGCGTACGGTACAAGCAGAAGTAGAGCGTGTACTTGCTATTATGCATAAAGGTAACAATATTAAAGTAACGGCAAGTGGTCGCACGGATGCGAGAGTACATGCAACTGGACAAACACTACATTTTGATACGCCGCTTGCCATACCGGTCGAAAAGTATATGAAAGCATTGAATGTGCAGCTTCCGAGAGATATCCGTGTACTGTCCGTTGAGGAAGTAGCAGCTGATTTTCATGCGCGCTATAGTGTAACAGGCAAACGCTATCGTTATATATGGTCGTGTGAGCCTGTACAAAGCCCATTCCGTAGACATTACACAGTAGAGACCAATGGGGTGAAACCAGACGTAGATGCGATGCAGGAGGCGGCTAAAGCTATCATTGGAACGCATGACTTCTCCTGCTTCTGTGCGGCCAATACGAGTGTGCAAAATAAAGTGCGAACAGTCAACGCCCTCGAATTTGAATGGCATGGTGAAGAGCTACATATGGTCATTGAAGGAAGTGGCTTCTTATACAATATGGTGCGCATCATTGCCGGCACTTTATGGGAAGTCGGCATAGGGCGTAGAGCAGTAAAAAATGTCGAGACCGTTGTAGCATCGATGGATCGCGATCAAGCTGGCAAAACAGCTCCACCGCAAGGTTTATACCTTGAAAAAGTGTTCTATTAGGGCGAATTGTTTAAAGAACTACTGTATGTTTTATAGGTGTGGGAATTCGCATAAATGGAACAAAATATAAGGGGCAAAATGCCAATGAAAAGGCTAATCGTTACCCTGTACAACTTCACCAGGTGTTTAATGAAATTACTTGACTTTAAAAGCCATTCATTATATGATAACAGATGGTATTTTCATTACCACCACAAATAAGCCCCGAAACTTATAGTGTAGACTAATGAAAAATAACGGTAATCGAATCGATTAGGAGGATATATACATGCGTACAACATTCATGGCTAAAGGTCACGAAGTAGACCGTAAATGGTTAGTAGTTGATGCAGAAGGCCAAACTCTTGGACGTTTAGCTTCTGAAGTAGCTGCAATCTTACGTGGTAAACATAAACCAACATTCACACCAAACGTTGACACAGGTGATCACGTAATCATCATCAACGCTGACAAAATCCATTTAACTGGTAACAAATTAGAGGGTAAACTTTACCGTCACCATACTCAATTTGCGGGTGGTTTAAAAACTCGTACTGCTGGTGAAATGTTAGAAAAGTACCCAACACGTATGATCGAATTAGCTGTAAAAGGGATGCTTCCTAAAAACTCTTTAGGTCGTAAAATGTTCGGTAAACTTAACGTTTACACTGGAACTGAGCACCCACATGCTGCACAAAAACCAGAAGCTTATGAGCTTCGCGGATAATATAATTTAAGAGGAGGATATTACTTTGGCACAAGTTCAATACATCGGCACTGGTCGCCGTAAAAGCTCTGTAGCTCGCGTACGTTTAGTACCAGGTACAGGTAAAATTGTTATCAACAAACGTGAAATCGAAGAGTACGTACCATTCGCTGCATTACGTGAAGTAATTAAACAACCATTAGTAGCTACTGAAACTACAGGAAGCTATGATATCCACGTAAACGTTAACGGTGGTGGATACACTGGTCAAGCTGGAGCTGTACGTCATGGTATCGCTCGTGCTCTACTTCAAGTAGACCCAGATTTCCGTGCTGCACTTAAATCTGCTGGATTACTTACTCGTGATTCACGCATGAAAGAACGTAAAAAACCAGGTCTACGCGGCGCTCGTCGTGCACCTCAGTTCTCAAAACGTTAATCAACCGATTATATATACGTTTTCAAAACCCTTTCCCACTTTTGTGGGGGAGGGTTTTTTTGTACAAGTTGATCTAAATCAGCTTAAACTAAATAAAGAACTTAACAGATTTAAAGCATCAGCATTTTGCTGGTGCTTTTCTTAGCATTTACATAACATCTGTTCCTACAAGATGTATCAAAATCACCTTTGAAACGTCTTCTTCTGCTCTGTTGAACGCCTGCTATTTGTTAAACGAAAGGTCAGTTTCAAATTTTATGTAATAGAATGTTTAAAGTACTTGAAATTGACGTTACGTCATCTTTTATACTGTTATTAAAGCTTTTACTTTAACACTAATTTATAAGGGGAATCCAATTATGAAGAAGGACGATATTATTATTTATGCTTGCGTTATTATTGGAGCGGGAGTCGGTTTACTTTTTAATAATGCTTTTCCAGGGATGCTAATTGGCTTAGGCATTGGTTACATATTAAAAACCATGTTTTTTAAGCAGACAAATGAATGAGAAAGTAGGGTATTAGCTTGTATCATATCAATGAATTTAAAAAACTGAGCGGTGTTTCAGCTAGAACTTTTAGATATTATGACAAAATTGGGCTTTTAAAACCTGTATCTAAAACGGAAGGAGGTCATCGATTATACTCAAACACTGAGTTAAAGAAACTTCAGCAAATCCAATTCTTAAAAACTATAGGATTTCAATTAAGTGAAATCAAAATTATGTTGGAGTCTGAAGAATGGGATTGGTCAGATAGTCTAATGAAACAATTATCTTATGTTATGAATGAAAAGGAACGGCTTTCAGAGATAGAAATTAGTCTAAGGGAGTTAATAAACGGTATAGCGATTGATGGCGAAGAATTTAGGATTAAAAAAATCATTGATCTATATAACAGTAGGGATTCTAAAGAAAATCTAAATATTAATCGAGATAAATTCAATATTAAAAACACGGAAGTACTAGAAAAACTTCCGAAAATGGGTAGTAGCGATCCAGACTCCTTAGAGTGGATTGCTTTAGTAGGACAATTAAAAAAATATATGCAACTTGGTTATAGAAGTACTCGGGTACAAAACATTATTGAGAGAATGGCTGTAAAAAAAGATGAAGACTATCATGACGAAGATGCTTTTTTAGAAAAACTTTGGGACATTAGAATGTCGCCCGAGGAGTCCCAAAAATATAATTTATATCCACTTGATCAGGAAACTCTTAACTTTATGGAAAAGGCATATTTATATTATCTCGGTAATCAATTATAGTTTTTTGAAATATGGAGGGAAAGATGGGAACAGATATTTTACTTTATTTAGGTGGCTTAGCTCTTATAGACACATTTAGCCCTACCATTATTGGTGTTACATTATTTCTCGTTTTAAATGACAATAGAAATTTAACATTGAGATTATTAGTATATCTAGGTACGGTTGGACTACTATATTTTTTATTAGGGGTCATCATGATGGTAGGCATACATTTTATTACGGAAGCATTATCAAATATTTTCCAAAACAAAATAGTTAGTTGGCTAATCTTTTGTGTAGGGATGATATTATTTACTGTTAGCTTTTTTCTCCCAGCAAATAAAAAGGGGAATATTCCGAAGCCTAAAACTCAAAGTGTCTTGTCGGTGATTATTATTGGTGTTACAACATTTGTCATTGAGGCAGGAACAGCTTTACCGTATTTTGCTGCTATTGGCGTATTAACGTCAATAGATATACCTATCTATCATTGGCTTCCAATTATCGCAGCATACAATTTTATTATGGTGTTACCAGCTCTGTTGATATTTCTAGGATATAAATTGTTTGGACAGATGATAAACCCTACTTTAGTTAAACTTCGGAATAAAATATCAAGCAGTAAAAGTACTGCTCTGTCCTGGATTATGTGTATAGTTGGGGTGATATTAATATTTTACACTATAGACTATCTATAATAAGTACTTCAGTGTTTAGGATTTCGTAATGCCTCCCCTTACCTAAAAATTTTAGAATATTCCTAAAAAGAGTTTTGTTTTTTTTCTTTGTTTTATTGATGCCTCCATTTATTAGCCTAATCATGTACAGAATAATACTTTCCAAACTCTCAAGAAGCTTGGGAGTTTTTTTGTTTACTTTCTAGCATAGTTCCATCACTAACTTCGTACACTATATATAAAGGGTGGTGGATATGGGTGAAGCGCTGGCTTGCACTAGGAGTAATTATGCTAATGAGTATAGTGGTCGTGGCATATGAAACGAATGCTTCGGACCGCAACTTCTTCTTACCTGACCCACTTGGTGGCATTAAAATTGTCATTGATGCGGGACATGGTGGTCAGGATGGAGGTGCTTCAAAGGGCGAAGTAATTGAAAAGGATATTACATTGGCAATTGCTCAGCACGTGGAGAAGCAACTAAAGAAGAAAGGCGCAACGGTCGTGATGACACGTACAACAGATGGAGATGTTATTGAAGAACACGCGTCATCTGAAAAGTTTGGCACAATGAGAGAACGAAAAAAGCAGGATATCTTTTTACGAAAAGATATTGTGGCAAAAGAACAACCAGATATGTTCATTACAATTCATGCTAATGCAATTCCTGAAACAAAGTGGCGTGGAGCGCAGGTGTTTTATCATAAAGACGGACATGCTGATGGTGAATTGCTAGCAAAGAGCATTCAGCAATCAATTCGTACAAACTTACAAAATACGGATCGAGAGGCTTTGTCGATCAAGCAAATCTACTTGCTGAAAAAGGCAGAAGTACCTGCTGCATTAGTGGAGACTGGATTTATCAGCAATGATGAGGAACGTGCACTATTAGTGGATAAAAAATATCAAGAAAAAATGGCAAATGCGATAGTTGAAGGTATAGAAAACTATATGCTTGATAAAATTGAATAGAGCAACTGCTACTATGTAAATCAGAGCATTATGATATACTAACATTGACAGAAAATAAGGGGAGTGTTCGTCGTGATAACTGAACAACAAGTACGAGAAATACTGGGACAACTACAAGATCCATTTTTACATAAATCCTTGGCAGAAACTGACGGCATTACGAACGTGGCAATAAAAGAAGAAAAAAATCATGTCAGTGTAAAAATTGCGATTGCTAAAACGAATACGCCTGAACAAATGCAACTTCAAATGAAAATTGTAGATGTATTAAAAGAAGCGGGTGCTAACACAGTAGGTATCCGCTTTGAGGAATTATCAGCAGAAAAATTACAAAGCTTCCGTGGCACAGCAACAGAAGCAGAGGCACAAGATATTTTATCACCACTAAGCACAGTGCAAGTGATTTCAATTGCTTCTGGTAAAGGTGGCGTAGGGAAATCTACAGTATCTGTGAACTTAGCGGTAGCATTAGCGCGTTTAGGGAAAAAAGTAGGCCTTATAGATGCGGACATTTACGGATTCAGTGTGCCAGATATGATGGGTGTTACTGATATGCCGAAGGTAGTAGATAATCGCATTTTCCCAGTTGACCGTTTTGGTGTAAAAGTAATCTCAATGGGATTCTTCGTGGAAAATAACGCACCGATTGTTTGGCGTGGGCCAATGTTAGGGAAGGTATTAGATCAATTCTTTCGTGATGTGGAATGGGGCGAGCTAGATTACCTTCTATTAGATTTACCACCAGGTACAGGCGATGTCGCTTTAGACATTCATCAAATGTTACCATCGTCTAAAGAAATTGTTGTAACAACGCCTCACCCAACAGCAGCATTTGTTGCAGCTCGTGCAGGAGCAATGGCTTTACAAACGGACCATGAAATTCTAGGTGTTATTGAGAACATGGCATGGTTTGAATCAAAATCAGGTGAGCGTGAATTTGTATTTGGCCAAGGTGGCGGTGCAAAATTAACGGAAGAGCTACGTACCGAACTGCTTGGACAAATTCCATTAGGTCAACCAGATTGGACAGATGAGGAATTTGCACCTTCTGTGTATGCCGAAAAGCACCCAACAGGACAAACGTATTTAAATATTGCAACGAAAATCATTAATAAATTAAATAAATAAACAAAAAGATTTCCTCAAGTCGCTGAGGAAATCTTTTTTGTTGTAAGACATTATTTGCTTTTTTCATCCTTACTAGAGCTGCCACTATCGCCACTTGCCTCTTTTTTACTACCACTTTCTGATGAGGCACTTTCACCGCTTTTTTGAATAAGCTCCTGCCATTTTGCCTGCATGAGGGGACTTTCAATCGTTTCCTTTACGACTTCCTCCATTTGCTTGCGAAGATTGGACGATTTTAAAATCGTCTCCATTTGTTTTTGCATATCAGGTTGACCAAAGAATGACTCCATATCCTTTTGGAAAGTAGGGTCTTTCATTAGCTCCTTCATAATATCCTGTTGCTGCTTTTGCATACTTTTGGCTACAGTTTCTTTAAATTTCGGATCTTCGAATGTCTTTTTCCAAAAATCCTCCGCTTCCTTTGAAAGCAAAGTCTCTTCTGTCGCCTTTTTCACTTCATCGTGTTCCAATATTAATAATTCACGAAAACTTGGTTCTTCTAAAAGCTGGCGTAACGCTTTTTTACCATCGTCAGTTTGTAGAGAGTCAATCATAATTTTTTTTATCTCATCATAAGACATGTTAGAGGTTTTATCTTGTGAGCAGGCGGCAAGTAAAAGCGTCAAGAGCAGTAATAAAGTCAATTTTCGCATGAAACATCAGTCCTTTCTATAGATAGACTCTTTCAATTATTGTTCACATTTATGAGGACTTTATGTATAGCTTGCGAAGAGAAATAGCTTTTTTAACAATGCATTGTTAAAATGATTACAGATATATGAAAAAATTGGGGGACTTTGAGTTGTGACGATACGAAATTGGGCAAAGTTTTTCTTCTTTGCAATGCTCGTTGGTGGCGTAGTCAACGGAATTTTTAGTTTATTTATTCGATGGAGCTTCTTTCAACCATATGTAGCAAATGGTCAATGGGGCGAATTTTTCGCAGGGCTTTTATGGATGGTATTTCTAGGATTTACAATGAGTGTTATTGCGCAAGCGGGGTTTTTCGCTTATTTAACACTGCATCAAGTCGGTGTTAACATCTTTAGAACACTAACATTGTGGAATTGGGTACAGCTATTATTAATTGCTTTTACTATTTTTGATATTATCTTCTTCCGCTTTGTACCAGGTATTAAAGATGGACAAAGCTGGCTATTTTATTTAGGGCTGTTAATTGTTTTAATTTTCGGCTCAATTGCTACAGCTGTTCAAAAAGTGAAAATGACAGGGAAAAAACATGTGTTAGTATCTGCGATGTTTTTTATGATTGTCATTACAACATTGGAGTGGACCATTGCATTAATGGGGCGTGATGAAAATATTAATGAATATGTCGCTTTATTATTATTCCCACTACTAGCTGTAAATGCCTATCAATTATTAGTATTACCTAAATACAATGCAAAATCCGATGAAGATCGTAAAAAATTAGAAGCACGTCGAAAAGCGCGATTGAATCAAACAAAAAATGCATAATTAACGCTAAAATGAGTAGCCTCAAAATAATGAGGCTACTTTTATTATGGGGTTTTTTTAGATTGAACAGAGTAACCAAATATATTTTCTTCTATAGACATAAATTTATTCTGCTGTAATAAAGTATTTAATTCTTTAAAAGATACTTTGTTGTCTTGATGCAACGAAATAAATAAAAAATCACCTTTTTGCAATTTTGGTGTTTTTTCTCCTTGCCATATAAGTGAAGGAGAAAGAATGTTTACTTGTTTTTGAAATAAACTTTTTTGTAGCTCTTGAGAGTATTGATGATTCCGTGTAGCAAACCACAGTGGTGTTGTTTTTAAATATTTTTCATAAGTCGTCACATCTTTTTGTATTAACGCAATATCAATTGGTTCTTCTATGGAATCATCAGGACCTAATAATCCAGTAGGGAGTTTTCTTTCTTGTATGACTTTAATATGTTCAGGTGAACGTTCAATCCATGCTGCGTCTAACAGAAGAAGAGGATAAGGACCTTTTACATTTTTTAGCCAATCTAATAAGGCATCATCAGAAAAAGAAATTTCGACAATGAGAGAAGTACCATAATGGCCTTTTGTTACAACAGTTGGTGCATTAGCAATATTGAATACAGAAATCATTGTAGAATTTATTGGTTTGATAAAGACGAACAATATTACTAACAAACCCAATGATATCAACGTTTTACGAACCATAATAAAAACCCCATTTCTATAATTTTAAACGAAAAAATAAACTCCTTAAAAAAACTTATGATTTTGTGTTGACTTTCATGATTAATCGATGTTATTATGTATAAGTCGCCAAGAGATGACGCGACAAACGAAACAAAATGAACCTTGAAAACTGAACAAGCAAAACGTAATCAATATAGTTTCTAAGTTAACTTACGTTAGCGAACGAAACAAAAATTTTGGACATCAAAATTGATGCCAGCAAAACAATTTGAGCTAATCAAATTTCTTTTATGGAGAGTTTGATCCTGG